>JACPFM010000017.1 GCA_016182965.1 Deltaproteobacteria bacterium | reverse complement strand
CGCGACGGCGAAGCCGCCGGCCGCGCCCGCGAAGCCCGCGGCGCCGGCGAGCGCGAAGCCCGCCGCGCCCGCGGCGCCGGCGACCAGCGCCAAGAAGTGACATGGCGCACGTCATCCCGTTCGAGGGCGCCCATCCGATCCTCGGGCGCGACGTGTACCTCGCGCCCACCGCCACGGTCATCGGCAACGCGACGATCGGCGAGCAGTCGAGCGTCTGGTTCGGCGCGGTGATCCGCGCCGACCTGCTGGCGATCGTGATCGGCGCGCGGACCAACATCCAGGACAACGCGGTGGTGCACATCACCAACGAGGCGCCGCTCGAGGGGGTCGATTCGCGCGGCGCCCGCGTCGGCACCCGCATCGGCGACGAGGTGACCGTCGGCCACGGCGCCATCGTGCACGCCTGCACCATCGGCGACCGCGTGCTCGTCGGGATGGGCTCGATCATCCTCGACGGCGCGGTGATCGGGAACGACGTCCTCATCGCCGCCGGCTCGGTCGTCCCACCGGGCTCGGTCATCCCCGACGGGGTGGTGGTCATGGGCAGCCCGGCGAAGGTCCGCGGTCCCCTGCGCGAGTCCGACCGCTTCTGGTCGCACAGGGCGTCGCAGATGTACGTCGGCTACGCCGATCGGTTCCGCAAGAGCGGCGTCTGAACGAGAGCTCCAGAGTCATGCCCACGCTCGTCGGCGACTGCGTGGGGGCGGGCCGGCTCGAGGCGCGGTAGACTGGCGTCCTTGGTGTTTCATCGGGGGAGTCTCGTCACGGGGTGGCTCGCCCTCGCCTTCGCGGTGAGCGGCTGCGAGAGCCTGCTCGGGGACCTCGGCGAGTTCCGCCTGCGCGAGGACGCGGCCATCGACGACGCGGACGACGGCAGCACCGACGACACCTCCTTGCCCGATACGTCGGACCCGTTCGACGCGTCGTCGGATTCGCTCGACGGCTCCTTGCTCGACACCCGCGCCGATACGGCTGCCGATGCCTGCGACGCCGCCGGTGCCGACGCCGATCCCGACAACTGCGGAGCCTGCGGCCACTCGTGCCTGGGCGGGGCGTGTGCGGGTGGACGGTGTCAGCCGCTGATCGTCGCGAAGGCCTCGACCGGCGAGACCCTCTACTCGGTGACCGCCGATCCGTCCGCCTCCGGCTACGTGTTCTTCTCGGCGCACGACGCGACCAAGGTCGAGACGAGGGTCATCCGCCAGACCAAGGACGGCTCGCCGTCGGCCCGCTTCCAGATCTTCTCCGACAAGAGCGCCCGCAAGCCGGTGCGCATCGCCTGGACGTCGTCGCGCGTGATCGCCACGCTCACCGACGACGCGCGCGGCGGCCGGGAGGGCGGTGTCGTGTCGTTTCGCTCCGACGGCACCGACGCCGCGTATCGCCCCAACATCGATCGACCCTGGCGGCTCGCGGTGCTGCCGACCGAGGTCTACTTGCTCAACGACGGCGATCCCGACATCGTCGCGCGCATGTCGCCCGTGATGGGCGGGTACGAGCCGCTCTACGGCTATCTGCCCGACGCGGGAGCGGTGGTGACCGAGCGGTCGTACGCGCTGGCGGTGCAGGCGTCGGTCTCGGGCTTCGTGTTCTTCTCTCTGGGCTCCGACACCTATCGCGTCGGCAAGAGCACGATCGACGGGGGTCCGCTCGGCCTCGGGATCGCCTTGGCGCTCGCGGTCGACGAGCAGTACCTGTACCTCGCCAAGAAGACGGCGCTCGTCAGGACCAAGCCGTCCGGTTGTCCGACCGGGACGCCCTCGTGTCCGCTCACCCTCGTCACGGGCACCGACCTGGTGGACGTCATCCTCGAGGGCGGCGTCCTCTACTACGGCGATCGCGGGACCGGCGAGATCGGCTCCGTCCGCATCGACGGCACCGACCGCAAGACGCTCGCCACCGGGATCACGCAGCTCATCCACCTCGCCGCCGACGACTCCGCCATCTTCTTCGTGACCCCGACGCAGGTCGGGAAGGTGGCCAGATGAGCTTGCAGGCGGGAGAGCGCGTCGCCGAGAAGTACGTCGTCGAGCGACAGCTCGGCGCCGGCGGCATGGGCGTGGTGGTGGTCGCGCGTCACGAGGAGCTCGGTCATCGCGTCGCGATCAAGATGCTCGCCGAGCGCGCCGACGAAGACGCCCGCCGAAGGTTCGTGCGCGAGGCGCGCGCCGCCGCGCAGCTCGGGGGCGAGCACGTCGTCCGCGTGCACGACATCGGCAGGCTCCCCGACGGCCAGCCGTACATGGTCATGGAGCTCCTCGACGGCGAGGACCTCGCCGCGCGGCTCGCCCGCAAGGGGCCGCTGCCCCTCGCCGAGGCCGTCGAGCTCGTGGTGCAGACCGCCGAGGCGCTGGAGCTCGCGCATCAGCGCGGCGTGGTGCACCGCGACGTGAAGCCCTCGAACATCTTCGTCACGCAGGCGCGCAACGGCGCGCCGCTGGTGAAGGTGCTCGACTTCGGCATCTCCAAGGTGAGCACCGTCGGGGAGGAGGGCGGCGGCGCGACCAGCACCGACGTGACCATGGGCTCGCCGCGCTACATGTCGCCCGAGCAGATGCAGAGCACACGCTCGGCCGACGCGCGCAGCGACGTGTGGTCGCTCGGCGTCACGCTGTTCGAGCTGCTCACCGGCCGGGTGCCGTTCGAGGGACAGACGCCGGGGCAGGTGTTCGCGCGCGTTCTGCAGGAGCCGCCGCTGTCTTTGACCACGCTGCGCTCCGATGTGCCGATGGCGGTGCAAGAGGTCGTGGAGCGCGCGCTGTCCAAGCGCCCCGACGACCGCCAGCCGAGCGCGGAGTCGTTCGCCAACGCTCTCGCGCGCGCGGCCGGATCGCAGTCGCGCGTCGTGATCACGGTGCCTCCGCCGCAGCCAGAAGGGGAGGCTGCGAGCCACGCGACCGGGACCGATCCCACCCTGGCGGCGTCCTCGTCCGACGAGGTTGTCGCTCCGCGCCGCAGCCTCGTCGGGCCCTTGGTGGTCGTGGGCGGCTTCGCCCTGCTCGTCCTCACGGCGGCCATGATGCTGCGGCTGCGCAGCGAGCCCGTGCAGCCGGAGCCACCGCGCGCCGCGACGCCGCAGGTGGCGGCCACGCCGCAGGTGGCGGCCACGCCGAGCCTCGCCCTGCCGACGCCTGCTCCCGCCAGCCCGATCGTCTCGATCGGCTCCAGCGGGTCGGGCTCCGCAAGCGTGGCGAGCGCAAAGACCACGCTCACGAGCGGTCAGACCGAGCTCCTCAAGCACCAGCCCGTGGCTCCGATCACCGCGAGCGTCACGGCCGTCCCCACGCCCATGCCGTCGCCGGTCGAACCCAAGACCACCGCTCCCAAGCCGTTCGATCCGCTGGAGGAGCGCAAATGAAGGCGCGACTCCTCGCGCTCGTGCTGCTCACGCTCGCTCCGCGATCGGCGTTCGCCGACGACGCCGCGGCCGCGCAGGTGCTGTTCGAGGAGGGCCGCGCGCTCGCTCAGGCGGGCAAGTGCGAAGAGGCCATCCCCAAGTTCGCCGCCAGCCACAGGCTCGACCCGGCGCCCGGTCCGTTGCTCAACCTCGCCGATTGCCTCGAGAAGACGGGGCGCACGGCGAGCGCGTGGGCGCGGTTCGTCGAAGCGGCAGGGTTGCTCAAGGGGCTCGGCCAGCCCGAGCGCGAGGCGTGGGCGCGCAAGCGCGCCGCCGCGCTGTTCCCCAAGCTCGCGCGGCTCACGCTGGTCGCCAAGGATCCGCCGCCCGGGCTCACGCTCGTGCGCGACGGGGTGACGCTGGAGACCGCCGCGCTCGGCGTCGCGCTCCCCGTCGATCCCGGCGCGCACGTGATCGAGGCGCGCGCCCCGGGCAAGAAGCCGGTGCGCGTCGAGCTCCGTGTCGAGCCGGAGCAGTCCACGACGTTCACCGTGCCCGCGCTGGTCGACGACGATTCGCCCAAACCGGTCGCCGCCGAGCCGCCGCGCCCGCAACGGACCGTCGGCATCGTGACCACCGCCACGGGCGTCGTCGCCCTCGGCGTCGGCGCCACGTTCGGCCTGATCGCGCGAAGCCGCTTCTCGGAGCTGGAGTCGCGGTGCCCCGGGCGGGTCTGCGACTCCCCGACCGATCTCGCGCGGGTCGACGACGTCAAGAGCGCCGCGCGCCTGTCCGACTGGTTCTTCGCCGGAGGCGCGGTGCTCCTCACCACCGGCGTGGTCATCTGGCTCACCGCTCCGTCCTCGGCCACCGCGCCCAACGTCGGGCTCACCGTGGTGCCGGGCGGAGGCGCGCTCGTCGGCCAGTTCTGACGCGCGTCGCAGACGGCTCGCCGCGCGCTCAACGTCGATCGAGCACCTCGCGCACCTTCGCGAGGAGCGTGTCGCTCGAGATCGGTTTCACGAGCAAGTCGATCCCCGCGTCGAGGACGCCGTGATGGACGATGGCGTTCTCGCTGTAGCCCGACATGAAGATGACCCGCACGGCGGGCCGGATCTTCACGATGCGCTCGGCGACCTTCCGCCCGTTGAGGTGCGGCATCACCACGTCGGTGAGCATCAAGTGGATCGTTCCGCCGTACTGCTCGGCGATGAGCAACGCCTCGCCCCCGTTGGCGGCCGGGATGACGTGATAGCCAGCGCGGCGGAGCATGGCCGCGACGGTCGAGCGCACCTGCTCGTCGTCCTCGACCAGCAGGATCGCCTCCCTGCCTCGAGCTGACGGCGCCGCCGAGGTGGTCGCCGTGCGCGGCCCGATCGCGGGGCCCTGGGAGCGCGGGAAATACAGCCTGAAGCTCGTGCCCTGTCCCGGCTCGCTGTAGACCCAGATCGTCCCCCCGCTCTGCGCGACGATGCCGTACACCGTCGACAGCCCGAGGCCGGTGCCCCGCCCGAGCTCCTTGGTCGTGAAGAACGGCTCGAACAGATGGGCCTGCACCTCCCGGCTCATGCCCGTTCCGGTGTCGGTGACAGTGAGGCGGACGTGCTCGCCGACCGTCGCACCGGGGTGAGCCTCCACGTAGGCGGCGTCGAGCACCACGTTCGCAGTCTCGATCGTCAGCCTCCCGCCGTCCGGCATGGCGTCGCGCGCGTTCACCGCGAGGTTGACGAGCGCCTGCTCGAACTGACCAGGGTCGAGGCGGCACGGCGGGAGACGCTGTTCGAGGAGCAGCGTCAGCTCGACGTCCTCTCCAATCAGCCGGCGCAGCATCTTCTCGAGCCCGTTGACGAGCGCGTTGATGTCGACGTCGATCGGCTCGAGCACCTGCTTGCGACTGAAGGCGAGGAGCTGGCGGGTGAGCGCCGCGGCGCGCTGGCCGGCCTTCTCGATCTCGGTCACGTCGCTGCGGAGAGGATCGGCGGTCCCGAGCTGCTCGAGGAGCACCTCGCTGTTTCCCAGGATGACCGTGAGCAGGTTGTTGAAATCGTGGGCGACGCCTCCGGCGAGCTGGCCGATGGCCTCCATCTTCTGGGCCTGCCGCAGCTTGTCCTCGGTCCTCCGGGTGACCTCGAGGGCCCTCTCGAGCGCGGCCAGCGCTTCGCGGGCGCGCGCCTCGCTCTGCCGGAGCTCGGCCTCCACGCGTTTCTGCCGGGTGATGTCCTCGGCGAAGAGCACGATGCCGCCGACGGCACCGTCCGCGTCGTGCCACGGGACGATCTCCCAACGCAGCCAGGCGGTGCGACCGTCGGCCCGCACGAAGGGATCTTCGTCGCAGCGCTCGGACGCCCCGGCGAGACACCGCCGGTGGATCTCCCGCCAGCGCTCGGGAATCTCGGGGAACACGTCGTAGTGGCTGCGCCCGACGAGGCTCTCGTCGGGCAACGCGTAGTCGCTCAGGAACCGGCGGCTGTGCGCGAGGTAGCGCATCTCGCGATCCAACATGGCGATGGCGGCCGGAGCGCGCTCGACGAGCAGACGGCCCCGCGCCTCGCTGACCCGCAGCGCTCGCTCCGCGCGAGCCCGCGCCGTGATGTCGACGGCGACCGTCAGCAGATGGGGCTCGTCCAGGATCGTGACCGGCTCGATGCTCAGCGACACGACGCGCTCCTGGCCCGAGCGGGTCGATCGCACGACCTCCTGGTTGCGGACGAACCCGCGCAAGGCCAGCTCCTCGGCGATTCGCGCTCGGTCGGCCGGAGGCGCGATCCCGAGGTCCGCGCCGGTCTTGCCGAGCGCCTCGCTGCGCTCGCACTCGAACAGCCCGACGAACGCGTCGTTGACCGTCACGATCGTGCCCTCGGGCAGCCGCGACAGCGCCATCGCGACGGGGGCGTGATCGTAGATCGCCGCGTCGCGCTGCTCGCTCTCCCTCAAGGCGCGCTCCGCAGCAAGCTCCGCGGTGATGTCGCGCAACGACACGACGGCCGTCGCGCCGGCGGTTTTCGGGACGGTCTGCGCCGCGACGTCGGCCGAGAACTCGGCGCCCCCTGCGCGTCGCAGCGTGAGCACGGCCCGCGCCGATCCGGCCGCCACCGCCTCGGCCAGCAGGGTGCGGAGCGCCCGGTCGTCGACGACGAACGCCTTGCTCCCGAGCTCGCGCAGCTCCCCCTCGCTCCAGCCCAGCGCACGGATCGCCGCGTCGTTGCAGCGGATGATCGAGCCCTCGACCGTCGTGACGAGGATCGGATGAAGCGCGTGCTCGAAGAGGAACTCGTAGACGCCTGGTCCGACGACGCCCCCCTCGTTGTCGGCCACGCTCACCGGTACAGTCTGGACGCAGCCGCCGTAGAGCGCAACGAGAGGGGGCGTCCCCCGCCGGGCTCGGCGCTCACCCGCCCCTTGCGGCTCCTCGCCCCTATGCGCGAGGCTCGAAGCGATGCGGAAGCTTCGCCTCGCCATCGGCGCCGTCGCCCTCCTCGTTCCTCTCTCGGCGCCCCTCTCGGCGCCCCGCCCGGCGCAGGGGGCGTGGCCCACGCTGCGGCACGACGCGCGGCGCACCGCGATCGCGCCCGGCACCTCGACGGTCGGCAAGCCGACGCGCTACTGGCAGTACTACGTCGGCGGCACGCTGCGCGGGAACAGCCACGTCGCCGTCGACGTGAACAAGGACGGCGTCGTCGACGTCCTCTACCTCGCCGGCGGCAAGGCGATCGCCAAGCTCCCCGACGATCGGCTGGTGTGGGAGTCGCCGCCGGTCGAGCTCTCGGCGCTGCACGGCGTGGTCGACCTCGACGGCGACGGCGCCCTCGAGGTGGTGGCGAGCGCGGCCCGCAACGTCTACGTCCTCTCGGGCACCACGGGCGCGATCGTGTGGAGGCAGCCCGACGGCGAGGTCGGCAACGTCGGCGGCGTCCGCCTCGGAGACCTCGACGGCGACAAGCGACCGGAGCTCCTCATCGACGACTGCGCCTGCTGCGGCGTGAGCCCCACCGCCTCGCCGCCCGGCGGCGTCTATCACTTCGACGCGGGCAAGCTCTCGACGCCGACGAAGGTCTACACGCCCAACGGCCGCGGCCACTGCGGCTCGCAGGCGGTCACGCTGATCGACGTCGACGGCGACGGCGATCAGGAGGTGGCGTACGGCGCGCCCGGCAACTACGTGCTCACCGACGGCAAGACCGGCGCGGAGCTCGCGCAGTCGGCGGCCATCGGCGAGACGATCTACTACTCGTCGTGCGAGGCGGCGAACGTGGACGGTCGACCGGGCGAGGAGCTGATCTGCTTCCAGAACAGCTACCTCGCCGGCGGCGACACGGGGGGCCGGCGCCTGTCGGTGCTCACCTACGACGAGACCGCGACGCCGAAGCTCAAGACGCTGTGGAACGCCGCGCCGGTCCCCAAGGCCACCGGCGCGCTGCAGTGGGTGGGCTCCTCGGTCGCCGATCTCGACGACGACGGAGCGCTCGAGATCACCGTCGCGTGGTCGAGCGACGGCGCGACGTTCACCACGACGGTGTACGACGCGAAGACCGGCACGTCGCTCGGCACGATCCCGAGCGAGCGCCTCGTCGGGGTCGTCGATCTCGACGGCGACAAGAAGCCCGAGGTGATCACCGCCACCGGCCCCGGGCCGGGCATCGTCGCGCGCAAGTTCGAGCGGGGGGCCACGCCGGCGCTGTCGTCGTTCGCCACGGTCGCCGACGTCGACGTGCCCTCGCAGCACGACCTGACCAAGGCGATGCGGAGCGGCAACACCGGCGCGCCGCTGACCATCGATCTGAAGGGCGACGGCAAGGTCCTGCCGATCCTCTCGACGCGCCCGTCGCCGACGGCGAGCGCGCGCTACGCCGCCTACCGCTTCGCGGGCGGATCACCCTCCGTGGCGGCGACGTACGAGGCGCCGGCGGGCATCGCGCTGCTCACCGCCCAGGTGTTCGGCAAGGTGAACCGCGCGTACCCGCAGCTGATGCTCACGCGCAACGACGGGTACCTCCTCGTGCTCGACGACGCGTTCGCGCCGACCAACGCCACGACCTACGGGAGCGGCGAGTTCAAGACCGTGCTCCCGGGCATGCGGGTCGGCGGCTTCGTCGCGGAGCCGATCGCGCCGCGGCTCGACGGCTCGAACGACGCGGTGATCGTGACCGACAGCCGCGGCACGCTCGTGCGGCTGAACGCGGCCGGCGCGTGGATGGCCTCGCCGCCGAAGGTCGCGTGGGAGCAGCCGCGCAGCTCGCTCGCGACGACCGCCCCTGCGCTCGGCGGCGGACCGGGGATCGCCTGTCGCCGCTCAGATCCGGATCGCGACGTGCTCGTCGCGCTGTCTTCGAGCGGCGCCAAGCTGTGGGAGCGCGATCTCGGCAAGAACGTGCGCATGTCCAACGATCCGCTCGCCGGCGACGTGAACGCCGACGGTACGTCGGATCTGTTCGTCGCGCACGCGAGCGTCGGCAGCGTGAACACGCTCCAGGTGTACGACGGCAAGACCGGCGCGCCGATCTGGGCGACCGCGCCGTCGCAGGCGCTGTCGTGGGGCTGGATGCCCTTCTCGGTCGCCGATTACAACGGCGACGGCGTGCCGGATCTATTCGCCGTGCCGAACACGTTGCGGGTCTTCAACGGCGCGACCGGCGCGAAGCTCTCGGAGAACACCGCCTTCATCGCCTACTTCACGCCGACGATCGACGACATCGACGGCGACGGCGCGCTCGACGTCACGCTCAGCCGCGGCTACTACCCGACGCGCACCCTGAAGAAGGACCTGACCACGCAGCTGTGGATCGGCGGCGACGATCGGCCCTATCAGCACGGCGCGCGCGCCGCGTGCAACGGCGGGCGCTCGGTGTGGGTGCAGCCCTCGCTGCAGTACGGCGGCCTCGTGCGCCTGACGACGATGAACGGCGCCGACGCGGGGAAGATCACCTCGGTGTGGCTGGCCGGCGGCGCGCTGTTCACGGCGGCCGCCGACGCGGCCACCGCGGGGAAGTTCCTCGGCACGCTCGGCGACGTCGCCGTCAAGAAGGACCTGCTCGGCGCCGGCGATCACCCCGAGGCGCTGATCGGCTCGAGCGATGGTCACCTCTACGCGCTCGATCCGTGCAACGCGAAGCTGGACTGGGCCTACGACATGCGCTTCGCGGTCGGCAACCCGATCCTCGCCGACACCTCGGGCGACGGCGTCGACGAGATCCTGGTGCCCGCCGCCGACGGCTACCTCTACTCGATCGGCCAGCGCCTGCTCGAGGCGCCGGCCGAGGTGAACGACAACGATCCGTTCGCGCCGATGCCGGCCGCGGACCTCGACGAGGTGCCCACCATCGATCGGCTCGGCGCCTCGTGGTCGGCGGTCGCGGGCGCCGACGGCTATCAGGTGGCGGTCACCACCGAGGGCGGCACGTACGTCACCCAGCCCGACTGGGTCGACGTCGACGCGGTCACCTCGACCACGCTCAAGGGCCTGTCTTTGGCGGTCGGGAAGAAGTACTTCGTGACGGTCCGCGCGGTGTCGAAGACCAAGGGCTCGTCGCTCGAGACGCGATCGGACGGCGTCGTCGTGAAGGAGCCCCCGCCGATGGACGGCGGCCTCGGCGACGCGACGCTCGGTCCCGACGACACGGGCGTCGGCCCGGTGGAGGACGCGGCCGTGGACGCGCCGACGACGCCGCCCGCCGCCGATTCGCCGGCGGCGGACAGCGGGTGCGGCTGCCGCACGACGGCGCGAGGCGACGACGCGTGGCCGCTCGCGCTCCTGGCGATGATCGGGCTCGCGATCAGGGGACGTCGCACGTCCCGCTGCACACGGCGGTGACGCGGCCGTCGGGCTGGCAGAACGCGTCGATCTGCTGGAGCGCCTTGGGGCTCTTCCACACCGCGTCGTGCGCGCCGTTGTCTTTGGGGAGCGCGCTGTTGTTCGTGGGCGGCAGCGGCGTCGCGTGAGGGTTCCACTGCGTGTAGGCCGAGTCGAGCGGCGGCGGCGCGACCGTCAAGCCGTGCACGGGCTCGGTCAGCCCGAAGCCGGGGATGTCCATCGTTCGAGCGAGCACGCGCGTGGCGACGTTGGGCACCTGCGCGTCGCCGAGCGCCTCTTGCACGAGGATGCGCTTGATCGGCACGCCCGGGAGCGGATCGCGGAGCAGGTGCGGCGCGAAGGTGATCGAGTCGGTGTGATCCCACTCGGTCTGGGTGAGGGCGACCGCGACCTGCCGGTCCATCGCGTCCGGGAGGACGAGGGCGAGGAGCCCGCCGAAGCGCCCGAGATCGGCGGAGCGATACAGCATGAGCGACCATACGCCGCCCGGGACGTTGAGCACCCCGCGCACGATGTCGGGCTGCAGGGCCATGAACGTCGTGCCCTGGATGCCGCCGTCCGACACGCCGAAGTAGTAGATCTCCTTGCCGTCGGAGATCGGGCGGCCGTCGAGCGCGAGCGCAGGATCGTCCTTGATCTTCCGGAGGAACAGGCGGGTCATCACCTGCGCGTTCACGTGGGCCTGCTGCAGGCGATCGCTCAGCACGTAGAAGTTGTTGAGGTTCGCGCTGAGGAGATCGGGCAGGATCTTGATGTCCTCCGCCGCGAGGCCGATCCAGTCGGTGCCGATGAACACCTTGCACATCGCGTCGGCGGCCTCCATCGCGGGCCCGCCCGACAACGTGTCGATGGCGGTGCCGAACAGGCCGTGACCGAAGACCACGACCGGCACCGGACCCTTGGCCGTCGCCGCGCAGCGCGGGACGTTGATCACGATGGGCACGTCGACGACGCCGTTCTGCTTGGGCCGGCCGGCGGCGTCGAAGGTCATCGCCGACTTGCCGCTCTGATCGGCGAGGAACCACGGCACCTGCACCGTGGCGAGCACCTGCCGGAGCATGTGCGGCTCGGCGGAGTCCTTCGCGGAGGTGATCGTGTACCCGAGCTTGCCTTCGTCGATCATGCCGAGCGCGAGATCGCGCATGCCGACGAGGTGGCCCTGATCGGACGCGGTGGTCACGTCCCACGCGAGCGAGAGGCTCGCGCGCGCGACGCCGGCCCGCTCGACGGCGGAGAAGATCTCGGCGTACCGGCCCGCGAGCGGCTTCAGCGAAGAGGACAGCGGCGCGCCGTCGCGGAGCGCGCGGAACGGCGCGGGGACGAGCGGCGCGCCCTTCTTGTCCTTCAGCCCGACCAGCGCGATCACGTAGCGGGTCGCGGGCTTCAGCCGAACGAGCGGGTGGATGATGAGCGCCTGGCGCTGATCGCCCTCGCCGTTGACGTCGAGCTCCGCGAAGGCGAGCACGCGCTTGCCGGTGTCGTACTCGATGACCTGGACGGGCGAGCCGGCGGTCAGCGAGAGGCTCGGGTCCATCCACCCGAACAGCTGCGAAGGGTCGACGCCCTTCTCGAAGTAGACGAGGAACGGCGTCGCGGGAGAGAACCCGTCGAGCCGCTCCAGTCTCTCCGGCGAGAGCGCGATGCCCGATCGAGTGACCGGGAGCACGTTCGGTCCGATCGAGACCTTCACGCCGGTCTTCGTGCTCGAATCGGCGCGCAGGTGGAACGACGAGGGGAACGGCGTCAGGCAGTCGTCGCCGACGATCGGGTTGCACCCGGCGGGCACGTCGGGCGGCGGGGGCGGCGCGTCGTCCGCGTTCGAGGAGCACCCGAGGAGACACGCGAACAGAGCTACGGCGAGCCGCGACATGGTCGTCGATGGTCCCACAAGCTCGCGAGCTCCGGGGGACTTCGATCATCCTGCCCGACAGGCGCCGCGACCTGCCGGCGGCGCCGACGCGCCCGCCCCGCCCCCGGCCGGCGAGGCGCAGGCGGAGAGCGGGTGCGGGTGTCGTCGGACTCCGGCTCGGGCAGCGACTGGAGTCGCCGCGGCGCAGGCGTCACTGGCAGGCGGCGCCCTGCGTCGGGGACGTGCACGAGAACAGGGTGGTGTCCGGGTTCGTGTCGTAGGTGATCGTCACCGAGTAGTTCCGCAGGAAGATGGCGCTCGTCCGGATCGGGTCGACCGTCCAGTTGCCGTTGGGACAGCCGGCCTGCTGCGACGTCGGCGTCGGGAAGTCCGAGCCCCTCGGCGCCACGGTGCACTCGTCGACGTTCACGCGGCCGTTCTTCGGGTGGAACGTCTCGGTCGGGAACGACCTCGTCAGCGTGACGACGCCCTGGCCGGGCGCGACGTTGCCGCCCTTGTTCCTGCAGGTGGTCGTCGCGCCGAACGTCGCCGTGACGGCGACGTTCACGTCGATGTTCCCCAGACCCGACGCGTTGAACGCGTAGCAGATCTCGTTGCCCTCGACGGACACCGTGGGACCACTATGGAAGTTGATCGCCGCGTCGGCAGAGCTTACCGCCACGAGCGCGGTGACCATCGCGGACCCGGCCAACAACAGCCGCTGCAACGAAGCACGCATGTTACCTCCCCATCTCGGCGCACGAAGGCGCCGACCCCGGGAAAGAGCAGCGCGCATGCCCATCGTGCCGGACGTCGCGGACCACGCCGCAAATGGGAGAAACGAGCCGTGGCGTGGTCGGCGGCCGCCGACGGACGAGCGCGCAGCGACCGAGGCTCGCCTGACGTTCGCTGGAGCATGGGACGGGTCGCGATTCCGCAACGCGACCGCCGCGTACCGTCACCGCTCCCGCAGCGCCCCGCCCACGAGGAAGAGCCCGGACAGGATGACCAGCGCCGCGCCCGCGACCTGCCGCAACCCGGGCACCTCGTCGAGGAACAGCACGCCGAGGATCTGCGAGATCACGAGGCCCGAGTACCCGAACGCAGCGACGCGCGCCGCCTTGTCGAGGCCGTAGGCCTTGGTCATCGCGACCTGCGCGGCGCCGCCGGAGAACCCGGCGACCACCAGCGCGACGGCGGCGCCCACCGAGGGGACGCGCACCCATGGAAGGCCGACGACGAACGTCGCCAGGGCGGCCCAGACGGCGAAGTGCAGGCTCACGCCCTCCGCCGACTCGCGGGGGCCCAGGCGGCGCAGGAAGATCATCGCGACCGCGGAGCAGCACGCGCCGATCACCGCGGCGACGAAGCCGGCGATGCCCACGTGCTCGCCGTGCGGATGGGAGAACGAGGCGCCGGCGATCATGGCGACGCCGGCCAGACCGAGCACCACCGCGACCAGCAGCCCCTTGCCGTTGCGCTCGCCGAGCACGCGCTGCGAGACGACGGCGAGGATCAGCGGCGTGAGGTTCGCCAGGGTGACCGCGTCGCCGAGCGGGAGGCGCGACAGCGCGAAGAACCCGAAGAACATGGCGGCGATGCCGGCGCCGGTGCGCTTCCACTGCGTCCTCTTGTCCTGCACGTCGAGCGACACCGCGCGGAGACGCGCCCAGCCGGCGATCCACAGCGCGCCGAACGCCGCGCGCCCGGCGGCGACCTCGAGGAACGACAGCTCGCGCATCGCGCGCTTGGCGGCGAGCGACATGATCGCGAACAACAGGCAGGCGAACACCATCCACGCCATCGCGACGAACGGCTTGCTGACGCGGACGTCGTGCGCGAGATCGACCGGCGGAACGGCGGGGGTCTCCGCCAGTGACGGCGGCGGCAGCGGCTCGCCCTCGTCGGCTCCGGCGACGGCATGTGACCGCGCGTGCTCGCCAGCGGCGGTGCTCATCGACGACGAAGGTGGAGCCAAGCCGCCTCCAGCGCCAGGGGGACGTTCGGATTTCGCTCGAGCGACTCCGCGAGCGCCACGGCGGCTTCACGCCGCGCGAGCGCCCGCGTGATCGCGCGGTCGTCTCCCCCCGAGAGCACCAGACGGCGCACCTCGCCAGCCTCCTCGCCCGCGAGCGCGACGAGCTGCGCGCCCAGCGTCGCGCGCGCCTCGCCGGTGTTGGCGTACGAGGAGGTGACCTCCAGCGCCTTCGCCAGCGGGCCCGACGCGGCGGCGCGGAGCGCCTCGACCGCGACCGTGCGCTCTTCGGCCGACGACGGATCGGCGAGCGCCATCGCGGTGGCGACGCTCCCGGCGGCGAGCGGCGCCACGCGACGCGCGATCTCGAGATCGACGCCGCGCGCCAGCAGCACGTGCTCGACCGTCGCGTCGCTCAGCGCCGCGAAGCGGATGAGCTGCGTGCGCGAGCGGATGGTCGGGAGGAGCTCGCCCGGCTTCGACGTCAGGAGCACGAAGCGCGTGTGCGCCGGCGGCTCCTCGAGCGTCTTCAGCAGCGCGTTGGCCGCGCCGGTGCTCAGCTCGTCGGCGGCGCGCACGATGACCACCCGCTGCGGCGCCTCGTGCGGCGAGAGGTTCACCCGATCGAGGACGACGCGGCGCACCTGATCGACCGAGATGTCGGTCTTCTCGTCGGTGCTGCGGCCGAGGACCTCCTTCGGGTACAGGCCGCGCGCGACCAGGACGACATCGGGGTGGATGGGCACGCGCGCACCTTCGCGGGAGAAGGTGGTCATGCGGTGGCAGGTCGGGCACGTGCCGCAGCCCTCGCCCGGCGCGACGGTGCAGCCGATCGCGCAGGCGAGCCCGAACGCGGTCAGCTCCTTGCCGACCCCATCGGGCCCGGCGAAAAGGAGAGCGTGATGCAGCTTCCCCCGCGAAAGGCCCCGGCGCACGGTCTCGACCGCGTGCGGCTGACCGAGCACGTCGCGGAGCGGCATGCGCGGGTTCTCGACGTTCCGTGGCGGCGCCGCAAGCGCGCGCTCGCGGCCGCGCTGTTCGCCGCGTCTCTCGGCGCGTCCCTCGGCATGTCTCTCGGCGCGTCTCTCGGCGGGTGTGGGGGCGAGCCGAAGGTCGTCGCGACCGCGCCGCCGACGATCGCCGCGCCGGAGCCGACGGCCTCCGCCAAGCCGCTCGTGGTCACCGGCCCGGTCGAGGAGTCGCGCCGCATGCTCGCCGAGGCGCTCGCCGCCACCGATCGGCACGAGCGCTGCCGCCTGCTGAACGCGGCGGCGCTGCTCGATCCGAGCTCGTTCGAGGCGCAGAAGGCCCGCGCCGAGAGCCGGTGCGCGCCCGCCGCCGAGCTGCTCGGCAGCGCGCGCGCCGCGTTCGGGCTCCGGCGCGACGCGAGTGGGGCGTCGCTCCTGTCGACCGTCGCCCTGCGCGCGGGCGCGCGCGCCGACGCCGTCGCCGCGGGCGAGGCGCTCGCCGCGATGGACACGCCCGACAAGCTCGCGGCCGCGCGGCTCTTCGCGAAGCTCGGCGAACACGCGCGCGCGGCGAAGCTGTTCGGCGAGGTGGCCGCCGCGCGCGCGAGCAAGGGCGCGGCGCTCGACGCGCTCGACGCGCGGCTCGACGCGATCATCGAGGGCGCGCGCGCCGCCGAGCCGGTGGCCGCGGCGCTCGAGGCGACGCTCACCGAGGCGAGCACGCACGCCAAGGGGTACGGCGACGCGTGGGTCGGACCGAAGGTGGTCGAGGCGATCGCCGCCGTGCGAAACGCGGGTCAGAAGGCCGACGCGCTCGCCAAGAAGGCGCGGGCGATGTTCGGCGGCGACGCGGCGAAGGAGGCGTTCGAGATCGAACGCGCGATCGCCGCCGCGCGCGACGGCAAGCCGAACGAGGCCAACGCGCTCGCGGCGAAGCTCCGCTCCAAGATCGCGAGCGCGCCGGTGCGCGCGCTGCTCGCCGTCCGCGCGCGCACCTCCGGCAGCTGCAGCGAGGCGAAGGCCCACGCGCGCGCCCACGGCTGGCTGCCCGCCGAGGGGCTGCGCCTCGACGACGACGTTTCGTGGGCGAGCACCTGCGAGGGCGGCAAGGTCCCGGCGACGGTGATCGCGCCGGTGCCGAGCGACGAGATCGCCGATCTGCGCGCCGTCGCCGAGGCCGATCCGCTGCGCGCCAGCGCGCGGCTCGACGTGATCGTCAAGGAGCGCCCCGACGACGTGTCGGCGTGGCTCGCCGCCATCGACCTCGCGCCTGCGTACGCGCGCGCGAGCGTCGCCGCGCGCGCGGGCGCCGCGCTGCCGGACGAGCCGTGGATCCGCCTCGCGGAGCTCTCGGCGACGGGCGGCGCCGCGGTCGCGCAGGCGCTCGCCGCCAAGGTGCTGCCGGCCACCGTCGAGGCGTCGATCCCGCGCGCGATCGCGCCGCTCGCAGCGCGCGCGATGCTGCTCGAGAAGCCGCTCGAGAAGGAGCCGGCGTGGGACGACGTGGCCGAGCGGCTCGTCACCTCGTGCGCCGCGGCGCTGCCGACCGCGTGCCTCGACGCCGAGCGCGCACCCGCCCTCGGCCGCGCGACCGCGAGATTGCGCAAGTCGCGCACGAAGGTGCTGGCCACGAAGGGCGTCGCGCTGTCGCCCGCCGATCTCGCGGTGCCGCGCGTGCGGCTCGACGTCGTCGTCGCGCTCGCAGCCACGGGGGACAAGAAGGCGGCGATCTTCGCGGCGCCGCTCGGCGGGGCGGAGGCGGCGGTGGCCCGCGTCGCGATCGCCGCGGCGAACGGCAAGTGCGACGCCGACGCGCGCAAGAGCGCGTCCGCGCTGGCCGGCGACTACGCCGATGTCCTCGACACGGCGTGCAAGTGAAGATCGGTCCGCCCTGCGAACGTCTCACGGCGCGCCGACCGGCGCGAGGTTCGAGCTCGACGCGCGACAAGTCGAGAGCGCCCCGCAACCGCAGGCGTTGCCGCCGCCGTCGACGAGCGTGAACGGCTGCGGATCGGGCCGATCCACGACCTCGACGTCGATGTCGAACCCGTTACAGGTCGCGACGACGCCCGCGGCCTCCGCCTCGGCTTCGAAGACCGAGAGCGCGGCGCGCGCGCTGCCGTGGATCCGCGAACGGCGCAGCACGACGCGCGCCGGAGCCCACAGAACCCCGAGCTTCACCTCCGCGGGGGTGATGCCGGCGACGGTCACGCCGTCGCCGAACTGCATTTCCGCGGCGCCGGCCCGGGTGTCGAGGATGGTCGTGTCCTCGATGGTGGCGCTCGACTTGTAGACATTGACGCCGGCCTCGAACGCCCCGACCACCACGCACCCGCGCACGAGCGCCTCAGCGGCGAGGCCGCTCGCGTAGTCGGGCGTGAAGTGGAGCCCGTGTCCGTAGGTGACGCCGGCGCGCTGCCGCACGTCGCGGACCAGCACGCCTTCGAGCGTCAGCTGCGCGCCGAACGAAGCCGCGCCGACGTCGTGCACGCGCTCGATGACCGCGCTTCGCAGCGTCACGTTCGGCCGAAGCGACGGCTCGTTGCCCACGAACGCGACCAAGCCGAGGCCGAACGTGTCGGTCGAAGGATCGGGCGCGACGTCGCGCACCGCCACGCGCTCGAAGAGCGCCTCGCCCGCGCTCACGGCGATTCCGTCGCTGGTCACGCGCTCGATCGACACGTCGCGTGCGACCACGCTCGACCCGACCCGTCGCCCGGGCAACGTCGCGACGCGAACGCCGACGCCGGTCTGCTTGCCCTTTCCGGCGGCGATGTCGCGCACGAGCAGCCCGGAGATCTCTGCGTTCGCGCCGAAGACGAGCACGCCATCGGACTGGCTCTTCTGCACGACGGTGCGTTCGATCTTCGCGGTCACGGGCTTGCGCGTGACGGGATCGAACCCGAGCTGCAGCGCGGCGCCGCCGGTGACCACGGTGTTGCCGGTGATCACCACCCGGTCGAGCACCGCGGTGCCGTCGAAGGCACCGAGCGCGGTCGCCACGGTTCCGGAGACCACCGAGCGCGTGACGGTCAGGTGGGAGGGCGCGCCGAGCGTGTCGGCGTAGATGCCCGCCCCGTTCGTCTTCCTGGCGACGCCGGTGCGGCGCACGAGCGAGCCGTCGATGGCGAGGCGCGATCCACGCGCGAGCGCGCCGTACTGATCGCTATCGGAGATCACCGAGCGGCGCACCTCCACGTCGCCCGACGAGCTACCGAGGCGGATCACTCCGAGCCCCGTACCGCCCTGCCCCGCGGCGTCGAGCTTCGCCCCCCGCACCTCGGAGTCGGTGATCACCGCCGCCGCGCCGTCGACGAGGACGCCGTTGGCCGTCGCGCCCAGCACGAGGCAGCGATCGAGCTCGAGCCGCCCGGGCGACCGCGCCTGGACGCCGTTGCCGCCGGTGTTGCTGATCCTCGACTGCACGATGCGCGCGGTGCCTCGCTCGACGTGCACGCCCACCGCGGCGCCCGTGATGGTGACCGCGCGCAGCGTGACGTCGGCCGCGACGGTGATCGTCGGCGTCGTGAGGGCGCTCTGGTGGATGGACACCCTCTCCGAACACCGCCCGACGATCTCGACTTCACGATCGACGCGCGCTCCGAGGACATACTTGCCATCGGTGACCAGGATGGTCTTGCGTGTCGCGTCGACCGCGGCGAGCGCGGCGCCGAGATCGGTGAACGGTCGCTCGGCGGATCCATCGGACCCGCCGCCTGCGTACGCCTGATCGACGTGGATCGCGGGCGCGGTGGAGGTGGGGTACTTCGACGCCCCGCACGCCGCGATGGGCACGCACGCCTTCGCCTCGAGCGACGCGCGCTCGAACGGCCCGCAGGACTCCGGGATGGCCGGCACGCAGGCGCCGTCCTCGAGCGCGAACCCGTCGGCGCACGCGTCGATCCCGATCGGTCGACAGGCCCGATCGCCGGGCGTGGCGAAGGTCGCGGGCGGGCAGTCGCCGTCCGGCAGGATCGGCGCGCACCCGCCCGCGGCGTCCGCGGTGAATCCTTCGGCGCATGCGGCGACGCCGTACGGAAGGCACGCGCCGCCGCGATCGATCGTCAGCGGCGGACACCCGCGCGCGTCGTCGCCGGCGTCGCCGCAGCCCGCGACCAGGACCACGGCCAGCCAGGCGAAGCGACCCATCGCGGCAGGATCGCCCTCTGCGCCGGAGCGCACAAGCGGCGACGGCGCGTGAAGGTCTAGGCCGCGCGCGGGCTCAGAGCAGCTTGAAGGTCTCGCCCTTGGCGCCGCAGATCGGACACTTCGCCGGCGGCTCGCCGGCCTCGATGTGGCCGCAGAACGGGCAGAGGTGGAAGCGGGTCTCGGTGAGGTCCTCGCCGGAGAGCGCGGCCTCGAGCGCCTTCGTGTAGAGCTCCGCGTGCACCTTCTCGGCCTTCAGCGCGAAGCCGAACATGCGCCTGGCCTTGTGCCCCTCGGCCTCCGCCTGCACCAGCATCGGCGGGTACATCTGCTCGTGCTCATAGGTCTCGCCCTCGACGGCGGCCCGCAGGTTGTCGACCGTCTTGCCGACGCCGTCCATCGCTTGGAGGTGCGCGAGCGCGTGGATCGTCTCGGCCTCCGCGGCGGTGCGAAACAGCCGCGCGATGTTCACGAGCCCCTCCTTCTCGGCCTGGATCGCGAACGCCAGGTACTTGCGGTTCGCCTGGCTCTCGCCGGCGAACGCTTCCTTCAGGTTCTCGTGGGTCGTCGCCATTCGTGCCTCCGCGGGTCGGGTTTCCGAGGGTCTGCTAGCGCCGTGTCCGACCGGGGGCAATGTGGCGCCAGCGGCAGGCGCGCTGCCAACGTTGGCATTCCGCGCTGCCAACGTTGGCAGTCAGCCGACGCCGCGCAGCGCCTTGGTGAAGGCCTTGAACGCGCCGACCGGGATGCGCCGCAGCGACACGAAGCCGTCGTCCTCGCGGACGTCGATGCCGGCGAGCAGCTCGACGCCGGCGAAGGCCGCCTCGAGCGACTCCTGCAGCTTGCCCTTCTTCACCGCGCGGGTGCGCCCGCTCTGTTTCAGCAGCTTCTTCGTGGCCGCGCGCAGCTGCGCGACCGTCGCGTCGGCGAGCGGCACCGCGTCGTCGCGCCCGTACTGCGCGATCGGTACGCGGATCTTCGTCAACGCGGCGGGCAGCGACTTCCCGAGCGGCTTCTTCTGCTTCGCCTCGAGGAAGCTGAGGAGCGCGTCGAGCTTCGCCACCCCGTGCGCTGCCTCGTCGCGCGGCGAGAAGTACTTCGCCACCCGCATGTTGCGGAACGCGGTGCGCGGCGGCTCGCGGAGGACGCTCTTGAAGAACTCCGCCGCGTTCTTGTGCCCGCCGACCACGTAGAGCGGCGGCTCGTGATCGACGATCGCCGCCGCCGCCTCCCAGCGCTCGTCGAACGCGGAGGCGTCGCGATCGATCGCGG
The DNA here is from genome assembly GCA_016182965.1 of Deltaproteobacteria bacterium. Lineage (GTDB taxonomy): Bacteria > Myxococcota_A > Polyangia > Polyangiales > JADJMO01 > JALHOE01. Next base: position 90,536 of record JACPFM010000017.1, on the reverse strand, counting down.
CGGCGATGATCTTCGCGTGCTTGTCCCACAGGCGCTTGAGCGTCACGTCGACGGGGACGGGGAGGTCGGCCGGTTTGACGGCGGGCTTGGAGGCGCGCTTCGGCATGCCCGCGAGGCTAACCGTTGGTGCCGGGCGGTGTCATCGGGCGTCGGCCATCTGGTCCCAGGTGCGCCCGTCGAGCAGGCGCTCACTGCGCGGTTTGTCAGGAACCTCCCCATTGCTTTCCGGCTCGCTCGACTGCGGACAAACCATGACCATGGTGGAACTCCGGTCGCGACGCAGTTGGTCGCGATGGAGCGCGCGTCGGCCGTCCAGAGCGCCAGCGCGGCGATCGGGCGTGTATCCTGCTCCTCGCCGATGGCCAAGCCTCCGAACGACTCCGCGCCCCCGCCCTCACCGCGTTCCTTCGCCAGCTTCCGTGAGATCGCCGACTTCGTGTGGAGCATCGCCGAGCGGCTGCGCGGGGCGTACAAGCCGAACGAGTACGACAAGGTCATGCTGCCCATGCTGGTCATCCGGCGGCTCGACTGCGTGCTGGAGCCGACGAAGGCGAAGGTGCTCGTGCGCCTCGCCGACCTCGAGGGCCGCGGCATGAAGAAGGACGACGCCGCGGTCGACCTCGCGCTGAAGAAGGCGGCGGGCGTGGCCTTCTACAACACGTCGAAGCTCGATTTCGCCAAGCTGCTCGGCGACCCGAACTCGATCAAGTCGGGCTTCCGCAACTACCTCCGCGGCTTCTCGCCGACCGCGCGCGACATCATCGAGCAGTTCAAGTTCGACGAGCAGCTCGCGCGCCTCGACGAGCACGACCTCCTCTTCCAGATCGTCGGCCTCTTCGCCAACGTCGACGTGCACCCCGACAAGGTGCCCAACCACGTGATGGGCAGCGTGTTCGAGGAGCTGATCCGCCGCTTCAACGAGAAGAAGAACGAGGAGGCCGGCGATCACTACACGCCGCGCGAGATCATCCGGTTGATGGTCGATCTGCTCTTCGTCCAGGACGACGCTCGGTGGCCGAGGACTACCTGCGCGAGCTGAACCCCGGGGCGAAGCTCGTGGTGTTCGGCCAGGAGCTGAACGCGGAGTCGTACGCGATCTGCAAGTCGGACATGATCCTCAAGGGGCAGAACGCCGAGAACATCGTCCGCGGCAACTCGTTCGACAAGGACGGCCACCAGGGCAAGCGCTTCGACTACCTGCTGTCGAACCCGCCGTTCGGCGTCGACTGGAAGAACGTGCAGAAGACCGTCGAGGACGAGCACGAGCGGCTCGGTCACGCCGGTCGGTTCGGCGCGGGCCTGCCGCGCATCAACGACGGCGCGCTGCTGTTCCTCCAGCACATGATGGCGAAGATGAAGCCGGTCGACGGCAAGACCCGCGAGGGAGGCAGCCGGCTGGCGATCGTGTTCAACGGCTCGCCGCTGTTCACCGGCGATGCCGGCTCCGGCGAGAGCGAGATCCGCCGCTGGATCCTGGAGAACGACTGGCTCGAGGCGATCGTCGCGCTGCCCGATCAGCTCTTCTACAACACGGGCATCTCCACGTATGTCTGGGTGCTGACCAACCGCAAGCCGAAGCGCCGGCGCGGCAAAGTGCAGCTGATCAGCGCCGTCGAGTTGTACCAGAAGATGCGCAAGTCGCTCGGCAACAAGCGCAACGAGCTCTCGCAGGCGCACATCGACACGATCGCGAAGACCTTCGGCGACTTCGCCGAGGGCGAGATCTCGAAAGTCTTCGACAACGAGGACTTCGGCTACCGCCGCATCGTCATCGAGCGCCCGCTGCGGCTGAACTTCCAGGCGAGCGCCGAGCGCATCGAGCGGCTGCACGAGGAGAGCGCGTTCGAGAACCTCGCGAAGTCCAAGAAGAAGGCGGGCGACGCCGACGTCGCGCGCGGGGTCGCGCTGCAGAAGGCGATCGTCGCGGCGCTCGAGTCGCTCGATGCGAGCAAGGTGTACACGAGCCGGCGCGCGTTCGAGGAGGAGCTCGACGGGCTCATCCGGCGCCGCGGCGTCGACATCGCCGCGCCGCTGCGCAAGGCGATCCTCTCGGCGCTGAGCGAGCGCGACGAGTCGGCGGAGCTCTGCCGCGACGCGAAGGGGAAGGTCGAAGCGGATCCGGAGCTGCGTGACTACGAGAACGTGCCGCTGAAGGAAGACATCGCGGCGTACTTCGAGCGCGAGGTGAAGCCGCACGTGCCGGACGCGTGGATCGCGGGGGTGGAGATCCGGGGCGGGAAGGCGGTGGTGGTGGACGAGGAGAAGGTGCGGGTGGGGTACGAGATCCCGATCACGCGGCACTTCTACAAGTACAAGCTGCCGCGGGCGCTGGAGGAGATCGAGGGGGAGATCCGGACGTTGGAAGGGGACATTCAGAGGCTGCTTGGCGAGGTGCTGGCGTGATGGTCGTGCCGCAGCTTCCATGGCTCGCTTCCCCGCCACCGGGTTGGCGCAGGGTACGGGTGAAAGACACAATCCAGGACTGCCGCAACGGAGTCTGGGGCGATGAACCGGACGGAGTGCACGACGTGCGGTGCGTGCGGGTGGCTGACTTTGATCGCACTTCCCGCACCGTGAGAACAGCTCCAACGGTTCGCTCGGTTCCGCCGGCCAAGCGAAACGGCCGTACGCTCACGGCCGGCGACTTGTTGATCGAGAAATCGGGCGGCGGCGACCTTCAGTCCGTTGGCACAGTTGTGCTGTACGAGTCGGCATCAAACCACCTCCCGGTCGTCTGCTCGAACTTCATCGCCCGCATGCGACCGGCGACCGGCTTCGCGCCGTCGTTTCTGCGCTATTTGCACGCAATGCTCTACGCATACGGTGCAGCGGAACGGGCGATCAACCAGACCATCGGTATCCAGAACCTCGACTCCGCCGAGTACTTGGCAACCTGGGTAGCGGTGCCGCCGCTCGACGAGCAGCGCCGCATCGCTGGCTTCCTCGACCGCAAGACCGCTTCGATCGACGCGCGCATTGAGAAACAGCACAGTATGCTGGCAGCGCTGGCTGACCAAAGGTGCGCGTTCGTCGATCGCGCAGTCACGGAAGGCGTCTACGGCGTGCGGCGCACGTTCCGCGCGGGGATCCTTGGAAGCCTCCCGGTCGACTGGAAAGCCACACGCGTCAAGAACGTTGTGTCGCTGACGACATCAGGCTCGCGCGGCTGGGCGGAGTTTTACGCGGACGACGGCGCGTTGTTTCTCCAGAGCGGCAACCTCGACCGTCGGCTTGGGCTCGACCTCTCATCGGTACAGCACGTTCGTCCGCCGGCGAGCTCTGAGGGTCGTCGAACTAGGGTCAAGCAGGACGACATCCTCGTGTGCATCACGGGTGCGTTAACAGGCAACGTCTCGCATGTCGACCGCGACCTCGGCGAAGCCTACGTCAACCAGCACATTGCGCTGATTCGTCCAGACGCCGAGCGCATCGAACCGCAGTTCCTGGCGTACGTCCTCTCCTCGCGAATCGGGGCTGACCAATTCGCGGTTTCGCAGTATGGCGGAACCAAGCAAGGGCTGGGGCTGCAAGACGTGCGCGACGTGGTAATGCCTTTGCCACCAGCGCACGAACAGGTCGAGATCGTTCTATTCCTGAGCCGAAGGCTCCGCGATCACGACTCCCTTACGGATATCCTGCGCGTCGAGATCGACAAGCTCCTCGAGTACCGCCAATCCCTCATCACCGCTGCCGTCACCGGCCAGCTCGCGATCCCATGACCCGCGCCCCCTTCGACGTCGCGCCCTTCTTGCGACAGGACGAAGGGCAGCATTTTGATCGCAAGTCGCTCCTCCAAGGCCCGGAGGACGCGAAGCGACCGCGCGATCGCCGCGAGGTGCGCGATCAGGTCGCCGAGTACGTCGCCGCGTTCGCCAACGCCGAAGGCGGCGTGCTCATTCTTGGCCTGGAAGACGACGGAACGCCGACTGGGCATCGCTACCCGGCCGACGCGCTGCGCGCGATCCTCGGCGTGCCGAAGCTCCGCCTGAAGCCGCCGCAGCCCGAGGGCTTCGTCGTCGAGCACGCCGGGCTCGAGCTCCTCGTGTTCGAGGTCCCCGCGTGCGAGGTGGCGGTCATGGTCGAGGGCGACGGTTACCCGCTGCGCATCGGCGACAAGACCGTCCAGGCTTCGGAGAAGCTGATCGAATCGCAGAAGCTCCGCGGGTTCGTCGAGAGCTGGGAGAGCCGGCCGTCGTCGCTGCGTCCGAGCGATCTCGATCGAGCGCTGCTCGCCCGGGCGCGCCAGAACGCCGGGTTCGGCGCGCGGTCCGACGAGGACTACCTGCTCGCGCGCAAGCTCGCCGATCGACGGGGCCGAGACCTCGTGCTGCGGCGCGCGGTCGAGGTGTTGTTCGCCAAGGACGGCCCGGATCACCCGAACGCGGGCGTGCGCATCTTCCGCGTCATCGGCACCGAGCGCCGGCTCGGCGCGGAGCACAACGTCGAAGAACGCCCGCGCATCGAGGGCAACCTCCCGCACGTCGTCACCACCGCGTTCGGCGTCATCGAGACGCTGATCCGAAGGCCCTCGCGCCTCGTCGGCAACCGCTTCCGCGAGGTACCGGAGTACCCCGAGTTCTCCTGGAAGGAGGCGATCCTCAACGCGGTCGCCCATCGCGACTACCTCACCGAAGGGCGCACGACGGAGATCTGGTTCTTCGACGATCGGCTGGAGGTCACGAGCCCCGGCGGCCTCGTCCCCGACATCGCGCTCGACGACCTGCTCCAGCAGCGACGCGTGCACGTCAGCCGCAACCCGCGCATCGTGCGCGCGCTCGTCGATCTCGGGCTCATGCGCGATCAGGGCGAGGGAATCCCGCGCATGTTCGCCGAGATGGAGGGGCTGTTCCTTCCGGCGCCGACGATCGAGGCGGTGCCGCGCGAGTTCCGGGTCACGCTGCGCAACACGCCGACGCTCACCATCGAGGACAAGTCGTTCGTCAGCGCGCTCGGCGACGAGGAGCTGAGCGACGTCGAGTTCCGCGCGCTGCTCGAAGCCCATCGCCGCGGTCGCATCGACAACGCGCGCCTGCGCGACATGTCCGGCCTCGACACGCTCGGCGCGAGTCGCCTGCTCCGGAGACTCTGCGATCGAGGCTTTCTCACGCTGCATCCAGCCGGCGCGGCGAGCTACTACGACCTGTCGCCTCGCGTTCGCGTCACCACCGAAGCGAGGCTTCCGAGGCCCGAAGGTCAGGAGTCCGCTCCTGAACGTGCACCACGGGGCGAGCCGGATGGGGTTCGCCGCAGATAGGGGGGGGTTGGAGCCCGACAGGGGGGGGTTCGCCGCAGATAGGGGGGGGTTGGACGAAGCGGACGAGCTCACTCCTTCGGTGCGCCAACTGATCGCCGCGCTCGGACCGCGACCACGGCAGGAGCGCATCCGCGAGGCGATCCTGCGCCTGACGGAGACGCCGCGTAGCCCGGCCACGATCGCGCGCCTGCTCGGCCTGCGCGACGTCGGCAAGCTGGTCGAGCGCCACCTCGCGCCGATGACGCGCGAAGGAAGCCTGATCAGGACGCATCCGGATACCCCAGCGCACCCACAGCAGGCGTACCGCGCGGCGCAGCCGAGACTCGCGGGCCGCTCGCCGGAGGGCGACGACGATGATCGATGACCCTGCGCCCGCGGCCGGACCGCTCAGCCTACTTGCCGGTCATTTGCAGGATGGTCCGGTCCCGCTGACGTCCCCCGCAGTTTCCCCGGGATTTCCGGGCTCCAGCCTATTTGCCGGTCATTTGCAGGACCGCCAGGGACCAGCTCGCCATGCCTGGTAAGCACACCGAAGCCGCGTTCGAGACCGCCATCGAGACCGCCCTCCTCGCCGACGGCTGGGTCAAAGGCGATCCGAAGACCTTCGATCGCGACCGCGCCCTCCAGCCCGACGACTTCTTCGCCTTCGTCAGCGCCGCGCTGCCGAAGCTCTGGGCCGAGCTCGAGAAGCAACAGGGCGCCGGCCTTCGCGGTGCGGTGGTCGACACGCTGGTCAAGCAGCTCGCCTCGCGCGGGACGCTCGACGTGCTCCGCCACGGGTTCAAATTCTACGGCAAGACGCTGGAGTGCGCGGCGTTCCGGGCCGCGCACGGGCTCAACCCCGACGTGCTCGCGACGTACGCGAAGAACCGGTGCGTGATCACGCGGCAGGTGCGGTTCGTCCCCGGCGCCGACGAGTCGGTCGACGTGCTCTTGTCGCTGAACGGGCTGCCCATCGCGACGCTCGAGCTGAAGAACCAGTTCACGCACCAGACGGTCGAAGACGCGATCGCGCAGTACAAGCGTCGCGACGCGCGGCACCCCATCTTCGCGTTCAAGTCGCGCGCCCTCGTGCACTTCGCGGTCGATCCCGATCTCGTCTACATGACGACCAGGCTCGCGGGCGACGCGACGACGTTCCTCCCGTTCAACCGCGGCAACGCCGGCGGCGCCGGCAACCCGCCGAACCCGGAGGGGCATCGCACCGCATTCCTGTGGGAGGAGGTCCTGCAGCGCGACTCGTTCCTCGACATCGTCGGGCGCTTCATCCACCTCGTGAAGGAGGAGAAGATCGTCGACGACAAGAAGCTCGAGATCGAGCGCGTGGTGTTCCCGCGCTACCATCAGCTCGACGCCGTTCGCCGCATCGAGGCCGCAGCGCGCGCCGAGGGGCCGGGCCACAGCTACCTCATCCAGCACTCGGCCGGCTCGGGCAAGTCGAACAGCATCGCTTGGCTCGCCCATCGGCTCGCGAGCCTGCACGACGAGAAGGACCAGAAGGTCTTCGACTCCGTCGTCGTGATCACCGACCGCAAGGTGCTCGACAAGCAGCTGCAGGACAACATCTACCAGTTCGAGCACAAGCAGGGCGTCGTCGCGAAGATCGACGAGGACTCCGAGCAGCTCGGCCAGGCGCTCGCGGCCGGAACGCCCATCGTCATCACCACGCTGCAGAAGTTCCCCTTCGTCGCGCAGAAGATCGGGAAGCTGCCCGATCGCGGCTACGCGGTGATCGTCGACGAGGCGCACAGCTCGCAGGGCGGCGAGGCGAGCAAGGAGCTGAAGAGGGTCCTCGCCGCGTCGAACCTGGAGACCGCCGAGCAGGAGGACGTCGAGGAAGAAGACGTCGACGATCGCGTCGCCGAGGTGGCGCGCGCGCGCGGCAAGCAGAAGAACCTGTCGTTCTTCGCGTTCACCGCGACGCCGAAGGCGAAGACGCTCGCGGTGTTCGGGCGCAGCGACGCCGAGGGGAATCCGCGGCCGTTCCACCTCTACACGATGCGCCAAGCCATCGAGGAGGGGTTCATCCTCGACGTGCTATCGAACTACACGACGTACAAGACCTACTACAAGCTGGTGAAGGCGATCGAGGACGACCCGCGCGTCCCGAAGAAGGAGGCGACGCGCCAGCTCGCGCGCTACATGAGCCTCCACCCGCACAACGTCGCGCAGAAGACCGAGGTCATCCTTGAGCACTTCCGCGCGAAGGTGCGGCACAAGATCACCGGGCGCGCCAAAGCCATGGTCGTCACCCGCTCACGCCTGCACGCCGTCCGGTACAAGCAGGCGTTCGACAAATACCTGAAGGAGCACGGCATCAAGGACGTGGGTGTACTGGTCGCGTTCTCGGGCACGGTCACTGACCCGGGTGACGGGCACGACTACACCGAGCCGGGCATGAACCGCGACAAGCAGGGCAAGCAGATCTCCGAGCGGCAGCTGCCCGGCGCGTTCGACACCGGCGACTTCCACGTCCTGCTGGTCGCGAACAAATACCAGACCGGCTTCGACCAGCCGCTCTTGCACACGATGTACGTCGACAAGCGCCTTTCGGGCGTTCAGGCCGTGCAGACGCTCTCCCGTTTGAACCGCACCGCGCCCGGCAAGACCGACACGTTCGTCCTCGACTTCGAGAACGACGCCGAGGAGATCCGCGGCAGCTTCCAGCCCTACTACGAGCAAACGACGGTCGCCGAGACCGCCGATCCGAACCAGCTCTACGACCTGCAGCACAGGCTCGAGTCGGCGCAGGTCTTCTGGAGATCCGAGGTCGAGTCGTTCGCCAAGGTGTTCTTCGCGGAGAAGGCCAAGTCGACCGATCACGCCGAGATGAACCGCCACGTCGATCCCGCGGTCGATCGTTTCGGCGCGCTCGCCGAGTCGGCGCAGGACGAGTTTCGCGACGCGCTCTCGGCGTTCGTGAGGCTCTACGGATTCCTCGCGCAGATCATGCCGTTCACGGACACCGACCTGGAGAAGCTGTACGCGTACGCACGGTTCCTCGAGAGCAAGCTGCCGCAGGACCGCAAGAAGACGCCGCTGAAGCTCGATGGCGAGGTCGCGCTCAAGTACTACCGACTCGACAAGATCAGCGAGGGCAGCTTGATCTTGAAGGTCGGCGAGCCGGTCGCCCTCCGCGCGCCGACCGACGTCGGCACCCGCAAGGCCAAGGAAGACGAGGCCAAGCTCTCCGAGATCATCGAGATCGTGAACGAGCGCTTCGGCACCGAGTTCACCAAGGCCGACCAGCTCCTGTTCGACCAGTTCATCGAGGCGGCGACGCAGGATCAGGAGGTCGTGCAGCGCGCGCTCGCCAACCCCCTCGACAACTTCGCGGTGTCGATGGAGGACAAGGTCAAGGAGCTGATGGGCGATCGGCTCGAGCAGAACCAGGAGCTGGTGACGCGCTACCTGAACGACGCACAGTTCCAGGGAGTGATCTTCCCGCTCCTGGTGAAGAGCATCTACGACGCGGTGCGAAGGCGGTCGGCGCAGCTGGCGCTGTGACGCCGAAGAGGCGCGACACCGGCGCGGGTGCCAACGTTGGCAGCGCGCCGTGCCAACGTTGGCTGTGACTGGGCCCTCGATTGCGGACCTCCCGCTGGCGCGCACGAGCAGAAGCAGAAGCGCGGTCTCTTCGGGTAATCAGCGGCTGCTGGTCCACTCCCCGACGCCCTGGTAGCCGAACATCAGCTGCACTGAGGCGCCCTCGCGGAACAGGTAGCTGCCGCGCACGCACAGATCGAAGAGCAGCAGCGAGCCGATGCACGCCGTCGCCTGCGGGCCGACGCGGCGGAAGGTGGTCGCGACGCCGGCGGCGAGGGTGCCGGCCCAGAACGGATCTTTGTCGATGCCGACGTACTGCAGCTCGACGAACGTCGGGCCGACGTCGACCTTGTCGTGGCCGGGGAACACGCGGAGGAAGGTCATGCCGATGTTGGGGCGCAGCGTGCCGTCGAGCACCTGCGGCGCGACGAACCCCTGGTGGCTCTTTTCGAGTGTGTGGCGCGAGAACGCGAGCTCGAGCGAGAACGGCATGTAGGCGCGCGCCTCGCGCGTGCCGAGCGGCGTCCACCCGACGCCGAGCGGCGCGGCGACCGCGCTCACCACCGTGACCTCCTCGCCGGGATCGGCGGGCGGCTCGGCGGCGCGCACCGCGAGATCCTTCGGCGGCTCCTCGACCTTGACGCGTCCGGGCGCGTTGGTGGTGCCGTGCTGGTGGATCACGCACGCGGGCGTCACCAGCGACACCGCGAGGACGAGGGCCCTTCGGATCATCGCGGCTCGCAGTCCTCTCGCTTGGGCATCGTCTGCCGCAGCGGAAAGGTGACGGTCGTCTGCGGGGCTCCGAGGATCAGCGCCCCCTCGAGGCCCGCGTTCCACGCGCGATCGCCGTCGAAGGAGAAGGCGAGGTACGCGTGCACGCGCTGGCCGAGGCGCAGGGTCGGCGGCTCGGGGAGCGCCTTCGCCGCGACCTCGTCGGCCCCGACGCGCAGCTTCGCGGAGGCGATGGTCACCACGCACGGCGCGGTCGAACGGCCGCGCAGCTCCAGGGTGACCCCGACGCCCTCCTTGCCCGACTTGCTCACCCAAGCGTCGACCTCCGCGCAGTCGGCGAGGACCTGCGCGCCCTCGGTCGAGCGCTCCCACACCGCGTAACGACGCGGCGACTCCGGGAGGAGGCACCCCGATGAGAGCACCCCGAGAATCAGGAGCCGCCTCACGGCGCCTCCTTCGGGCCGCAGGAGAGGATCGGCACGTCCGCGATCGCCTGCACGTCCTTCACGCCCGGAGATGCGTGCGGAGCAGAGTAGGGATCGCGCTCGCCGGCGACGTCGATGAGCAGCCCGAGCCGCAGCGTGTCGCACGTCGCCGCGTACGGCAGGTCGGCCTGCAGCCGCCAGCGGGTCAGCTGATCGATCGCCCCGCCCGGCGGCGGCAGCGTCGTGCGCGCGGTGAGCCCCGGTCGCAGGTGCTGATCGACGGCGAAGCCGCGGCTGCGCAAGAGGCATCCCGGCCCGTTCGGCGTGACGTCGAGCGTAACCGACACCCGAGACCCGTCGATGCTCACCGTCGCGCCCGGCGTGCGCGCGCACAGCGCGTCCCACGAGCGGTGCGCCTCGCCGGTCGGTGCGACGGGGCACGGCGGACGGTAGGCGCGCGAGGTCGCCACCGACGCGAGCGCCGCCACGAGCATGGCCGCGCTTCGCGCCCATCGACGGCCCTCCTCCGCGCGCTGCCGAAGGACGCACCACAGCGCACCGAGCGCCGTCATCGGCAGTGCGACGAGATCGGTCGCATCACGCGCGCACGATCCGAGCGCCCGCGCCGCGAGGGCGTTGGCGTGCGGCTCGATCTTGATCGCCGCGAACACCAGCGCGGTCAGCGCCGCGGCCCCGATCGCGAGCGGAGCGGTCCGGGCGGTCGGCCGCGCCACGCGGCCCATCGCCACGAGGAGGATCGGGAAGAAGAACAGTCCGGCGAAGTCGCTCAGCTTCCCGGTGAGCGCGCGCGGCGCCCAGGAGGACGCCTTGAGCAGGTGGTCGTTGAGCGCGAGCAACGCGACCGCGGAGAGCGGCAGCGGATGGAGCAGATCGCGCCCGCGCACGACCGGAGCATAGACCGCCGGCGACCGCGCGCGCCGCATTCGGTGCGAGCCGGGAGAATGAAGGCGCCGGCCCGGCGCCGGGAGCCTCATCGCTTCACGATGACGACCGGCTTCAGGTTCCCCGTCACGACCGGCACCCCGTCGAGCGAGAGCGTCGTGCCCCCGGCGACGAGCGCGAAGGCTCCATCCGCCGAGACGAGGATGAACGCCGCGTCCGTCGCGATGCGCGGACCGCCCGGGACGTCGAGCGCGCTCGACGCTCCGGGATCGCGGAGCCACGCGACGTCGCGGAAGCCCTTCCCCGCGATCGTCCAGGCAGCACCGCCGCTGCCCGCGTCGAGCGGCTTCACGTCGAGCGGCGCGTCGGGATCGCCCGCCGCGCGGCCCTGCGCGTGGGGCGCGAGGACGACGAGGAATCCGGGCGCCACGGCCCGCACCTTCCCGTCGACGACCGCGTGGTTCCCGGCCTTTCCGTCGACCTGGTGCACGTGCGGCGACGCGAGGGCCTTGAACGGCGGCTCCTCGATCGTGACCGGTCCCCCGGTGCTCGCGAGGAGCATCGCGAGGCCCGCGCGATCGCGGTCGACGGTCACCCGAGCCAAGGCCGTGGCGTCGACGGCGTAGCGCCCTTTGGCGTCGTGCCCCGCCCAGAGGTGCGCTCGCCACTGGAAGGTCCGCGGCGTCGAGCCGCTCGTCGCGAGCCGATCGGCGACGACGAAGTACCGCTGTCGCACGAAGGCGACGCCGCGCCGGAAGTCCACGCCCTCGTACGACGTCTTCGCCTCGGCCCACGCGAGCTCGTCGCCGTCGATCGTGTTCTCGAGGAAGGCGTCGGTGTCGCCCCAGTTGTTGAGGAGCCCGCGTTTGGGGGCGCCGACGCCGTCGACCAGGATCACGTTGTGCGCGGGCGCGTCGGCCGTGAGCGCGTTCTTGTTCGGATCGGGCTTGTAGTAGCCCGTGTCGATGAGCAGGTCCTCTCCGTACGCCGAGAGCGCGAACGAGGTCCCGTCGGCGTGATTGTGGACGGTCTTCCGCGCAGGGCCGTGATCGGCGACGAGCACGAGCCAGCGATCGTCCGTTCCCCAGCCGGAGCGGAACACGGCGTGCCCCGAGGTCGGGAAGAAGCGGTTGCGCCAACCCGGCGCCTTCGCCTCGCCGTCCTCTTCGTAGGCGAGGTGGGCGAGGTACCACGGAGAGAGGTCGTCGAACTTCCGGGTATCGAGCGGGAGAACGGCGTTGTTCTTCCAGTCCCACACCACGTGCGACGGCGCGCCGAACGACGACAACAGCGCCGCTCCGTTGAGCGCCGTCACGTTGGCGTCGTTGAGGTTTGCGCGCACGCCCGAGGGGCGGCGGAGCGAGATCGACCAGTCGACGGTCGGCTGCAGCCAGCCGCTCGTGAGCGGCGACTTCAGCGTGAAGGGCTCGCCTTCGACGCAGCCGTGATCGCCCCACGGGTCGGCGCTGTTCCGCGTGATGCAGGTGTGGTGGTAGACGGCGTCGGGGGCGGCGTTCCGCTCGAGCGCGATGAGGAAGCGCATCACCGCCGAGAAGCCGAACGCGTGATAGAAGGGCCCTTCGCTGACGCCCCCGTCGGACTGGACGTAATGCCCTTTGGGGCCGAGCAGATAGTCCATCTGATCGGCGGCCCAGTCGCGCCAGCGCGGCGCGTCGGGATCGTCGGGGAAGGCGAGCGCCGTGTATCCGAGCGCGGAGGCGGCGCGCAGCGGGTGGTTGTTCTGGGTGACCACGAACGAGACGAGCCGTGTGATGGGCTGATCGAGGTAACGCTCGGCGAGCTTGCGCGCGACGGTGGTGATGCGCGCCCGCGCGTCGTTGGACTCCTCCGAAGACAGCCACGGCGTCGCCGAGAGCAGATCCCACGCGTTCGAGTACCCCATCAGCAGGCGCGGCATGCGGATGTCGTCGTCGAGATCGGAGCTGTCCTCGACGTTGCTCTCGACGCTGAGGAGGAGCGCCTTCGAGCGGGCGGCCGCGGCCGCGTCGCCGTGGAGCCAGGCGAGCACGGCGTTGGCCTGCGCGATGTCGGCCCGACTGCCCCACACGTCTGCGTCCCACGTCCCGGGCTCCGGCTGGCGGGGCGTCGAGGCGGCGGTCTCCTGCACCCTCGCGTAGACCGTGGCGAAGGGCTCGCGGCCGATGCGCGCGAGGATCCGGTCCTTGTGCGAGGCGTCGAACATCAACCGCGGATGTACGCCGCTGCCTGGTGTCGCAGGCTTCTCGCCTTGCTCCTTGGTCGAACACGAGGCGAACGCGATCGCAGCCACGACCCCGATCGCACGGACCGCCTTCATGCCCTGGGCCTTCCTCGCCCCCGGCGCCGCCGATAGCCTGCCGAGGTGAACATCGTACGCCGGGCGGCGGTCCTCGCGATACTGACGGCATCGTTCGTCGCGTGCTCGAACGAGCCGGCCGACCCGGCGTCCCCCACGTGCACGCCGAGCACCCCGTCGAGCACCGACGCGTTCGCCCGCGCCCACGCGCCGGACTCGCCCGAGATCGCGCTCGCGCGCGCGATCGCGGACCGCTGGCTCGCGGTGCATCCCCCCGAGAAGGCCGCGTGGGATTGGGGCGACGGCGTGCAGCTGGGCGCGCTGATGGAGCTGCACCGCGTGACCGGCGAGCCGCGCTACCGCGATCACGTCAAGCGGTTCCTCGACGCGCAGATCGCCGCCGGTTACGAGATCGTCACCAGCGACCGCTGCCCGCCGGTCCTCTCCGCGCTCGCCCTCTACGGCCAGACGTGCGACGCGAAGTACCGCAAGGTCGTCGACGACATGCAGCGCTACCTCGAGGTCGACGCGCTCCGCACCGACGACGGCGGCATCAACCACTTCGGGACGGTCCGCGTCTTCGGCGCGTCGCTCTGGATCGACTCGCTCTACATGTTCGGCCAGGTGCTCATCCGGCGCGGAGAGGCGTGGAACGATGCGCCCGCGCTCGACCTCTACGGCAGCCAGTACCGTGTCTTCGCCAAGCACCTGCAGGACGCCGCAACGGGCTTCTTCGTGCACGCGTATCACTGGTCGGGGCAGGATCCGAACGTCTTCTGGGCGCGTGGCAACGGGTGGGTCGTCGCGTCCGCCGCGGACTACCTGCGCGTGCGCGCCGCGCGCGGCGAGTCGGACGCCGAGGTACGCACGTCGTTCCTCCGCCTGGTCCAGGCCGTCGTCGCCGCGCAGGACCCGAAGACGGGCCTGTTCTGGACGGTCCTGAACCGCCCCGGCGAGACGTACCTCGAGACGAGCGCGACCGCGCTCTTCGCGTTGGGCCTCGCGCGCGCGCGGCGGGCCGGCGTGCTCGATGCGACGGCGCTCGACCCCGTGAACCGAGCGATGGACGGAGTGCGCTCGAGGATCGTGAACGACTCGGCGGGCCGCCCGGTCGTGACCGGGATCTCCGGGCCGACGACGGCGGGCTCGTTCAAGAGGTACGCGGCCGTGCCCCTCGAGGACGACGTGCACTATGGAGTCGGCGCGGTGATCCTCGCGCTGATCGAGGTGGCCGGTCTGACCTGAGGGGCGGCCAGGCGCGGGCGTGGCGGCGCCGTCAGGTGAGCGCCTTCTTCACGAGCGCGAGCTCACGCTCGCCCAACGAGAGGCTCAGCGCCTCGGCATGCGCTCGATCGCTCATCTTCCCCCAGGTCTTCTTCAGGATGTCGATCATCTTCGCCTCGTCGGTGCGCGCGGCGAACTCGGCGAAATGGTGCTCGAGGAAGACCAGGCACGCGCAGTCCTCGAGCAGCTGCGTCTCGGGATCGGTGCGCAGCGCCTTCTTCTGCACGAGGAACCGCACGCGCTCGATCGTCGCGTCGTCGTACCCGGCGGCGCGCGCGGCCTCGGCCGAGAGGTCTGCGTGCATGCGCCCGAGCCCGATGCGCCACTCGAGGTAGCCGACGCGCCCCTCGGGATGCCCGCTCCGCGGCACGCGGAACCGACCGAGGTGCTGGCCACGCACCGCGATGCGGAGCGCGTCGCTGGCGGACGGTTCGAGGCGCTCGAGCACTGCCGTCATCCGCCGACCGTAGACGAGCTCCTTCGGCTGCGGCGCTCCATCGACGAGCTCGGTCGCCGGATCCTCCGCATTGATGGCGTCGATGGCCGCGTACGCGCGCGCGAGCTTGTCGTCGTTCATGATCGAGTCGTGTCGTGCGCCGGCGCCGCGCCGTCAACTCGTGACCTCATCCGCCGCGCCGTCCGACGCCGGGCGCGCTCGATCAGAGCCCGGCGTCCTCCCCGGGATCGGCCCCCGGATCGGCCCCGGGATCGGAGGGCGCAGCGCCGCCGTCGAACGGGGTGGGGGCGAAGCCGTCGGGCGACGGTTCCGGCAGCGAATCGGCGGCGTCGGCGCCCGCGTCCGTCGGAGCAGGGCGGCTGTCGTCGATCGCCGTGTCCGCTGGATCGGGCAGGACGTCTTCGAACGGCGCGTCGACGGCGCCCCCCGGATCCGGCGAGGGGAGCTGGGTCTCTCCGGTCTCGACGTCGGGCTGTCCCGAATCCCAGCCGCCCGGCGAGGTGCCCGAGGGGAACAGGTCCGTGGAGGGGCTCGCGGGCTTCTCGGTCTCTGGCTTCTCGGTGTCGCGTCCTTCGTGCTGGACGACGCCGCCGCACCCGGCGAGCACGATGGCGAAGGCGGCGATCACGCGCGGATAGCCCGGACCGACACGGGACGTCGCTGGGCGAGGAGGAGCGGCGCGGAGGCTGGACATGGCAGCCTCGGCTTCAAGCACCTCCGATGCCACGCGCGATCCGCGAAGAACGCTGCGATTCGCTCGCGCTGCTGTGCCGCCGTGTGCCGGCCGGCATCCGGGGGCATGACACCGAACGACATCACACGGACGTGGCGGGCGCGTGCGCGGCGCAGGCTACGTGCGCACACCGGGAGGGAGCCCGGCGGTTTCCGTGGCGATCATCCGCACCGGCGCTCACTGATCGGAGATCGTGAACCCGACGCGCACCGCGTCGCCCGTCGGCGAACCCGCGCCCTCGAGCCCGAACGTGCGGATCTTCCCGTTCGGAAGCCGCCGCCGCGCCGTCGCCGTGTACGTCGGCCCGGGCCCGTTCACCGTCCCCGCGCGGCCGCGAGCGCCGCGATCTCCTGCAACGCCTTGCCGTAAGCGTCTCCCGCCATCCAAGGCAGGTTGTCGTGCCCCGCACCCTCGACCCAGAGGGCGCGCTTCTCGGTCCTCGCGACGTCGAACAGCGCACGTCCGTGCCGAATCGGCACCACCCGATCGGCGGTGCCGTGCATCACGAGCACGGGCGCCTTCACGCGCGGGAGCTTGGCGAGGTTGTCGAACGCATCGAAGGGGAACAGGCGCACGCGCGTCACCACGCGAAACGCGCTGGTGAACGCGCTCTCGAGGATCAACCCGCCTACGTCCTCGCGCGCCGCGAGGTCGACCGAAGGGCCTCCGCCGATCGATCGGCCGTAGACCAGCACGCGACGAGAAGGGACACCCTTCGATCGGAGCAAGGCGAACGCGGCGTCGACGTCCTGGTAGATCGCGCGCTCGCTGGGCCGTCCTTCACTGGTGCCGTAACCGCGGTAGTCGTACGCGAGCACCGAGAAGCCGCTCGCGCGCACGCGTTCGAGCTCGGGGCGCAGGTCCCCCAGGTCCTCGGCGTTCCCGTGGCTGAAGAGCACCGTGAACGGCGCGTCCGGCCTCACGAGGTGCACCGCGGAGATGCGCGCGCCATCGCGCGTCGAGAGCTTCACGATGTCGGGACCGTCGGCGTAGCTCGCCGGCTCGCGCGGAAACAGGAAACGATCGGCGAGCAACCACACGATGACCGTGACGCTCGTGTAGATGAACGCGGCGGACGCGACCAGCCGTCTGCCCCGTCGGCGCACGACCAGAGCATACCCGACGAGCGCGACGCTGGCGGCTCGCTCGCTCTCGGGGACTGTCGCGCACGCGTACGGCGGCGGCGGAACGACAATATCCGAGAGGCGGCTCCCGCTCCCGCGAGAAGCCGCCTCCCTGACGACTGACGACTGACGACTAGCGTCAGATCATCTTCGCCAGCGCCGTGTACTCGAGGCCGTGCGCCTGCGCGACCGGCTCGTACACGACCTGCCCGCCGAACGTGTTGAGGCCGAGGGCCACCGGCTTGCTCGCCTTCGCGGCGGCGACCACGCCCTTGTCCGCGAGCTCGAGCGCGTAGCGGATGGTCGTGTTGGTGAGCGCGAACGTGCTGGTGTGCGAGACCGCGCCCGGCATGTTCGCCACGCAGTAGTGCACGATGCCGTCGACCTCGTAGGTCGGGTTGTCGTGCGTCGTCGGATGGCAGGTCTCGATGCAGCCGCCCTGGTCGACGGCGACGTCGACGATGACGGAGCCCTTCTCCATCTTCGAGAGCAGCGACCGCGGGACGAGCGTCGGCGCCTTGGCGCCGGTGACGAGGACCGCGCCGATCACCAGATCGGCCTGCGAGACCTGCTCCTCGATCGTCTGCGGGTTCGAGTACAGCGTCTCGATCTCGGCGCCGAAGACGTCCTCGAGGTAGTCCATCTGCTCGCCGCGAACGTCGAGCACGGTGACGTTCGCGCGTTCGTGCCGACCACGCCGCCGCCGATCACCGCGACGGTCGCCGGCTCGACGCCCGGGATCCCGCCGAGCAGGATGCCGCGCCCCATCTGCGGCTTCTCGAGGTACTTCGCGCCCTGCTGGATCGCCATGCGGCCGGCGACCTCGCTCACCGGACGGGGCAGCGGGAGCGAACCGTCGGCGGGCTCGATGGTCTCGTACGCGACGCCGGCGACGCCCTTCTTCGCGAGCTCCTTGGTGAGCTCACGCTCGGCGGCGAGGTGCAGGTACGTGTAGAGGGTGAGGTCCTTGCGGAAGTAGCCGTACTCGGTCGGGAGCGGCTCCTTGACCTTCACCACCATCTCGGCGCCCCAGGCGTCGGCGGCGGTCGGGACGATCGTCGCGCCGGCGGCGACGTACTGCGCGTCGGGCAGGCCGCTGCCTTCGCCCGCGCTCTTCTCGACGAGGACCTTGTGACCCCGCGCCACGAGCTGTCGCACGCCCGCAGGCGTCATGCCGACACGGTACTCACGGGTCTTGATCTCTTTGGGAACGCCGACGGTGGTCATCGAGAGGCCTCCAGGTGCGCGAATGCGAAATGCTTCGCCTTCGTGAAGTGGGCGCGAACCCTAGGAAAAGATCAGGCGCGCCGCTACATCGCCGTGTCGACGCATCGCGTCGCGCGAACGCGCGTTTTTTGCGTGCGGCGCGTCACTCGCGGCCGCGACGAATCGCCACGGCTGCGCCGGCCGTGATCGCCCCGATCGCGGCGAGCGGCCACGTCGGCGAAAAGGGCGGCTTCGAAGGCGTGGCTGCGGGAGGCGGCGGCGCGCGCCGCGGCACGTCGTCGAGGGCGACGGAGCTGCTCAGGCCGTCGTGCACCGGCAATGGTCGCGTACCGTCGAGCTCCCGTCCGCGCAGCGCCCGATCGAACACCAGCATGGCGTCGAGCCCGCCCGGCCCCGCGGCGAACTGGGCGCTGTGGGCGCCCATGTACTCGACGAGATCGTGCGCGATGCCGTCGGCGCGCAGCGCCTCGGACAGCTCCACCGTCGACTCGCGCTGGTGATCGAACTCGCTCGTTACCATGCGCAGGCGCTGGGGGACCTCCCGCGCCTCGATCGCCGCGCGGAGCGGCTTGACCAGCTCCTCGGTGAACGGCTGCGTGGCCACGATGGTGCCGAACAGATCGCTGCACGCCGCGCCCGCGTGCAGGGCCCACAGTCCGCCCGAAGACATGCCCCCGAGCCCCGACGCCTCGCGCGTCGGGAGGACCGGCAGCTCCTCGCGCGCGCGGGCGACGAGCTCGCGGAGGAACTCAGCGACCATCGCGCCGTGCGGCGCCGGATCGAGCTGCCGCCCGACGACCCACGGCGTGATCAGCACCGCGCCGCGGTACGGCACGTTGTGCAACGAGCCGTTGAACTGCGCGAGCTCCTGCGGCCGCACGAGCGCGCGAAAGTCCTTGTCGTCGAGCGTACCGCGGCGGAGCGCGGCATCGATCTCGCCGAGGCGGTACTCGCTCCACCAGCCCCAGCAGCCCTTGTCGTGGCGCTGCATGTTGTGGTGCCCACCGGGCAGCAGCACCACCAGCGGCAGCTGCTCGCCGGGCGAGAGGCCCTTGGGGACCGCGACGATCGCGCTGGAGCCGGCGCCGTAGAACGAGGTCTTCTCCCAGCTCCACACGCGAAACTCGAGCGCGGGCGGCGCGTCGATCGGGTGCGCCTCCTCGCCGTCGACGATCTCCTCTGCGCGCGCGCGGCGGCTCAGCGACGCGCCGAACGCGGCGGTGAGCGCGGTGAGCGAGAAGGCGAAGGCTCGACGGGACAGCACGGCGACTCGAATCGTACGGACGAGCAGGGCGACGGCCCACGATTCGGCGGGGGTGGCCGATGGGGGGTGTCGGCTGCACGTTTCACCGGATGGCCGGCCCGATCAAGTTGATCAAGGTACGAAAGCTCGCCGAGCGCCTGAAAGGGAGCGGGCGCGAGCACGCGGTCCTCGCGACGCGCGGCCCCGAGCTCTGCCGGGAGCGCGCGCGCGTCTGGGTGCACGCCTACGCCGTCGGCGGCGCCGCCTTCGCGTTCGTGCCGATCCCGGTACCCGGCAGCACCACGGCCGGGCTCGTCGCGCTGGAGACCACCATGGTCCACGCGATCGCGCGCATCTACGGCCAATCGATGGACGTCAAAGACGCCGCGGCCCTCGTGACCGGCCTCGAGGTGGCGGGCACCGCGCTCAAGACGGTCGCGCGCGAGCTCGTCGGCTACGTGCCGGGCGTCGGCTGGGTCGTCCGCGGCGCGATGGCCGCAGCGGCGATCGAGGCCATCGGCAACGCGGTCATCGGGATGTTCGAGCGGCGGTACCCCGGCCGAGTGGCGGGTCTTCAGGGCCTTCAGTCGTCAGTCCTCAGTCATCAGCCGTGAGGGCGCGCGCGAGGCGACCTGCAGCTGGTCGGCTCGCTCGGGGCGATCACGACCTTGCCCCGCGATTCGCACGCTGAAGGCGGCGGCGGATTGACCGGAGTCGTGGCTGTTGCGAGCGGGGCTGGCTCCGCGGCGCGTCGTCGCTCGACACCTGCCGCTACTTCGCCGCGCGCTTCAGGTGTCGCTCCAGCAGATCGACGAACAGGTGTGCGTTCGGCGTCCCCGGGTACGGATCGCGCGACCACGCGAGCCTCGCCTTCTTCCGACGCACCACGATGTCGCCGCGATCGACCTCGACGCTCTCGAGCTCGCTCCAGGGCAGCATCTGAGAGCCGCGGTAGATGCCGTCGCGATCGAGCGACAGCCTGCCGAACGTCAACGACTTTCCCGCGTCGAGCTCGGCGCGCGCCGTTCGACGCAGGCGCGACAGCGACTCGGAGCGGATGCGCGCGCCGATCTTCAAGAGGCCGTCGATCGCGCTCGTGAGCTCGATCTCGTCCCCCTCACGGGTGCCGACGATCACGCGCGTGCGGGCGACGCTGCTCCACCAGTTCATGGTCATGATGGAGCTCCCCACGCGATCGACGCGCGTCGTGTACGTCTTGACGTCGTCCCACGCGAGGGTGCGCCACGCGCCCGCGAGATGCACCCGCAGCCCGTCGCGGTGCACGTGCACTTCGACGTCGGCGTGGCGACGGAAGTCCCAGACGATCAGCGCGTGCACGAAGGCCACCGCACAGAGGACCCATCCGCCGTACGCGAGCGGATTGCCGACGACCGCGAACAGCCCGGCGACGGCGAAGACTGCCGTGCGCACCGTCCACCAGAACGCCTTCCGTCCCTGGAACGCGGGGCCGTGCTTCGCCTCGAGCGGCCCGAGCGCCGGCTCGGGGGTGCGGTATCCCTCGACGGGGAGCGGTGCGGTCATCGGCGCGAGTGTAGCCCCGAACTGCGCGCGTTCGCATGTTGCGACCTCGTCGGTCGCACCACGGCGCATCACAGCGTCGCAAGCACGTGGCCGACGGTGCGCGCGATCGTCGTCGACAGCGGCGCGTGCCCGACGCCGAGCGCGCGGAGCTTCGCCGGATCGAGGAACGACATCCATCGGGTGCTGAACGGCGACGCCTCGGTCCCGACGCTCTCGTCGTCGACGATCTCCGGCTGCGCGCCGATCTCGTGGCCGATGAGGCCGAGCAGCTCTCGGAGCGTCGGGGTCTCGTCCTGCGCCTGGTTCACGGCTTCGCCGAGCACTCGCGCGTCGCCGAGCAGGAGATCGATCGTGCGCGCGACCTCCTGCGCGTCGACGTGGCGCACGCGCCGATCGGCGAAGGCCACCCGCAGCGGCCCGCCGTCGAGCATCCTCCGCACGTAGCGCGCGATGCGCTGCTGCTCGTCGCCCGGACCGTTGACCATCGGGATGCGCAGTCGCGTCGACGGGAGGCGATCGCGTGCGGCGATCAGCGCGTCCTCGCACGCGCGCTTGCCGACGCCGTAGTCCCACTGCGCCGCGTCGTCGCCTTGCGGCCTCGCCATCAGCGGCCCGCCGTAGTCCTCCTCGCGCGACGGCATCGGTGCGTTCTCGCGCACGAGGTAGACCTGACCGGTGCTCACGAAGAGGTAGTGGCCGACCCGTCCGGCGAAGACGTCGATCGCTCGTTCGACGTCGGCGCCCTGGTAGCCGACCATGTCGACCACCGCGTCGAACGTGCGACCGGAGAGCGCCCGCTCGAAGTCGGGGCTCGTGCGATCGCCGATCAGCTGCTCCACGCGGGCACCGAAAGGATTCGGGCGCGTGCCCCGGTGGAACAGCGTCACGCGATCACCCCGCGCGAGGCAGCGCGCGACCAGGAAACGGCCCATGAAGCGGGTACCGCCGATGACCAGGATGCGTCGGCTCACGCACCCGAGCATACCCGCGCGGCGGAGCGCTCACGGCCGGGCGGACGTCGGCGTCGTCACGTCGATGCCGTGCGTACGTCGCTCACGCGTCGCCGAAGACCTCGGCGAGCGTCTTGGCCACGAGGATGCGCTCGCACCAGCCCTCGATCTCATGGAGCGGCGCGGCCTCGACGCGCGCGAGGACGGACGGGGGGAGCTCGCCGAAGCGCCTGGTGAGCAGGCGGCGCAAGACAGCACGCTCGCCTTCGACGAGGCCCTCTTGGCGGCCTTCCTGCCGGCCCTTCTGCCACCCTTCCTCGCGGAGCATGTCTGCCGTCGACTTCATCGCCTCTCTCACCTCTTCGCCGACCGCGGCGACCACGATCTGTTGCAGCTCGTCTGCCTTCAGGCCAGAGACCTCGGAAAGGTAGCGCGCCACCGCGAGGAACGCAGCCCTGCCGCTCGGCGAGAGCAGGACCTCGCGCACCAGCTCTGCCCAGCGACGGAGATCGCGCGCGAGGTCGACCGAGCTCCGCGCGTCGCGCAGGCAGAGCAGGACCAGGCGCCCGAGCGCGGACATCGCGCGGGACTTCAGCGCGTCGTCGGGCTGGGCGCGGAGATCGTCGAGCAGGAACGTGAGGCGCGGAAGGTGCGGGCCGAGCGCCGCGCGCGCCTCGTCGTCGAGGTCGACGATGTCTTCCAACGCGACCGCGGCCGTCCACCCGGACTCGCTGTGGTGGACACGATCGGCACGATCGGCGGCAGCGCCTTCGCTCCATGGTGCTGCGTCAGCCACTCGTCCCAGATTCGCACCATGTACCGCACGATGCGGAACGCCATGAGCGGATCGACCGTGCTCTGATGCTCGAGCAGCAGATAGAGCAACGTCGGCCGCCCGGCCAGCTGCACCGAGTAGAGGAGATCGGTGTGCACGCCGACGAGCGCCTCGTCGACGAAGCTGCCGGGGACCGGCGTGAGCGTCGAGAAGTCGATGCGCGCGACGAGGCCCGCCGGCAAGACCGTGCGCAGCTCGCCCGCCGCGTGCTCCGGCTGCGAGAACGTGTACTTGAAGAGCGCGTCGTGCGGGGTCTTCGCCATCGTGCACGTGCGATGGGTAACGCTCGACCTGGACGAGGGCGATGGGCGCGCGCGCGGCTTCGGACGAACAATGTCCGCGCCGCGCGGTAGCTCTCGAACGACCGTCACGACCGGCGGAGCGACGGTGGGCGTCGCGGGCTGGTTCTGACGACTGACGACTGACGACTGACGACTGACGACTGACGACTACCCGGCCAGCCACACGATCGCGAACGACTCGACCACCAGCGCGTCCTTCTTCGGACCGAGCTCCTTCGCCTTCGTCTCCGCAGGCGCCTGCAGCAGCTCGGTCTCGCGCGCGACCAGCTCCGCGTCGCGCCGCTCGACCGCCTCGTCGAGCGCGGCCTGCGCCGCGGCGAGCTCCTTCTGCGCCTTCTGACGATCGCGCGCGGTGATCACGGAGGCGGCGGCGCGGTGGGAAGCGTCGCGCTCGGCGGCGAGGCGCTGGATCTTCGGATCGTGCTTCGCGAGCAGCTCGCCGCGCACTTTGTGGGCGAGGGCGCGCGCGTTCTGGGCGCAGCGCTCGGCGAACTGCTGCGGCGTCTCGCCGGGCTGCGACACCAGCTCGAGCGGGTCGTTGACCATCACCGTCGTGCGCAGCGCGCGCATCGCCTGATCCTTGAGCGCCTTCTCCAGGGAGCGGAGCGCGCGCGCCGGGATGGGGCCGTTGGCGAAGGGCACGAAGCGCGCGCCGGCCACCGGCGCGTTGCGCTCGAGCGGATCGTGGTCGAACGTCGCCGCGCGGTCGAGATCGGGCGTGCCCGACTGCATCGGCACCATCACCGCGACCTCGCGCGCGAAGCGCACGCCGAGCCGCGCGTCGGCGATCTCGGCGCGCGCGACGACGGCGGCGCTCGGGTGGTAGCTCCACGCGTCGACCGGCGCCGCGGGCGGGTGCGGCCACAGCGCGCGCCAGCCCTCGGGTGGCGGCGGCGCCTGCGTGATGGGCGCGCTCGCCTTCGCGGGGACGGACGCCGCCGTCGATGGCGCGGTGGCCGCGACCACCTCGCGCGGCGCCTCGATGCGCCCCTCGGTCTGCAGCCGCTTGATCTCGCGGCGGGTCATCGGTCCGCGCAGCCAGGACAACGTCCAGCGCGTCTCGAGGAGCGTCGACCTCTGACCGGCGTGGACGTCGCGCACGAAGAAGGTGCGCGGCGGCAGCGCCTTGATGATCGCCGCGAGCTCGGAGGCGTTCAGCACTTCGCCGGCGTTGGCCTGCGCGCCGATCAGGCCCTCGACGACGCGCTCGCGATCGGCGTCGGTCTGCAGGCGGCCGACGAACCACACGCCGGCGTTCGAGAGCGCCTTGTAGTCGAGGTCGATCGGGTTCTGCGTGGCGAGCACGCACCCGACGCCGAAGGCGCGCGCCTGCTTCAAGAGCGACAGGAGCGGCCGCTTGGTCGGCGGGTTCGCCGGGTGCGGCGGGAGGAACCCGAACACCTCGTCGAACAGCACGAGCGCGCGCAGATCGGTGGTGCCCGACAACCCGCGCACCCACGCGAGCGTCTGATCGAGCACGAGGCCGAGCACCAGCATGCGCTCCTCGTCCTCGAGGTGCGCGACCGAGACGATGGTGATCGGCGTCTTGTCGTCGTCACCGGACGGGGACGCGTGGGAGGCGCGCGTCAGCCACGCGCCGACGTCGAGCGGCGCGCCCTTGCGCCACGAGGAGAAGGTCGGCGAGGCGACGAGCGCGTTGAGATCGGTGGCGAGCGACGCGCGCTCCTTCGGCGGCAGGAACTCGTCGACCGACAGCGCGCCCACCCGCTCGATCGGCGGCGCCTGCAGATCGGAGAGCAGCGCCTCGAGCCCCGCGCCCTCGCCCGCCCGGAGCCGCCGCTCGGCGAGGTGCGAGAGCAGCACGTGCTCGCGACCGGTCGCCGGATCGGCGTCGCGCTCGATCATCCGCAGGAGCAGCGAGATCGCGGCCGACAGCGCGTCGCGCGCCGCCTCCTCGTCGATCTCCCAGAGATCGCTCCGCACCTCGAGCGGCGACAGCACGTGGAGCGGCTCGCCCGACGAGGTGCCCGGCGTGATCACCCGCAGCGCGATCGACTCGCGGAGCGCGCGCACGTCGGCCGGGCCGAGCCCCCACGAGGCGAGACCTTCGCGCCACTTGCCCGCGAGCTCCGCCGCGACGTCCTCGACCCGCTTGCCGTGGCGGCGCGCCGCGTCGGCGTCGACCCACGGCTGGAAGGAGGGCGCGTCGAGCTCGTCGAAGAGGAGCGCGAGGTTCGGCAGATCGCCCTTGATGTCGATGAGCAGGGCGGGCACCCGCGAGCGCGCCGCCTCCTCGATCAGATCGATGCACAGGCCGGTCTTGCCGCTGCCGGTCATGCCCACCACCACGCCGTGCGTGACGAGGTGGTGCGCCGGCAGCTCGTACGGGACGTTGGCATTCGCGGTCGGCGACGGCTGCGAGGTGGCGTCGACGGGGGCGCGGACGCGGCCGGGCGACAGCGGGCGGGTGGACATCGCGGCGGTCCTAACGCGGCGTCTCCGGCGCGGCCACGTGGGTTTGGCGCGGCCCGGTTTGGCGTGTGCGACGGCGCGTGGCATCCTCGTCACCTCATGCGCCGCTTCGTCCTGCTCACCGCCTTCTGCCTCGCCGTCGGATGCGGCGCCGATCCGGGGGCCGTCGTCCCGCTCGACGGCGACGTCGACGACGAAACGGGCGCCGACTCGTCGACCGGCGACGCGGCCGACGCCGCGCTCGGCGACGCGAGCGAAACGTCGGCCGACGCCTCGAGCGAAGACGCGGCCGACGCGCCGCCGGCGAAGACCAAGACGGTGCTCCGCGTCCACTACCCGGCCGGCACCAAGACCGTCACGCTGCGCGGATCGACCGCGCCGTGGACGTGGGAGAAGGGCGCGGCGATGACCGCGGGCGAAGGCGATACGTGGACGCTCGAGACCGACGCGCTGACCGCCGACGCCGAGTGGAAGCCGCTCCTCGACGACAGCACCTGGTCGCGCGGGCCCAACTACAAGGTGAAGGTCGGCACCACCGTCGACGTGTGGCCGCACTTCGTCACGGTCAAGGGCAAGGTCGAGAAGCGCTGGCCTGCGTTCGCCTCCACCGCGCTCAGCAGCACGCGGGGCGTGTGGGTCTACTACCCGCCGACGTACCTCGAGAACGCGCGCGCGCGGTTCCCGGTCGTCTACATGCACGACGGGCAGAACCTGTTCGATCCCTCCCTCGCCTTCGGCGGCAACGAGTGGAAGGTCGACGAGACGATGGACGCCGCCGCCGAGGACGGCTCCATCCGCGAGGCGATCGTCGTCGGCCCCGAGAACACCTCGCAGCGCATCTACGAGTACACGCCGACGAGCAACGCCTCGTACTCGCCGAGCGGCGGCGGCGATCTGTACCTGAAGCTCCTCGTCGACGAGCTCAAGCCGAAGGTCGACTCCGAGCTGCGCACGCTGACCGCGCGCGAGTCGACGGTGATCATCGGCTCGTCGCTCGGCGGGCTCATCTCGGCGTACGCGGGGACCAAGAAGGCGGCGACGTTCGGCCTGATCGGTGCGATGTCGCCGTCGACGTGGTGGGACGGGAAGGCCATCCTCGGCCTCGTCTCCGCGAGCAAGGACGCCGCGAGCCACCCGCTCAAGGTCTACGTCGACAGCGGCGACTCCGGGTCGTCGTCCGACGACATGGCGAACACCAAGCTGCTCGCCGACGCGTATCGATCCATCGGCTACGTCGACGACGTCACGCTGAAGTACGTCGTGCAGAAGGGCGCGACGCACAGCGAGGTCTACTGGGCGCAGCGACTGCCGGGCGCGCTGTCGTTCCTGCTCGGCGCGCGGTGAGCATCAGAACGTCGCCGTCACGCCGAGGCCGTACGTGTTGCGGGTGACGACCGGCGTGACGGTCATCGCGACCGCCGAGCCGGTCCGCACCAGGGTCTTGGACCCGGCGTAGCCGATAATCAACAAGAGCGCGGAGATCCCTTGGCCGAGGCCGATCATCACGACGCCGGCGGTGCCGTCGTCGCTGCTGCTGCTCGAGTAGCCATTGGGCGCCTCCGTCTCGCGCATCGCGAGGTAGGCCCAGGGACCGAGGACCGGCAGGGCCATCCAGCCGCCGCCGTTGTTCGCACCGAGGCCGACGATCGCGCCGAGGCCGTAGCTGACGCCGAGGCCGATCCAACCCCAGCGCACGAGGCCGTCGTTCGAGCGGCGCACGACACGGTACCCGGGCGGCACCGGACCACCATGGAACGGGCGCTCTTCGGGGATCGCGCTGGTCGGCGCGCCGCCGAGCACGTCGCCGAGCGTGGGCGGGTTCACCTGCGGCGGCGGGACCGGCGACGCAGCGACCGGCGGCGCGACCTCCTTCGACTTCTTCTTCTTCTTCGGGATCGGCGGAGCCTCGGGCGTCGGCTCGGACGTCGGCGCCGGCCCAGGCTCCCCCGCCGCCTTCGGCGGAGGCTCTCCCGCCTTGGGGGCAGGCTCGGCCGTCGGCTTGCCCGCCGGCGCGACGGCCGCGGGCGCCTTCTCCGCCCTCACCATCACCCGCATGCCGCGCACGATCTTCCCGGCGAGCGCGGAGGGCAGCTTCGCGCGGCAGATCACCTCGCCGCAGAGATCGAACTCGATGGTGCCGATCGGCGCGCCGCCTTCGCCGAGCACCGCGACCTGGTCGCCGACGGCCGCGCCGTCGCGCGTGCCGACGCTGACGTAGACCAACCCGTTGACGACGTTGGTGACGATCGGCTCGTCGTCGTCGGCGCGCGAGCTGCGCGGCGCCGTCGCCAGGGCCAGGCCGAGGAGCAGGGAGAGTCGCGCGTTCGCCACGAACAAATGCATACAGACAAATCGCGTTCTCGTCCTATCCTGCCGAATCGATGACCATGGGGAGCAGACGAAGACTCGTGCGCGCCGCCGGCGTAGCGCTGGTCATGAGCTGCCTTGCGTCCGTCGCGGCGCCGAGCCGCGCCCAAGACGCGAAGGAGCTGTCCGGCGTCGTGCTCGCGCTCGACGGGGGCGAGGTCGTCATCGACCTCGGTAAAAAGCAGGGCGTCTCCGACGGCGACACCCTCGAGCTCTGGCGACCGCTGAAGTTGAAGCATCCGGTCACCGGCAAGCTCGTCGTCGACCGGTTCAAGATCGGCGCGCTCAAGGTGGTGCAGGCACGCGACGTGCTCTCGCTCGCGCGCCCGACCGGCGCCGTGAGCCGCCCGATCGAGACGGGCGACGTCGTCATCCTACCTGGTGCGCTCAAACCGCCTGCGACACCTCCTGTCGCTGCCAAGCCGCCCCCGCCCCCGCCCCCGCCGGGCAAGCCGGGCGCCGCGCCGCCCCCGCCCCCGCCGGTCGTGGTCGACGCCGATCCGGAGGTCCGCGCCCTCGGCACGCTGTTCGAGTCGCTGAGCGGCACCGATCCCGAGGTGCGCGCCAAGGCCTACGAGAAATGGGTCCGCGACAACCCGAAGAGCCGCTTCGCCGGCGTGCTGCAGGAGGAGGCGATCGCCCTGCGCAAGGCCGGCACCGTCGCGCCGGCCGCCACGGCCACGCCGCCCGTCGCCGAAACAGCCGTGGTCGGCGCCCCGGGGTTCAAGAAGATCGACGAGACCCGCGAGGCGACGGCCTTCACCTTCGCGGTGCAGCTGACCGGCCCGGTGAGCGGCGCGGTGCTGCAGGTGCGCTCGCTCGAAGACCCGGCGTACACGCCCATCCCCTTCGCCGCGATGGACAACGGCTTCTGGACGGTCACCGTCCCGAAGGAGCGGGTGCGCGCCCCTTCGCTGTCGTGGTTCGTCGAGGCGGTCACGCCCGACGGCAAGTCGACGGCGATCATCGGCTCGGCCGGCGAACCGCTCCACACGAAGGTCGTCAAGAACCCGACCAGCGCCACGCCGCTCAAGCACGAGAGCATGGCCTCGCTCTGGACCGACTACGCCGACTACAACAAGCTCGATCGCAACGACTACGCGTGGCAGACCGAGGGCTACTTCGGCATGCGCTTCGGCGACGTCGGCGTGCGCGCCCTGCGCTCGGGCTTCGGCGTCTACCGCGGTCGCGGAGGCTCGCTCGAAGACTACGAGCGCGGCCTGACAGGCCGAAAGGTCGGTCTGAGCTACGGCTACATCGAGGGCGAGTTCGGCTTCGACCCCTTCTGGGCACTGGTCACGCGCCTGGTGATCGGCCTCGGCAACGAGGAGGTCAAAGGCGGCGGTCAGGCCTTCGTCCGCATCGGCAACGACAAGAAGACGAACCTCATGATCGGCGGCGAGATCCTCGGCGGCGTCGGGTTGCGCGGCATCACGCAGCTCGAGCTCGCGATCTTCAAGCGCATCCCGATCCTCGTGCGCAGCGAGGTCACCAATCAGCCGGCGGGCGAGGGTGTCCCGGCCGGAAGCCTGAACAACGCGAGGCTCTCCGAGTCCGCGGGCGATCTCGGCGTCCGCGCGATCGTGCAGGGCGGCTACCGCATCACCCCCAACTTCACGCTGTTCCTGCGGCTGTCGTATCAGGGCCGCACCATCAACCACGCCGGACCGGGCTTCGGCGGGGGAGCGAGCTTCACATGGTGACGCGTCGCCCCACTGCGTTCCTCGCCGCCGTCGTGCTGCTCTCCGGCACGACCTTCGTCCTGCGCTCGAGCGCGCAAGCGCCGGCCGGACCGAAGCCGGCCGGCTCCGCCAAGGCGCCGGCGATCGACAGCTCCTTGCTCGAGCCCATCCCCACGCCGAGCGCGAAGGCGCCGCCGCCGGTGTCGACCGCCGGCACCGCAGCCGCGCCGCCCGCGGCCCCGGCTCCGAGTGCGAGCGCGGGCACGGTGCCCACGATCGTCCACGCGCCGATCGGCGTCGCCTCCGCGCACGACGCGCTCGATGTCGTCGCCGAGATCTACAACCCGCACCTCGCCAAGCGCATCGTGCTCGTCTACCGGCACGACGGCGTCGTCGAGGAGATCGCCTTCCTCCGCGCGTCCGAGGGCTGGGTCGCGCGCATCCCCGGCGAGCACGTCAACCCGCCGTCGCTCGAGTACGCGATCGAGGTCGAGACGGTCGCCGGCCCGACCGTCCCGCTGTTCGCGACCCGCGCCGCCATGCACCCGGTGCAGGTGCCCGACGACATCGACGACGTACGCGAGCACCACCTGCTCGGGCGCCTCGACAACCGGCGCTCGATCGTCCTTGGCTCGTTCGACTACGTCTACTACGGCAAATCCGAGACCGACGGCGAGGTCGGGCCTACCGGGGTCAGCACCGCCTCCTCGGTGCGCGATCAGTACCTGCGCGCCGAGACGGCGTACCTCTACCGGCCGCTCGGTCACGTCCTCGAGTTCGGCATCCGCATCGGCATCGTGCGCGGCAAGTCGCCGGTCGGCGGCGCCAGCGGCTCCAACGTCGGCCTCAACTACGGCGCGCCGACGGCGACCTTCCGCCTTCACGATCTCGTGCACCTCGAGACGACGCTCTTCACCTCGGTCACCGAGCAGGGCTTCTCGGGCGGCATCGGCGGCGCGCTGCACATCGGCGATCCATACGGCTCGAAGCTCGTCTTCGCCGGCGAGACGATCAAGACCTTCGGCAGCCGCGGCTGGGCGCGCCTCGACATCGTGCGCGGGCGCGTGCGCGTCAGCCCCGTCGTGGAGGTCGGCGACATCCCCAACGCCCGCCCCGGCGTGAGGCTGTTCACCGAGCTCGGGTTCATGCTGCCCGACGGCTTCCTCCTCGCGCTCCGCGGCGGCTACCAGGCTCGCGACTTCAACAGCGGCGGCCCGAGCGGCGGCATCACCCTCGGGTACTCGTTCTGAGGCGTCACTTCTTGCTGCGCCCGAGGAGCGTGCGGAGCGACGCGAGCAGCCGGCGCTTCTTCGGGGCCGTCGGCGGCGACGGCGGCATCGTCGGCGAGTGCCGGGAGACCATCGGATCGTCCGGGTCCAGGGCGCCGGCCTTCTCCCAATCGGCCGCGGCGAGCGCGGCCTGACCGGCGCGTTCGCGCAGCCGCGCGCGGAAGGCGTACGGCCGCGCGCGGTCGGGCTCGTCGGCGATCGAGCGTTCGAGCATCGCGAGCGCGATGGGGAGCTCCACCTCGGTCGCGCGCAGCCCGTAGAGGTACGCGTGGAGGGCCCGGTAGGCGGGGCGCGGATCGCAGGCGACGGCCCGCGCCGCGCGCGCCTCGGCGACGTCGTGATCGCCCTTCTCGAGCGCCGCGGTCGCTCTCGCGTGGTCCTCGGCGGCGAGCACGACCGTCGACGGCACCGACGACAGGTGCCCGGTCACGGCCAACGCCCACACCACCCGGCGGACGACGTCCGGCGTCGCGCGCTCGGAGAGGTGCGCGAGATCGCCGACGCCCGGGTCCTCGAGGAGCGCGACCACCTCGGCCTCCTCCTCGTCGAACCCGAACTCGCCGAGCACGGCGTCTTCGACGAGACAGAGCGACGAGTCGCCGACCATCGCGTCGATCTCGGCATCGATGCGGGCGCGGTCGTCCCACCCGCGCGCGGCGAGGAGGATGGCGCGGAGGCCGGGGCATTCGACGCCGGAGGGCCGATCGAGCAGGAGGTCGCGCTCGCGGTGCACCGCGAACGTCGCCTCGGGAGGCGCGCGCATCGCGCGCGCGATGCTCGTCTCGGCCGAGACCTGCTCGCGCACCCCCTCGGTCCAGACGGCGACGAGATCGCCGTCGCGGAACACGAACAGATGCGTGTCTTCGACGACGAGGGTGGAGAGCGTCGGCTCGGCGGCGAGGCCGGCGACGAGGACCGGCACCGGCCACTCCGCGAGCACGCCACGCTCGGGGACTGTCAGCGCGTCATCCATGGGTCCCCAAGGATACGTCGGGATCGTCCCGGTCACGCCGCCGAGTGTTGGGCAAAAGCCGGATACGCTCCCGAGTCAGCGGTCGCAATTGCGGGACGCCGGATTGTGGCTGGCCGCGCAGACAGGGGCATCAGTCATCAGTCATCAGTCGTCAGGGCGAGAACCGAGAACGCACTGGCCCTCCGTTCGGCTGGGCTGATGACTGACGACTGACGACTGACGACCAAGCCGACAGAGCGACATCCAGGCCGTGTCCCACGATTGCGATCGCTGAATCAGGTGGTCGCTTCCTCCGCCGTCTCGCCCGCCGCGACGCGTGACGACAAGCGCCCGCACAGCTCCGACTTCGGGTTGCGCTCGCGCTCGATCGCGAGGCCATCGGCGTAGGCGCGGCGCGCCCCGTCGAGGTCTTCGATGATCTCGTAGCCCATTCCGAGCAGCTCGTAGTCGAGCGGCTCCTTGTGCTCTTCGACCAGGTGCTGGAGACGCACGATGGCGGCGGCCGCGGCGTCGATCATCGGCGCGGCCCGCGACGTGGGCATCTTGGTGAGCATCAGGCGCATGGCCTGCCGCTGATCCTCCGGGCGCGCGGTCGCGAACATGTCGCCGGAGAAGAGGGCCTCGTACTCGCGGTACGCCTCGGTGAGATCGCCCTTCTTCGCGAGCGCCAGCGCCTTCTTGAGCGCCGCGACGAGCTGCTCGTTCTTCTTCGGCGCGCTGCCGTTGTCGCGGTTCGTCTCCGGGCCGGAGGCAGGGGGCGCGATCGCAGGTGCGGCCGGGGCTGCCGGGATCTCCGCCGCCGGCGCGCCGGCGAGCGGCGCCGGCGGGATCGACTTCGGCAGCTCGGCCCGCACGACCGGCTCCTGCGTGCGCGGCGGCTCGGACTTGCGCTTGGTCGGACCGTCGAGGCCGAGCGGCGCGAAGAAGTCACGGAACATCTCGGGCACGTTCGCGTACTTCTCCCGGAGCGACGCCTTCGTGACGAAGATCTCCTCGCGACGGTCGTTCGACAGCAGCCGCCGGATGACCAGCTCGTTGGGCATCAGCGACCGCTCCGCGATCTCGCGGGTGATCGGCGTCATCATGGCGACCAGCTGCTCGAGGAAGGCGACGAAGGTCGGCTGCTCCTTGAACTCGGTCTCGCCGAAGCTCGCGGCCGTGAGCGATCGACGCTCGAGCCCCTCCGTGGTCTCGCGGAGCTTCTCCGCGAGCTCGACGAGCTTCGGGACGTCCTCGGCTTCGACGTCGAAGGCGCCGGCCGACGCGTCCTCCTTGCCTGCAGCCTCGACGCGAACCGCGGAGACCCGCTGACCGACGACGTGCACCTCGATGTCGAAGCCGTCCTCGGCGCCGACGTCGCTGCGCAGCTTGAAGGCGATCGTCTCGCCGTCGTCGGAGAGGGCGGTGACGACGAAGCGCTCCAGCCGCCGCGGCTTGACCTTCACCTCTTTGCTGATCCATCCCGCGAGCTGCGGGGCGTTGATCGAGAGCTGTCGGTAGAACCGCTCGACGCGCATCGGCGTCGACCACGCGTGCGCGGTCGGGATCCCGAGCACGAGCTGCCACACCAGCCCGAACGCCGCCTGGCCCACCAGGCTCGCCTCGAACGCCATCTGGCCCTGCAGCGTGATCTCCTTGAGCACGCGCGCGTCGGGCGTGTCGTGCGCGACGAGCAGCCTCTCGAGCGCGGCGAAGCAGTTGGCGCGCTCGGCGGCTTCGGCCGCGGCGAGCTCCGCGATGTCGCTCGCGAGCTTCTGGCGAACGGCGTCGATCGACTGCTGGAGCGCGCCGTTCGCGAGCGCGTGCAGTTGGGCGGCGCACCGCGCGGTGGGCAGCTCGGGTGCGCCCTTCGGCGCGGCGTCGATCGCGGCGGTGACGGTGCCCACGAACGCCTCGAGGCGCGCGATCTCGGCGTCGGCCTCGCGGCGCAGCGCGTTCGCGTGATCGCGGCCGCCACGGATCGTGTGCTCGGCGTGCAGGACGAACACCGCGAAGTCGAGCGCATCCCGGAGGAACTCCAAGAAGTTGGAGTGCAGCGGCGACGGCGTCGAGTCTCCGTACAGGTAATTCATCCCGGGATCCCCTTCCGGGACGAGCGTACCGCGCGCGCGGTCGGCCCGGAGGAATTCCGACCGACCAGGCTGCCCGCGGCGATCCGCCCGCGTCGCCGCAGCTCGCCCGCCTCGGGACGTGAAGCACCCGTGGACGAGCCTAGCGTCCTCGGACGCGCGACCTGCGCGGGTGAGCTCGTTCGACTCTCGTTCGACTCTCGTTCGAGTCTCGTTCGAGTCTGTCAAGGTACGAGCACCGGCGCCCGCGACCGATCACGTTCGCGCCGTCGACCGCCTCGTGGAGACGGAGGTCGAGAGGCGCTCGTCCCTGCCGGACTTCGTGAGCCCCGTCCCGACATGCGCGCGAAGAGGGCGCGCGCGAGGGAAGGTGTGGTGGCGAGGCGACCCCCCGCGGATGCCCGGTGAAACGCGGCGGCGGGCAGCGGTCGCGTGTCACATCGGCGTGACCGTAGCGGTCTAATTGTAAGATCGTATCCTGGACGTATGCCGCGTCCCCGCTGGTGGTTGCTCGTCGCGTTGTCCTCGTTCGCCGCGGGGTCGCTGGTGCCCGCGTGCGGTGGCAAGTCGGAGAGCGCGCCCGCGGGCGGCGGCGGCGACGCGAGCCTCGACGGCGCCGACGAAGCCGGCGACGACGGCGGCATCGCCATCGATCTCGGCACCACCTGCCCGCCGGGCACGCCGTGCGGAGCGAGCGGCATCTGCTCCACCGCCGGCACCTGCTGCGAGCCGGCGTCCTCGGCGTGCGGCGCGGCCTGCTGCGCGGGCGCGCAGATCTGCTATGCGGGCGCGTGCGTCACGCCCGGCAAGCCGTGTCGCACGGTCGACGACTGCGCCGAGGGCGAGACCTGCGATCCGTCGCTCGGCGGCGGCGACGCCGGCGCGCCGCCCGCGTGCGGCGACGCCGCGCCCGACGCCATCGGCCGCTGCGTGCCGCGTCCTCCGATCTGCGAGGGCGACGCCGGCGCCGACAGCGGCACGTGCACCGAACAGTGCGAATACCGGCCGCCGGTCGGCACGTTCGATCCGGTGACCGAGTGGTCGTGGCCGTTCTCCGAACGACAACTGCGACGGCAAGTACGACGAGCGCGACGTGCCGGCGATCGTCTTCAACACGTACACCGGCGGCGCGTACGGCAGCGACGGCATCCTCCGCGCGGTCACCGGCAAGGGCAAGCGGCTGTGGGACGCGACCGAGGCGGCCGCGCGCACCGTCCCCGGAGCGTCGATCGCGATCGGCGAGCTCGATCCGGCGAGCCCGGGCCCCGAGATCGCCACCTGCTCGACCGACCAGAAGCTGCTGGTCTTCAGCGCCGCCGGCAAGGTGCTGTGGAAGAGCACCGACGCGAAGATCGTCTGCAACTACGGCGGACCGCAGCTCGGCGACGTGAACGGCGACGGCACGCCGGAGCTGCTCGTGCGCTACACCGTCGTCGACGCGAAGACGCACGGCGTGATCTTCCAGGGCCGCACGTCGACGTACCCATACCCGACGGCCGACTACTCGACCTTCGCCGACATCGACATGGACGGCGATCTCGACATCGTCGGCGGCAACGTCGTCTACCGCAACGACGGCGCCAGCAAGTTCTCGACGCTGTGGGACGGCTCGAAGTTCGCGACGCCGATGCCCGACGGGTACGTGGCCGTCGCCGATCTCGACATGAACGGCGAGCCGGACATCGTCTCGGTGCACTCGCTCGAACAGAGCACCGCGCAGATCCGCGCCCTGCGCGCGAAGGACGGCACCGCGCTGTGGGGCCCGTTCAGCACCAACCCCGCCGGCGGCACCGACACCGGCGGCGGCCCGCCGACCGTCGCGGACTTCGACGGCGACGGCAAGCCGGACGTCGCGATGGCCGGCGGCTACAGCTACAACGTCTACGACGGCGCGACCGGCACGCTGAAGTGGCGCACCACCACCACCGATCGTTCGTCGCGCGTCACCGGCAGCTCGGTCTTCGACTTCGACGGCGACGGCAAGGCCGAGGTCGTCTACGCCGACGAGCGCAACCTGCACGTGTACGAGGGGCCGACCGGCAAGGAGCTCCTCACGCTCTGCAACCCGAGCGGCACGTTGTGGGAGTACCCGCTGGTCGCCGACGTCGACGGCGACGACCAGGCCGAGATCGTGCTGGTCGCCAACGACATGTGGTGGGGCTGCGGCGCGGGCCTCGGCGCGCGCACCGGGCCGACCGGCCTCCGCGTCATCGGCAGCAAGAGCGGCGCGTGGGTGCGTACCCGGCGCATCTGGAACCAGCACACGTATCACGTCACCAACGTGAACGACGACGCGACGATCCCCGCCAAGGAGATCGCCAACTGGACGGTCAAGAAGCTGAACAACTTCCGCCAGAACGTGCAGCCGCGCGGCGTGTTCGACGCGGCCAACGCGGTGGTGGAGGTCGAGGGCTCGTGCACCACGCCCGCCCTGCTGCGCGCGCGCGTGCGCAACGTCGGCATCGCCACGCTGCCCGCCGGCGTGGTGGTCGGGTTCTACGAGGGCGATCCCGCCGGGACGCCGACGCGGATCGGCACGGCCAAGACGACCACCGCGATCCTGCCGGGCGGCTTCGAGACCGTCGAGCTGAAGTGGGATCCCGCGCCGTCGGGCTACTACGCCGGCACGGTCTCCGTGTTCGCGAAGGTGGCCGACGAGGGGACCCCGGAGTCGATCCACCAGTGCAAGACCAGCGACGACACCTCGAAGGTCTTCAAGAACAAGTGTACCGGTTGAGAAGAGATAGCCGGCGTCCGCTGACGGAACGCTCGAGACCTGTCAAAATCCTCGTTCTTCCTCTCGTCTCTCGTATCTCGGAGGACTCCGTGCGCTTCACCCGTCGTCTGCTTCCCCTCGCTGCTCTTGCTTCGCTCGCCGTGCTCGCACCCACCGCATGTGGGGGCGGCGCCGGTACCACCGAGGAGCCGCCCGGCGACGGCGCGCTCGTCGAGGACACCGGCGAGGGCACCGACACCGGCGCCGACACGTCGGCCGACGACACCGGCGCGGTCGACACGGGGCTCGTCGACACGGGCAAGGAGGCGTACGTCCCGCCGGACGGCGCGTGCACCGGTCCCGTCGACGTGCCCGGGTGCGGGCTCGACACCGACTGCGACGGCATCACCGACACGATCGAGGGTCGCTACGATCCGGCCGGCGCGCGCGACACCGACAAGGACGGCACGCCCGACTACAAGGACGAGGACAGCGACGGCGACGGCGTCCCCGATCGCATCGAGTGGCGCGCCGGCGGCTGCGCGACCGAGCCGCTCGACGAGGGCAACGACGTCGACGGCGACGGCCTGCCCAACTTCCAGGATCTCGACAGCGACGGCAACGGCCTCGACGACGCCGACGAGATCTGCCCGCCCGCCGCGGTGCTCACCAAGCTGGGGATGGCCGGCTGCGATCCGAAGACGCCCTACGACTTCGACGGCGACGGCACCCCCGACTTCCTCGATCTCGACAACGATCACGACTCGTCGAAGACCGACAAGACCATCGGCCTCGGCGACAAGATCGAGCTCGCCAACGGGAGCGGCGCGTTCGTCGGGCTGAGCCTCGACACCGACGGCGACGGCATCCCCGACGTCTACGACGTCGACTCCGACGGCGACTTCATCCTCGATCTCGACGACGGCACGACCGACGACGACGGCGACGGCAAGCAGGCCTTCCGCGACACGGACACCGACGGCGACGGCGTGCCCGACTGGTGCGAGGCGCGCGCGAAGCCCACGCCGACGTCGGGCGACATGCTGCTCGCCCTCCTCGACAGCGACGGCGACGGCATCGCCGATTACCGCGACCTCGACTCCGACGGCGATCTCCTCGCCGACGGCAAGGAGGACAAGGACGGCGACTGCAAGCTCGATGCGACCGAGACCAACCGCCTGAAGAAGGACACCGACGGCGACGGCCACGACGACATGGTCGAGACGGCGCTGACGCCCACCGGCTCGGCGTCGTGGGCGCTCGACGTCGCCAAGACGCCCCACAACCAGGGCAAGTTCTACTTCATCGAGCCCTGGTCGGCCGACGGCAGCGCGGCGCCCTCGCCGACCTCGACGCCGCTCGCCCTGTCGACGTCGCTGAACCAGGGCGACGTCGCGTTCATGATCGACACCACCTACTCGATGGGCGACATCGAGGCGGAGCTCGCGTCGTCGATCGCCACCATCATCCCCAAACTCGCCGCGAAGATCCCCGATCTGCAGCTCGGCGTCGTCGCCTACGACGACGTGCTCGCCAAGCCGTTCGGCGACACGGTCAACGCGACGACCCTGCAGCGCGACAGCTTCATCTGGTTCCCCAACGGCGGCGACCCGACCAAGGGCAGCTTCCTCACGGCGAGCACCACCGACGCGATCGACGCCGCCAAGGGCCTCAACAAGGTCACGCCCGGCGGCACGTTCCCCGAGGGCTCGGTCCCGGCGCTCTGGTGGGCGATCACCGGCGACGCGATGTCGTTCACCTCGACGACGACCACGCCGGCCACGGTGAAGACGTTCCCCGCGGCGAGCGGCGTGCCCGCCGATCGCTTCGGCGGTCTCCGCTTCCGCAAGAACGCGCTCCCGATCGTCATCCAGGCGTCGGACGCGAACATGCACAACGGCCTGACCACCAACTGCCTCGACGGCAGCGGCGTGCTCGCCTCGCCGTGCGGACCGATCCAATACCCCGACGCGGCGGCCTGGGCCTCCTCCATCGGTCGCGCGCCGAAGATCGCCGATCTCGCCGCCAAGCTGGTGAGCGTCGGCGCGCGCTACATCGGCATCTCGGTGCACGGGACCGGCGGCACCGGCACAGGCCGCTCCTCGATGGTGAACCGCACCACCGACGGCTCGTACTACCAGGCGAGCAAGGACATGCTCTACCTCGCCGAGCAGACCAAGGCGATGGTCGCTCCGAGCGTCCTCGGTGGCACCACCACCGACTGCAAGACCTCGAACCCGACCGCGACCCTGAAGAACGCGGCGGTCTCCGGGCTGTGCCCGCTGGTGTTCGATCTCTCCTACGACGGCGCGGGCCTCAGCGACGCCGTGGTCAATGGCGTGGTCGCGCTCGTCAACGCCATCAAGTTCGACGTGCACGTGAAGGCCACGCCGGTGATGTCCGGCACCGTCGATCCGGTCAACGCGTTCCTCTCGAACGTGCTGCCGATGCCGGCGGGCGGCACCGATCCGGTCAGCGGCGGCCTGTGCGTCACCTTCCCAGCGACACAGACCGCCGATCGGTTCAGCGGGCCGAAGGCGCTCACGGGCGCCGACGGCTCGAAGGAGACCATCCTCGACCTGAGCCCGGGACCGCTCTACTGCTTCGCGGTCACGCCCAAGCCGAACACCACGGTGAAGCCGACGACGGTGCCGCAGACGTTCACCGCGACGCTCCAGTCCCACGCGCAGAAGCCCGACGGCACCTCGTCGCCGCTCGGCGTCCCGCGGCAGGTGCTGTTCATCGTGCCGCCGACGCTCAACTGAAGACCCGTCGGAGAATGCCCCGGACTGAAGTCCGGGGCACCGACTGCACCTCAAGTCCTTCGGACTTCACCAATACACCGGACTGGCTCGAGGTTGTCGCTGCAAGGACGTCGAGCGCCGAACAGGCATGAGAGAGACCAGGCAATGGTGACTTCACTGCGAGTTCGACAGCTGCACTTCCTCGAGACGAGCAGCTCGTAGCCCGGAGGGCTTCGCCGAGCTTTCGGTGCCCCGGACTTCAGTCCGGGGGATTCAGCCGACGTCGAGGGCGATCAGCTCGTCGTCCCACGGGTCGGCGGCGATCGTCTGCACCCATTCGTCCTCGACGCGCCACACGCCGTGGAGCGTGCGGCCGTCGACCTGCACCGTCAGCGGGCGGAAGCCGTCGGGCCGCGGCGCGTCCGACCAGGTGACGCGCAGCGCGCGCGGATCGGCGCGGAGCCCGACGCGGAGCACCTTGAGCGCGCTCTCCTTGGCGCTCCACACCAGCGTCACGTAGCGATCGCGCGTACCGTCCCGGGGCAGCCGCGCGCGCTCGTCCTTGTCGAAGAAGTCGACGACCAGCGCCTCGTCGCGCGGCTCGATGCGCTCGACGTCGCAGCCGAGAGCGACGTCCCGTGTCACGACGGCGGCCATCGCACGGCCGGCGCTGTGGCTGATCGAGAGCGCGAACGGTCCCGGCGCGCCGTCGAGCAGCGCCTCGGGCGAGCCGTCGTCGCGCGCGCGCACCGACCACTCGCCGCGGACGCCGAGCCGCGAAGAGAGAGCGTTCAACGCGACGCGCGCCGCGAAGCGACCGAGGCGGAAGTCGGCGCGGCGCTTGGGCGCCCTCGGACCGGCGAGCGTCGCGCGCTCGCCCGGCGACAGCCACCCGTCGCCGGGCGGGACGTCGTCGAGCGAGCGTACGAGCCAGCCGATCACGTCAGGCCATCGCGCGCGCCAGCGGCGCGAGGAGGCGCGCGTCGACCGGCGAGGGCAGCTCCACCGTCCGATAGCCGTGGACCTCGACGTAGACGCGCCCGGTCGCGTCGACGATGCGCGCGTCGAACCCGCCGTTGCGCGGCACCGCGACCGCGTAGAGGCGCGTGCCCGCCTCGGGGCTCGGCAGGATCGAGAGCACGCGGTCGATGTGCTGCGGGAGCGCCATCCGCCCGCGCACGCCCATCTCGAAGAGGCCCGCGGTCTGGAAGCACGACTCGACGAGCCGAGGCGCCGTGAGCAGCGGCAGATCCGCCGGCTCGTGGTTGGCCGGCAGATCGTCGGCGACGAGCGCCGCCGCGCCGCCGTTCACGCGCCAGGCGCGCTCGAGCACCTGGTAGGCCGGTCCGTGGAAGTACAGCTTGTAGATGTCGCCGGAGCCGACCTCCGGCTGGGACGCGGCGCCCGGATCGGGCGCGTGCAGGTCGGCCGACGGCACGAGCGACGGCGTGCGCGCGAGGCGCACCCGCGCACGATAGTGGACGGTCGTCTGCCGCCCGGGGACGTTGCGCGTGCCGAGCAGCTCGCAGCGCGCGATCACCTCGGAGCCCTCGGGCTGGAGCTGCGCGTGCACCGTCAGCGTGCGCGGCTCGCCGCGGTAGAACTTGAACGGCGCGACGAAATCGACGTCCTCCACCGCGACCACCGACCACCCCGGGAGGAGCAGCGCGGCGACCTCGGCGAAGGCCTCGACGCCCATCACGCCGGGCAGCACCGCCACGTCGTCGATCTTGTGATCGAAGAGGAAGCCCTGCTTGCTGGGATCGAGCGTCGTCTCGACGGTCACGCCGCGGGCGAGCGAGACGGCGGTGACGCGCCCGAGCATCGGCCCGCGCAGCGGCGCGAACGCCTCCACATGGATGCCGCCCTCGGCGTCGCGCTCCTTCGCGAGCAGCCCGAGCGAGCCGGCCATCACCACCTCTCCGAACGGCGCGGCGCGGGTCAGCTCCTCGCGGACGACCGGCACGCCGACGCTCGGCGGCAGCATCTCGATGCCGACCGCGGCCATCGTCTTGGGGATCGAGCCGCGCGACGCCATGCCGATGTCCGCCCACGCCGTCCAGTCGACGGCGAAGCCGCGGGTCGTCGGGCGACGGGTGCGGAGGCTCGAGGTGAACTTGCAGAGCAGATCATTGGCGGCGGAGTAGTCGGTCTGCCCGCCGTTGCCGAAGCGCCCCGCGATCGAGCTGAACACCACGAGCGCGCCGAGCGGCCGATCGCCGATCGCGCGCACCAGGTGGAACAGCCCGTCCGCCTTCACGTCGAAGATCCGATCGAACTCGTCGGCGCTCTTGTCGGGGACGAGCCGGCTGATCTCGAGGCCGGCGGCGTGCATCAGCACGTCGATCCGCGGCGTCTCCGCGAAGATCGCCGACATCGCCGCGGCCATCGCCGCGCCGTCGCGCAGATCGGCCTGGAGCCAGCGCGCGCGACCGCCCGCCGCTTCGACCGCCGCCATCGCCCGCTTGGCCGCGAGCGCCCGCTCGAGCGCCGAGAGCTCCCGCTCGACGAGCGCCGGGGTCGCGCGCTCGCCGCGCGCCTTGAGCCGCTCGAACAGGTCGCGCTTGAGCGCCTCGCGATCGGACTCCGAGCGCTCGAGATCCGGATCGGCGCGATTCGGCTCGGGGACGCGATCGAGCAGGTAGAACGTGCCGCCGGAGGCCGCCGCCAGATCGGCCGTGATCGCGGAGGTGATGCTGCCGGCCGCACCGGTGACGACGAAGACCTTCGCGTCGTCCATGCGCGCCGAAGGATCTCCTCCTTCATGCTCCTCGAGCGCGACGGTCCACCGCAGGCCGTCCTTGCGCCCGACCTCCACCACCGCCGGATCGCGCAGCGTCTCGTCGACGAGCGCGGACGCGATCGCGTCGGCCGGCGCGTCGACCTCGAAGTCGACGCACTTCACGGTGGCCGTCGGCTTCTCGCGCGAGAGCGCCTTGGTGAACCCGGTGACCGCGCCGCCGAGCGGGAACTGCGCGCCGGCCGCGTCGTAGCCGTGCTGTCCGCCGAGGCGCGTGCCCGAGACGAAGAAGGCGCCGGGCGCGTCGAGGCTGCCGTAGAGCACGCGCATCGCGGCGTGCGCGAGCTTCACGCGCACGTGCACGGCGGCCTTGAAGGTCGCGAGGTCCATCTCCTCGAGCGGGGCCTCGCCGTCGAGCGCGGGCAGCCAGTAGATGCCGTCGATCGGCCCCTCGGCGAGCCAGGCGGTCAGGCGCGCTTCGAGGTCGACCCGCTCGGGCGCGTCGGACACGCGCAGCGCGGTCACGCCGCGCTCCTCCAGCATGCGACAGAGCGTGTCGGCGACGCCGCCCGCGTCGGACATGACGAGCACGCGCCTCCCCAGGCTCGCGCTCACGCCGCTGTCCTTGCACACGTCGAGCGCCGGGCGGAGGACCGGCACCGGGACGCGGCGCGGGAAGCGGCCGCGCTCGGCGGCGGTCGCGGGAGCATGCGCGGTCGCGGGGGTCGCTTCGGGCTGGGCCGGCTGCTTGGGGCGGCGCTCCAGCACGAAGCGGATGACGTGGCCGAGCGTCGGGTAGTCGCGCAGCTTCACCGTGTCGTCGCGCGGGATGTCGTACGCCTGACGGATCGTCGCGAAGACCTCCGCCTGCTTGACCGTGTCGACGCCGAGATCGGCCTCGAGGTCGAGATCGAGGGCGAGCATGTCGCGGGGGTAGCCGGTCTTCTCGGCGACCAGGGCGAGCACGCGCTCTTCGACCTCGCCATGAACGGGCGCGGGCGCGGGCGCAAACGCAGGCGTAGGCGCAGGCGCAGGCGCGGGGGCGGGCGCGGGCGCGAGGTCGGGGCGGCGGTCGCGCACGAAGCGGATGACGTGGCCGAGCGTCGGGTAGTCGCGCAGCTTCACCGTGTCGTCGCGCGGGATGTCGTAGGCCTGACGGATCGTCGCGAAGACCTCCGCCTGCTTGACCGTGTCGACGCCGAGATCGGCCTCGAGGTCGAGATCGAGCGCGAGCATGTCGCGCGGGTAGCCGGTCTTCTCGGCGACCAGGGCGAGCACGCGCTCGGCCACGTCGTCGCGAGGCGCAGGCGCGAGCGCAGGTGCAGGCGCAGGCGCAGGCGCAAGCGCAGGCGCAGGCGCGAGCGCAGGCGCGGGCGCGCGCGCGGGCACGGGCGCGGGCGCTCGCACGGACGCGCTCTCGAGCGCGGGCGGCGGCTGGCTCGGGCGCACGGTCGTCTGCGCGACGGGGCCCTGGTCCTTGATGCGGAGCGTGCGGTGGACGACCTCGAGCGACGGCGCGGGGTAACCGCTGATCGACGCGAGCCAGCGCTGGAACGCGCCGGCGTCGACCACGCGCTGCTGGAAGCCGAGGGCGCGCGGCGACGGGCGCTCTCCTTCGGTCGAGCGACGGAGGAGCGACATCGCGATCTGCGAGCCGAAGCCTGCGGCGAGGCGCAGCGCGAACTCGACCGGGTAGGAGCCGCCCTGCGAGAGGTTCAGCGCGCCGAGCTCCGGATCGACCTCCCTGAAGTTCGGCACCTTCGGCACGACGCCGGTCTCGAGCGACTTGACCGCCACCACGTCCTCGATGCCGGCGCCCATCGCGTGGCCGGTGAAGCCCTTGGTGTTGGCGATGACGATGCGATCCGCCGCGGGCCCGAAGACCTGGCGCAGCGCGAAGATCTCCGCCGCCGCGCTGCCTCCGCGCGCCGGCGTGTACGTCTCGTGCGAGACGAACACCGTGCGCTCCGCGATCTCGGCGCGCGACATGCCCCAGCGCGCCTCCGCCTTCCGGACGAGCGACTCCATCGTCGCGGTGATGTGGTCGACGTCGAGGCGCGTGCCGTGGAACGCGCTGTTGGCGACCACCGTGCCGAGCACGTCGGCGATCGGCGACAGCCCCAGCTCCGCCGCCGCGTCGCGGCTCTCGAGCACGAGCGCCGCCGCTCCCATCCCGACGATCATGCCGTGGCGGCGCCGATCGAACGGCGTCGCCGCGTCGGCCACGTTCTCGTCGGTCGCCGCCGCGCCGGCGGCGAGGAAGCCGGTGCCGAACCAGCCGAACAGGCGATCGGAGGTGATGTCGTCAGCGGCGATCACCACCACGCGACGGCAGCGTCCGCTTCCGATCCAGTCCTCCGCGAGCGCCGTCGCCTGCGTCGTGCTCGCGCACGCCGCGTTGATCTGCGTGTTCGGTCCACGCGCGCGGATGTACTCGGCGAACTGCGAGTGCCCCATGGCGAGGACCTTGAAGAGGAACCGCCGATCGAAGGCGAACGCCTTCGTCTCGATCTCGGTCCGCGCCTCGGCGATGCGTCGATCGAGCTCGATCGCCAACCGGTCCGTCGGCGCGAGCATCGCGCGGAGCCCCTCGAGCTCGGCGAGACGCGCGCGCCGCGCCTGGTCCTCGTGGAAGCGATCGAGATCGCCGATCAGCTCGTTGTACCCGGGGAACGCCGACGCGAAGATGACGCCGGTGTCGTCGCGCATCGACTCCGGGAGCGACCAGCCGTCGGGGAGGAACGTGCCCTTCGACGTCGCGCGATAGCGCGGGACCAGCGGGATGCCGGCGTCGCGCAGCGCGTCGATGCCGGCCGCGATCGCCATCCGCGTGGTCACGTCGAACGCCGCGGCGCGGTCCTCGGGCACGCCGAACTCCCGGGCGAGGTCGAGGGCGCCGCCGCGGCCGGCCAGCTTGATGACGTCGGCCGTGTCGTCGATCGCCTCGAAGACCGGATC
The DNA here is from genome assembly GCA_016182965.1 of Deltaproteobacteria bacterium. Classification (GTDB taxonomy): domain Bacteria; phylum Myxococcota_A; class Polyangia; order Polyangiales; family JADJMO01; genus JALHOE01. Next base: position 45,712 of record JACPFM010000017.1, on the reverse strand, counting down.
CTGCCCCTCCTTCTTCACGAGGCGGGTGACGTGCTTCTCGACCATCGCCTTGCGCAGGCGCTGCGGGATCGCGTCGATCAGCTGCTCGCCGGCGAGGATGCGCGCGACGTTGGCGTCGTCGAACATCTTCTCGGTGCCGGGGAGGCCGAGCGCGGCGCCGGTGACGACCACCTCGGTCTTGGTCGAGGCCGCGGGGGCGCCGGCGAGGCCGCGCGAGAACCCGGCGCGATCGAGGAGATCGACGAACATGCGGCCGATCTCGGAGAACCGATCGCCCGGGTGCGCGACGGGCGTGGCGGCCCGCGCGGCGATCGGCGCCGTCGCACGCACGGCGACAGGTTGCGTCGCTTGCGCGACGACACTTTGCGTCGCGCTCACCATCTCTTCGAGGGCCGCGGCGCCGATGCCGCGCGAGTACAGGCCGCACAGCGCGTGGTTCATCGCCACGATTTCGCCGTGCTTGGGGTGGTTGGTGCAGAGGGTCAGCACGTCGGCCACGTCGCCGAGCACGTCGTCGGCGAAGCCCTGCAGCGCGCGCTTCGGACCGACCTCGACGAACACCCGCGCGCCCTGCTCGTAGAGGGTCCGCAGCCCGCGGACGAACTGCACCGGCGAGGCGACCTGCTCGCCGAGGATGTCGATGATCTGGGCGGTGGTCGCGCCTTCGGGGTACAGCGCGCCGGTGGTGTTGGCGACCACCGGGATCTTCGGCGCCGACAGGCGCAGCCGCGCGAGCACGCGCTTGAGCGGCTCGCTCGCCGGGCCGACGATCTTCGTGTGGAACGCGTGGCTCACCGCCAGGGTGACCACCGGCATGCGCGCGGCGGAGAACCTCTCGATCGCCTGGGTCACGCCCTCGGTCGAGCCGCCGAGCACCACCTGCCGCGTGCTGTTGATGTTCGCGGTGACGACGTAGCCGGGCACGTCGGCGAGCATCTGCTCGATCTTCTCGAGCGGCCCCACGACCGCGGCCATCTTGCCGGGATCGCCGACGGCGACGTGGCTCATCTCCTTGCCGCGAGCGCTCACCGCCTCGAGCGCGTCACCGAACGGCATCACCCCGGCGGCGACCAGCGCGCCGTACTCGCCGAGGCTGTGGCCCATGACCAGATCGGGCGTCACGCCGTAGGCGCCGAGCAGGCGCGCGAGCGCGAGATCGACGGTGAGCACGGCGGGCTGGGTGATCGCCGTCTGCCGGAGCGACTCCTCGGCCTGCTTCACCGCCGCCTCGTCCTTCGAGTCGGCGAAGACGAACGCGCTCAGCGGGCGGCCGAGCGGGCCGCTCATGATCCGATCGGCCTCGTCGAACGTCTCGCGCACGATCGGCTCGCGCTCGCGGAGCTCGCGCAGCATGTTCGCGTACTGCGAGCCCTGGCCGGTGAAGAGGAAGGCGACCTTCGGCGCCGGACCGCTGCCGCGGTAGATGCCCTGCGCGCGCAGCGCCTTGAACGCGCCGGCGGAGCCGGAGGCGAAGGCCTTCTCGGCCTTGAGCGCCTTGGTCGCGAGATCGGCGGCGTCGGCGAAGTCGATGGCGATGCGCTCTCGGGCGCGCAGATCGGCCGCGGCGGGCGGCGAGAGCGGCGGGGCCTTGCCGGCCTCGGCGTCCTTGCGTGCGGCGACCAGGCGCTGCAGCAGCTCCTGCTCGGTCGCCGCGCCGAGGACCAACGCGCCCCGCATCGGGAGCTTCCTGCTCTGGCTCATCGCTCGCTCCTGCGTCTCGCTCTGCTCCTCGACGTCGAACCCACGACCGCGCGGCCTCGCGTCGAGGCGGCCGGGCACGTACTCCTCGAGCACGAGGTGGAAGTTCGTGCCGCCGAACCCGAAGGCGCTCACGCCCGCGGCGCGCGCGCCGCTCGCCGGCCGCTCCCACGGACGCAGCTCGGTGTTCACCCGGAACGGCGACTTGCTCCAGTCGACGTTGGGGTTGGGCTTCCGGTAGCCGAGGCTCGGAGGGAGCACCTTCTCGTGCAGCGAGAGGACCGTCTTCAAGAGGCCGGCGGCGCCCGCGGCGCTCTTGAGGTGTCCGATGTTCGACTTCACCGAGCCGAGGGCGACGGAGCCGGCGCGGAGCCCGCCGCCGAGCGTCTCGGCGAGGCTGTCGACCTCCACCACGTCGCCGACCGGCGTCGAGGTGCCGTGCGCCTCGATCATCATCCCCTCGGACGGCGCGATCCCTGCGTCTTCCCAGGCGCGACGCACCGCGAGCCTCTGCCCGACGGGGTTCGGCGCGGTGATGCCCTTGCCCTTGCCGTCGCTCGAGCCGGCCATGCCGCGCAGCACCGCGTAGATCCGATCGCCGGCCTTCTCGGCGTCGGCGAGGCGCTTCATCAGGAACAGCGCGGCGCCCTCGCCCATGACGAAGCCGTCGGCGCCCTCGGCGAACGGCCGGCTGCCGGTCGCCGACAGCGCGCCGATCTTCGAGAACTTCACGAACGTGCTCGCGCCCATGTTGCGGTCGACGCCGCCGGTGATCACCGCGTCGTACTCGCCGGCGACCAGCCCGCGGCGCGCCGCGTGGAGCGCGGCCATCGCCGACGCGCACGCCGCGTCGCAGGTGTAGTTCGGGCCGCGCAGATTGAGCGTGTTGGCGATGCGGCCGGCGATGCAGTTCGACAGCTCGCCGGGCATCGTGTCCTCGGTGATCGGCGGCAGGTGCGCGCCGAAGCGCTCGTGCAGCTCGCGCTCGATGCGCGCGCGCACCGGGGCCGGCAGCTCGCCGAAGGCGGCGGTCTCCTCGAGCCAGCGCGCGAGCTCGGGGAACATCGTGCGATACGCGGTGAGGTAGTTCTTCTCGCCGCCCATCGCGTTGCCGAGGATCACCGCGGTGCGCTCGAGGTCGAGCGGCCGGTCCGGGTAGCCGAAGTCGACCAGCGCCTCGCGCGCGCAGGCCAGCGCCCAGCGCTGCCCGACGTCCAGCGCGTCGACGACGCGCGGAGGGATGGCGAGCTTCCACGCCGCCGGCTCCCACGGGAAGCTGCGGACCCAGCCGCCGATCTTCGAGTAGGTCTTGTCGGGCGCGGCGTGGTCCTCGTCGAAGTAGAGCGACGCGTCCCATCGGTCCGAGGGCACGTCGGTGATGCTGTAGCGACCGCCCTTCACGTTCTCCCAGAACGCGCGCGCGCTCGGGGCGTCGGGGAGGATGGCGCTGACGCCGACCACGGCGATGGCGGAATGCGACGTGTCCTTCATGGCTTTGCTCGCGATCTCGGATCAGCTGGCGCGGCGGGCGCGCCCGTACAATGCGTCTGCGGCGACATCCATGTCCTCGACGAGACCGATCTGGGCGCGCCACGCGCCGTCGAGATCGATGGCGGTCGCGAGCTGCGCGACCTGTCCGTCGGCGAGACCGCCCGCGCCGGCGACCCAGCGCAGGCCGTCGGAGACGACCTTCATCAGCGCGTCGCGCGCGAACACGCGCGAGAGCGCGGCGAGCGTCTCGGCGTCGAAGCGGGCGTCGTGCTTCGGGTTGCGCGTCCCCGCGGCGGCCGCGGCGGCGCGCTTGGCGAACGAGCCGGCGCACTCCGCGAAGGCGATGAGCTCGCCGAGCCGTAGGAGCACGTGCTGGTGGCGCGTCAGGCGCGCGGAGCGGCAGCGCTCGAGGAGCTCGCCGAGCGCGCGCAGCGCGTGCGACGCGATCGCGGCGCCGACCTTCGGGTCCTTCGCGTGCACCGCGTCGAGCTCCCGGGCGCGCTCTGCGTAGTACTGGCCGCGCGTCTTGAGGTGGAGCTGCCAACGATCGCGCGCGATGGTCATCTCGAGGATCTCGGAGGTGCCCTCGTAGATGGTCGTGATGCGCACGTCGCGCTTGTACTTCTCGACCATGTACTCGTGCGTGTAGCCGTAGCCGCCGAGCGCCTGGATCGACGCCTCCGCCGCGGCGTTGCCCGCCTCCGAGCACATGTACTTCGCGATCGCGCCCTCGGTGTTGTACTGGCCCTGCATGCCGTGCGTCGCGTCGATGAGCTCACAGGTCTCCTCGACGTACGAGCGCCCCGCCTCGAGCTGCGCGACGCGCGGCACGATCAGCTTGTGCGTGTAGCCCTGCTTCTCCGAGAGCGGCCCGCCGCCCTGGATGCGCTCCATCGAGTAGGGGATGGCGCGATCGAGCGCGCCCCAGCCGGCCCCGAGCCCGAACGAGGCGACCATCACGCGGGTGTATCCGAACACCGCCTGCGCCTGCAGGAGCCCCTGCCCCTCGACGCCACCGACCAGCCGATCGGCGTCGACGTACACGTCGTCGAGCGTCAGCGGCGCGGTGTTGCTCAGGCGGATGCCGTGCTTCTCCTCCTGCCGGCCGGCGGAGAACCCGGGCGCCCCCTTCTCGACCACGAACCACGTCGGCCCGCCCGGGGTCGACGCGAGGATGGTGTAGAAGTCGGCGATGTTGCCGTTGCTGATCCACTGCTTGCTGCCGGAGATGCGGTAGCCGACGACCGCGCCGTCCTTCTCGACCGGGGTGGCGGTCGTCTTGAGCGCGCCCAGATCGCTGCCGGCCGACGGCTCGGTCGCGCCGTAGGCGACGAGCGCGCCCTCCTCGGCGATCTTGGTCAGCCAGAGCTGCTTCTGCTCGGGCGTGCCGCCGACGCTGATCGGATCGCTGCCGAGGAAGGTCGCGAGGACCGACGTCGCCATCCCGAGGTCGACGTGCGCGAGCGCCTCGCAGGTCCGGTACACGTCGAAGGTGGAGCCGCCGAGGCCCGAATATTCTGCGGGAACGAACAGGAGCTGGATCCCGAGCTCGCTGCCGTACATGCGACGAATCACGTCGAGTGGGACCTCGTCTTTCCGGTCCCAGGCGAGGAGCTTCTCGTCGTTCAGCTCACGCCGCGCGAACTCCTTCAGGGAGTCGAGGACGCTTTCCAGTGATTCCTTGTCGATGCCGGCCGCCATCGGACGGCTGTAGCCGAGCGACCCGCCGCACCAACTGCGTTCCGTCAGGTGCAAATGACGCAAACGTGACGCGAACGCTTCGGCTGCGTCGCGATGTTGCGCTGCGTCGTGCGACGGACATTACGCAGTTCGCTGCGGCGTGCGTAACGCGTTTTGCACTGGCATTCGTCATCAGCACGTCGACGCGTGTTTGCGAGCACCGACCCGACGCTGTACTCCGCGAGGTCACCGCCCGAAGGGGGGAGTCTGAAATGGCTGTGCGTTCCGAATCGCCAGAACCGATCGTGACGCCGGAGGTCCTCGAGCTGCTCGAGCGCGCCACGGCCATCCCGCGCGGGCTCGCGTTCGTGCACCAGGCGCCGGTCGATTGCGTCGCCGTGACGCTCGGCATGCACCCGCGGGTCGTCGAGCAGGCGTGCGACTGCCTCGATCACGCCGAGCAGCGCAAGATGCTGATTCGCCATTTCGTGCAGGCTGCCGAGCGTCGCCGCTCGATGCCCGCCCCGCCGAGCGCCGAGCGGGCGGTCGAGAGCCGCGTCGACGCGCCCACCGATCCGGAGCAGCTGATCGAGTCCGCGAGCCGCCACTCGCTCGGCGTGCGGTTCCTCGTGTGCGCGCCGCTCGAGACGGCGGCGATCATGTTCCGCGTGCACCCGCTGCTGGTGCTGCGCGCGCGCGAGCTCCTCGCCAGCCGCGGCGTGGTGCCGGAAGACGGCGACGAGTGAGCGACAGCTCGAAGGTCTCGATCAGCGTTCGCAGCGTTCGCTGACCGAGCGCCTGCCGAGGAGTGCTCAGTTCTTGAAGACCTGCACCGAATCGACGGCCAGCTGCGGCGCACCGGAGGTGTGGGTGGCCGTCGCGACGAACGCGGTGCCGGTGCTCGCGACGACGAGATCACAGCTCTGCAGGTTCTGGTAGCCCAGCTTGGGGACGAGGCTGCAGGTCGACGTCGTCGTGCCGGAGCGCACCGCCACCGTGGTCGCATCGCTCACGTTGGAGAAGCTGAACCGGACGCGGTAGGAGCCTGTCGGCAGCGTGGTTGCCGTCGAGCCCGATACGTCGACCGTGAGCTGGCCTCCCGGCCTCACGAAGATGACGTCGCCGAGATTCACGTCGCCTCCGACGCGGATGCTCGCCGCCAACTCTCCGCTGAAGCTCGCCCGGAAGCCGGGCACCGCCACCATGCTGACCCTCGCGCTGGGCGGGAGCGGCTTCACCGCTCCCTTGATGGTCTGCGCGGCGGCGACTCCTCCGAAGAAGGCAGCGAGCGCGATACCGAGGCCGAGGATGGGATGGAGCTTCATGGTGCAGGGACGTATGGTCGACCCTTCCCTTCACGCACGGAGTGACTTCGGTCACGGCCGATCGCGGCCGACGCCGATCCGACGCGCGCGCGGGGTGTCGAGATGAGACCGCTCTCGCGACGGACGACGACGACGACTCGGGTGACCGACGACTCAGGCCGGCGGCGGCCGGAGCGTCGCCACCTTGCCCGGCTCCTTGTCGGGCGAAGACGGCGCGTGGATCACCGGGCCGGCGCGCACGACGTTCGAGCGAAGCCGCTGGTCGAGGATCTCCTCGGCGCGCCGCCCGGCGTCGATCATCGCGTGGAGGTCGACGCCGGTCCGCGCGCCCATCTCGTCGAGGAGGGCCACCAGATCCTCGGTGCACGTGTTGCCGGTGTACCCGGCCGAGTACTTCGAGGCGCCGGTCGCCGGCTGCCCGCCGATCGCCCCGAGCGAGGTGTCGACGTAGCGCACGCCCAGCTCGAGCATGGCGATCGAGTTCACCACGCCGGTGCCGCGCGTGTCGTGGAAGTGCGAGATGAAGTCGACCTTCGGGAACATCGCCATCAGCTCGCCGACGCGCTGGCGCACCAGGATGGGGTTCGCCATGCCGGTGGTGTCGCCGAGCATGATCGTCTGCGCGCCCTCGTCGAGGTAGAAGCGCGTGATCTTCTCGACGTCGGCGAACGGCACGTCGCCGCCGACCGGGCAGCCGAACACCGTGCCCGCGCAGCCGATGACGCGGATGCCGAGGGCGTGCGCGCGCTTCATGATACGCGCGTGCTCGGCCATCGCCTCGGCGTGGCTCATGCGGAAGTTGAGGAGGTTGTGCTTCTCGCTGCTGGAGATCATGAGGATGATCTCGTCGGCGCCGTAGCCCTCCTTCTGACACTGCTCGAGGCGGTCGAAGCCCTTCTCGTTCGGCATCAGCACGACGTGCGACACGCCGGGCCGGCGCTGGATGCCCTTGAGCACCTCCACCGCGTCGGCGAACTGCGGGAGCAGCTTCGGGTGCGAGAACGAGGTGACCTCGAGCTTCTTGAACCCCGCGGCGGTGATTCGATCGATCATCTCGATCTTCTCCGCGGTGGGCACGATGATCGGCATCGACTGCAGCCCGTCTCGGGCCCAGCACTCGCAAACGGTCACGGATTGGGGGATCGCCACGGGGTGCCTCCTCAGGCGGTGAACCGCGGCAACGTGGAATCGCCGCACGCGAAAGGCAAGGCAGACCTTCGGTTGCGAGTGAGCGATGCCTGCGTAACGAAGTGCGCAGTGCGGCCGTGCGCTACTGCGCAGTGCGGCATGATCTTCGTCAGCTCAGTCTCTCCAGGGCCCCCGGGTTGAAACCACTGCAGTCCGGGGGCCACCTCTCAGCGTGCGCCCGCCGCGCGGCGTGGCCGCTGGCTGGCGCGCGGCGCCTCGAAGCGGTCGAGGAACTCGTCGTATGTGCCCTTGAAATCGACGAGACCGTCCTTCGTGAAGGCGAAGAGCCGCGTGGCGAACCCGCTGATCAAATCGCGGTCGTGCGAGACGACGAACGCGGTGCCCTCGTATTTCCGGAGCGCCTCGCCGAGGGCCACGATCGACTCGAGATCGAGGTGGTTGGTCGGCTCGTCCAACACCAGGACGTTGTCCTGCGTGAGCATCAGCTTCGCGAAGATGAGGCGGACCGCTTCGCCGCCGGAGAGCGCGTCGGTCGGCTTGCTCCCCTCCTCGCCCTTGAAGAGCATCCTCCCGAGCAGGCCGCGGACGTCCTGCGTGCCGGCGGTGGGATCGACCGAGTGCAGCCAGTCGGCGACGGTGGTCCCGAGCGGGATGCCGTCGCGGTGATCCTGCGCGAGGTAGCCGATCGACACGTTGTGCCCCCAGGCGATCGTGCCCGCGTCGGGGGCGAGCTCGGAGACCAGCATCTTGCACAGCGTCGTCTTGCCGACGCCGTTGGCGCCGACGATGGCGATCTTCTCCCCCTTGGTGACGAGCGCGTCGAAGTTGCGCGCGACCACCACGTCGCGTCCCTCGTCGGCGTGCTCCCAGGTCTTGTCGAGCCCCTCGATGGTGAGGGTCTGCTTGCCCGACGGCTTCTTCACCGGGACGTGGATGTAGGGCCGCTCGATGTTCGACTTCTTCAGATCGGTGAGCTGGAGCTTCTCGATCTGCTTCTTGCGGCTCTGCACCTGCGAGGCGCGCGTGCCGGCGCCGAACTTGGCGACGAACTCCTGCAGCTGCGTGATCTTCTTCTGGCGCTCGGCGTTCTCCTGCTCGACGCGCCCGCGGATCTGGCTCTTGGCGACGACCATGTCGTCGTAGCCGCCGGGGTAGACGATGATCGTGTTGTAGTCGATGTCCGCGATGTGCGTGCAGATCTCGTTGAGGAAGTGGCGATCGTGCGAGATCGTGATCAGCACGCCCTCGTAGCTGCAGAGGAACCGCTCGAGCCAGCGGATGGAGTCGAGGTCGAGGTTGTTGGTCGGCTCGTCGAGGAGGAGCGCCTCGGGCTTTCCGAACAGCGCCTGCGCGAGGAGGACGCGCAGCTTGTAGCCGCCGGCGACCTCGCGCATCAGCCGCTCGTGCTGCTCCTCGGGGATGCCGAGGCCGGAGAGCAGCGCCGCCGCGTCGGCCTCCGCGGTGTAGCCGTCCTCCTCGGCGACGATCGACTCGAGCTCGCCGAGGCGCTCGCCCTGCTCGTCGGTGATCTCGGGCAGCGCGTAGAGCTCCTCCTTCTCGGAGATGGCCGCCCACAGGCGCCGGTTGCCCATGAGCACGACGTCGAGGACGCGTCGGTCCTCGTACGCGAACTGATCCTGGCGCAGCACCGAGGTCTTCTCCGGGCGCGCCACCGAGCCGTTGTCCGGCTCGAGATCGCCGGAGAGGATCTTCATGAAGGTGGACTTGCCGGCGCCGTTGGGTCCGGTGAGGCCGAAGCGGCGCCCTTCGCCGAACGTCACGGTGACGTCCTCGAAGAGGCGCTTGCTGCCGTAGGCCTTGGTGACGGTCTGAACCTGAATCGACGCCATGGGGGTCGCGCCGTGTAGCAGCAATCGGCCGGCTGCAAAACCACGGCGCGACCGTAAGGTCGTCGGATCGGAGCCCGCCGGTGCTACAACCCCGCGCGATGCGCAGGTTCGTCGTGATCGGTCAGCAGGCCACCGCGGCCGGAGATTTCCTGCTGATCGACGTCGCCGGGACCAGCGGCCGGCTCGACGTGCTGCTGCGCTGCTTGCGCGCCGCCCTCCTGGTGTCGCACGGCCTCCGTCGGGACACCGTCGTGTACCTCGTCCTGCTCGGCGGTCCGCGGGCGCCGCGCGTGGTGCGCTTCGACGGCTCGGCCATCCGGTTCGTCCGACCGGACGAGCGGAGCCTTGGCGTCATGGTCCAGAAGGCGCTCGAAGCCGGCCTCGAGGGGTGCGGCTTCGTCGAGATCCGCAGCGGGCTCGCGGTCGCCGAGGGCGGGCTCGACGCGGTGCTCGCGGATCTCCCGCGCGCCGTACGCGCCGTCGAGGCGCCGAGCGCCGGCGCGTCGGCCTACGTCCTCGACGAGGGGGCGCGCGACATCCGCGACGCCGAGATCGACCTGCGCGAACCCGTGTTCTTCGTCGGCGATCACCTCGGGTTCGACGACGGGTCGCGCCTGCTGCTCGCGGCGCACGGCGTGACGAGGCTCGGGCTCGGACCGGTGAGCGTGCACGCCGAGGACGCGATCACGCTGGTGTGCAACGAGCTCGATCGCCGAGGCGCGTGATCACCACCGCTCGATGGGCCAGCCCCGCTGCTTCGCCACGCGGCCGAGCCGCGGGTCGGGGTTGATCACGATCGGGCTGCCCACGCGTTCGAGGAGCGGCAGATCGCTGATGGAGTCGGTGTAGAACGCCGCGTCGGCGAGCGTGCTGCCGTACGCGCGGGCCAGCGCCTCGCTCTTCTCGATCTTCCCTGCGCCGTAGTTGAGGTGCACGTGCCGACCGGTGAAGCGGCCCTCTGCGTCGCACTCGAGCTCCGTCGCGATGACGTGCTCGATGTCGAGCACGCGCGACAGCGGGCGCGCCGAGTAGATGGTCGCGCCGGTGACGATGGCGCAGATGTCGCCCGCCTCGCGGTGGCGATCGATCGCGCGTCGACCCGCGCAGGTGATGTGCCGCGCGACGTCCCGCCGGAACCAGTCGTCGCAGCGCGCCGCGAGCACCATCTCGTGCTGGCCGATGACCTGCCGCAGCGCCTCGAGGGCGACCGCCTCCGCGTCGACCACCCCGAGGTGGTACTGGAGCAGCCACCAGCCGGCGCGCGTCAGGTCGACGAGCGACGCCTCGCCGATCTCGCGCTGATAGCGCACGTACAGCGCGGCGGTGTTCCTCCGGACCAGCGTGCGATCCATGTCGAAGAGCGCGAGCCGAGGCACGGGGGGCACCTATGCGTCGTTCGATGCGGGAGGCGGCGGGACGGACGCGCGGACGTCCCGGGCGCGCTCCACCGGCGCGATCGCGGTGGCCGCGACGGCGTAGACGCCGACCGACGCGCACACGCCCGCGGCGAGCGCGCCGAGCGCGGCGGCCACGCCACCGACGGACAGCGGTGCACGCACGAGGACGGACGCGGCCGCGGTGAGGAGCGCGAGCGCGCCCCAGGTCGTCGACAGGCCGGTCGTCTCCTCACCCATGAACCCGAGGAGCGACGCGGCGGCGACGGCGCCCATCCCGACGGCGACGACGCGGGCCGCGACGGTGCCGCCGGAGGAGAACGCAGCGACGGCGGCGAACGCGACGGCGACGGCGAACAGCGTCACCGACGCGGCGAGCGCGCGGCGCGTGCCGCGGTGCGCGCGGTAGCTCGCGCGCACGAAGAGCGCGGCGGCGAGCGGGATCGCCGCGACGGTCGCGAGCGAGGGCGCCGCGAGCAGCCCCGCGATCGCGCCGATGGAGAGCACGCCACTCGTGTGGTAGTCGCGCCCGAGCGCGGCGGCCATCGCGACGATCGCGGCGATGGCGAGCGCCCCCGAACGCGCGAGCGAGGTCTGCGCCATCAGCGCGGCCGCGACGGCGAGGGCCGCGGCCGAACCCGCGATCGCCGCGCGCGTCGCGCGCGGGAAGGGCTCGCTCGGCGCGATGTCCTCGCGCAGGCACTCCGACGCGAGGATCGGCCGCAGGACCGGCCGCGCGGCGGAGTTGCTCGGGGCGCGCAGCGGCAGGTTCACGCTCGGAGCCATGGTGGGATCGAACGGCGGCACCGAGCGCCGCTCGGATGATGGCGGGTGGCTCTCGTCGTCGAGCGGCTCCACGGGAGGAACCGTACGCAGTCGATGGGTCTTCGAGTCCACGGCGAAGCGATCAGGTTAGCGCGTCGGGAGGCAACGACGCCAGCCGGGCGACCAGCGCGCGGCACAGCTTGCGGGTCGCCGGGAGCCCGGCGTTGCGCTGGAGCGTCTGCTCGTCGAGGTACGATCGCCGCGCGAGCTCGACCTGGATCGCGTGACATTTCTGCGCTGGACGGCCGTAGTGCGAGGTCGACCAACCGCCGCGGTAGGGACGGTCGTGCTCCACCGTGCGCCCGTGCGCGACGGCGACGGCCTCGACCGCGTCGATCACGCGTTTGTGCGCCGACGTGCGCCCGCGCGAGCCCGGCACCACGTCGGCGCGCGGGACGCCGGCGTCGGCGTGGCCCGCGCGGCCGACGCTGGGCATCGAGTGCGCGCAGAGGAGCATGACGTACCCGAAGCGGGCGATCTTGCGATCGAGGACGGAGCGCAGCGCCTCGTGGTACGGCCGATGGACCGCATCGAGACGGAAGCGATACTCCTCGCGGGTCAGCGGACGGATCAGCGCCGGCTCGTCGTCGGTGGTGGTGCGCCAGACCAGGCCGCGCGCGTGCGGGCGCGCCGGGCGCGGATCGCCGACGACGACGCCGGCGTCGACGTCGTCCTCGGCGCGGTTGAGATCGACGACGTAGCGGCTGGTGCGGGCGACCAGCAGCGAAGCGCCCTCGGCGGGCGCGTCCTCGTACAGCTCGTCGACGAAGAGATCGGCGTCGCGGGCGATCGCGCGGGCCGGGGCGACGAGCGCCGCCAGCACCTCGGCGGGCAGGAACAGGCCCGCGTGAGGCACCTCGACCACGACGGGCGCCTCACCCGTGCTCGGCTCGACGAGATCGAACCAAGGGCGCTTCATCGCACCGCGTCCTGCACCCCGCGGACGATGTCGATGTCGCGCACGCCGTCGGCCTCGGCGCGATACGAGAGCACGAGGCGGTGGCGGAGCACCGCGACCGCGAGCGCCATCACGTCGTCGGTCTCGACGGCGGCCTCGCCGCGCAGCGCCGCGCGCGCCTTGGCGGCGAGGACCAGCGCCTGCGACCCGCGCGGGCCGGCGCCGAAGCGGACGTACTTGGTGACGAGCGAGGGCGCCGCCTTCTCTTCGGGACGCGTGGTGCGCGCGAGGCGCACCGCGAGATCGAGCGCCTGATCGGTGACCGGCATGCGCGGGACGAGCGACTGCAGCGCGCGCAGCTCCTCGACGGTCAGCGCGCGCGGCACCTCGGCCAGCGAGCCGGAGGTGGTGCGGCGCGCGATCTCGCGCTCCTCGTCGGCGCTCGGATAGCCGACGTGCACCTCGAGCAGGAAGCGATCGAGCTGCGCCTCCGGCAGCGGATAGGTGCCCTCCTGCTCGATCGGGTTGCGCGTGGCGAACACCTGGAACGGGTCGGGCAGATCGTGCGTGGCGATGCCGCTGGTGACCTTGTGCTCCTGCATCGCCTGCAGGAGCGCCGCCTGCGTCTTCGGCGGGGTGCGGTTGATCTCGTCGGCGAGGATGAGGTTCGCGAAGATCGGGCCCGGCGCGAAGCGCAGCCGCCTGCGGCCGGCCTCCGGATCCTCCTCGAGGACGTCGGTGCCGGTGATGTCGGCGGGGAGGAGGTCGGGCGTGAACTGCACGCGTCCGAAGGTGAGATCGAGCGCCTGCGCCAGCGTCGCGACGAGGAGCGTCTTGGCGAGCCCGGGGACCCCGACGAGCAGCGCGTGCCCACGCGCGAGCAGCGCGATGAGCATGGAATCGACCACCTCGTCCTGACCGACGACACGGGTGGCGATCGCCTCGCGCAGCAGTCGCGCGGCAGTGGCCGCGCGGTCGAGCAGGGCGACGTCGTCGAGGGGGTCGGACGGGGGGGCCAAGCGATCCTCGGCTAGCGCAGTCGCAGGCGGGGTGCGAGGGCCCCCGATCGGGTCAGCCGCCCGTCCATGCGCACAGGCCCGAGGTCGAATCGCAGATGCTCCCCGGCGCGATCGCCGGGCAGATCGACGCCCCGATGATCGAAGAGCAGCGCGGCGCGCACGACTCGGTGGTGTTCCAGTTGCAGACGTACCCGGCGCGGTCGCAGGCGCGGTCGGGCGCGCAGTGGCACGCGTCCTCGTCGATGATCCCGTTGCCGTTGTCGTCTTTGCCGTTGCAGCACTCCGTCTTGTAGAACTTGCTCGCGCGGCAGTCGGGGTCGTTGCAGTCGACCAGGCCGTCCTTGTCGTTGTCGACGCCGTCGGTGCACGCAGAGACGCCGAGCTCCGGCGTCGCGCCGGCGCAGCCGGAGACCAGCGCGCAGTCCTTGTCGGCGCAGTCGGAGTACCCGTCGCCGTCGTCGTCGAGCTTGTTTCCGCAGTCTTCCTTCAGCGCGTAGTCGATGGTCACGTTGAACTGGTACTTGCCCATGTCGAGGTACGTGAACCCGTCGAGGAACGCGTAGTAGGTGCCCGCCTTGGCCACCGGGATGTCGATGGCGCCGGTCCACGAGCCGCCCGCGTCGTCGTCGCAGCCGAGCTCGAAGCCGGTCGCGCAGGCGCCGCGGCGCAGGTAGACCATCGAGTCGAACGGCGGCTGCTTGGTGCCGGTCGACGAGATGCGCAGCCGCGCCGGCGCGGTCAGGACGATCCGGAACACCGCCTCGCCGCCGGCGCCGCCGCACGACGCGATGGTGTGGTTCCAGAACGTCGCGGTGTCGCCGAAGTAGGTCCCGCTGGCGGTGACCGTCATCGCGGTGTTGCAGTTCTCGTGGCGCGTCTTGCACCAATCCGTCGCGAAGCACGCCGGATCGTCGCAGTCGGTGAGGCCGTTGGCGTTGTCGTCCTTGAAGTTGTCGCAGACCTCGACCTTGAAGCGGCACGCGTCGTCGAGCGCGCACGCCGGATCGGCGCAGTCGGCCAGCGCGTTGCACGAGTCGTCGACGCCGTTGCTGCACACCTCCGGCTTGCACACGAGGCAGGCCGCGTCGGTCGCGCAGGCAGGATCGAGGCAGTCGATCTTGCCGTCGCAGTTGTTGTCCTTCTTGTCGGTGCAGATCTCCTTGGCGCCGGGCACGCAGAGGCACGCCGCGTCGGTCGCGCACTGCGGGTCGAAGCAGTCGCGCAGGCCGTTGCAGTTGTCGTCGACGCCGTTGGTGCAGTTCTCGCGCTTGAGGCGGCACTGACACTCGACGGTCGTGGCGCACGCGGCGTCGAGGCAGTCGGTCTGCCCGTTGCAGTTGTCGTCCTTGCCGTTGCCGCAGATCTCGGCGGGGCCGCAGGCGCACTTCGGGTCGGCCTTGCAGGCCGGATCGCTGCAGTCGGTCAGGCCGTTGCAGTCGTCGTCCTTGGCGTTGCCGCAGATCTCGGCCGGCCCGCACTCGACGCACGCGGGGAGGGTCTTGCACTTCGCGTCGGCGCAGTCGGTCGCGCCGTTGCAGTCGTCGTCCTTGCCGTTGCCGCAGATCTCGATCGAGCCGCACACGCAGGTCGGATCGCCCTTGCAGGCGCCGTCGGCGCAGTCGGTGAACCCGTTGCAGTCGTCGTCCTTGCCGTTGCCGCAGGTCTCCTTCGCGGCGCAGCCGGTGCACGCGGGCAGCGTCTTGCACGCGGCGTCGGCGCAGTCGGTGAACCCGTTGCAGTCGTCGTCCTTGCCGTTGCCGCAGGTCTCCTTGTCGCTGCAGGTCACGCACGACGGGTGCTTGGCGCACGCGCCGTCGGCGCAGTCGGTGAGGCCGTTGCAGTCGTCGTCGGTGCCGTTGGCGCAGGTCTCGCTCGGCGCGCACACCGCGCAGGCGGGGCTCTTCGCGCAGTCGGGGTCGAGGCAGTCGATGAGGCCGTCGCAGTCCTCGTCCTTCTTGTCGGAGCAGGACGCCTCGACGATCGTGCAGGTGGTGCAGCCGGGGGTGCCCTTGCACGCCGGATCGGCGCAGTCGGCGACGCCGTTGCAGTCGTCGTCCTTGCCGTTGATGCAAACCTCGACCGGGCCGCACACCGGGCACGCGGGCGTGCCCTCGCACGCCTCGTCGGCGCAGTCGGCGCGCCCGTTGCAGTCGTCGTCCTTGCCGTTGCCGCAGATCTCGCTCTTCAGGCAGCCGCCGGTGCACGCCGGCTGCGGCTTGCACGCCGGATCGGCGCAGTCGACGATCCCGTTGCAGTCGTTGTCGCGGCCGTCGACGCAGTTGCGCTCGACGCCGCCGGGGCCGCCGATCGGATCGGGCACGCACGTGCCGCAGATCGGGTCGCCCACGCAGATAGGGTCGTCGCAGTCGGCGAGGCCGTTGCAGTCGTTGTCCATGCCGTCGCCGCAGCGCTCGGGGGCGGCGGGGTTCACCGTCGGATCGAGATCGTTGCAGTCGGTGCCGCCGCAGACGAAGTCCTGGACGCCGTCTTTGTCCTGGTCCTTGCCGGTGCGGTACTCGCACTTGCCGCCGATGCAGTAGGCCTGCGTGCACATGTCCTTGACCGCCGGGCAGTCGAAGGCGGTCACGCAAGGCGACGTGGGCAGCGTGTCCTCGCCGCCGTCGACGGGGGTGAACGACTCCTCCTCGCCGATGTCGGAGCGACCGCAGCCGACGACCAGGCCGATCGCGGAGAGAAGTAGGACGGCGAAGCTGAAGGAGCGACTGCTCGACATGGGGTCGATGAGCCTACACCTACGGTCGGGCTGCGGCCACGTGCGCTCGGGCGCGCGCGCGGGCTCATGCGCAGGCGCAGGCTCGAGCACGGGCGCAAGCGCGGGCTCATGCGCAGGCGCAGGCTCATGCGCAAAGGAAACGGGGAGAGGCTCGCGCCGCTCCCCGCTTCGGAAGAAACGTTCCTTACCACTCGGCCGTAGGAAGTGCGCCAGCATGAACCCCTAGCGAGTCGCTAGGTGGGATCCTGTGGAACCGAGCCTTCAGGCTTCCCGGCGAAGAACCCCGGGCTTGCACAACGGCTCGGCATCGGACCCCGGTTCATACTCAAAGGGGATCGATGAGGCGCCTATACGGACCGAGCAGAGGGAACGAATAGGTCGTAACACCGCGCAGCCGGTCGTCAACGGGGCGCCCACTGCTTCGCCACGTCCGAGCGGCCCGCACGACGGAGGTCGCCCGGCGTCGGGCCGCCGCGGCCGAGGACGTGCAGGACCGCGGTCGCGTCCTGGTGATGCCCGGCTTTTCGACGGCCGTGCGCGCCACCGCTAGCATCGCGGCCACACGCGATGCGCCTGCCGTTTCACATCGATCCGGTCGGTCGGCTCCTCAACGACATCGGGCTCGCCGGGCCGATCGTGGCGAGCGCGATCCTCGCCGGCGACGCGCTGCTCACGAGCGTGCTGCACCGCGATCTGAAGCGCTCGCTGCGCCTGTCTGCCGCGCTCGCCTGGCTGTACCTCGTGATCTCGGCGGTGCGCTGCCTCGCCCCGATCCAGTCGGCCGACAACGAGATCGAGCGCGTCTTCCGCGTGATCGCGGCGGTCGCGCTGTCGCTCGCGCTCGCCCAGACGCTGTTCGTGCTGCTCGTCGACTTCGCGCTCGGACGCAACGGCAAGAAGCCGCTGCGGCCGATGATCCGCTACGGCCTGCTCGGCGTGACCTTCCTCGTGGCGGCGCTCGCCGGGCTCCGCGCGGGCGGCGTGGCGACCGTCGGCGTCCTCGCCGGCGGCGCGGTCGTCATCGGCGGTCTCGGCGCCGCCGTCGCCGAGGTGCTGCGGCAGGTCGGCGCCGGCGTGCTCGTGCAGTACGCGCGTCCGTTCGAGGAGGGCGACGTCGTCAAGCTGGTGAACCATACGCGGCGCGGCATGGTCCTCGGCACCAACTGGCGCACCACCACGCTGCGCAGCGTCGACGGCCTCGAGCACATGGTGCCGAACAGCGAGTTCGTGACGCAGACGGTCACGAACTTCGGGCACGGCGACCGGGTCTTCCGCCGCGAGATCGAGTTCGACGCCATGTACGAGGCGCCGCCGGAGCGCGTGCGCCAGGCGGTGATCTCGGCGATGCGCGACGTGCCGGGCGTGGAGCCGACGCCGCCGGCGACGGTGATCCTCTCGGCGTTCAAGGACAGCGGGGTCGGCTACCAGCTCCGCTACTGGACGAGGCGCGCGGTCGACTACGAGGTCGTCGACGCCGACGTGCGCGCGCGCGTCTGGTACGCGTTCGCGCGCGCGGGCCTCGGGTTCCCCTTCCCAACGCGCACGCTCCACCTGGCGCGCGAGGGCGACGACCGCGACGGCCACCGCACCGTCGCCGCGCGCCTGCAGCGCGCCTCGCTGTTCGCGTCGCTGTCGGAGGAGGCGGTCCTCGACATCGCGCTCCACGGCCGCGAGGAGCCCTACGGCGCCGCCGAGGTGATCGTGAAGGCCGGCGAGCAGGGACGGTCGATGCACGTGATCCTCGAGGGCGTGGTCGCCGTCCTCGCCGACGACGGCGCGACCGTGCGCCGCGAGCTCTTCCGGCTGCAAGCCGGCGATTTCTTTGGGGAGATGTCCCTGATCACCGGCGCGCCGCGCACGGCGACGGTCGTGACGGTGGGGGCGACCCGCACGTTCGTGATCGACGAGCCGAGCTTCCGCGCGATGATCACGCGCCACCCGGACGTCGCCGAGGCCCTCAGCGAGGTCCTCGCGCAGCGGCAGGCGGAGCTCGCGGAGAAGCTCGAAGAGCGCACGATCGACGACGCCCAACGCCGAGCCACCAAGAGCGTGATGCTGGCCCGGTTGAAGGGCCTCTTCGGGCTCACGGACAAGTAGACTTCCGCGGTTGATCCGGGTCAGCATTGCGCGTCATGAAACCGCGCCTTGCTCTCGGGCTGCTCGTCCCCCTCGCGCTCGTCACCGCGCGCGCCGGCGCCGCGAACGAGTTCTCGCTGAACCGCTTCGAGCCGACGCCGCTGGTCAACGACTGGCTGCGTGTCGAGCGTCCGACCGGCCTGCCGCACCTCGGGTGGGGCGCGGTGGTGACCGGCGACTGGGGGCACAAGCCGCTGGTGCTCATGCGCACCGGCGCCGACGGCAAGAAGGAGACCGTCCGCGACGTCGTCTCCGAGCAGGTGTTCGTCACGCCGGGCGTCGCGTTCGGCCTCTTCAACCGCCTCACCGTGCACGCGGCGGTGCCGATCGTCGCCTACCAGAAGGCCGAGAGCTACTCGACCAGCCCCGGCGTCGCCGACCCGAAGAGCACGGTCATGGGCGACGTGCGCTTCGGCGCGCGCCTGCGGATCATCGGCAAGTCCGAGGCGGCGCGCGGCACCGAGGCGCCCGATCTGCTCTCGCTGGCCATCGGCGCGTACGTGTGGGCGCCGACGGGCGATCAGCGGTCCTGGGCGTCCGACGGCACGTGGCGCGCCCAGCCGACGGCGATCCTCGAGATCGCGCCGTCGCGCAAGGTCTACATCACCGGAAACCTCGGGTTCATGTTCCGCCCGCAGCGCGACGTGCTCGGCTCCGAGACGGGCGTCGAAGGGTTCATGTCGCTCGCCGGCGGCGTGAAGCTCATGAACGAGAAGCTGCGCGTCGGCGCCGAGGTGATCGGCGGCACGGGCCTGCGCGACTCCACGCTGTTCAAGCTCACCACCTCGCCGGCCGAAGGACTCCTGTCGGCGACCTACGCTTTCTCCAACGGCCTCTACGCCTCGCTCGGCGGCGGCACCGGGTTCTCCTACGCGGCCGGCACGCCCGCCGCGCGCGCCGTGCTGCGCATCGGTTGGGCGTCGCCGTGGCCGGAGGTGAAGAAGCCCGCCCCGCCGCCGCCCGTCGACGACGACAAGGACAAGGACACCATCGACGACGTGCACGACGCCTGTCCGTTGCAGCCCGGCCCGCACTCGGCCGATCCCGACTCCAACGGCTGCCCCGACTCCGACAAGGACGGCATCGCCGACAAGATCGACGCCTGCCCGAACGAGCCCGGTCCCGACAGCGCCGACCACAAGACGCGCGGGTGCCCGCCGCCGCCGCCGCCGCCCGACAAGGACAAGGACGGCATCTTCGACGCGCAGGACGCGTGCCCCGACGTGGCCGGCGCGTTCAACGAGGACCCGAAGCTCAACGGCTGTCCGCCCGACAAGGACAAGGACGGCGTGCTCGACGACCAGGACGCGTGCCCGACCGACCCCGGTCCGGCGACCACCGATCCGAAGACCAACGGCTGCCCGGTCAAGACGAAGTTCGCCGAGGTCAAGGGCTCGACGATCATCATCCTCGACAAGATCAACTTCGCGAACGACTCCGACAAGATCATCGGCGCCAAGTCGTTCCAGGTGCTCGACTCGGTCTTCGAGATCCTCGACAAGACCAAGAGCGTGAAGAAGGTCCGCATCGAGGGTCACACCGACAACAAGGGCAAGGCCGATCACAACAAGGACCTGTCCAAGCGCCGCGCGCAGGCCGTGAAGGACTACCTCGTCAAGAAGGGCATCGACGCGGGCCGGCTCGACGCGGAGGGCTTCGGTCAAGACAAGCCGATCGCCGACAACAAGACCGAGGCCGGTCGCGCGAAGAACCGGCGCGTCGAGTTCGTCATCGCCGATCAGTGATCGATCCGACGTAGCGGCGGCGCTCCCGCTCCGTTTGGCGGCGCGCTGTTGCTGGCGTTCGGCGTCGCGTTCGTCATGGCGCCCGAGCTGTTGCATCGAGCCTCGACCTTGCAAACGTGGGTGATTTCCGCTATTGACAAACGCCAATGGCTCGCTCCGACGGCGAGGCCGACCGCCAGCGTTCGAGGGAGCGCAACGGTGAGGCCCCGACTGCAGGCGTCGACGAAGACGCGCGCACCGACGTCCCCCCGGTGGCGCCGGCCAACGTCAACGGCCTCCCCGATCGCGCCGACAAGGCCTCCGCTCAGTCGACGGCGCGCGAGAGCGCGCGATCGACGCCGCCGCGCGAGAGCGCGCGACCAGCGCCGCCGCGCGAGAGCGCGCGACCAGCGCCGCCGCGCGAGAGTGCGCAGTCGACGGCGCGCGAGAGCGCGCGACCGGCGCCGCCGCGCGAACGCGAGGCGCTCGTCGAGCCGTCGATCCCTCCGCCTCCGGTCGCCGGCCCCTGGCGCTCGTACAAGGAGATCGTCGCGCAGCTCTCGCAGCGCATCGTCGAAGCGCAGAAGCCGATCCGCGTCCTCAACTCCCTGAAGTGGGACGCGAGCGTGTTCGAGAAGTTCCGCGCCTCGCGCTGGCGCGACAACCCGGTCATCGGCACCGAGTGGTACCAATCGATCGATCTCGGCTTCGATCCGAGGCAGAAGGCCGTCGAGTTCGAGGACATCGTCCGCGACATCGAGAAGGAGCTCCCGGCCGACGACGACATCGCGCGCATCCTCGCGATCACGGCGCTCCAGTACCGCGACACCGTGCGCATGCTCGAGGCGCGCGGCACCGCGACCTTCTACGGCTTCTCCCGCAAGCTCTACGGCTCGCCGAAGGACAAGTACCCCGACGGCAAGACCTCGGTCCGCGACAGCGCGCACGTGCTCTACGGCCTGCTGACCAACCTGCAGGACGACCTCGGCCCGCCGAACGTCCGCGACATCAACGCGCTCAAGGCGGTCGACATCCTCAACGCGCGGCTCATCGCCTACTTCGGCGAGTCGACGGTGCGCGTCGCCGAGGACGACGGCATCTTCGCCGACGCGGCCGCCGGCAGCGACTACGTGAAGATCCGTCGCGGCGCCATGTTCTCCCTGCGCGACATCGACCTCTTCGAGGTGCACGAGGGCTGGGTGCACCTCGCGACGTCGCTCAACGGGTCCGCCCAGCCGGTCGCCCGCTGGCTCGGCAAGGGCCCGCCCCGCACGACCGCAGCGCAGGAGGGCCTCGCCGCGCTGATGGAAATCTTCACCTTCCGCACCTACCCGCGCCGCGCCCGCCGGCTCAACGATCGGGTCCTCGCCGTCGACAAGGCGGAAGACGGCGCCGACTTCGTGCAGATCTTCGACTGGTATCGCACCGAGGGGTACGACGAGGAGGACTGCTTCAACGCCGCGCGCCGCATCTTCCGCGGCGGCAGCACTGCCGGCGGCGCGCCGTTCACCAAGGACATCTGCTACTCGAAGGGCATCGTCCTCAACTACGCGTTCATCCGGGCGTGCATCGAGCACGATCGCCCCGAGCTCATCCCCTTCCTGTTCGTGGGGAAGATCGCCCACGAGGACATCCCGGTGCTCGCCGCGCGCGTCGGCGACGGCGTGGTCAGGCCCCCGATCTACCTGCCGGCGATCTTCCGCGACCTGAACGGCCTCGCGATCTGGATGTCCTACTCGACGTTCTTCACCCGCCTCGGCGGCGTCGAGGTGAGCGAGCACTACGCGCAGCTGTTCCGCAAGGGTCGCTGATCCGAGTCGTCAGTCGTCAGTCGTCAGTCGTCAGCCGAGAGCAGAGCCGCCCCTCGAGCGCTGCCGAGGCTCCGGGCCGAGCAGCGCTCGGTCCACGACATCGACGAGGCGCAGACTCCCCGCGCCGTCTCTCTTCTCGTGCTGACGACTGACGACTGACGACTGACGACTCAGTCAGCGAACGGCGCCGGCGGCTTGCTCCACGTGAGCGTCGGCGCCTTGCCCTCGAACGCCTCGGCGACGAAGTCGAAGGCGGCCTTCTGCACCTCGAGGTAGGGGTTGTCGAAGTCGAGCGGCGCGGCGAGCTTGGGGAACGGCTCGATCGACGAGTCGCCGAAGATCGGCCGCTCCTTCGCGTACGTGCGGTGGCCACGCTTGCTGTAGAGGTCCGACCCGTGCTGCGCGGGGTAGAGCTGCACCAGCACCGCGGTGCGCCCCGGCTTCGGCAGGTCCTTCACCGCCGGCCCCGTGACCGGCGTCAGCGTCGTGAGCAGCGGCTGGTGCGGCGCGAGCACCGGCACGCCCATCGCGCGCGCGAGCGCCTCGGTCGCGTGGTTGGACACGAGCTCGTCGCCGAGCACCTCGAAGAGGACCATGTTGCGCGCGCTCGGCGTCGCGTCGCCGATCGGCACCGGCGCGGTGGTCGTCGAGGCGACGCCGATCGGGTCTCCGCCGTCGATCACGTGCTGCATCATCTGCACGAGCGGGTGCCAGGGGGGCATCTGCGCGTTGGTGAAGCCGAAGTTCAGCGCCGCCGAGCCGTTGAGCAGCGAGTAGATGTTCGGGCTGTTGGAGGCGAGCTCGCTGAGCAGCGCGCCGCCGGGCACGTTGAGGATGTACGCCTTGTGGTTCGGCTCGATGCCGGCGAGCAACGACCCGAGGATGCCGCCGAGCGAGTCGCCGACGTAGGCGACCTTGCTGCCGTCGATCTTCGGCGCTTGATCGCCGAGCTTCAGCCCGTCGAGCGCCGGGCCGCTCTCGAGCACGCGGAGCAGCGTGGTGTGGTCGACGACCGACTGCCGGAACTGATCGCGCAACGCGGCGAGGCGGAAGAGGTTGCCGAACAGGTCGGTGGGGGCGAAGTTCGCGCCCTCGGAGTTGCGATCGCTGAAGCCGTCGGGCCCCTCGTAGGTGGAGGTCGAGCGCTTGTAGTCGCACTGCTCGTCGCCGCGCGCCTTGGCGTCGAGGCCGCGGGTGCCCTGCAGGTAGGCCTCGATCGAGACCGTCGCCCAGCCCCGCCTCGCGATGGAGTTGGCGAGCGAGAGCGCGTCGCCCCGCTGGCCGCCCATGCCGTGCTGGTAGACCACCACCGGCCAGCCGCTCGCGGGCATCGCCCCCTTGGGCAGGAAGAACGAGACCCACACCTTGTTCGTCGGCTTCGTCGGGTTGATCGCGACCTTGCCGCCTTCGTGGAAGAAGGTGCCGTGCGCTGGATCGCCGTAGCCGCTCGATTCGATCAGGAAGTTCGGCGCCTCGATCGCCGCGACGCCGATCGCCGAGAGCGCGTCGTGCGCGATGCCCTTGCCGCTGCCCCAGTCGGGATCGTCCTCGCCGCTCGGCAGCTTGTTCGGCGTGCCGAGGAGGGCGTCGAGCGACGCGTTCCAGCCCTCGGGGAGCGGCGTCGCGGAGGTGAACCGCGCGGGCTTCACCGGCGCGACGTCGCCTTCGCCCCACTTCAGCGTCGGCAGCGCCGTCGCGCGCGCGACCGCCCGCGCCTCGCGCAGCTCGTCGGTCACCGGACCGGTGGTGTAGACCGCCGCCGCGACGACCTTCGCCTTGTCGACGCCCGCCTTCGCGACGACCGCGTCGATCGCCTCGCCGTAGCTCTTCGCCGCGGCGTCGGCGCGCGCGCCGTCGCGGATCGAGGCGAACTGCCTGGACGGCGCGAGGGGGACGGCCTGCGCATTGGTGATCGCGGAGGTCAGCACCACGGCGACGCGGTGCTTCTCGGGGAGCACCACCCCGCGCGCCGTCTGCACGACCAGCACCGCGGTCGTCTCGGTGCGCCGGCTGACCGCTTGATCGTCGTTCCACGCGGCGCGGCACTCGAGGAGCTTGCCCGCGTCGACGTCGACGAAGAACACCGCCGAGTCCTTGCCGGTGCAGTCGCCGGCCGCCCCGCGCGGCAGCTTCGCGACGTCGGGCGCCCCACCGGTGAGCTCGAAGATGGCGCCGCCGTAGACGCCGAAGCCGCGCGTCTTCGCGAGGGCATCGGCGATGTACGTCGCGCCCTTCTCGCGCGGGACCAGACGCATGAGCGGCTCGTTGGTCAGCGCGATGGTCCCGTCGGCGGCGAGGTGCAGATCGCTCGGGAACGGCACCTGGAGCAGCTCGGGCTTGCCCGACGCGGGGATCTCGAAGCGCGCGACGAAGCCGCCATCGGCGGAAGGCGCCGGGCCGTCGTCGCTCGACGAGGAGCAGGCGAGGAGCGCGAGGGGCGCGACGAGCAACGAGGTGCGTGCGGAGCGAAGCCAGGCTGAGCGCATCGGGGCGGTAGTCTAGAGCACCGCCGCGCGACGTCGAACCGCCGCGCCTCGAGGCCGCGGTTCCGACGGATCGACCCGGTCGGCGCGGAAAGATCCGCGGCGAACGTTGCGTCACGCGCCGCTTTGCCGTTGCCCGGCGGCCGTCTACATTGAACGCCGCTTCACTTTCCGGGAGGTCCGCATGCGTTCGAATCCGTGGCTCGCCGTCGTGTCCGTCCTCGCAGGGGGAGCCCTCGCGGTCGCCGCATCCACCGCCGGCTGCGGCGGCAAGACCGACGATCCCGGCGTGACGGGTCCGGTCGACACCGGCGTCACGATCGTCGATTCGAGCGCAACCGACACCGGCGCGGTGAAGGACACCTACACGCCGCCGGTCGACGCCGAGAAGACCTACGACGTGCCCGGCAGCCTCTTCGACGCCGTCATCCCCGACGTGGTCTTCGAGGGCGGGAAGACGGCCGGCCAGTGCGTCGCCTGCGCCGGCACCCAGTGCAAGTCGGAGGTCGAGGCCTGCGACAAGGACCCGCGCTGCCGCGGCCTGTTCCTCTGCGTGCTCACCAGGTGCGGCGCCAGCTCGACCGACTACATGTGCCTCCTCGGCTGCGCGGGCGAGTACGACGTCTCGTCGCCGAGCGATCCGGTCGTCGGCAAGGCGATGAACGTCGCCGACTGCGCGCGCACCAAGTGCGCCAGCGAGTGCCCCGCCCCGCCGGGCGACGGCGGCGCCGGCGACGCCAAGGCCGACGCCAAGAGCGACGCGACCGGCGACGCGGCCGAGACCGGCGCGTACATGATCTTCCCGTCCGGGGCGAAGCCCGCGATGTCGATCGACCCGCGCGTGCTCGAGGTGCTGCAGAGCGTCTCCGACGCGTTCGCGAACGCCGAGCTCCGCGAGGGCGCGATCCAAGAGCTCTCGCACTGAGGAACGCCCACGAGCTCCCCGTCCCCGCCGCCGCTCTCGTGGCCGCCGGTGTCGCCGAGCACGCGACCGCCTGCGGATGATGACGTCGCCCCGTTCGGGCGCACCGCGCGGCGCACGTGGCCGCTGGTGCCGCCCGCGCCGGTCGCGGTCATCGTGTTCGGCGTCGCGCTCTCGCTCCTCTTCGGGAGCGTCGGCGTGCGCCAGCTCTCGCGGCAGAGCGAGGCGAGCGCCGCGGCGCGCGCCGAGCTCGTCGCGACGACGCTCGCCGCGCGACTGTCGCAGCTCGCCCCGGAGTCGCGCCACGACATCGTCGACCGGGCCTCGCGGCGCGGCGCCACCTCCATCTGGCTCGTCGACGCGCGCGGTCGCGTGGTCGAGGAGGCGCAGACCGGGACGGTCACCATCGATCTGCCGATCGCGAAGGTGCTGCGCGAGCGCACCGGCGAGCTCCCCACGTCGCGCGGCAGCTACCGGTTCTCCGCGCACGCGGTCGACGCCGGCGCGGCGCGTGACGCGCGCGTGACCGTCATCGCGGCGACGGAGGTGCCCGACACGCCGGAGGGCGGGCGCGATCTCGCGGCGGCGCTCCTCACGCTGAGCGCGCTGCTCACCGGCGTGGCGGCCGCCGTCGCGTTCGCGGTGTCGCGCGACGTGCGCCTCGACGTCGACGACCTGGCGCGCCGCATCCAGGAGATCGCCGGGCGCGGCCGCGAGACCACCGACCGCGCGCAGGACGTCGTGCCGGTGCCCGCCCTCGACGAGGTCGGCGAGCTGGCCGTCGCGTTCGACGCGCTGGTCGAGCGCTTCGCCGTGGCCGAGAAGACGTACGCCGACGCGCTCGCGCGCATCGAGGAGATCGATCGCGAGCGCGCCACCTTCCTCGCGACCGTCAGCCACGAGCTCCGGTCGCCGCTCAACGCGATCCTCGGCTTCGCCGACATCCTGCTGTCGGAGGTCGACGGCCCGCTGGTCGGCGAGGCGCGCGAGGAGGTGGCGATCATCAAGCAGTCCGGCCTCCACCTGCTCGGCCTGATCAACGACATCCTCGAGCTGTCGGCGATCGCCTCCGGGCAGCTGCGCCTCGCGCGTGGCGAGGTCGATCTCGCGACGCTCGCGCAGGAGGTCGTCAAGGAGGCGACCGGCCTGCGGGGCGACAAGGACGTCGTGCTGCGCGTCGAGCAGCTGTCCCCCCGCTGCGTCGCCTGGGCCGACGCGCGCCGCGTGCGGCAGATCCTCGGCAACCTCGTGGGCAACGCGGTGAAGTTCACGCCTCGCGGCGAGGTGGTCGTGCAGCTCGAGTGCGACCAGTACTACGCGACGATCCGGGTGCGCGACACCGGCCCCGGCATCAAGCCGGAGGAGCGCGAGGCGATCTTCGACGAGTACCGCCAGGGCGGCGATCGGCGCGCGCGCCGCCGCGGCACCGGCCTCGGGCTCGCGATCGCGCGGCGGCTGGCGCTGATGCACGGCGGCTCGATCCGCCTCGTGAGCGAGCTCGGCTCGGGATCGACGTTCGTGCTCAAGCTGCCGGCGCGCGGCGCCGACACCGGGGCGCGCGCCGTCGACGCCGGGGCACGCGCCGCCGTGTCGTCGCGCAGGGGCGAGGAGCCGTGAGCACGTCACGCCTGCACGTGCGGCTCCAGGTCGCGGCGCTCATCGCGAACGCCTCGAGCTTCATCCTGCTCTCGCTGCTCGCCCCCGGCGTGCTGCTCTTGGAGCCGGGCATCGCGAGCGCCGCGCTCGGCGAGAACGCGTGGACGCTGCCCGCGACGATGCTGCTCGCGGCGGCGACGACCCTCGTGCGCGTGCGCCGCTTCGGCCCGCAGCTGCGCGCCCTCGAGCTCGGCGAGACGGACATCCCCGGCGTCGACGCCGCGTTCGTGCTGCGGCTCGACGCGCTGCCGCTCACGTGGGTGCTGCAGCTGGCGCTGGAGGCGGTCGCGATCTGGTCGCTCACCAATCAGCCGGCGCTGCGCCCGTCGCTGGTCGACGGCCCGACGCAGGTCTCGGTGTTCCTCCTCGCGATCACCGTCATCGGCGCGACCGCCCTGCCGCTGTACGTCGCCGCGCGCGCGCTGGTCGGCCAGACGATGGAGGCGGCGAACTGGCGCGTGATCGGCGAGGCGATGCGCCACGCGTCGCCGGAGCACGACGAGGAGGCGCCGCCCGCGTTGCTGCAGCGGCTCGAGCGCTGGTTCCGCGTGCGCGCGCACAGCCGGGTGCGCGGCCGCCTGGCCAACGCGGTGGCGCTCGCGGTGGCGATCGTGGCCTTCGGCGCGCTCTTGCTCGTCGACGCGCACGTCCGCGCGTTCGACGCCCTCGGACGCCGCGACACAGCCTACGCGCTGGCGCGCGGGATCCTCGAGCTCGAGGGCGCGGGCTCCGGCGCCGGCCGCGAGGCGGCGATGCGCGCGGCCGAGGACCTGGGCTACCAGGTGACGATCGTCGCGCCGGAGCTCGTGCAGTACGAGCCGGGCCCCGGCACCAACCTCGGCGAGGGCGGCGTGCGCATCCTGCGGACGCGCATGGAGGACGGCTCGCTCGCCGTGGTGCGCTTCCAGCCGACCAGCGGCAGCGCGCCGATCACCGTGTACGCGCTCGCCGCCGCGCTGGCCATCGCGGCCGCGGCGCTCGTCGGACGCGGCATCGGCCGCGCGGTGTCGCGCGATCTCACCGGCGCCACCCGCGAGATCCGCCTGCTCGGCACGCGCGACGTGCTCCGCGGCGCCACGCGCGTCGCCGGTCCGGCGCGGTTCGACGAGGTGGCCGAGCTGGGGAGCGGCGTCGAGGCGGTGGCCGAGCGCTTCCGCGAGTTCGCCCACGGCCGCGAGCGGATGATCGAGGCGCGCGAGAGCGCGCAGCGCATGCGCGATCTCTTCCTCGCGTCGATGTCGCACGATCTCCGCAGCCCGCTCAACGGCATCCTCGGCTTCGTCGCGCTCCTGCAGAAGCACGCGCTCGTCCCGGCGCAGGTCGAGTCGCTCACGATCATCGAGCGGCGCGGCCGCGAGCTGCTCGAGCTGATCGAGAACATCCTCGAGGTTGCGCGCATCGAGGCGGGCCGCATCGAGCTGTCGCGCGACTGGATCGCGCCGTCCGAGCTCCTGAGCACCGCGGTGCGCCGCGGCCGGGAGATGGCGCTCGAGAAGGGCGGCACGGTGGAGGTGCGCGGCGAGCTGCAGCAGGGGATCGGCCCGATGTGGGTCGACGGCCCGCGGCTCGGTCAGGCGATCATCAACCTGGTGGCGAACGCGGTGAAGTACTGCGATCGCGGCGTGGTGCGCGTGCGCTTCTCGAAGACCACCCGCGACGGCCAGCCGGCGGTGCGCGTCGACGTCGAGGACCAGGGCCGCGGCATCCCCGAGAACGACCTCGCGCAGATCTTCGACGCGTTCCGGCAGCCCATTCGCGCTCGTCGGCACGGCGGCCTCGGGCTCGGCTTGACGATGACCCGCGCCTCGATCGAGCTCCACGGCGGCTCCATCGAGGTCGCCTCCTCGCCCGAGCACGGGAGCGTCTTCACGCTCTACGTGCCGCTCGTGCACCCGGCGGCCGAGCCCGTCCCCAGGCCCCGCCCCTTCAAGCTCCCGACGCCGGTGCCCGGCACCCGGCCGACGATCGAGCTGTTCGATCACGCGCCGGAGCGTCCGAGCGAGCGCCTCGCCAACCGCGCCGTGCACGAGGATCCGACGGTTCAGATGCCCGCGCTCGAGATCCCGCCCGAGAGCGAGGATCTGCTGGCGACCCAGAAGATGCCCGCCCTCGAGGCGGAGCGGGAGTCGGTCTCGCGCCTGAAGCCGCACGTCCATGCAGCGGGAGCAGCGCCGGGCGGCGAGGCGGAGCGCGACGAGTCGGACCGGGGGCCGGAGCCCGACGCGACGACCACGCGCGTGCCCGACAAGAAGCCGTGATAGCGTTTCGGCCGCCGTGACCGAACCGCTCGACCCCATCCTTCGTTACGTCGACGAGCAGCGCGCCCGCTTCGTCGACGAGCTCGTGACCTGGTGCCGCATCCCGTCGATCTCCTCGTCGGAGGCGCACGCGGCCGACATGCGCCGCTCCGCCGAGCATCTGCGCGAACGGCTCTCGCGGCTCGGCGCGACGTCGACGGCGGTGATCGACACCAGGCTGCACCCGGCGGTGTACGCGGAGTGGATCGTCGACCCGAAGAAGCCGACCTTGCTCGTCTACGGCCACCACGACGTGCAGCCGAGCGAGCCGCTGTCGGAGTGGCGCTCGCCGCCGTTCGAGCCGGCGGTGCGCGACGGGCGCCTCTGGGGCCGCGGCGTCGTCGACGACAAGGGTCAGGTCTACATCCACGTCAACGCGGTCGAGGCGTTCGTCCGCACCAAGGGCGCGCCCCCGATCAACGTGAAGATGATCGTCGAGGGCGAGGAGGAGATCGGCTCGGTCAACCTCGACGGGCTCCTCCGCAGCCACGCCGATCGGCTGCAGGCCGACTTCGTCGTGGTGAGCGACACCGCCATGTTCGGGCGCGGCATCCCGTCGCTGTGCGTCGGCCTGCGCGGCATCGCCTACTTCGACGTGACCGTGCACGCGCTCTCGATGGACGCGCACAGCGGGTCCTTCGGCGGCGGCATCGCCAACCCGGCCAACGCGCTCGCGCGGATGATCGCGTCGCTCCACGACGAGAGCGGTCGCATCACCGTCCCCGGCTTCTACGATCGGGTGCGCGAGCTGACCGCGGCCGAGCGCGCCGAGATCGCATCGCTGCCGTTCGACGAGCGGGAGTGGCTCGCGTCGGTCGGCGGCCACGCCGCGGTCGGCGAGCGCGGGTACTCGACGCTGGAGCGCATCTGGACGCGCCCCACGCTCGACGTGAACGGCCTCGACAGCGGCTGGCAGGGCGAGGGGTCGAAGACGATCATCCCCGCGCGCGCCAAGGCGAAGCTCTCCTGCCGCCTGGTCCCCGACCAGGATCCGACCGAGATCGCCGCGCTGGTCGAGAAGCACCTCGTCGCGATCGCGCCGCCCGGCTGCCGCGTCGAGGTCCGCTATCTCCACGGCGGTCGCCCGTATCTCGCGCCGACCGAGCACCCGGTCTACGAGATCGCCAAGCGCGCGTTCTCTCGGGCGTTCGGGGCGCGGACGGTGTTCATCCGCGAGGGCGGCTCCATCCCCTTCGTCCGGACGATCGCCGATCGCACCGGCAAGCCCTGCCTCCTCATGGGCTTCGGGCAGCCCGACGAGAACGCCCACGCGCCCAACGAGTGGCTCGATCTCGAGAACTACCACCTCGGCATCAAGAGCGCGGTCTACCTGTACGACGAGCTCTCGCGCGCCTGAGTCGGATGAGGTCACGACGCGCGCGCGGACCTCGGTCGTCGGGTGCTGCGGCCCACCATCGCCTGGTCACCTGTGCCGGGGTGTGATCGCGTGTGCGGCGCAGCGCCCCGCGTTGCCCGACAGCGAATGTTGCGCGATCGCGCGCGCATTCTTCGGGAGGGTCGGCGATGGGCGCGTCGAACGGCGGATCGGCGCGACGAGCGCCCTGCCCGGGCCGGGGACTACGCGGGTTGGTCGCGATCTTGCTGTCCTAGCTGGGCATGCGGACGGTCCCTTACATCCCAGAAGAAGAGCTTCCGCACGCTCCGCGGTGCGGTGAACTGCTGGCGTCGAACGGGACGCTCGTCAGCGCCAGGGCCGCGCGTCCCGCAGAGCCGCGCGTCGAGGGTTCGGTGCCCGCCGCGCACGGCATGTGCGACGCCGATCACTCCGCGAGGCCCACGCCGCTGCCGCCGCCCATCACGAGCCGTCGTCTGCCGAAGGACGCCGGCCGCTACGAATGGGTCGAGCCCGGCCATCGCCGGTAGATCGTCAGCGACCGCGCCCCTCGCGCGATCAGCGCGAGCATCGGTCACGGATGAAGCTCGCGGCCTTCGGGTTGCGCCACCAGTCGGCGTCGAAGACCTCGACCAGGCGAGCGGCCAGCGCGTCGCCCTCCGAGAGGGAACGGAGGCGCGCGGCGTCGTCGGCGGGCCCGAGCGGGCCCGGCGCGCCGAGGAACGCGGCGAGCGCGCGCGGACCGTCGCCGAGCACCTTGGGCCCGAGGTCCTCGAACGCCTCGAGGAAGGCGCGGCGCCCCTTCGCGAGCTCGGCAGCGAGACGCACGCGCAACGCGAGGTGGCGACGCTCGAGCAGCCGCGTGGTCGCGAGGCGGCGCGCCGACAGCTCGGCCTTCGCGCGCGCGACGCCGCGCGCCCGCGCGTGGAACACCGTCGTCGACGCCAGCGCGAGGAACGCCTCGCCGAGCACCCACGGCCGGCGATCGTGCGGAGGCGCGTGCGGCGCGAACGGCACCTTGGCATCTCGACCGTGCAGGCGCAGCGCCGCGCCGAGCGCGAAGAGCGCGCGCGCGAACGTCCACGCGCCGGTCGGCGGCGCGAGGTGCAGGCCCGCGTGATCGGCGCGCGGCGCGAGGCGCCCGGCGTCGACGCGCACCTCGAAATCGAGCCCGGCCACCAGCTCCGTCCCGCGCGCGAGCTCGGCGAACCAGCGGCCGGAGAGCGCGGCGGGCCACCCCTCGGCGACGTCGGCCGCGCGGCGCACCGCGAAGACGTCGACCCACGTCGGGTGCTTGGTCGCGCGCTGCGCCGCGCGCAGACCGAACGCAAGTGCCTCGTCCGCCTCGTCGGCGGTCGCGCGCAGGAACGCGTCGGCCTCGGCCGTCGCGCCGGCGTCGACGGCGCTGCAACACCTCGCCTTGTCGCCGAGGATCTCGGCGGCCTCGCGGCGACGCGACTCCTCCTCGAGGACACCGTCGAGCAGCTGGGGCGAGAGGTCCTCGATCGTCGCCGACGCGCGCGCCTCGGGCACGCCGCCCGCCTGCCGCGGGCGCGCCAGCGCGCGGAGCATCGCGCGCAGGGAGGTCTTCTTGCCGTAGGCCTCGGACTCGAGCTCGTCGCGCGCGAGGCCCGCGCGCACCACCGTCGCGTCGCGCACGCCGCGCGCGACGTGCAGGTGCGCGCACCAGGAGATCATCGCGCCGCGCACCTCGGCGAGCGGATCGAGGGGATGCGCGGGTGCGACCAGCGTGATGAGCTCGCCCTCCGGGAGGAGGAACGTCGGCGTGGTGGGGATGGGCGCGAGCCCCGAACGCCCGATCGCCTCGATCGTCGCCTTGGAGGAGAGGTCCGGCCACGGCGCGACGGGGTCGTCGTCGTCGCGCCGATCGTCGACCGCGAGCTCGCCGCGCCAGGCATCGAGCGCCTTCGCCGCGAGCGCGAGCTGTCGATCGAGCGTCAGCAGGTTCGTCGTCGCCACCAGTCCCCCTAGCCGTGCACCGTCGCGCGGTCGTCTTCCACGACGAGCTGCGCCACGATCGCCCCCTCCGCCGCCGCGAGCGCGCGAAGCCGCGCGCGCACCGTGTCTTCGTCGATGCCCTCGCGCGCGCCCTCGCGAACCGCGAGATCGACGAACACGCGGTAGTGCCCCGCCTCCGACGCGAGCAGCTCGTGATAGAGCGCGCGGAGCTCCGGCTCCGGCGCGCGCTCCGACAGGAGGCGGAAGCGTTCGCACGAGCGCGCCTCGATCAACGCGCCGATGAGCAGCCGGTCGACGAGCGGCGACCGGAACTGACCGAGATCGTGCGCGGCGCGGCGGAGCGTGGCCGCGTACGGATCGACCGGCGGGCTGCCGAGCGGGATGCCGCGCTCGATGAGGATCTGGTGCACGCGCCGGAAGTGGGCGAGCTCCTCCTCGGCCAGCGCGACGAGCGCCTGCACGAGCTCGGGCCGATCGCCGTGGCGCACCGCGAGGGACATCGCGTTCGACGCCGCCTTCATCTCGCAGTGCGCGTGGTCGCAGAGCAGCGACGGCACGTCGGCGATCGCCGCCTCGATCCAGGCGTCGTCGGTCGGCGTGGCGAGGCCCAACATCGCGGTCGCAGTGTAACGCCTGCGCGGGCGCATTCGGCTCGCACCGCGCGTCGGCGCCCGAGCAGAGCGCGAAACGTGCGCCCCGCCCCGCGTCGCGCGCTCCAGCCGAGCGGCGGCAAATCCTGCGCGCATCCGGTGGCCGGGCAGCGCGGGTCGCCCCCGAAGATGACGAATGTCTCCCCCCGCCCCGAATGCCCTTGCCTCACGGCGGCCGATAATGAAAGTGACTTTCATCTTCTGACCAGGAGGCGAGACGATGATGCGATTCATGTGGGCGGCCCTGGTGGCCGCGTTGATCGGATGTGGGGGCGCGGAGGGACCGAAGGCCGAGATGACCGCCGACGAGGCGAGGGCGCGCGCGCTGAAGGTGATCCCGGAGGGCGCGGTGAAGGAGGTCGTGAAGCACCCCGAGCCCGGCATCGTGCACTGGATGGTGGTCCTCGGCATGCCGACCGGCGGCGAGATCGCCGTCGAGTTCGACGCGAGCAACGGCGAGCTCGACGAGATCGAGGCCGAGAAGGGGCCCTTCGACTACGAGGTCGCGCCGCGCGCCGACGTGATGAAGCTCTCGGAGGCGAAGGCCAAGGCGTTCGCGGTGAAGGCGGGCAACGTCGAGGTCTGGGAGTTCTACAACCGCGAGAACGAGTGGGAGTTCTACATCCGCGACAAGGACGCGCGGCTCTGGGAGATCATCATGACCGCCACCGACGGCGCGGTGAAGAAGGTCGTGCAGAAGGACACCCCCGACTGAACCCCGTCTTGCGGCGCGCGCGCTCCGCGCGACCGCTCCTGTCGTAAACGAAAGGTCGTGCATCGTGACAACCGCTGTCGCGTGGTCTTCGTGCGCCCGCTGGCTGCTGCTCTCCGCGTCGCTCGCCGCCGCGCTCGCCGTCTCGCTGTATTCGCCGTCAGCGCGGGCGATCCCGGCGTTCGCGCGGCGGTACGAGACGAGCTGCCAGACGTGCCACGTCGCCTTCCCCAAGCTCACGCCCTTCGGTGAAGCGTTCCGCCGCAACGCGTACCGCTTCCCCGAAGGGGGCGACGCGGTCGCCGAGAAGGAGGAGCCGGTCACGCTCGGCAACGACGCGCAGAAGGACCTCTTCCCGCGATCGGTCTGGCCGGGGCAGATCGCCGGGAAGCTCCCGATCTCGCTCTTGCTCGACATGCGCGCCGACTACGGCAGCAAGTTCGAGGGGCACGCCGAGGAGAGCGGTCACGGGCACGCGGACGGCGGTCACGGCGGCGCGGCGCCCGCCGAGAAGCGCAAGCTCCGCTTCGACGAGATCGGCGGCAAGGCGGCGCTGCTCGGGGGCGGCGGGCTCGGGAGCTTCGGCGGGTGGTTCGCCGCGATCGCGTTCGGACACCACGCGCCGGTCGAGGTCGAGCGAGGGTTCGTCATCGTCACGCCGCACGATCAGACCTCGCTGCACCTGAAGGTGGGCCGGTTCGAGCCGGCGCTCCACGGCGTCAGCCTCCATCGCGGCCTGCTCGGCCATCAGCTGCGGCTGACGACGACGCCCACGCTGCTCAACGGTTTCACGCCGGAGGGCTCGCTGCGCGGGTTCGAGGCCTCGGGCCTCGTGCTCGGGCGCATCGGTTGGTTCCTCGGCGTCGTCGAGAGCACGGTGCGCGTCGAGGGGCTGACCAAGGACTTCTACGGGCGCCTCGAGGCGAAGGTCGGGGGCATGCGCCTCGACGGTCACGGCGGCGCCGCCGAGAGCGCGGCGTGGAGGGAGCGCAGCTTCACGATCGGCGCCTCGAGCTACCGCGGGCGCGGTAGCGTGACCGACGTCAGCAGCCGGCCGGGCTGGGTCCTGACGCACACCGACGCGTTCACGCGCGTCGGCGGCGACGTGCACGCGGTGATCGACGATCTCATGGTCGACGTCGTCGTCGCCGTGCAGCGCCACGACGCGGCCGGTCCGTACGCCGCCGGCTCGGCTCGCATGCTGCTCGCCTACGGTGAGGTCACCTACGTGACGCTGCCCTGGCTGTTCCCCACGCTGCGTGGGGAGGCCTCGCAGCTCACGCGCGGCGACGTGCGCGACGGCACGCGCTGGATCGGGATCCTCGCCCTCAACGCGGTGGTTCGCGCGAACATCCTCGTGCGCGCCGAGATCGCGCACGGCGCCGATCCCAACGCGAAGGCGGGGTTCCGGTTCGCGGCGCTGAACCTGTCGGCAGCGTTCTGATGCCACGTCGGGTCGGAGGAACGCGCGCGCGAGTGACCGGCCCGGTCACAGACGATCGCGCTCGAGCGCTCCCGGCCGGTGGGCCCGAAGGTTGCTTGGGGCGGGCCCCGGCCCGGTGCGCGGTGCGCCGGCGACGAATGACGCAGGCAGGTCCCTTCGTGAACGCTCTCCCCTCGCGCCGTACGAGCAGTCTCCGAGCCGTTCGTTCTCCCCGCCGGGGTCGCCCGGCCCAGTGGCTGATCGCCTGCGCGAGCCTCGCCGCCGCGCTCGTCACGCTGCTCGTGTCGACGCGCGCGCAGGCCATCCCCGCGTTCGCACGGCGGTACCAGACCAGCTGTCAGACCTGCCACCTCGCGTTCCCCAAGCTCACGCCGTTCGGTGAGGCCTTCCGCCGCAACGCGTATCGCTTCCCGAGCGGAGGCGACGAGGTGACCGAGAAGGAGGAGCGCATCGCCCTCGGAAATGACGCGCAGAAGGACGTCTTCCCGAGGTCCGTCTGGCCGGGGCAGATCCCGGGGACGGTCCCCCTGTCGTTCATCATCGATGCGCGCGGGGTGATCGGCCCGAAGCCCGAGATGCACGGGGAAGAGGACGCGCACGCCGAAGAGCCGGCCCCGGCGCCCGGCGCCCCGGCCGCGGCGGCCGCGGAGGAGGAGCACGGGGACACCAAGATCACCTTCAAGGAGAGCATGGCGCGACTGGTCGCCGGCGGATCCCTCGGCGGGATCGGCGGCTACTTCGGCGCCGTCTCGTTCGGCGGGCACGCGGCCGCCGAGTTGGAGCGCGCGTTCATCGTCCTTACCCCGATCGACCAGACCTCGCTGCACCTCAAGGTGGGGCAGTTCGAGCCGTCGCTGCACGGCGTGTCGATTCACCGTGGATTGCTCGGCCACCAGCTCCGTCTGACGTCCACGCGCGTGCGGCTCAACCCTCACATGTACGAACCGTCCCTCCGCGGCTTCGAGGCGTCCGGCCTCGTCGTCGGGCGCGTCGGCTGGACGGCCGGCGTGGTCGAGAACATAGACCCGGCGCACGGGCTCACCTCGGACATGTACGGCCGCCTCGAGGTGAAGGCGGGCGGCATGCGCTGGGACGGCGTCGACGGCCAGGCGGAGTCCGCCGCGTGGCGTGAGCGGAGCTTCAGCTTCGGACTGTCCGGCTACCGCGGGCGGTCCAAGGTCAGCGAGACGATCGCCGGCACGGTCACGTCGATCAACGACACCTTCGTCCGCGCGGGCGCCGACGCGCACCTGGTGCTGAACGATCTGCTCGTCGACGTCGTCGTCGCGACGCAGCGCCACAGCGGCGCCGAGATCCCCAAGGCGACGCGCACGATGGACATCGCCTACGCCGAGATCACCTACGTGACGTTCCCCTGGATCTTCCCGACCGTGCGCGGCGAGTGGTCGCGCGTGCGCGGCTCCGGGATGGAGGCGGAGGCCCGCTGGATCGGGCTGGTCGGGATCAACACCGTGCTGCGCCCGAACGTCGTCCTGCGCGCCGAGGCCGCGATGGGCAAGGACCCGGGTGGCCACGGCGCCGGCTTCCGCTTCGCCGCGCTCACCGCCTCGGTCGCCTTCTGAGAGTCAACGTAAAGGAGAGATTCATGTCCGGAAGCCACCGCATCTTCGCGCTCGGAGCAGCCCTCGCCCTGTCCCTCGGCGGCGCCGCCACCTCGGAGGCCGCCGACGCGACGGGCGAGATCGTCGGGACCGTCACGGCGGGCGTGCCGAAGCACCGCGCCAACACCGTCGTCTACGTGAAGAACGCCGGCCAGGGCACGTCGACGGCCACCGTGAAGATGGACCAGAAGGGCATGATGTTCACGCCCCGCGTCCTGCCCATCCAGAAGGGCACGACGGTCGAGTTCAGCAACTCCGATCCGGTCGGGCACAACGTCTTCACGCCCGACGGCGACAAGTACGATCTCGGCACGTGGCCCAAGGGCGAGTCGCGCAAGTACACCTTCAAGAGCCCCGGCGTCTTCCGCCAGCTGTGCAAGGTGCACGACGACATGATCGCGTACATCGTGGTCGTCGACACGAAGTACTTCGCGGTCAGCGACAAGAACGGCGACTTCAAGCTCCCGGCGCTGCCGCCCGGCAAATACACGCTGTCCTTCTGGCACGAGAAGCTCGGCGCCAAGGACGTGACGGTCGACGTCGTCGCCGGCAAGCCGACCAAGATCGACGTGCCCCTCGAGAAGAAGCCGTGAGCGTCGAGACCCCGCAACAGGACCCGAACCCCGCGCGGCAAGGCTCGCCGCGACGTTCCTGGCTCTGGAAGGTCGGGGTCTACGGCCTCGGCGCCGCGTTCGTGCAGGCGGTCTGGTCGACGTTCCGCTTCGCGCGCGCGACGGTCTCGTATGGCCCGCCGAAGAAGTTCAACCTCGGCCCGCTCGAGCGCTTCGCCCCCGGCCTGACCACCTTCGTCGAGGGCGCCGGCGTGTTCGTCAAACGCGACGAGCAGGGCGTGCGCGCGATGTCGGCGGTGTGCACCCACCTCGGGTGCACGGTGCGCTCCGAGGGCAGCGGCTTCGTCTGCCCGTGTCACGGAAGCCGGTACGACGAGGAGGGGCACGTGGTCTCCGGACCGGCGCCCGACCCGCTCGCGTTCTACGAGCTGAAGCAGGACGGCAAGCGGCACCTCGTCGTCGACCTCGCCCGCCCCGTCGATCCGAAGACCCGCCTCCGCGGGACCTGAAGTCCATGTCCAAGCTCCTGCGCGACATCCGCGACTCGTTCTTCCGCACCCCCTGGCCCGCCGACGAGCGGACCAAGGTCAAGGCGATGATCGAGTCGCTCGTGCTGCACGTGCACGCGCCCAAGGTCCGCCCGGCGTCGCTGAAGTTCCGGGCGACCTGGGCCGCGGGGCTCGTGTCGGCGGTGCTGCTCGCGCTGCTGACGCTGACCGGCGTCTACCTGATGTTCTACTACTTCCCGTACCCGGACGTGGCCTACCGGTCGATGAAGGACCTCGCCTTCGTCGTGCCGTTCGGGAAGATCACGCGGAACCTGCACCGCTGGGCGGCGCACGCGATGGTCGCGATGGTGACCATCCACATGGTCCGCGTGTTCCTCACCGGCGGGTACAAGCCGCCGCGCGAGGCGAACTGGGTCGCGGGCGTCGGCCTGTGGGTCCTGACGCTGGGCCTCTCGTTCACCGGCTACCTGCTCCCGTGGGATCAGCTGGCGTTCTGGGCCGTGACCGTCGGCGCGAACATGGTCGGCTCCATCCCGGGCGTCGGCGGGTATTTCCGCCTGCTCTTGCTGGGAGACGCGTCTGTCGGCGAGTCGGCGCTCCTGCGCTTCTACGTGCTGCACTGCGTCGTGCTGCCGCTCGCGATCTTCGGGATCCTCGGGTTCCACATCTTCCGCGTGCGCCGCGACGGCGGGTTGGTCACCTCGGAGCACGCTCCGGAGGAGAGCGCCCCCGAGAAGGCGATCGAGAGCGCGGCGGAGAAGGCCGAAGGCAAGCCGGCGACCGCGGCGGTCGCGAAGCCGAAGCCGGTCGCCAAGCCGAAGAAGCTGATCTCCGCGTGGCCGCACCTCCTCTACCGCGAGGTGATCGTCACCATGGTGACGACCGCGGCGATGCTCGCGCTGTCGCTCTGGCTCGATGCGCCCCTCGAGCCGCAGGCCGATCCGACCCGCACCCCGAACCCGGCGAAGGCGCCCTGGTACTTCCTCGGCGTGCAGGAGCTCGCCCACTACTCGGCGTTCTGGGGCGGCGTGTTCATCCCCGCCGCGATCATCGCGGGGCTGTGCGCGGTCCCCTACTTCGATCGACACCTCGGCGGCATCGGCCGCACGTTCCCGCGCGAGCGTCTCGCCGCCTGCACCTCGTTCATGGCGCTGATGACCTTCCTCGCCGTGGTCACCGTGATCGGCACGTATTTCCGCGGCCCGGGCTGGGCCTTCATGTACTGGCCCCACTGATCCTCGAGCACACCGTGGAATCGCCTCAAGAACGCCGCTGGCTGGATCTCGCGTTCGCGCTGTCGACGGCTGCCGTCGTCGGGCTCGTCTCCGTCGCGATGGTGCGCGAGGTGCGGCGACCGCCGCTGAAGGAGCAGCGCATCGTCCCCGCGCTCGGGCTGGTCGATCGCTGCGAGAGCTGCCACGACGCCGCGCAGCACAAGGGGACGCTGATCGACTCGCACCCGGTCGAGCGCTTCGGCTGCACGACGTGCCACGGCGGCCAGGGCCTCTCGACCACCAAGAACGAGGCGCACCTCGCCCACCTCGACTGGGAGCGGCCGCTGTTCACGCGCCTCGAACGCGAGGCGAACTGCGGCACCTGCCATCAGGGGACCGCGGTCCCGGACGCTCCGCTGCTGTCGTCCGGCCGGCGCGCGCTGGTCACGCGCGGCTGCGCGGGCTGCCACGAGATCCCCGGCCTCGCCCCGCCGGAGATCGCGCCCGAGCTCGACGGCCTGTCGCAGAAGGTGAAGCCGGCCTGGGTCCGCGCGTGGCTGACCGATCCGGCGCAGATCGACCCGGCGCACGAGATGCCGCGCTTCGACCTGAAGCCCGACCAGATCGAGGCGCTCATCGCCTTCCTCTGGACATTGCCCGGGCCGGATCTCGGCCCCCATCTCGGCCCCCATCTCGGGGTTGGGGCCGGCGAGCCGAAGGGTGACTCCGATCGCGGGAAGATCGCCGTCGGCGAGCGTCGCTGCGCGACCTGCCACCGCTTCGAGGGCCGGGGCGGCACGTTCGCATCCAGCCTCGATCTCGCGGGCGCGAAGATCGCTCCGGCGTGGATGTCCGCGTACCTCACCGACACCCATCGGCTCCGCCCCCACACCCGGATGCCCGGCTTCCGCATCCCCGCCGCCGAGGCCGCCGACATCGTCGCGTACGCGACCGAGCAGTGGGTCCCGGACACCGAGACGACCCCGTTGGCGAAGTTCGACGGCGAGGTGCGCGCGCCCCTCGCCGAGCAGGGAAAGAAGCTCTTCGCCGACCTCGGCTGCCGGGGCTGTCACGAGGTCTCCGGCGTGCCGTTCGTGCGCGTCGGCATGCCGCTCAGCGCCATGGGCGACAAGCGCGTCGGCGATCTCGTCACCACCACGGTCGCGGGGCCGGTCTCGGACGTTCCGGCGTACGTGGCGCGGAAGGTCGTGTTCCCGAAGGCCTTCGACGCGCCGAACATGACGCCCTCGAAGATGCCTTCGTACCGGCTCGAGCCGACCGAGGCGATGGCGGTGGGCGTCGCCGTGGGCGCGATGAAGGCGAGGCCGCGCCCGGCTGCCTACGTCCGCGCGAGCAAGCCGCTGACGCTGCCGGTTGGGGCAACCGGCAAGCTGATCGACCGGTATCGCTGCCTGGTCTGCCACCGCATCGGCGGCGAAGGCGGCGACATCTCGCGCATCCCGCTCGACGGCGAGGGCTCGCGCGTCACGCGCGCCTGGCTGGAGCAGTTCCTGAAGAGCCCGACGACCATCCGCATGGATCAGGCCGAGCGCATGCCCGTCCTGGGCATCGACGCGGCCGAGGCTGCGAGGCTCGCCGCCTGGATCGAGTCGTCGCTGGCCGACGCACGCATCCCCGACGAGCCGGCCGCGACGGCCGAGGAGGTCGCGAAGGGCAAGGCGCTCTACGAGAAGAGCGGCTGCGCCAGCTGCCACCTGGCCGAGGGGAAGGGCACCATGAAGGGCCCGGTCCTC
Organism: Deltaproteobacteria bacterium; assembly: GCA_016182965.1. Lineage (GTDB taxonomy): Bacteria > Myxococcota_A > Polyangia > Polyangiales > JADJMO01 > JALHOE01. The sequence continues at coordinate 4,809 of JACPFM010000017.1, read as the reverse complement.
GACGGTGCGAGCGAGCGCCTCCAGTTCCCGTACGTCGTCGCGATGCTGCGCCTCGGAAACGCGGTGGTGCCCGAGCTGCGGCACCCGAAGGAGACGTTCGCGCCGGCCGATGCGCGCGCGATCGCCGCCTGGGTCTGCTCGCTGCCGGTGCCCAAGTCGCTCCAGGTCGATCCGGCCAAGGTCGCCGACGCCGACGCGCCGAAGGCCGACGCACCCAAGAACTGAAGGAAAATGCCCCCGGACTGAAGTCCGGGGCACCGACTGCACCTCAAGTCCTTTGGACTTCACCGACTCGCCGGACTGGCTCGGGGCTGTCGCTGCCAGGACGTCGAGCGGCGAACAGGCCTGAGATTCAGGGCTGTGGGCGACTTCACTGCGCCAGTCGACCGCACTTCCTCGAGACGAACGCCCCTAGCCCGGAGGGCTTCGCCCGGCTGTCGGTGCCCCGGGTTTCAACCCGGGGGATTTCCCGACGGCTCTCGAGACCGACGCAATCATTGCATGCGCCACGCAAGAGGCGCATACCGGGCCCGAGGCGGAGTGACCGGCGCGGTCACTGCGCCGGCGTCGTCGCAACCTTTGCAGTCACAGGCCCGCCGGCGGGCCGTCGGTTCCAGGAAACCCGCGCAACACGCGCGATTCCTCGTCGGCCGTCTCGCCGATCGCGATCAGCGTCCCCGACGCGAGCCACGCGGCGGCACCTGCGGGAGGCGCGTCGACGAAGTGCTCGCGCGCGAGTTTTTTTCCGTGCCTTGCGCGCACGACGCCTTCTTCGGTCAGCTCGACGCTCCCGAGCGCGCGCGTCGCCGCGGCCGAGAGCGGGATGACGCGCGCGGCGAGGTCCTCGGCCGCGGCGAGGTCGGTCGCGTCGTCGAGCGTGAAGGGCCCGCTACGGGCGCGACGGAGCATGACCAGGTGACCGACCGTGCACAGGCGTTCGGCGAGATCGCGCGCCAGCGAGCGCACGTAGTACCCCTTGGCGCACGCGACCTCGACGTCGAGCTCGGGAGGGTCGACGCGGGCCGCGAGGACCTCGAGCCGCTCGACGGCGACGGGGCGCGGCGCGAGGTCGAGGACCTCACCGCGACGTACGCGCGCGTGCGCGGCGACCCCGTCGATCTTGATCGCCGAGACGACCGGCGGGACCTGCTCGGTGCGCGCCCGCTCCGCCGAGAGCGCCGCGAGCAGCTCGGGGTGGGAGGCGTCCGCGAGGACGGCGCGCAGCCGATCGTCGATCGAGCGCGTCTCGACGACCTCGCCCTGCGCGTCGAGGCTCGCGGTGGCCACGCCGAGGCGGATCGTCGCGCGGTAGGCCTTCGCGTGCGCCGTGAGCCAAGGGACGAGCTTGGTCCCCTGCCCGATCGCGACCACCAGCACGCCGGTGGCCATCGGATCGAGGGTGCCGGCGTGGCCGACCTCGCGCGTGCGGAGCGCGCGGCGCACGCGCGCGACCATGTCGTGCGACGTCGGACCTTGCGGCTTGTCGAGCACCAGAACGCCGTCCGGAGGCGGCGGACGGTCGTTCACCCGAACCACACGCTCTTCCGCTCGGCGAGGCTCTGATCGAGCGTCTTCTGGATGGCGGTGCGCACCCGCTCGGCGAGGCGAACCACCAGGAGCGCGTCGTCGGCGGCCTCGGCGCCGTGCCCCTCGAGATCGATCGGCGCGCCGAAGGAGAGCCTCCACTTGGCGGGCGCCGGAAGGAGCCCGAGCGGTCCGAGCGCGGGGAAGGTCGGCGTCACCGGCACGAACGGAAGACCGAGCGCCTGGGTGAGGTACTCGACCTTGTAGAGCATCGGCGCGGTCTCCTCGGCGCCGACGATCGACACCGGGACGATCGGCGAGCCGGTGCGCAGGGCGAGCTTGATGAAGCCTCCGCGCCCGAAGCGCTGCAGCTTGTAGCGATCCTTGTACAGCTTGCCGATGCCCTTGATGCCCTCGGGGAACACCAGCACGCAGCGCTCCTGACGGAGCAGGCGCTCGGCGTTCTCCTGGCAGGCGCGCACGGCGCCGATGCGGTTCACGAACGCGCCGAGGAACGGCAGGTGGTAGATGAAGTCCTCGGCGAGCCAGCGCACCTCGCGCTGCGAGGGGTGCTCGCGGCGGACGGCGGTGCGCACCATGACGCCGTCGTACGGGAGCACGCCCGAGTGGTTCGCCACGAGGATGCAGCGACCGTCGGCCGGGACGTTCTCGACCCCGCGGACGTCGACGCGGAAGTAATAGCGGTAGATGAAGTCGAACAGCGGACGCAGCCGCTGCTCGTAGACCGGATCGAGCCCGAACTCGTCGACCTCCTCGCTGCGATTGCGCAGGCCGATGCGGCCCCACTGGCGCAGGTAGTAGTCGGTCGAGAGGACGTCCTTCGCGGCGTCGACGAGATCGCCGTGCTCGCCCGGCAGCTCGACCGGGAGCACCTCGCGGATCTTCTCGACCACGCTGCGCAGCGTGCCCTCGTCGCCGCGGCGCGGCCGCTTGGACGCCTCGAAGATCCGATCGACCTCCGCCTCGACCGCGCGCAGCTCGGCGTCGACGTCGCCGGTCACCTCGCGCGACGACATCGGCGGCCCATCGCTCGGGGGCATGGAAGGCGACGGCCCGTCGAGCTCGTCGTCGACCTGCGGCACGTACGCGGAGATCTCGGCCACGTCCCCCGCCGGCTCCCCCGCGTGCTCCTCCCCGTGCGCCTGCTCCTGCGCCTGCGCCTGCGCCTGCGCCTGCGCCTGCTCCTGCGCATGCGCCTGCTCCTGCGCGCTCGCGTTCGCGTTCGCCTTCGCGTCCACCAGCTCCACCACCGCCCCGTTCACGCCCGCCGCCGCCCTCTGCGCCGGCTGCTTCTGCGGGTGCTTCTGCTGCGGGCGCTTGCCCGGACGACGGTTCTTCGCGCTGGCCATCAGCGGGTCTCCTGTGGAACGCGCTCGCGCAGCTGTTCGGCGCGCGGGCTGCCGGGCTCCTGCAGCAGGTTCACGTCGCGCAGGCGCTGCGCGCTCGCGAAGTCGACGAGCGCCTCGCGCGTGGTGTAGGCGGCGACGAACCCGAACTCGCGGCGCGCCTTCTCGCCGTCGGCGACGCAGAGGAAGCGCAGGTAGTCGATGAACGACGCGGGGGCCTCGGAGAGCTGCGCGACCCAGGACGCCTGCAGCACCGGCCGCGCGAGCGGGTGCGGCACCGGCAGGCCGAGCCGCCCCGAGAGCTTCACCACCGTCGACAGCGGGAGCACGCCCTCGGCCACGATGTTGAACGTGCCCGGGACGTCGCGATCGATCGCGCGCTTGAACGCGGCGATGGCGTCGACCTCGTGGAGGAACTGCACCAGCGGATCGAAGCCCATCATCGTGGGCACGATCTTCCGTGCGAGGTAGCGCGTGAGGTAGTTGTTCACCGTCGGGCCGAGGATCGGCGCGGTGCGGAGGATGGTGACGACGGTGCCCTTCTCGCGCGCGGCGAAGCGCGAGGCCTCCTGCTCGGCGCTGATCTTGTCGGCGAAGAACGGATCGTCTTGCCGGGCGCGCAGCGGGTGGCGCTCGGAGAGGAAATTCGGGTTGGTCGGGCGCGCGCCGTAGAGGAGCGTGGTCGACCATTGCACGAGCTTGCGCACGCGCGCCGAGCGGCACGCCGTGATCACGCGCATGGTGCCGACCGACTCGAGCTCGTGCGCGTAGGCGTGCGCGTGCGACGGCGAGGCGAGGAACGCGAGGTGCACCACCGTGTCGACCGCCTCGGCGGCGAAGATCTCGGCGACGCGCACCTCGGCGGTCGGCTGCGTCAGATCGACCTCGTAGAAGCGGGTCTTGTCGCCGGCGGTCGGCGGGCTCTCGATGTCGATCGCGACGAGGCGCGCGATCGACGCGTCCTCCTCGAGGATCCCGACCAGGTTGCGGCCGAGGAACGACGCCGCGCCGGTGATCGCGACCACGCGCCCCCGAGGGGCTCGTCGCACCGGCGAATCGCCGCTCCGCTCGCGTCCGTTGCTCCCCTTGTCAGACACACCTCGACGCTAATCGAGCGGCCCTCACGGGTCCAGCGCCTGCGGCTCGGGGCGCTCGAGCCAGTACGCGCGAGCGAGCGCGAGGAAGCTCGTGATCACCGTCGCCCCGAAGCCGCCGTCGGACGCGGTGCTCTCGTCGAAGTGGGTCATCTCCGGGTGGAACTGCACCGAGTCGATCACTTGAACTTGAGGAAGTCCTCCACGCACGACCTGCCCTCGGCGGAGGTGAGGCAGGTCGTGCCGGCCGGGCACGCGCTGCCGTCGGCGCAGAGCTTCCGCAGGCAATACTTCGTGCCGCCGGAGCCGCCGAGCGTGCGGCAGACCGTCGTCGAGGGGCACTCGGCGTCGGCGCTGCAGGTCTTCAGCGCGCAGGTGCCGCTCGACGAGCAGCGCATCCCCGGGGCGCAGTCGGTGTCGGTCGTGCAGTCGAGCGCGCACGCGGCGCCGCTGCAGCTGAAGGTCGACGCCGAGCAGGTGGTGACGCCGCCGCCGCAGCCGCAGATGCCCCCGGGCGCACCGGCGCGGCAGTCGCCGCTCGGGCACTGCGCGTTCAGGTAGCACTGGCCGTTCTTCGCGGTGGTGGTGTCGGCGCCGGTGTCGACGACGCCCGTGTCGACGACGCCCGTGTCGACGACGCCGGTGTCGACCGCGCCCGTGTCGACGACGCCGGTGTCGACCGCGCCCGTGTCGACCGCGCCCGTGTCGACGACGCCCGTGTCGACGACGCCCGTGTCGCCGGCGCCGTCGATCGCGGAATCGGCGGAGTCGTCGAACGTCGAGTCGAGCGTCGAATCGAGCGTCGAGTCCTCGAGCGTCGAGTC
>JACPFM010000104.1 GCA_016182965.1 Deltaproteobacteria bacterium | reverse complement strand
TGCCCCCGGGATGAATCCCGGGGCACCGAAAGCTTCGTAAGCCTGCTTCGCAGGCTCCTCGCGCTGTGCGCGGTGAAGGCTTGGGTGCGCGGAAGCCGAAGACTCGGCCGTCCGCAGCGGAGCGTGGGCGAGCGCGTGCGCGCTGTTTTGGCTGCGGATCCAACGAGTGCGAGCTCCGGCAGTCGTCGACTCCGTCGGTAACCAACAGAGGCGTGTCGCTGTGAGCGCCGAGCATGCCCGGCATCGACCGGGGCCTTTCGCCGGTTGCGTGCGCCGTGTGCGAGGAGCCCGCTTCAGCGCTTCAGCGGGCTTACGACGCCGTCGGTGCCCCGGGCTTCCAGCCCGGGGGCATTTAGGGACAGGCCCTAGAGCGCTTCGAGGATACGGCGCATCTCGTCGACCGCGGGCGCGCTCACGTCGAGCACGGCCCACGCGTCGACCACCCGCTTCGCAGCCACGCGCGCGCGGACCTTGTCGCCGCGCGCGTGGGCCCATCGAGCGATCGCGGGCATGAGCAGAGGGACGCCGTGCGGCCTGGGCTTGGTCGCGAGGACCGTGTCGACGTTCCGCAGGAGCAGGTCGCGGTCCCGCGGCGTGTCGAAGGGCTCGAGGGGCATGGCGAGCTGCAGGCGCGGCGGAACGGGGCGCAGCTCCTCGGCCGCCTTCGCGAGCTCGCCGTCGGCCCACGCCGAGAGACCGCGGATGCAGCGGCGCACGTCGTCGGCCACGTCCCACACGACCTCTCCCGCGAGCGCATCCTCGAGCGCGCGTGTGCACCTGCGCACGAGGGCCTTGTCGCGCGACTGTGCGCACGCCGTGAGCAGCCCCGCCACGGTCGGCGTGACCATGGCCATCCGCGCGGGTCTCGGCGCGAGGAAGCGCGCGATCAGCCCATCGAGCGCTCGATCGAGGTCGCCCGCGGCGAAGTGCGCGTCGATCCATGGCGAGAACGCCATGCCGTCGCCGTAAGGGTCGCCGCCGAGGAACTCGGTCTTCGCGAAGGCATCGTCGAGCCGTCGAGCCGCGGCCGACACCTTGCCCTCGGCGACGTCGAGCATGGCGAGGATCACGTCGCCGGTGTGCGCCGACTCGGGTCGAACCAGCGCCGCCGCGCCGACCGACCGCGCCTCTTCCGTGCGGCCGAGCGCCATCAAGGTCGGCACGTGGCGCCGCGCCGAGAACGCCGAGAACGGCGCGAGCACGTGGTGCCGCGCGGTCCACGGAAGTCGCCTCACTGGCTCCATCGTGGGATCGAGCTCGAGCGGCAGGTCGTACGCGCTCGCGTTCTCGGGCGCCCACGCGAGGTAGGCCGCGACGGTGCGGTCGGCCTTGGGCGACCCGAGCGCGCTGAGCGTCAGCATGAGCCAATCGACGTCGAGCGGGTCGGCCTCGACATGCGGGAGGATGTACTCGCGCCCCTTGGCGGTCTCGCCGTTCATGACCAGGGCCGAGCCGACCGCGAGGTCGTAGGCCCGCTGCACCGGCGCCCTGCTCTCCGACTTTCGCGCGGAGAGGAGCGCCTCGATCGCGCGCCGTCGCGCCTCGACGGTCGACGACGCGGCCGCCGTCGTGAGCAGCCGCGCGGGCGAGCTCGGGTCCACGCTGCTGGTGAACCTCGGCTCCCGGACGTGCCGGGCCCGCGCCTCGCCGAACGCGAAGACAGACTCCCTCGACGCGAGGTCCGTCGTGCGGAACGGCGCCACGCGCGAGAGGCCCCACGCCACGTCGTCCCAGGTGTCGCACGTCGCATCGTAGTCGTACGCCGCGAGGCCGACGGCCGGATCGCGCGACGGGAGGAGGGGCGCGAGCTCCTCGAACGCCTCGCGCGGAGGGATCGCGTCGGCGCGCACGAGAGGGTCCGTCGCGTACGCGACCGCCCGGTGGAGCAGCGGATCCGCACCCGACGAGCGCGCGATGATGCCGTCCTTCGCGTGCAGCTCGAGCTCCACGCGGAGCACGCCGTTCGCGCGCACGACCCGCCCGTCGAACCAGGCTTCGGCGCGCGCGCGTGCCGCGTCGAGCGTGTGGGCTCGCGCGTCCGGGGCATCGAACGGAGCGTCCGGGAAGTCGTCCCGCGGCGTGTGAGGCAACCCGAGGAGCTCCGCGGGGACGAGGACCCTCGCGCTCCGCTGGCCGAGCGCCACCGACATGCGCTTGCAGACGCGGCTCGCGGCCGCAGCGCCGAGCCAGCCACCGGGCTCGGGGACCCCCTCGACGGCGAGGACCGGGCAAGCGAGCTTCGAGTCCTCGCGCGCGAGCGGCGAGGTTCGAACGGTCGAGACCTCGGGCGCGCGTCGCGAGCGAAGGAGCGCGAACGCGCCGGTGAAGGCGGCCAACGCGAAGAGCACGATGCCCCCGCGCGTCAGGTGCCGACGCACGCGGGGAACGCGGACCGGCTCGACGCGCTCCAGCGCCGAGACGAGCGCCGCGCCGTCGGCCGGGCGCCGCGCCGGCTCCTTCTCGAGGCAGCGGGACACGAGACCGCCGAGCGCCGGAGGGATCTCGACCGGCGCGAGGGGCCGCGCGGCGTCGCGATCAATCGCGATCAGGAGCTCGACCGAGGTCCGGCCGAAGAACGGGCGAGCCCCCGCGAGCAACTCGTAGAGGAGCACGCCGAACGAGAACACGTCGCTCCGCGCATCGACCTCGAGCCCCTTGGCTTGCTCGGGGGACATGTACGCCGGCGTGCCGAGCACCGTCCCTTCGTGGGTCAATCCGTCGATCGACTGCCCCTCGATCAGCGGCCGTGCCTCGACCGCACGAAGCTTCGCGAGGCCGAAATCGAGGATCTTCGCCGTGCCCGCGGCGTCGATCATCACGTTCTCGGGCTTCAGATCCCGATGGACCACGCCCGCGGCGTGGGCGGCGGCGAGCCCACGCGCGATCATCTGCGCGATGGGGAGCGCGCGCTCGACCGACAGCCTCCCTCCCTCCTCTACGAGCAAGGCGCGGAGCGTGCGTCCCTCGACCAACTCCATGGCGAGGAAGGGCAAGCCATCGGCCTCTCCTGCGTCGAAGACGGTCGCGATGTGGGGGCTCTCGAGGAGGGCTCCCGACCTCGCCTCTCGCAGCAACCTGCGCCGGCGCCGTTCGTCGGCGACCGCGCTCGCTGCGAGGACTTTGAGCGCCACTTCGCGACCGAGGGTGAGGTCGCGCGCGCGATACACCACGCCCATCCCCCCCCGACCGACCAACTGGAGCAGCTGAAACCGCCCGACCTGTTCGCCAGTCCGATCAGGCTCGATCTCCCCCCGGACCGCACCCAGGAGCAGCTCCTCGGACGGAGAGAGCCCTGCTCGCGAAGCATCGTCGGACGAGCGCATGACCCCCGAGGGTTGAAGGGACGCGTTTCGGGGAGGTCCGTCAAGCCGTCCGTCCGAGGCGCCGCGACGTCCGGTGTCATGCGCAGCTCACCGTGGACGGTCGGGAGGGGCCTCTCTCGTGGCTACAGCATCAGGGGAGTAGGTCGCGCAGGCGTCCTTCTATGAAGCAGCGGTTCCAGCGGTCAGTCCATAGGACCTCCTATGCGCAGTGCACTCTGGACGGCCGGAACCGGGGCGTCCGCCTCACGGATCGCCAGCGAGCACGGGTCGATGTCATCGGCGCCGGGGTCGATGCCGAGACGAGCATGCCTTGGCTTGCGAACCCCTCGCCGATGCCGACCGAAGACCAACGGCCTCGAGTGAAGCAAGCTTCTCCGCCGCACGTTCGCCGCGATTGCGTCGGCTTCGCGCATCCGGCGTCTACTCCGTCGGCTCCTCCGGCGGCACCATGGGCCCGCCTTCGCTCGGCGGCTCCGTCGGCCCGGCGTCACCGCCAGTGTCGTCAGGCGGACCCGCGTCGGGCGTGACACCGCACCGATCAGGCACCCACAGGAGCCCGCGCTGATCGACGTTGAAGTCCCCGTCTGCGGCGGAGCTCCCGAGGATGACGCCGGCGTCGTTGATCAGGAACGCGTCCACGAAGCGCGTGGCATCGAACTCCGCGGGCAGCGGCAACTCGATGGAGGTGGAGCCAGGTTCCCACACGAACGCTCGGTCGCCGCGCTTGCCGACGACTCGAGCATGTTCGTTCACGTCTTGCGGCAATGCGAAAATATCGCCTCCGCCCCCTGGAATTTCCTGCATCGTTCCGTCGCGCCAGAAGAACGCGCGCGTGGCGGCGTGACCCACGACATCTCCGCGGTTGTTCATCGCCGTGGGCGCGGTCGAGTCTGTGCCCGGCAGCAATCCGAGGTCGACGGTCGTGCCATCCTCGAAGAGGAAGCCGCGGAAGGAGAACGAGGAGCCGACGCGCCGCGAGAACACGACCTGACCGGCTGTGTTGAGCAGACCCATTTCCGGGACCAACTCCGTCGAACCATCGACCTTGATCAGCACGGCTCGAGGCTCCTTGTCGACGAGCCGCGGAATGAGGATGTCACCGTTGTCATTGAGACGCACGCCGACTTCCTCGCCGGTCCCTAGATCCCTCATGACGCCGTCGCGATACAGGAACATGATGGACCCGAACTCACGCGTGCCCGCGATGTCACCGCGGTTGTTGATCGTGAAGTCGTATGCCCGATCGATTCCGAGATCGCGCGCGCTGCCACCGCTGAAGAGAATCGCGCGGTCCTCTGGGACGAGAGTGCGTGCAACAACGTCGCCGCGATCGTTCATGTCGGCCGGCACGTAGCTCGTGACTCCTGCGGGGGGCACGAGATCGATTCGACTGCCGTCGAGGTTTCGGATGTACGCACGCCTGTCGCCGTCCGTACGCACGACGACCTGCCCGTGCTCGTTGAGACTTGTCGCGAGACCGGTGAGCTCGATCACGGAGTAGCACTCCGCGCGGAGCGTCGGTGCCCTCGAGACGTCCCTTCGACCGGCACGCTCGTTGTTGCACGCGGCCGACGCCGCGGTCATCGCGACGAAAGCAAGAGCCGCCAGGCTCAGCGCTGATCTCGTTCGCATGCTGCCCCCATTTCGGTCGACGGGAGCGCGCGCCCGTTCGCGTGGAACACGGCTCGGGAGCGCGCAGCGTTCGATCCAACGAGGTGCACGCGCCGCGCCGCTGCGGCCTGCCGTCCCAGCGTCGCGCGCCGAGATCCCCCGGCAGGTGCGGGGCACGCATGATACGGTCGGCATCGTGCGTGTTCTGTGCGGGCCATCCATCGTCGCCGGTCTCGCCTCCGCGAGCCTCGCGTTCATCGTCTCCCTCGCGGCACTTTCGGCCTGCAAGCGAGAGTCGACCGCCGATGCGGACAAGACCGCGAGGTCCGCGAAGCCCGCGGTCGCCATCAGCGCGGTGGCCGACGGAGCCCCTGCCATTCCGCTCGCTGTCGAAATGTTCTGCGCGTCGACCTTCGGCGAACGCGTGAAGCACTACGACGACGACTGTTCGGCGGACGACAAGAAGGACAACGGGCCGTGGTTGGGATGGTCTGAAACCGAGCGCAGGCGACTCGAGCGGTGCCGTGTCACGCTCGGTGAAGGCGTCGCCAAGGGCCGCCTCGCCTTCGACGAAGCGGAGGCACCCGCGTGCATGACGGCGCTCCGAGCGAAGCTCTCGGCCCCGGCGAAGCCGGAGCGACGGTACGACGCGCTCCCGGAGTGCGCGAAAGTGGTGACGGGGAAGGTCGCCGCGGGCGGCACATGCCGCTTCGATCTCGAGTGCAAAGCGGGCCTCGTCTGCACCGGCAACGAGACGTTCGCTCACCCACTCCCCACAACGGAGGGCACGTGCTCTGCGCCCGTCGACCGCGGCACGCACTGCGAGCATCGCGACGACAACGCGCTGCCGCTGTACATCGGCGAGCCGCACTACAGCTGCAAGGGTGGTTCCGAGTGCATGGCCGGAGATTGCGCGAAGGTCGCGAAGGCCGGCGAGCCTTGCGCGGGCAGCGTCTGCGAGGGATCGCTCGTGTGCGTGCTTGGTCGCTGCGCGAAGACGCGCGTGCCCGCCGGCGGGAAGTGCAACGACTGGCCCGACTGCGCTGCCGATGCCTACTGCGCCAAAGGCACGTGCCGTCTGCTCGAGCCTGCGGGCGCGGCGTGCTCCTCCATCGGCACATGCAAGGGCTTCTGCGACCTCGACGCGAAGAAGTGCCGCGACTTCTGCGGCTCCGGGTGATGACCCTAGCTCTCGTGGTGTCCCGTTCGTGGAGGGCCGATGGGTTCGGTGAACGACTATCGGGCTAAGAGGTCCAAGCGTCCTCGGCGGATTCCAGGGGTCGAGTTGCCAAAGTCCGGGGTCATGCGCAGTTCACCAAGGACGGTCGCAGGCTGGATTAGGGTGGCGGGCGTCTCTCGTGAGATCGCGCCCGCGAGCGCGCCGCGAGGCGTCGCGATGAGCGCGTGCGCGTGCGCGCCGGACGCTGCGCCGCTCGTCCGCGCGCACGACGCCTGCGCCTCACGTGACACCGCAAACGCCGCACACGCACACGTCGCACGCGACCGCACGCAATTCACCGCGCACCCCGCCCCCGCGCGATCCTCGACAGCGAGGGCGTCGGGCACGAAGCGCGGCAACGCCGACGCACCTCGCGCCGGCCAGCGTCACGCCCGGCACTTCGCGCGCGGCGCCGAGCGTCGCGAGCGAGCGTCCTTCGCTGTCCACAGCGACGCGCACCGCGCCCGCCTCGCCGGCGGCGCTCTCCTCGCCAAGACCCGCGCCTCGAGTGGAGCAAACTGCTCCGTCGCACCTTGGCCGCCGAAGGCGCCGCGCCCGGCCACCGCCGCGGCGCCCGCTTGCATTGGTCCACGAGAGACCCCCGCCAGCTTGCGCCCGCTTTCGTACGGTCCACGGGGAACTGCGTACATGCGGAGTCATGGCAACTCGAGCCCTGGAATCCGCCGGGCTCGAGCTCGATCGGCGTGAGGATGCGGTGAGTGGCGTTCTTGCGTGGCTGCTTGATGCGATAGGCGATGCGGCCGTCGGTCAGCACGCTCAGTCGCTCGAGCGCGAAGGGCGGCCTCGCGCAGTGTGGCGAAGGTAGGCGCGGCGCTGGACGGCGGAGGCGCAGGTCGTCACGCCCGCGCCTCTGGCGAGGATCATGCGCGCCCGGCGGTGGCGCAGACGCCTCGAGATCCAGGCGGATACACCGCATCCTGCCGTCGCGCCGGGGCGGCGGCGCCCGGCGGCCGCCGGCGGTCCGCCGGCGGAGGGGCGCCCCATTCGACCCGCCACCGACTTCGACCTTCGACCTTCGCGCCGGTCCGCGACGGCGTACGCACCGCCGGCGCGCGCGCTTCGGTTCCCGCCCCACAAATAGGGCGCCGGCCGCAGCCCTTGGGAGGACAGCTGCGGCCGGCGGTGGGACCGGCCCCTCGCGCGAGGCCGGTGGTCCAGTTACGACACGCGGCGGTCGTTCGCGCGAAGCGACCGCCGTGAGCGGATCAGTTCATCGTCTGCGCGAGGGTCGCGTTGAGGACCTGGAACGCGAACGACGGGTTGTGGATGCCGTGGCTGCCGTCGCCGTGGATCAGGTAGTAGTTCCAGCCCGCCTTGACGAGGGTGCCGGTGAGCGGGAACAGCGCGGTCGTCCCGGCGCCGTTCTTGAGCGTGCCCAGCTGGAAGCCGAACTTGCTGACGCTCTTGGTGACCGCCGTCGTGCCGCTGCCGAACTGGATCGACATCGGCGCGGCGAAGTTCAAGATGAACCCGACCTGGCCGTGCACCTCTTCGTGCCCGACGGAGGTGACGGGGGTGACGCTCGGGTCGATCTGGATCGGCGCCGAGTAGAGGTCGGTGACCTCGTCCCACGCGGTGACCGTGATCTTCGCGGCGCCTTCCGCGTTGATCTTCGCCTTGACCGCCTCGCCCATCTTCGCGGCGAGCTTCTCCATCAGGAACTCTACCTGCGCCTGCGTCCCCTCGCCGTTGACCGACTTGGAGTGGCAGTTCGCGCACAGGGTGCCCATCTTGCCCTCGGCGATGCGGAACTCGTGGGAATTCGGGTTCGCGGTGCCGTGCGACAGGTGGGTGCTCGGGTTGTTGGCCATGTGGCAGCCGACGCACGTGTCCTCGATCGACGCGTGCTTCGAGATCGTGCCGGTACCGCCGATGAAGTAGGCGTTGCGGCCGGCGAACACGTCGGTCTGCGCAGCCATGTGCGGGGCGCTGTAGCCGGGCGGCGCGCCGCCGTTGTACGTCTCGACGTCCTCGTGGAGGTACGTCTTGGTCGCGCCGCTCAGCACGTAGGTGCCGTTGCGGCTGTTGTGGCAGGTCATGCACTGCGCGCCCTTGCCGGCGCCGTGCACCTCGAACCCCGAGGCCAGCATCGGCGTGTTGCCGTAGAACCGCAGCTGGTTCGGGTTGTTCTTCTCGTGCGCGTCGTGGCACGCGCTGCAGGTGATCGGCTCGACGTTGTCGGCGGTGACGCCGGCGGCGGTGCCCGATACGGCGAGGTTGCCGGGGTTGCCGGCCTTCAGCTGCTCGGCGTACTGCACGTAGCCCTGCGCCGCGTGGCAGCGACCGCAGTGGTTGTTCAGCGAGCCGGCGCGCGCGCCGTAGTCCAGGGCACCCTTGCGGCTCGAGTGGCCGACGCCCGCCGCGTTGGTCGTGTTCCACTCGGAGTACAGGTGGTGACCGGTGCCCGACGCGTGGCACGTCGCGCACAGCTCGGCGCTGTAGGAGACGCGCACGTTCGTGTACTCGCGCGGGTACTTCGGCGCCGCCGAGGACCACATCCCGCCGGCCAGCGCGCTCATGTGCGCGTCGCCGTCGTTCGGGCCGTGGCAGTTCTCGCACTGGATGCCGGCGAGCCTGGCCACCGTCGGCTTCGAGGTCGACAGCGTCGCCCAGTTCGTCGGCGTGTAGTCGCCCTTCGGGTACGTCCAGGTGGCCGTCTTCGCCGTGTCGTCGAAGCCGGCGTTGGTGACGCCGACGTCGTAGCCGACGGTGTGGCAGCCGATGCAGCTGCCGCTGTACGAGGTGCCGTTCGCGCCGGTCAGGCCCTTGGCGAGCATGACCGCGTGGTCGGTCTTCGCCCACTTCGTGAACTGGTCGGGGCCCATGCTGCCCTGGTGGCAGACCTTGCAGTCGCTCGCCGGCGTGACGGCCAGGGTCTCCGGAGTGGAGCCGGTGCCGCCCGTGATCGCGCCCTTCCAGTCGCCGACGTACACGTCGAGGGTCTTGGTGCTCTCGGTGAACGTGTACTTGCCCTTCACGTCGCCGACGAGCGCCCGCGCGAGTCCCGCCGGGACTCGCGCCCCCCTCGAACGTACTCACCTCCCCGCGGGGGAGGTGAGCATATCCCCCCCCGGCCCGTCGCCGTGGAGCCGGCGGGCTTCGTGGTGAGCGTCCACGCGTTGGTGCCGTCGTGACCGCTGTTGAGGTACACGCGCTGACCGAGGGCGACGTTGCGCAGACCGGTCTGGATGCTGGCGGCGTTGAGCGACGCGCTCGCCGTGGCCTTCTGGCCGCGGCCGTCGGTGACGGTCACGCCGACCGACACCGCGCCGCGCGTGTCGGGGACGATGCTGAGCACCTCGAGCCGATCGGGGAGCTTGTACGCCGAGACGTACTGCGTCTCGACGCCGCCCTCGGTCCGCAGCTTGGTCGCGTCGGCGAGGGTCGGGAGCGTCGCGGTGGCGGTCTTCGGGTCGGTGCCCGCCGCCACGCTGCCGATCTTCGTGGCGGTGTTGTTCGCCCAAGCGTAGGTCAGCGTGCTGCCCGTCGGGCTGCTGGCCGTCGCGGTCAGGGTCGCGGTCTTGCCGTAGCCGAAGTCGTCGCCGGTCCACGCCAGGGTGACCGTCGGGGCGCCGGTCGCCGCCTCGGACATGGTCGCGGCGATGGAGACCGTGGTGCCGGCGATCACGCCGACCATGATGTCGGCCGAGTCGGTGTAGTACGTCTTGGTCAGCTTCAGGACGACGGTTCCGACGGGCGCTTTGACCGAGAACTTGCCGTCCGCGCCGGTCTTGACCGGCGTGCCGAGCGTCGCTCCGCCCGAGTCCTTCACGGTGACGGTCACGTCGGCGAGCGGATCCTTCAGGACCGCGTCGGTCACCGTACCGGTCAGCGTCCCTTCGGTCGCCGCGGCGGTGCCGGGATCTCCCTTGTCGCCATTCTCGCCAGCCGCGCCGGGATCGCCTTTGACGCCCGCCTCTCCGTCGGCGCCGGGCAGGCCCATGGCGCCGTCTGCGCCATCGGCGCCGCTGCAGGCAACGGCCACCGACGCGACGGTGGCCAGGATCAAGCACGACAAGCTCCGGGTGATGCACTTCATGGCTATGCGCCTCCTCACGGGTCGAACGTGGTGCGCCGTGCGTCGAACCAGAGCCTGAGGGCCCGAGACCGGGTCCGGTGTCGCGACGGGCATCGAGCCCCCCGCGCTCCCAATCGGAACCAGGCAAACGCGCGACGAACACCTCGAGACCGAACTCACGAGCGCGTGCTCGCACGGAGTCATTCCGGTCGGGCCGCGCAACGCCCCGGATCAGGGAGCGGTCGCGCCTGCATTGGTGGTGCCGTTCGCGGCGCAGGCGAACGCGACGATTTGTTCCGTCCGCGCGAGCTCGCAGGCCGCACGATGTACCTGCTGAGCCCCGATCGTCCGCAGTCGTTTCGCGATGTGACCGCGCGGGTCACATGCGATCAGCGCGCGCCGAGCGTGGCGCTCGAGTGACGACTCCTCTCGTCGCCGACGTCGTCGTTCGAGCCAAGAACGCGTTGGGCCACGCTTTCACGAAGGTTCGCCCGCATGCGTCGGGCGCACGCATCAATGCGACAGTGTGTGGCGCATCGCGCAGTCGGTCCGACGACGGGCGTTCGCCGAAGAGCGATCATATTTCGCGAGCGCCGGTTCGATGCGCTCGCGCGCGGCGCCACGCTCGGGGGGTTCCTCGCTGGACCACCCCGGCCGTAGGCGCGCACGCGTTGCGAGGCCCTCGGGCAGAATTCCCCCGGACTGAAGTCCGGGGGGATTCTCTGACACGTCTTCAGACCTCGAGCGCGCCGCCGGCGCCGAGGCGAAGGATGGCCTCGGCGAGCAACGGCGCGATCGACACGCTCGCGTGCACGAACGAAGGTTGGGCGGGACGAGGAACGGTGTCCGTCGTGATCACCCGCGCGATCGGCAGCGCGGCGAGCCTCGCCGCCGCGGGATCGGCGAACAGACCGTGCGTCGCCACCACGGTGATGGGCTCCGCCGCGCCTTCGTCGAGGAGCCGCTCGATCGCGGACGCGATGGTGCCGGCGGTCGAGATGATGTCGTCGACGAGGATGGGCCGCAGGCCGCGCACCTCCCCGACGATGCGCCCGGCGCGCGCTTCGACCGGCGACATGCGCCGCTTGTGGACGATGGCGAACGGCAGCCGTAGTCGGTGCGCGACGCGCTCGGCCAGCTTCGCCGCGCCCAGGTCGGGCGCGACCACGACGCTCTTCTCGTGGTCGATCGGCTCGAGCGCCTCGGTCAGCGTGGTCATCGCGGAGAGGCTGTCGACAGGGCAGCTGAAGCCCGCTTCGACGCCGGGATCGTGCGGATCGACGACGAGGACCCGACCGAACCGCACGGCGCCCAGGGCGGCGCCGAAGACGCGCGCGCCGAGCGCGTCACCGGGCGCGGCGCGGCGATCCTGCCGGCCGTACCCGAGGTAGGGGACGACCGCGACCACGGTCCGCGCCCCCGCGCGCACGCACGCGTCTCCGATGAGCAGCAGCTCGATGAGGTGATCACCGACGGGCGCGTGCGTCGGCTGGACGACGGCGATGGCACGGCCGCGCACGCTCTCGTCGACGCGCACCAGGAGCTCGCCGTCCGGCGTGCGCTCGATGCTGCGTCCGAGAGGCGCGCGCCCGAGCTCACGCGCGACCGCCTCCCCGAGCTCGGGATGCGCCGTTCCGCAGAGGACCTCGAACGCGCTCATGGGGCACCTGGTCTCGCTTCGACGAGACGCAGCGGAGCAACCGGCGGGCCCCACGGAGACGGCTCGGCGGCGCGTCGACGGCAGCGGCGCACCATGGGTGTTCGTGTGCCGCCGGTGCGCACGAAACTTCGCAGTGCACCATGTAGGAGCACTGGCGATCGGGGGGAGTGCTCACAAGAAGCACCCCCATGCGATTGGCGTACATCACTGCATTCTCCCTGTGCACACTCTCCCTCGTCGCCTGCGGAGGCTCCGGTTCGACCGGCGACACGCGAGGCGCCGGCGGCCCGGCCGTGCAGGCGGACGAAGCGCAGAGCCCGCACGGCCGCGCGCCCACGCCTGCCGAGGCGTGGAAGGACGACGAGCCGGCGACCGACGCGCCCACCGAGACGACCGGCCAGGCGACCGAGGAGAACGGCGAGGAGGACGCGACGCCGGAGGACCCGGGCGCGCCCGGCAAGCCCGTCGTCGACGGCGTCGGAAAGAGCGAGGCCGCGCTCTCGACCTCGTACGGCACGACGTTCGACCTCACGTACTACTGGGTGGCCAACCGTCCCGCCGACGACCCCAACCAGGTGACCCTCCGCGACTGCGACGGCCGCTTCCTGACCTACGCGTCCTATGCCTGGCGCGACGCGGTCCGCATGGAGATGACCGGCCGCTTCACGGCGAGCGACGGCACCAAGCGCGTGTTCAACGACGCGGGCGGCTGCTGGAAGCTGATGAGCTCCTTCTACGACTGGGGCATGGGCGTCCCGAGCCCGATCAGCGGCACCTCGTACAAGCTGCGCCCGTTCCGCTCGATCGCCGTCGACAAGAGCGTCCTCCAGATCGGCCGTTGGTACTACGTCAAGGAGCTCGACGGCGTGAAGATGCCGTCGCCGCGCTCGTCGCTGATCCACGACGGCTGCGTGCGCGCGGTCGACACCGGCTACGGCATCTTCGGCAAGCACATCGACTTCTTCGCCGGTTTGAAGTCGGCGTACTCGACGCTGATGAACGGCAGCACGACGATGGCCGGCCGCTCCACGATCACCGTCTACGACGGGGCCGCCAAGTGCGGCATCCACATCGAGCGCGGCTACTGATCCCGCGCAGCGGCGCGCGGCGGAGCACCCGCCGCGACGCCGCGCTCGATCACCGCGGCGTACTCGACGAGGCTGCGCAGCCCGACGAACCTCTCCCGGGCTCGTCTGCGCGCGGCGGCGCCGAGCGCTTCGGCGAACGGACGATCGCAGAGCAGGCGCTCGACCGCCCGCGCGAACGCCGGGTGATCGCGCGGGTCGCGGAGCAGGAGCCCGTGCACGCCGTCGTCGATCTGATCGACGATGCCGCCGACGGCGCTGGCGACGATCGGACGCGCCTTCCACATCGCCTCGGTCACCGTCAGGCCGAAGCCCTCGCGCAGGCTCTTCTGGACGACGACCGCGGCGTGGCGCTGGATGGCGTTCACGATCGCGGCGTTCTCCTCGACGTCGCGCGTCGGTAGACACACGAGGTGCACCATGCTGCGCGCGTGGTGCGGCAGCGCGCGAAACGCGGTAACGACCTCTTCGAAGACGCGCGCGCCGTCCGGATCGTCGGCGACGGCGTGCACGTTCGGGCCGACGAGGAGCAGGTGCGCTCCACAGGTGGCCGGGCCGAGCTCGCCGAAGCCGTGCATCACGCCGATGGGATCCTTCAGATCGTCCCAGCGCGACACCTGCACCACGAGCGGCGTGTCGGCGCGCGGCGGAGGCCCGAGGCGCACCACGTCGGCGCAACGATCGACGCGCCCTGGCGAGCCGTCGGAGCGCACGAACGAGGTGGGCCCCGCCTCGCCGGTGATCACGCCGACGTGCACGAGGATGCCGCGGACGGTGTCCGGGTCCAGATCCTGGTTCTTCGCCGAGAACGGATCGATCCACGGCTGGATGACGACCACGCGGTCCGGGTCGAGCAGCTCCGGCGCGTAGGCGGCGCGCGAGAACACGCACACGTCGGCGGCCGTGACGTACGGCTCGAGGAACCGCCAGCCGAGCGCCGTCTGCTCGTTGCGATCGTCGGCGCCGATGTGACATCGCCAGATGATCATCGCGCCGGCGGCGTGCAGCCCGTGGACCAGACCCGCGGTCTGCGGATCGTGCAGGATGACCGCGTCGCCCGGGCGCACGAGCGCGAGGAGATCCTGGGCGTTCTCGTGGATCTTCGCCTCGTAGATCCGACGCTCCGCGTCGCCGAGCGGTGATCCGTCGCCGAGCTCGCCGTGCAGCGCGTTGTGGAGCCGCTTGGTGATGCGGAAGAACTCGGGCGAGCCGCCGATGACCACCCAGCGTGCGTCGATCCCGAGGCCGCGGGCGTACGACAGGAGAGGACGCAGCATCTCGGCGACGCCGCCGCCGACCGCGGTCGAGTTCACGTTCCAGACGATGCGGCCCGGCGCCTCGGCGCGGATGCGGGCCGAGAGCTCCTGCAACGCCTGGATGGCGTCGCGGCCGGTGATCGTGGAGAAGCGCTCGACCGACTCCGGCCTGAGCTCGACTTCGACGAGGGTCCCCATCCGCCGCTCTCCTCCGGCGCTTATCAGAGCCCCTCCACCTCGTCGAGGCTCGCGCGCACGCGGTCCGCATCGGTCACGTCGAAGGAGCCGATGCGCAGCGGAAGCTGCAGCGACAGCGAGGCGCCGAAGAGCGCGTAGGACACCGCGAGCGCCGCCATCGAGGGACGCTCGGCCATCGTCGCATCGAGCAGCGGCAGCGCCGCCCACAGCAGGCCGAAGAGCACGAGACCGAAGCCGATCCCCTCCGCGACGAGCAGCTTGAAGCGGGCCTCGCGCCGCCGCAGCCACGTGAACGCCGCCCCTGCGGCCGACGAGGCGACGACCGTCATCAGCGCGCCGAGCATGCTCGCCCCGAGCGCGTTGCCGTTCGCCAGCGCCTCACGCCCCATGAGCGACGCGGCGACCAGCTTGCTCGGATACCCGAGGCCCTCGCCGCGCGCGAGCGCGACCAGCGCGCTCGGGATCATCCCGAGCACGCCTCCGGCGAGCCCGGCGAGCACGCCGCACACGACCACCGGAGTGGTCGTGTCGTCTGCGAGACGTTCGTACGCGGGCATGCGCGCGATCGGGTGCAGCGCGCATGCCTCGACGAGATGCGCAGCTATTTTCCGCCGACGCTCGGCTTGAGCGGCACGAGCCCCGTGGTGGTCGTGGTCGGCTTGGGAGCGGCGGCATCGGCGGGTTTCGCTGCGTCTGCCGCCTTGGCGGCGTCGGCGGCCGCCGCGTCGACCTTCGCACCGGCATCGCCCGCGTCGGCCTTGGCGCCCGCGTCGGTCTTCACGCCAGCGTCGGTCTTCGTGGTCGTCGTCGCGCCGACCTTGGCCTTGTTCTCCGGCTCACCCGGCAGCGGCTCGGCGGGCTCTTCGTCGGACGAGGAGGGCTTCTTCTCGTCGGCCTCTTCGTCGTCGGCAGCCTTCTTCTTCTTCTTCTTGCTGCCCTCTTCGTCCTCTTCGTCGTCGGCAGCCTTCTTCTTCTTCTTCTTGCTGCCCTCTTCTTCGTCCTTCTCGGACTTGGCGGACTTCTCGTCCGCCTCTTTTTCGGCCGATTCCTCCTTGCTGCACCCTCCGCCCACGACCGGGACGACGAGCACGAGCGGAAGGAGGAACGCGAGCAATCGGGGGAGCGCCGTCATGGGCCCTCGATTACCAGACTCCGGAGCCGCGCGGTATCCTCCGTCGATGCGTGTCGCCGTGTCGCTCGTCGCGCTGATCGGCACCCTGACGTTCGCCTGCGCCGGCGAGGCCCCCGTCGACGTCGATCCGGTGCGCGACGCAGCGCGCGAGTCGGGCGATGCCGACGAGGACACCGGCGAGCCTCCCCCCGGAGATGAAGACGCCGCCGCCGACGCGGGCGCCGAGACGAGCGACGCGGCGCCGACCGACACGGCAGGCGACGGGCCGCTCGTGTGCGAGGGCTCCGAGTCCGAGCCGAACAACAGCCTCCCGAGCGCGGTGTCGTTGAAGGACATCGACGACTGCGACTCGAGCGGCGGGTCGTTCAAGGGCGTGGTCGCCGGCGCGACGGACCCCGACTTCTGGCACTTCACGGGCAGCGACAAGCTCGGGTGCGTCGTCGACCCGACCGCTTCGACGAAGACCAGCGGCGTGCGCGTGTGCGTGTTCGTCTCGTGCTCGGCGGGGACCACGTCGATCAAGAGCTGCCCGAAGGGCACCCCGGCGACGTCGCCCGGCGGCGTGAACGGCTGCTGCAGCGACGGGCCGGGCGAGGTCGAGGTCGAGCACACGTGCCCGCTGCCGGGCGCCGACGACGGCGCCGACGTGTACCTGCGGGTCGACGCGCCGACCGCGACGGCCTGCGTGCCGTACGAGATCACGTATCACTTCTGACGCACTGCGGTTGGTCGCCGCGCAGCGGCGCGCGTCGGAAGCGCTCCGTGCGGGGCGTGCGCGGGGCGAGCGCATCATGGTTACGACGCGAGCGGTCGCACCAAGGGCGACGCGCTGCCAGCGTCGAGGCTCTGGGTACGTCGCGCGCTCGCGCCCTGCGCACGCGAGCGCCGGCGTGTGCTCACCGCGGGACCGGGCATGGGCGCTGCAGATCGGGGCTGCCCCAACGGAGCAGCTCGCCTGCTCGGGTCGCGGAAAGGACTTCATCGATGAATGGCAAGCACTTGATCGTCGCTTCGGTGGTCGCGCTGACGGCGAGCCTCGCAGGTCGCGCGCACGCCTTCTCGGGCGGCATCGCCTCGACGAGCTGGACGGCGACTCCGGCAGCGGGATGCACGATGTGCCACAGCGGCGGCGCCGCCCCGACGGTGTCGTTCCGCACCACCGCCGGCACCGAGGTGTCGACGATCAACGTCGACCGCACCGCCACGATCGACCTGCTGCTGCGCATCACGGGCGGCCAGACCTACGGCTCGTTCAACATCTCGCCAAGCGTCGGCTCGACCGCCGGCGTGTTGAAGGTGAGCACCGACACCGGCGTGAAGACGATCACCGCCGGGACGACCACCGAGCTGACGCACACCGCGGCGCGCGCGTACACGTCCGGCGCCGCCGAGTTCCGCTTCACGTTCGATCCGACGGATACCGTCGCATGCGGCACCACGCTCAACCTCACCGGCTGGGGTGCGTCGACCGACGGCGCCGGCGGCGCCACGGGCGACAACGCCGCCTCGAAGGTCTTGGCCGTCACGATCACCTGCCCCGACGCCGGCGCGGGCGACGCCGCCGCCGACACGGCGGTCACCGACACCGGCGCGGCCGCCGACACGGGGGCCGCCGCCGACACTGGCGCCGCCGCCGACACGGGCGCGGCGCCGACGGACACGGGCACGACGGTGACGGACACGGGCGCGCTCGCCGACACCGGCGCGGTCGCCGACACCGGCACCGGCGGAGTCACGCCGGTCGAGGAGGACGACGGCTGCGACTGCAGCACGCCGGGCAGCGGCAGCGCCTCGAAGACGAGCACCGGCCTGGCGCTCGCGGCCCTCGCGTTCGTCGCCGTGCGCCGCGTGCGTCGACGGCGCTGACCGTCAGGGCAGCCCCGTCCCCGGTGAGTTCTCGCGGCACCAATCGAGGCCGGCCGCCGTCGGATCCGCCGACGGCGCGCCGGCCGGCGCCTTCTCGAACGACATCTTCGAGAAGTCGAACATGTCGAGCATCGGCCACGCGTTGGCGTCGCGGCGCGTGAGCGCGGGCAGATCCCAGCGGTTCTGGATGAAGCGCGTGAGGCTCGAGAGATCGGTCACCGTGTGGCTCACGTACCCCGGCTTCGTCCACGGCGAGATGGCGAACAGCGGCACGCGGATGCCGAGCCGATCGAACTTGTAGTCCGGCGGCCGGTCGCCGTCGGGCTCGCAGGCCTCGGGCGGCGCCACGTGATCGTAGAACCCGCCGTGCTCGTCGTAGGTGACGAGCAGGACGGTCTTCTTCCAGACCGCCGGGTTCGAGGCGAGCGTGTCGACCACGCGCTTGACGAACTTCTGACCCTTCTGGATGTTCGCCGGCGGGTGCTCGTCGTCCTGCGCGCCGTTCTCGCCGCCGGTGAAGTTCGGGTCGATGATCGCGAGCGACGGCAGTTTGTCGTTCTTCACGTCCTCGCCGAAGTTCGTGAAGTTGGTGCCCGCATAGGACGGCCCGAAGACCAGCGCGAACGACACCGTGCCGTTGCGGTAGATCTTCCACGACTTGCCGATGCCCTGCAGCTGGTCGGTGATCTTCGGCTTGCCGAGCGGCGGCGTATCGGGCGTGTGCGTGCGGCCCCACGAGGTCGCGCCGTAGAAGTAGAAGCGATTGGGCCAGGTGGGACCGAGCAGCGAGCAGAAGTGGCGATCGCTGATCGCGAACGTCTTCGACAGCCAGTAGTAGTACGGGATGTCGGTCTGGTCGTAGTACCCCATCGCGCGCGCGCCGCCGGGGTTCGACGTCATGACGAAGCCGTCCATCAGGCCGTCGTCGTACTGCAGGTGCACCGGCCCCCAGTTGTGCGCGGTGTCGACGACGCAGTAGCGCGTCTCGTGAAAGCGCTTCACCGGCTTGCCGGTCGACGGATCGGGGTTCGAGTCGTCTGCGCCCGCGACGTCGACGTCGGTCACGCCGTAGGAGGGCAGCTCCGAGAAGTAGTGATCGAAGCTGCGGTTCTCGAGCATCAGCACGACGACGTGCTCGAACGGCAGCGCGTCTCCGTGCGGCACGGCCGGACCGATCGTCTCGGTCGTCCGCGAGCCGGCCGCGAAGAGGCAGGTCTTCCGCTTCTCGGCGTTGACGTCCCATACGGGCTTCGTCGGCCCGGTGTCCGGCGTGGGCTCGGGCACGTCCTCGGCGGCGTCGGTCAGCGGCGCGTCACCTGCGCCGTCTGCGCCCTCAACCCCGTCGAGGCCGACGTCGCCACCGGCGACCAGGGGATCGCCCGCTTCTTCCGCCGCGCCGCCGCACGCGACGAGACCCAGCGAGCACACCCACGCGACCAGCCTCCCTCGCAGGTACATCCGGCCAAGAGTAGCTGAACGGTGCGATCACGCCCGCGCGTCCACGGGACTTTCGAGGCGCACGGGCAACGGCTGCGCGGAGCTTCGTGTCGCACTCCTGACCACGCGGCGGCTACGGGCCGCTGCTGCTCGACGACGAACAGCACTCGTCGCCCACGCAGCCGAGCGGCACGCACGCGCCGGTGGTCGGGCAGCAGTAGGTCGTGCAGTAGACACCGTCGCACAGGTCGATCCCACCGCCGTCGAGGATGACGATCGCGTCCTTGCCGCCGTCGTATTTGAAGCCGGAATCGCGCGCCGTGGCGCCGTCGTCGCTCGACGAATCCGAAACGGAGGTGTCGGGCACGTAGGTGTCGGGCACGTAGGTGTCGGGCACGTAGGTGTCCGGCACGTAGGTATCGGGCACGTAGGTATCGGGCACGTAAGTATCGGGCACGTAGGTATCGGGCACGAACGTGTCGGCCACCCAGGTATCGGCGACCCAGGTGTCGGGCACGAAGGTGTCGGGCTTGAACGTGTCAGCCACGAAGCTGTCGGCCACGAAGCTGTCGGCCACGAACGTGTCGGACCCGGTGTCGGTCTTGCCCGAGTCCTTGGCGCCGGAGTCCTTCGTCTCACCGGAGTCGGTGACGACCACGCTCGTGTCGTCTTCCGTCACGTCGGCGCTCGACCCGTCGAACGCGTCGACTTCGAAGGTGTCGGCGGCGGTCTCGGCGACGGCGTCGTCGTCGACCTCGCCCGTGTCCTCGCCCGTGTCTTCGCCCTGTCCCAGGGCGAAGTCGGCGCCGCTGCAGCCCACCACCAGGGCGAACGCCGAAACGACCCAGCCCCGCGCGAACCTCCGCATGGCCACGAGCATCGCGCATCCGGCCGCGGGCGCAACCGGATGATGGAGGCCAATCGTCCCGAGGGAGGTCAGAACCCGAAGACCCGCCGGGCGTTGCCGGAGAACAACGCTGCTCGCCCCGCGCGATCGAGCGGGCGATCGACGAGGCGCCGGATCTCGCGGTCCCACGCGAACGGCAGGTTCGGGAAGTCGGTGCCGTAGAGCAGCCGGCCGACGTTGCGCTCGACGATGTCCGCGGGGGGC
The DNA here is from genome assembly GCA_016182965.1 of Deltaproteobacteria bacterium. Lineage (GTDB taxonomy): Bacteria > Myxococcota_A > Polyangia > Polyangiales > JADJMO01 > JALHOE01. Next base: position 53,672 of record JACPFM010000104.1, on the reverse strand, counting down.
TCGGTGAAGAAGCCGGCGACGGCCATCGTGGTGTCGAGCCACAGGTTCTCGTGCCGCTCGAGCAGCGCCGCGTACTCCACGAACTCGTCGGCGCCGAGGTGCGGCACCACCATGACGAGCTTCGGGTACCTCCGCAGCACCCGATCGACCTGATCGGCGCCGCACAGCGCGCGCGTGTCGACGCCGTACGCGGGGCTCGCCGGCTCGCGACCGGCGTGGATCACCACCGGCTTCCCGGCCTCCTGGCAGAGCGCGTAGATCTCGTCGAGCCGCCGATCGTCGGCGCCCATCTTCTGCACGTGGCAGTGCAGCTTGAGCCCGTGCATGCCGAGCGGGCCCAGCGCTTCGCGCACGATCGCCGCTGCGTCGGGCTCGCCCGGCAATACGGTGCCGAGGGGGATCACCACGTCGCGATGCGCGCGGGCGATCTCGTGGACGAAGGCGTTGAGCGACCGCGCCATCCCGGGAGCGTGCGCGTAGTGGAGCGCGACCAGGCGCCGCACGCCGCGCTCGGCGAGGAAGGCGATCGTCTGCTCGGCGTCGAGTCGGTAGCGGATGCGCCAGGCGTGCCGGTCGAACCAGCGCCACAGCGCCTCGAGCACCCGCGCCGGGAAGAGGTGTACGTGCGCGTCGATGACCTCGCCGCCGGTCAGGTCCTCCGAAGGGACGTGCGCGCCCTCCTCGTCGTCGATGCAAGCGATGGGCTCGCCGCGCGCCATCGCGTGCGCGCAGGTGAAGGTCGCCTGGCTCATTTCGGGCTCACCTCCATCAGTGTAACGCGACCGTGCGCGAGGTATGTTCGGCGCCATGCAGAGTCAGCCGTGCGGGCAGCGCGCGACCGCGCGCAGAGTCGGTTTCCGGATCGCGAACGTCGCGGTGGTCATCGCGCTCGCGGCGACGGGCGCTTGCGCGCAAGGGTCCGACGACGCGCCCAACGTGGTGCCGGAGCTCGACGCCCAGCCCGAGGTGCCCACGATCGAGATCGGCGCCGACGACGCGACGCCCGACGGCGACGCGAGCGTCGACGACACGGCGCCCGGCGGCGACGCGACCGGCGACACGACGACGGACACCGCCGTGATCGACAGCGGCTCGGCCGACACGACGGCCGCCGACACGACCGCAGCAGACACCGCGAAGGCCGACACCTACGTCGCCGACACCTACGTCGCCGACACCTACGTCGCCGATACCTACGTCGCCGACACGACCGCGGTCGACACCGGAGCGGACACGGGTGCGCCGTGGCGCCACACGATCACCATCGACGGCACCAACGACTTCACCGCGGCCAGCGAGAAGTTCACGACGACCACCTCGAGCTTCGAGGCGTACGTCACGTGGGACGCGTCGGCGCTCTACGTCGGCTACGTCGGCTCCGACGTGGCGAGTAGCAGCGCGACCAAGTGGCTGTTCGTCTATCTCGACGCCAATCCAGGCACCGGCGTCGGCGCGACGTCGAGCGAGCAGTACGCTGGGCAGAAGGTGACCTTCCCCAGCGGGTTCGGCGCAGACGCCTACTACGCGTGGCGCACCGACGGTCTCTATCCGCAGGCGAAGAAGTACGCCTCTGGCGTGTGGTCGGACGTGACGGCGCCCGGCGTCACCGTGAATCGCAGCGGCTCGTACGTCGAGCTGCGCATCCCCTTCGCCATGCTCGGCGTGACGGTCGCGAACGTCGGCGTCGTCAGCTACTTCATCAATGAGGCGAGCAGCGGCCAGTGGACGTTCGCCGGGCTGTACTCGGGCTCGTTCACCGACGGCGAATCCCTCGCCACCGCGCCGAAGGCCGTCGGGTCGTACCTCCGGGTCGACCTCTCGTCCCCCGCCGCGCCCAACGCCACCGCCAACAAGGCGCCGTGAGCGCGCGCCCCCTCCTGCTCCTCCTCCTCGCGGCGCTGACCGTCCTCGACGGCTGCAGCTGCCGCAAGAAGACCGACGAGGAGATCCTCCAGGCGAAGATCGACGCGACGCCGGTGCACCTCTGGCTCGCGGCCAAGCTCGCGCTGCACCCCGACGGCGAAGACGGCGACACGCGCGAGGCGCGCAAGGCGCTGCTCGCGCTCGTCGACGCGGCCAAGAAGAAGGACGCCGGCGCCGTCGACATCGGTCCGAAGGAGGCGGCGTCGATCGCCGTCTCGCTGTGGAAGCTCCGCGGCCTCGGCAAGGAGGCGTTCGCCAAGCACGACGCGGCGATCCCCAAGCCGATCCTCCGCACGATCCTCACGCCGAAGGGCGAGCTCGACGAGCTGCTCGACGCGCGCACCGAGCACGCGGCCTTCCTCATCGGACTGACCATCGCCAAGATCCACCCGAAGCTGGCGGTCCCCGTCCCGCCGGAGCTGCTGCTCTACGAGGCGTGGTGGACCGACCCGGAGAAGATCTCGTTCGCGACGTTCGCGCCGGTCGCGCGCGCGTTCAAGGCGTACGTGTACGGCACGTCGGAGCTCTGCGATCTCGCGGCGAAGGAGGCCGACGCCGTCCCCGCCGACGGCAACGTCTTCACCGCGGAGATGATCGCGCACGACCTGGAGATCATCACCGGCACCAAGGTCACTCCGAAGAAGAGCGACACCGAGCACGCCGGCGCCTTCGTCTCCACCTTCGCCAACGGCTCGACGGCGATGTGCTACCTGCAGCGCGACGAGCCCGACAAGGCGAACAAACCGCTCCGCCGCATGCTCGACTCGACGGACCGCCTCGGCATCGAAGGGCACGGCGTCGACTTCCTGCGCGGCTACGTCGAGTGCGCCGACGGCGATCCGAAGCTCGGCGAGAAGAAGCTGCGCGAGGTGATCGCGAGCAAGCAGGCCAGCAAGCGCGAGAAGGACTCCGCCGAGCTGCTCCTCGCGCGCTGCGGCAAGAAGGGGGCGCTCGCGAAGGCGCTCGATCGCGCGACGCTGGCGAGCGTCGTCGCCATGCTCGCGCTCGATCAGCTCGAGCGAGCCGGCGTGGTCGACGCGCTGCTCGCGACGAAGCTCGCCCGGACCGTCGTCGGGGTGGTGACGGCGAGCGGCGCTTCGATCGAGAAGGCCAAGAGCGCGGTGCCCACGTACGACGACGCCAAGCAGGGCGTGAAGGGGTGGTTCGGCCGTTGACGCTTGGCGCGCGCGCGTGACGGCGGCAGATTCGCCTTCGTGCGTCGCGCTCTCGTGCTCTCCCTCCTGTCGATCGGCTGCGGCGGCGCCGCCCCTGCCCCGACGACGCAGCCGACCGCCAAAGCGAGCAAACCCGCCACGTGCGCGCCTGGCAGCGACAGCGCGCCGAGAGACGCGCGCGCGCGCATGGGCTCGCTGCAGGCGGAGATCCGCAAGTGCTACACGCTCGCCACGGGTGGTGGAGACGCCGACGTGAAGGTCGAAGTGACCATCGGCGCGAGCGGCGAAGTGACGGACGCGAAGGTCATCGGCGGCGGCGGCCAGAAGGGCGCGCGCTCCTGCTTCGAGAAGACCTTGCGCGGCGCGAAGTTCGCCGGGTTCTGCGGTCCGAACGTGTCCATCCGCTGGACGTACGCGCTTCGCTGACGTCGGCAGCGTTCGTGATGCGGCCATACGCGTCGCCGGGTGCGCATGCCCGGAGTCGAACGTCGAAGGTCGAAGGAAGCCCGGGAGAAAACGACCTTCGACCCGGGCGAGCGAGCGCTGGGTCGATCTCCCACAATTGCGGCCGCTGACTTGGAAGCGGGATATCCTTGGCGAGCAGCGGCTCGCTCCGGCAGACTGAGACGAGCGACGTGGCTCCTCCGGCCCAGATGAACGCGCAAGACCCATCGCGAGGCCCCGCCCAGCGCGCGCTGTTCCGGATCCTCGAGACGACCATCCCCGATCGCGCCCTCTGGGAGCGCGCGGTGCGAAGCGCGCTCCTCGAGGCGCGGGTCGACGATCTGCCCGAGGAGTACGAAGATCTGCTCTTCTTCGTCCGCCGACACCTGGTGCCGCACCTCGACGACAGCGATCGCCCGTGGCTGGTGACCGCGGTGCTCGAGGACCTCGAGGCCGAGGCGGAGGTCGCCCGGCTCGGCTACGACCCGAACAGCTCGGCGCGCATGGCCATCGCCACGCGGATCCCCGACAAAATCCCCACCGCGCCGGCTGCCGAGCACGATGGCGGCGACGAGGAGCCTCCCTCGCAAGAGATCCCCAAGGCGCCATCGATGCCGAAGATCGCCGCGCGGGTCACCTTCCGGGAGCGCCCGGCGGTGCTCGTCGTCGACGGCGATCGCTTCAAGCGGGCGGCGCTCGCGCGGGCGCTGTTGCAGCTGCGCTGCGACGTCACCGTGCTCGACGGCGGCAGCGAGGTCGTCGACGTCATCCGCGGACACTCGCCCATCGATCTGCTGGTCATCGACGTCGACGCCGACGGCGCCGCGCACGTCCTCGAGGCGCTGGTCATGGCGCGCCCGGACGTGCCGGTGCTCGCGTGGACGAGGTCGGCGCCGGTGGTCGCCGAGCACGTCGCCCGCGTCGCCGGCGTGCGCGCGTGCGGGGTCGTCGCGCGCAACGCCTTGAGCTCGGAGATCCACGAGGCCGTGCGGAGGCTCCTCGAGGCCTCGTTGGGCTAGACCGAGTCGTCAGTCGTCAGTCGTTAGCCTGACGACGACTCGCCGCTCGCGCGCGCGCCGTCGGCGTCGCTGCTGGGTTCGAGATCGCAGCTCGGACCAGTGCCACCCGGCGGATGTTTCGCCCGGTTCTTGCCCCGCAAGAGCACCCTCGCTGACCCCGGACGAGAGGAGCTTCCTGATCTCCGCGGGCTGAAGCCCACGGCATACCTCTCAAGCCCAGCTTCGCTGGGCTTGCTCGGACGTCCGCCGCAGTTTTGATCTCGGGAGCTCCGGTCTCGCCCTCCCGAAATGGTTCGCTGAGCCCCGCGAAGCGGGGCTTGGGCGAGTTGCCGTGGGCTTCAGCCCGCGGTTAGAGGAATTCACGGAAACGCTCGCGGGACTGGTGAGTGCATCTCGGCGGGCGCCTCGGCCTGCGAGTCGAAACCGACCGACTGACGACTGACCTCGCCTCAGCGGATGGTCGGGCAGCCGTAGACGACCGAGATCACCCGCGCGCCGCGATCCTTGACGGTCTCGCAGGTGCGGCCCTTGATGACGATCGCGGGCGGATCGGTCGACGCATCGAGCTCCCAGCCGTCGTCGCCGCCCTGCGGGACGGCCTTGTCGTCGACGTACACGTTGATGAGCGACGCGTCGGGCGCGGCCTCGTCGAGGCCGATGCGGCAGGTCGTGATCAGCTCGCCGGTGATCAGCGCGAAGACCGACGTGAGACCCGCGACGCCGCCGGCGGCGCTGACCGAGTAGTACTTGTCCGGACCGGTCGTGCTGACGAACCCCCCGGCCTCGGCGAACTGATCGAGCCAGCTGCGGTAGGCCTCGGTGCCGGGGATGCCGACGACGAACGTCTTGACCCCGGCGTCCTTGAGCGCGGCGAGCTCCATCTTCACCGACTCGCCGTCGAGGCAGCCGATCCTGCTCACCGACGGATCGCAGCAGTTGCCGCTCGAGCAGTTGCCGTCGATGTTGGTCGTGCACGCGTCGGCGCCGCAGGTGAGCGCGGTGTTGCAGTTCGGGCCGCCGTCGGTCGCGAGGATGACGTATTTGTCTCCCGCGAGATCCTTGCCGGCGCCGGCGGTGAAGTACTCGCGCGCGGCGGCGATCGCACTCGCCGTCGGCGTGGCGCCGCCCGGCATCGTGTCGGACACCTTCGCGATGATCGTGTCGAGCGTGGTGGAGCCGGGGCCGATCGGGACGTCGATCGCCTCCGGACCGGTCGGCATCGAGCACGCGCTGTCGCTCGACGCGGCGCCGTGCGGGAAGAGCTCGAGCCCGAGCGACAGCCGGCTTCGCACCGGTCCGAGCGCGTCGCGCAGCGAGGTCGAGATCGCGTCCCACTTGCGCACCGGGAAGCCGTCGGGCTTCTGCAGCATGCTGCCGGAGGCGTCGACGACCATGAGGATGTTGGCGCCGCGCGCCGAGGCCTTCACGGTGGTGCCGCCGCACGCGCCGTCGACGGCCGGCGTGCCGGTCGCGTCGGCGTTCGGCTCGTTGACCGAGGCGTCGAGACCGCCGCCCGGGATGGCGCCGCCGAACGTGGCGTTCGGGTCGAGCGAGCCGACGCCGGGGCCGGCGTCGTCGTCATCGCCGCTGCACGCGGCCACCCCGATCATCGCTCCGATCACCGCCGCGGCGCCCGCCCGCCCGCAGCGCATCTTCGGTGAACCGAGATAGAAACGCTTCATGAAGTCCTCCGCGTGTGACGACCCGAGGGTCGCTTTCACGGGGTATGCCCGTGTGGTCCGTGAGGCGTGGTGCACGCTCGTGGCGCGTTCGCGCTGAGCCGAAGTACGGGACGCGTGCGTGTGCGCGCTCGCTCGCGTCGGCGGGACCGCGCCCGAAACTTGGCTCGTGCTCCGCGCGCGTGGCAGACGGCGGCCATGCCGAGTGATCGCAAGAGGCCCCGCCGCACGAACCTCGACGCGCCCGCGACGAGCGCGGTCGCGGCCGCCGAGGAGCGGCGCGGCAGCGGGGAGCGTCGCGACGGCGAAGACCGTCGGCGCGCTCCGCTCGATCGTCGCGCCTTCTGGCGTCCGACGCCGGATCGTCGCCGCGAGGCGACCGAGCTCGGTCGCCGCGCCACCGACGCCGGCGAGTGATCGCACGACCTTTCGGCCGCTCGCCACGCCAAGCAAGAACCGATCCTCGCACCGCGGCGGGTTGACGATACCCCCCGCGTGGTGTACCCGTCCGCGGCCCAGCCGAGTCGCGCCCGCCGAGTTTTTCTCGGGGAGCCCCAAGCGTGCCTCTCGAATCCTTCGAGAGGCCAACCCGGCGCCGCGAGAGAGTACCGATGCGCGTTTCCGATCTCGTTTCCGTCCTGCGTGAGGCGCCTGCGTGGCTCAGCGACCGCGCGTTCGACGTGCAGAGCGCCCTCGCGCAGGTCGCGCCCGTCGCGCCCGGTGGCGGCGGCGGCGCGCCCGCACCTGCCGCGCCCACGGGCGGCGGCGGCGGTGGCCAGCCGGCCGGCGGTGGAAGCGGCGCGCTGCAGCTGCTGTTCCCCCTGCTGATCTTCGCGGCGTTCTACTTCTTCCTGATCCGGCCGCAGCAGAAGAAGCAGAAGGAGCTCGAGAACAAGCTGAAGAAGGGCGACCGCGTCTTCACCAGCTCGGGAATAGTCGGGCGCATCATCGAGCTGAACGACAAGCGCGCGACCCTCGAGGTCGCCAAGGGCGTGAACATGGTGTTCCTGCGCTCCGCGATCAGCGGCCTCGACGAGGCCGATCCGGCCAAGGCCGACGCGGACAAGTCCGAGGCGAAGTCCGAGAAGGACGCCAAGGACACCAAGACCGAGAAGCGCGCCTGAGTCCCCGTCACACCTTTCCTCGAGACGCACCGAATGTCCCGCTGGTGGTACACGAAGCTGATCCTGATCCTAGCCCTCGGCATCGGGGCATTCGTCTCCGTCTGGCCGAGCCTCGAGTCGATGGCGGGCCTGAAGGCGCCGCCCTGGGTGAAGGAGCACGTCAAGGCGCGCATCAACCGCGGCCTCGACCTCCGCGGCGGCCTCCGCCTTGTCTACACGGTGCAGGTCGACGAGGCGATCCGCGACAAGCGCGATCGCTTCGCCGACGAGCTGCGCGCCAAGGTGGGCACCGCGCTCGGCATCCACAAGGGTGACGCGCCGCTCACGAACGACGAGCAGAAGGCCATCTCCGAGAAGCTGACGATCGAGCGGATCGAGCACAACAAGCTGCTGCTCAGGTTCAAAGACGTCGCCGACGTCCCCAAGGTGAACGACGACCTCCTCGGGCCCATGAAGGAGGAGCTGCTCCTCTACCGTCCGGGCGATCCCGCGGTCGTCGGCTTCAAGGTGCGCACCGAGGTCGAGAACGCGATCCGCGAGCGCGCCGTCGGTCAGGCCAAGAAGACGGTCGAGAACCGCGTCGACGAGCTCGGTCTTCGCGAGGCGGCGATCACCACCCGCGACGAGGACATCATCATCGAGGTCCCCGGCGAGGACGAGAAGACCTTCGAGGAGATCAAGGCGATCGTCAGCCAGACGGCGCGCCTCGAGTTCAAGATCGTCGACGACGAGGCCGACTTCTTCGGCAAGGTGAACGAGTACGAGCACCCGCTGCCCGAGGGCGCGACCATGCAGAACGAGCTCGCGCCCGCCGGCGTGAGCGCGTCGGGCTCGGTCAAGCAGACGCCCAGCCACTTCGTGCGCCTCGTGAAGAAGCCCGAGGAGTCGCAGCAGGACGCGCTCAAGCGCTTCAAGACGTGGATCGCCACCCTCGGCGTGCCCGACGATCACCAGGTCGCCTTCGGCGAGTTCGAGGACATCGACGCCGTGACCGGCAAGCGCAAGCCGGTCGGCTGGCGCACGTACTACCTGTTCCGCCGCGCCGACGTCACCGGCGAGTACATCACCGACGCCCAGGTCGCGAGCGACACCAACAAGGGCCCGCAGGTCGAGTACTACGTCGCGATCACCTTCTCGCCGACGGGCGCCGACCGCTTCAAGATGATCACCGGCGCCAACGTGAAGCGCCGCTTCGCCATCCTCCTCGACGACAAGGTCGACTCGGCGCCGGTCATCCAGAGCGAGATCGGCGGCGGCCACGCGTCGATCACGCTCGGGTCGTTCGCCGACAAGCGCGAGCAGCTCGACGCGGCCAAGAAGCTCGAGCTGGTGCTCCGCGCCGGCGCCCTCCCTGCGCCGATCGAGAAGTCGAACGAGCAGCGCATCGGCGCCTCGCTCGGCAGCGACGCCATCAAGCAGGGCCTCAAGGGCGCGCTGCTCGGAGCCGGCCTCGTGCTCGTCTTCATGGTGATCTACTACCACTGGAGCGGCGTCGTCGCGAACGGCGCGGTGCTCTTCAACCTGCTCCTGCAGCTCGCGGCGCTCGCGCTCTTCGGCGCGTCGATGACGCTGCCGGGCATCGCCGGGCTGGCGCTGACCATCGGCATGGCGGTCGACGCCAACGTGCTGATCAACGAGCGCATCCGCGAGGAGCTCCGCGAGGGCAGGTCCCCACGCGCCGCGGTCGAGACCGGCTACGCCAAGGCCTTCGCCGCGATCTTCGACGGCCACGTCACCACGTTCATCGGCGGTCTGCTGCTGATGCAGTACGGCACCGGCCCCATCAAGGGCTTCGCCGTCACGCTGATCATCGGCATCGTCGCCTCGCTCTTCACCGCCGTCGTGTGCACCCGTCTGGTGTTCGACTGGTGGGTGCTCGGGCGCCGGGTGAAGAAGCTGTCGGTGGGATGAGAGTCGTCAGTCTTCAGTCTTCAGTCGTCAGCCGAGACGACGAAGACCGGAGACGAGAGCGACTGACGACTGACGACTGACGACTGACGACTGAGCGAGCGGAAGCGAGCATGGAACTCATCAAGCACGGCACCCGAATCGACTTCATGCGACAGCGTCGCTTCTGGATCACGGTGTCGATGGTCCTGGCGACCGTGTCGCTGATCCTGTCGTTCATGCCCCCGGGCGCGATGACCAGGCTCGGCCCGCTGACCGTCGGCCTGGGTCCGAACTACGGCACCGACTTCCGTGGCGGCACCGAGCTCGAGGTCAAGTTCAAGAAGTCCGTCGATGCAGGCACCGTCCGCGCCGCCGTCGAGGCGATCCCGGGCTTCTCACGCCCCGACGTCGTCGCCGTCGGCAACCCGGGCGAGGCGCGCTTCCTCATTCGCGTGCAGGAGCACTCGAGCCTCGACGAGAACAAGATGCGCGAGGTGCGCGGGGCGCTCTGCAACCAGGGCGGCACCAACGACGCCAAGGGGACCTTCGTCCCCGATCCGCCGCTCGATCCAGCGAAGTGCCCCGAGGGCGCGGCGCGCCCGACCGAGGTGAAGTTCAGCCCCGGCGGCGACAAGGTCGCCGTCCGCTACGAGCTCAAGCCCGACGACGCCCTCATCCAGAAGATCAAGGACGCGATCACCGCCGTCCCGGGCGTCGACCTCCGCGGCGCGGTCGACGAGAAGGGGCAGAACGTCGACATCAGCGTCAAGGGCAAGGAGGCCGCGCAGGCCACCGAGTACCGCGTCGAGGTGCAGCTCAAGTCGAAGGGCGATCTCCTGCTCGACAAGCTGCGCGATCAGCTCGGCGCAGATACGGTCCCGATGGCCGCCGACAAGGTCGAGTGGGTCGGTCCGCGCGCCGGCAAGCAGCTGCGCGACGCCGCGATCAAGAGCGTCCTCTTCGCGATCATCTTCATCATGGCGTACGTCGCGTTCCGCTTCGACCTGCGGTTCGCGCCCGGTGGCATCCTCGCGCTGTTCCACGACGCGATCGTGGTCATCGGCGTGTTCATCCTGCTCCGCCGCGAGATCACCCTCTCGACGATCGCCGCGGTGCTCACCATCGTCGGCTACTCCATCTCCGACACGGTCATCATCTACGACCGCATCCGCGAGAACCTGAACAAGCACCGCGGCGTGACGTTCCACGAGATCATCAACCTCTCGGTCTCCGAGACGCTCTCGCGTACGATCCTGACGTCGACGTCGGTGCTCCTGTCGGTCGCCGGCATGTTCATCTGGGGCACCGGTCCGCTGAAGGACTTCGCGCTCGCGCTCTTCGTCGGCGTCATCGCGGGTACCTACTCGTCGATCTTCGTCGCCGCGCCGCTCACCGAGTGGATCGACCGCCGCTTCTTCGGCGGCACCGCCGCGCAGAAGAAGAAGGGCGCGCGCAAGAAGGCCGGCACCGGCCCCGGCGGCGCGAAGCACCAAGTCCAGCACCAGGTGTGAGCGCGCCCGGCGTCGCTGCGTTGGCGCATCGATCGTCGCTGCCGGTCCACGGTCTCGAATGACGACTGACGACTGACGACTGACGACTGGCGGCTGACGACTGACGAATCGAATCAGTCGTTCTGCGCGCCGCGCGCGCCCCACGCCTTGATGCGCGCGATCTCGTCGTCGCGCAGCGCGCGGTTGCCGCAGAGCGCGCGGGGCATGGGCGGGGGCGCGCCTCCGATCGACGAGACGATGCTGACCAGCGCGAGGACGCTCTCGGGCGTCTCGTCCGAGGCGCCGGCCTCTCCCGCGTCCGCGGCTGCGTCGGTCCCGCCGGCGTCCGTCGGCGACGACGGCGCGACGAGACCGTAGGCCTTCAACCCCGCGTAGCAGTCGTCTTTCGACGCTCCGAGCGCGAGCCCCGCCTGACCCGTCGATCCGCCGTGACAGGTCGCGTCCACGCAGCGGGCGACGCTCGTCGGTCCGAGCAGGTCGACGTAGATGCTCTGGAAGCTCGCGGGCCCGAGGGACGTGGCGGGCGCGGCGACGGCGCACGGCGGAGGCGCGAACTCGCTGCGGCTCGCGTCGGGTCTGCTCGCGAGATCGGGTGAGGCCGAGCAGGCCATCGCCATCGGCGCGCCGCTGGCGAGGAGCACGGCAGTGACGACCAGCACGCGCATGGACCGGGCGGAGGGTAGCATGCGACCTGTGGCGAACGCCGTCACCCATCGTCCACATGCACGACCCCCAACCGTGACATCGGTGCCTGCTGACTGAGGTGCGCACGACGCGGACGACAGGCATCACTGCGCCGCGATTTACGGGGATTTCGAGGTCGCTCGGGTCGGGAACGGCGCTTGCTGCGCGTGGGGGCGTTCGGTCCAAACATCACCGGAGAACTCCATGAATTCCATGTCACGTCTCTTCATCCCGGTCGTCCTCGCCTCGCTGTTCACCGCTTGCGGCGGGGATGACGAAGAGAAGAAGCCCGAGGGGTGCAGCGTGGAGGCGCAGACCGGCTGCGGCGCGGGTCTCGTCTGCGAACAGGTGGAAGGCGGGGGACAGCCGGCGTGCTTCGCGCCCGTGTTCGTCGAGGGCCGCGTCATCAAGGCCGCCGACGGCAAGACCGGCATCGCCAACGCGCGCGTCGTCGCGCGCGACGTCAACGGCGCGATGGCCTCGCGCGACGTGGCGATCAGCGGCGTCGACGGCGTCTACCGCCTCGCCTTCCCAGCGACCCGCAAGTCCGACGGCGCGCCCGCCATCGGCGCGTTCTCGCTCCGCGCCGACGCGCTCGGCTACGCGACGTTCCCGAGCGGCCTGCGGGTCGCGCTCCCGGTCGACACCACCGCCCCGGTGAAGGCCGGCGACGGCAGCTACGTCGTCAAGAACGGCTCGACCGACGTCGCGCTCGACGCGGTCGACCCCGCGACGCTCGGCATCCTCAGCGGCGTGATCAAGGCGAGCGGCTCCGGTGGCACGCTGGTGGTCGCCGGCGGCGCGAGCGGCATCGCCGGTCGCGACGGCACGTTCACCATCTTCAACGTGCCGACCGGCAGCCAGGAGGTCCGCGGCTACATGCAGGGCCTGCAGCTCAAGCCCGCGACCGCGACGGTCAACGCCGGCGCCGAGACCAAGGGCGTCGAGCTGCTCGCCGACGCGGGCGCGCTCGGCTCGGTCAGCGGCGACATCAACTTCGCCGACGCGGCCGGCGCGTCGACCACCTCGATCGTGCTCGTCGTCGAGTCGACGTTCATCAACCAGCTCGGTCGCGGCGAGGTGCCCAAGGGCCTGCGCACCACGGTCGCCAACGGCAAGTACTCGTTCACCGGCGTCCCCAACGGCAACTACGTGGTGCTCGCGGCGTTCGAGAACGACGGCCTGGTGCGCGATCCGGACACCTCCATCGGCGGCACCGCCACCCAGAAGATCGCCGTCGCCAACGGCGCGGTCACCGTCCCCGGCTTCAAGGTCACCGGCGCGCTCGCCGTCACGAGCCCGGGCGCGTCCGGGCCCGAAGGCGTCACCGGCAAGCCGACGTTCACGTGGGCCGACGACTCCTCCGAGGAGGGCTTCGAGGTCTACGTCTTCGACACCTTCGGCAAGGAGATCTGGAAGAAGACCGACATCGCCAGCGTCAGCGGCGCCAAGACGGTCTCGCAGGCCTACGAGGGGCCCGACCTCGTCCCGGGCCTCTACTACCAGTTCCGCGCGTACTCCTGGAAGAGCGACGGCAAGTCCGGCGGCCGCACGCGCATCTCGATGACCGAGGACCTCAAGGGCGTGTTCTTCGCGAAGTGATCTGTCGCGGCGCCCGAGTCATCGGTTGAGTCGTCAGTCGTCGGTCGTCAGTACGGACGCGGCCACGGCCCCTCTCGGTCTCCGGCTGACGACTGATGACTGACGACTGACGACTGACACGACCGGGCCCGCGCGAGCGGCGATCCGGCTCCACTCCACCCCAGGAAGGCAAGCGCCCCGTGCAACCGACGTGACGCGCGGACGATCTCGGGCGACAAGGCCGGGATGGAGGTCGAGAAGCCCCCGCGCGCGCGCGGCGTGTTCTGCAACCGGACGCTCAACATGCGGTCGATCAAGGCGATCGGCTACGACATGGACTACACGCTGGTCGACTACCACGTCGAGCAGTGGGAGCGCCGGGCGTACGAGCGCGCGCGAGACAAGCTCGGCGAGCTCGGGTGGCCGGTGCAGGGCCTCGAGTACGATCCCGAGGCGATCATCCGCGGCCTCGTGATCGACGTCGAGCTCGGCAACCTGGTGAAGGCCAACCGCTTCGGCTTCGTGAAGAAGGCCGTGCACGGCACCCGCGAGCTCGACTACGACCAGATGCGCACCGCGTACATGCGCACGATGGTCGACCTCGCGCAGCCGCGGTGGGTGTTCATCAACACGCTCTTCTCGCTGTCGGAGGCGTGCCTCTACATGCAGCTCGTCGACCTGCTCGACGCGCGCAAGCTCCCGCCCGGCGTCGGCTACCGCGATCTCTACCTGCAGGTGCGCGGGACGATCGACGCGATGCACGTCGAGGGGGACCTGAAGGCCGAGATCATCGCCGACCCCGAGCGCTTCGTGAAGCTCGACCCCGAGCTGCCGCTCGCGCTGCTCGATCAGCGCAACGCCGGCAAGAAGCTCCTGCTCATCACCAACTCCGAGTGGTCGTACACGGTCGCCATGATGACCTGGACCTTCGACCGCTACCTCGGCGGCGACACCTGGCGCGATCTGTTCGACGTCATCGTGGTCGGCGCGCGCAAGCCGGAGTTCTTCACCACCAGGAGCCCGCTGTTCGAGATCGTCACCGACGAGGGGCTCCTCAAGCCGGTCATCGGCGATCTCGAGCCGTGCAAGGCGTATTTCGGCGGCAGCGCGACGCAGATCGAGAAGCACCTCGGCATCTCCGGCGACGAGATCCTCTACGTCGGCGATCACATGTTCGGCGACGTGCACGTGACCAAGAACGTGCTGCGCTGGCGCACCGGCCTCGTGCTCCGCGAGCTCGAGCAGGAGATCGGCGCCATCGAGCGGTTCCAGGCGACCGAGCACGACATCGCCACCCGAATGATCGAGAAGGAGGCGCTCGAGAACGAGCTCGCGCACGCGCGCGTCGGCCTGCAGCGAATGAAGGCGGGGTACGGCCCGAAGCCGAGAGCCAGCGATCGTGCGCTCTTCGAGCGAATCGCCCAGCTGCGCGCGCGCCTCAGCGTCCTCGATCAGGAGATCGCGCCGATCGCCAAGCAGGCCTCCGAGCTGTGCAACCGCCAGTGGGGGCTGCTCACGCGCGCCGGCAACGACAAGAGCCACCTCGCGCGGCAGGTCGAGCGCTACGCCGACATCTACACGTCGCGGGTGTCGAACTTCCTGTTCGCCACGCCGTTCGTCTACCTCCGCTCGCCGCGCGGGAGCCTTCCGCACGATCCGAGCACGCCGTCGGGCCCGCCGCTGGCCGCCGCGCGCGGCGAGGCGGTGGAATGAGCATCCGCGTCCTGCTCGTGCGCCACGGCGAGACGGCGTGGAACCGCGCGGGGCGGTTCCAGGGTCACACCGACGTCGAGCTGAGCGAGATCGGTCGGGCGCAGGCGCGCGAGGTGGCGGCGCGGCTGCGCGAGGTCTCCGTGCGTCGAGTCGCGTCGAGCGATCTGCGTCGCGCCCGCGAGACGGCCGAGATCCTCGCCGCGGAGCTGCCCGCGGAGCTGGCCTGCGTCGACGCCGATCTGCGCGAGCGCAGCTACGGGTGCTTCGAGGGGCTCACCCGCGAGGAGTGCGCCGAGCGCTTCCCGGACCTGTGGGCCGCCCACGCCCGCGGGCAGTTCGTCGACGTGCCCGGCGCCGAGCCGCGCGCCGAGGTGACCGCGCGCATCGTGCGCGGGGTGACCCGCGTGGTCGAGACCCACGGGCGCCTCTCGGGTGGGATCGCCATCGTCACGCACGGCGGCGTGATGCGCGCGTTCCTCGAGGTCGCCTGCGCGGAGCACGTCCCGCCGGTGCCGAACCTCGCCGTCTACGAGCTCGAGTACGTCGCCGGCGCCTTCGCGCGCCCGCGCCTCTTTTGAGGCTCACTCGTCGTCGTCGGCCTTCGACTTCTTCTTCTTCTTCTTCTTGGGCGCGTCCTCTTCGTCCGCTTCCTTGGAGCCCTCGTCCTTGCAGATGCCCTCGGCGCCTTTGACGAACCCCGCGCCTGCCTTGACGTACATGTTCATCGCCGAGGTCGGCTTGGGCGTGCACTTGGACCAGTCCTTGGGGTCGGACGCGTCCATGAAGCACTTCTCCTCCTCCGCGGTGTAGGAGCCGATCTTCACGACGGCGTGGCAGCCCTGCGCCATGCCGTCGCCGGCGGTGGCGATCGTGTCGTCGAGGCTCTTCAGGTAGCCCTCGGCGGCCGGCTCGTCCTTGCACGGCTTCAGGCGCTTCTTGACGCCGGTCTCCAGCACCTTCCGGTAGTGCTCGTCCCAGCGCGTGCAGTCATCCTCGCTCACGCGTTTGCCGAGCAGTCCGCAGGACGTGGCGGTGAGCGAGGCGAAAAGCGCGGCCATCAGCAGAGGGCGGTTCATGAGGTGCAGGGTATCGCGCCGAGGCACCTCCGTGCGACGCGCGCAACTTCGCAGCAATCGCGCCCGAAAAGTAGGTCTCGCGCTTCGACGTCCCTACGATCGTTCGCGTCAGGCTCGCATGAACGGATTCGAAATCCTCGTCTCGGCCGAGCGCCGCGCTCCGGTCGCCCCTGCAGAAGGTCCGTCGGCTCGCGTGATCCCGCTGCGCGGTGTCCGCAGGGCGGCAACACCACCGGACGGGCGCGTCCGAGAGGCGATCGACGTCGTCGTCGGCGGGGTCAACCTCACCGCGCGCGTCGAGCCCGATCAGGCGCCGTGCGTGCTGCGCGATCTGGCGCTCGCCCTCGTCGATCTCGCCTGCGGGGTCCGCCGGCGCGCGGTCGTGCGGTTCTATGACGCGCCGTGGGAGCTGGGCCTCGAGCGCCTCGATCACGGGAAGGCCGACGGCGGAGGCGACGCGGCCGAGCTGGCCCTCTCGGTGATCCGCAACGGCGCCGACGTGGAGGTGGCGGTCCACGATCGCCGCACGCTGCTCGTCGACGCGATCGTCGGCACGCGCGCCGCGATCGACGCGATGCTCTCGCCCACCGATCGCGCGCGTTCGCCGCTCGCCGACGTGCTCTCTGCGGAGCTCGAGGCGGCGCGCGACACGCTGGCGCGACTCTCGGTCGCCCCCGCCGCGACGCGCGGCTTCGAGGAGGTGCAGGCGATCGTCGAGCCGGAGCCGGGCCTCATCTGCGCGTTCGGCGGCGAGCTGCCCCTGCGCGTCGCGCACAGCGCCGCCGCGCCGACCGTCGAGACCTCCGACGTGCACGCCCTGCTCGGTCGCGGACGCCTCCGCGCCGTCGTCCGTGGCCGCACCAAGGATCTCGGCGAGGTGCACCCGTTCCTCGTCGCCGAGCGGCTGATCGATCTCGGCAAGAACGTGCTCGAGGCGTGGGAGCGCGGCCGCCCGCTGCACTCGCGCGTGTCGCTCGGGCACGCCGACGCGCCCGGCGTCGGCTGGGGCGGGCCGTTGGTCGGCGTGAAGCTCGAGGCCGCCGGCGCGTTGGTGCTGACGCTGGTCTCGTTTCAGCCGGAGCGCGAGTCGACCTCGTTCCCCTCGATCGAGGGGCCCGATTTCGTCGACGCCGCGGTGTCGTTCGCGCGCGCGATGCTGCGCGGCATCGTGCGGCGCGATCGCGCGCAGGCCTCGAACCTCCGCCTCTCGTCGCTCCGCCGCAAGGTGAAGGAGCTGAGCGAGCGCCTCCGCGAGGTGGCGCGGCCGGTCGGTCCGTTCGGCGAGAGCGACCTGGTCAATCCGCACCGCGCGAGCTACGCGCCCTATCTCGCACGCGCGGTGCCGCGCGACGTCCCGCCCCGCGCGCCCTCGGCGCCGCCGGTGCGCAGGCTCAAGTACGAGGCGCGGTGGACCGCGGAGGTCCCCGGCATCGACCTGCGCGCGACCTTCCTCTGCGGCGATCGACTGATCCTCTCGGGCGCGACCCAGACCGCCTGCGTCGATCGTGGCGACGGGCGCACGCTGTGGAAGGTGCCGACGGTGCGCGCGACCTCGCTGCCGACCGTCGGCGGCCTCGCCCGCATCCGCGGCGACGGGCGCCTCGAGCTGCGCGACTTCGGCGACGGCTCGGTCGTGTGGTCGACGACGTGCGCTCCGCGCTCGCGCGGGACGCCCGCCGCGTGCACCGTCGTGGCGCCCGGCCTGCCGCGGCTGATGGTCGCGAGCGACGGCGATCGACACCTGGTCGCCTACGATCTCACCAGCGGCGAGCCGCGCTGGCGGCACGCGCTGACGCGCCCCGGCGCCATCCGCATCCGCCGGGTCGGGCGCCTCCTGATCATCTCCAGCGACGAGGCGCAACTGGTCGCGCTCGACGCGCTCGACGGGCACGTGGTGTGGCGCGTGCGCGATCGCCTGCGCTTCGCGGCGCCGGCCGCGATCGAGCGCGAGGATCTCTTCGCCGTCGCGGGCGAGCCGGGCGGCCTCGCGCGGCTACACGCGATCGACGCGCTCTCCGGCGCGCGGCGCTACGAGCGCGCGCTCGAGGCCTCGGTCGCGACCGAGCTCGCGCCGATCCTGATCGGCTCGATGGCGCTGATCGTCACCCGCGATCGCCGCGGCGTGGGCCTCCTCGGCGTCGATCGGATCAGCGGCGTCGAGCGCTGGTCGGCTGGCCCGGGCACCTGGCCGGTCGGCACGAGCCTCCTCGGGCTCGACGGCCTCGTGGTGCTGAACCTCCCGACCGGCGAGACGGTCGCGCTGTCGGCGACCACCGGCGACACCGCGTGGCGCCACGTCTTCGAGGCGCCGCTGCAGGGCGACGCCCCGCGACGCCTCGAGCCCATCCTCCGCTCCGGCGCGCTGTTCGTGCCGCAGGACAAGGTGCGCGTGCTCCGCCCCGCCGACGGCGCGGTCCTCGGCGTCGTCGGCAGCGATCTGGTCCCCGACATGCTGCGGGTCGACGAGCGCTGCGACGTCTATGTCGCCGAGGAATCGGGCCACGTCGCCGCGTTCGCCGCGTCGGCGCGCCTCGAGGTGGTCGACGGCGGCGGAAACCGCCCTCGCCTGTCGGTCGTGCGCTGAATACGATGGGCGGGGCCCGATGAGCGCCCTGCGCATCCGCCTCGCCATCGCGCGCCACGTGCTGTGGCGCCTCGGCCCGCCGTTGATCGCGGTGGTCGTCTACACGCTGCTGGCGACGGTGCTGGTGCGATGGGACCTCTCGCGCGCGGGCCTCCTCACGGGCGACTTCCAGCAGAGCGCGTACGGCATCTACACGCAGCTGTTCTTCGAGCCGACCGAGGTGTTCCCCGTAACGCCGGTCGCGCGGACGGTCTTCTGGATCACGCCGTTGGTCGGGGTGATCCTCATCGCGCAGGGCGTCGTCAAGGTCGGCGCCTCCCTCTTCGACCTCGCCGCGCGGCGAGAGCTATGGGTGCGAATCGTGAGCGAGCAGATGCGCGATCACGTCGTGGTGTGCGGCCTCGGGCACGTCGGCTACCGAGTCGTCGAGGAGCTCCATCGGCTGAAGCAGCCGGTGGTCGCCCTCGAGCGACGCGAGGACGAGAGCTTCCTCCACGAGGTCCGCGAGCTCGGGGTGCCGGTCCACCTCGGCGACGCGCGCCGCGACGAGGTGCTCGCCGCGACCGGCATCGCCCGCGCGCGCGCGGTGGTGTGCGCGACGAACGACGACATGGTGAACGTCGAGGTGGCGCTCGACGCCAAGCGCATGAACCCGAGCATCCGCGTGATCATGCGCATGTTCGATCAGCGCCTCGCGCGGAAGGTCGGCGGCGCGCTGGAGCTCGACGAGAGCTTCTCGACCAGCGCGCTGGCGGCTCCGCTCGTGGCCATCCAGGCGACGCATCCCGGCGTGCTCTCCGCCTACCGCGTCGCGGGGGCGGTGCGCGTCACCGCCGAGATCGAGGTCGGCCGCGACGGCAGCAGCGTCGCCGACATCGAGGCGTCGCTGCCGTGCCGCGTGGTCGCCCGGCTCGCCAGCGGCGCGCACCTCGCGGCGCACGCGCAGGACGCGGTCTCGAAGGGCGAGCGGCTCGTGATCGACGTCGCGGCCGGCGATCTGGCGAAGGTCCGGGCCGCGCTCGCGTGACGCGCCGCGTGGGGCTACCCTCTCGCGCCGCCAGGCGGCCGGGGCTCTTCGACCTTCGACCTTCGACCTCCGACCCTCGACTTCGACCTTCCGCCGATGCCCACCTTCGCCATCGACTGCCGCTACATCACGGGCCGCCCGAGCGGCATCGGGAGCTACGTCCAGGGGCTCGTCGATTGGCTGCCCGATCTCGCGCCCGATCTCGAGTTCCTGCTCCTGCGCGCGCCCACCGCGCCCGCCCCGCTCTCGAACCGGCCCAACGTGCGCGAGCAGGTGGTGCGGGCCGTCTCGTCGGGGCCGACGACGATGTGGGCGCTGCCGATGGTGGTCGATCTCCGCGGCGTCGACGTGTTCCACGCGCCGTTCAACATCCACCCGGCGTGGCTGGAGATGCCGGTGATCACCACCGTGCACGACACGATGTGGGTGCAGACGCCGGAGCTCTGTCGCCGCCCCGGTCCCTGGGGCCACATCGAGAGCTTCTACTGGGGGCACGGCCTGCGTCGCGCGCTCCGCGACTCGGCGCTCCTGCTCACCGTCTCCGAGGCGAGCCGCCAGGCGATCGGCACCTTCGATCCGGCGGCGGCCGCGCGCACGCGCGTCACGCCGCTCGGCGTCGATCCCACGCTCCGCCCGATGCGCGGCCCCGAAGACGAGGCCATCCTCGCCAAGCTGCGCAGAGACCGCCTCGCCGGCGTCGGCACCTACGTGCTCTCGGTGGGTCAGTTCTCGGGCTACAAGAACCACGAGGGCGTGCTGCGCGCGTTCGCGCGCGCGTTCCGCGATCGACCCGACGTGCACCTCGTGATGGTGCACCGCCTCGGGAGCTCCTCGCGGCTCATCCCGCTGATGAAGCAGCTCGGGATCGGCAGCCGCGTGCTCTTCCTCCACGGCCTCTCCGACGACGAGCTGCGCGCCCTCTTCTGGGGCGCCGCGTCGCTCTGCCACCCGTCGTGGATCGAGGGCTTCGGCCTCCCCGTCGCCGAGGCGATGGCCTGCGGCTGCCCCGTGATCACCTCCGACGTCAGCGCGATGCCCGAGGTCGCCGGCGGCGCGGCGCTGCTCGTGCACCCCGCCGACGAGTCGTCGATCGTCGCGGCGCTGCGCCGGGTCGTCGACGATCCGGCGCTGCGCGAGGACCTGCGCGCGCGCGGCTTGCGACGGGCGGCGTCGTTCCAGCGCCGCACCACGGCCGAGCGCACGCTGGCGGCGTACCGCGAGCTCGTCTGAGCCGAGTCGCGAGTCGCTCGCCGGCGGCCTCGAGCAGGTCAACGCATCGAGCGCGATGGTGCACGCATTGCAGGCGTGGTCCTCGGGGGGATGCGACCATGAACGCTGGCGACCTCGAACGGGCGAAGAGCTGGATCGACGCGCGGCGCGACATCTTCCTCGACCTCATCCGCGTGTACCTCGGGTTCGCGTTGATCGGTCGAGGTCTCGCCTTCGCGTGGCGCGTCGGGACGGTCGATCTCCACGCGCCGAGCTGGGCCGCAGGCATGGCCGCGCACTACCTCGTGCCGGTACACCTCTTCGGCGGGCTCCTGCTCGCGATCGGTCTCGTGACGCGCGCGGCCGCGCTCGCGAACGTCCCGATCCTCGTCGGCGCCGCGCTCTTCGTCCACGGCCGCGAGGGGCTCTTCACCCGCGCCGGCTCGCTCGAGCTCGATCTGCTCGTGCTCTTCCTCCTCGGCCTGTTCGTGGTGGTCGGCGCCGGACGTCTGTCGGTCGACCACTACCTCGCGGCGCACGCGTCGAGGAGCCCGCGCCCGTCGCGCCCGATGCCGGCCTGACCGGCGCCTGTTTTCCAGCGCGCGCTTGGTGACGCGACGGCGCCGCCACGATAAGGCTGGTGCTGGAGGATCGATTTGACCACGTCGGCCGCGTTCGAAGGCTGGCAACCGGGCATGGTCATCGGCGGCAAGTACGTCCTGACGCGGCTGCTCGCCGACGGCGGGCTGTCGTCGGTGTTCGAGGCGCAGCACGTCTCGCTCGGGCGGCGGGTCGCGATCAAGGTCCTGCGTCCGGAGGTCGCCTTTCGGCAGGACGTGGTCGGCCGGCTGCGGCGCGAGGCGCGCGCCGCCAGCGCGCTCGACCACCCGAACATCGTCGAGATCTTCGACTTCGGTCAGGACGCCGTCACCGAGTCCTTCTTCATCGTCCAGAGGCTCCTGCACGGGGTCGATCTCCGCACGCACCTCGACGCCAGGCAACGGCTCTCGGTCGAGGAGTCGCTCGAGATCATCGTCCCGGTCATGGGCGCGCTCGTGTCGGCGCACCGGCGCGGCGTCGTCCATCGCGACCTGAAGCCGGAGAACATCTTCCTCGCGCGCGCCCACGGCGGCGAGATCGTGCCGACGGTCATCGACTTCGGGATCGCCAAGCAGCTCGACGTCATCGAGGGCGCCGCGGTCACCCAAGACGGGATGATCATCGGCACCGTCCAGTACATGTCGCCCGAGCAGGCGCGCGGCGAGACGGTCGACGCGCGGACCGACGTCTGGGCCATCGCGGTGGTGCTGTTCGAGCTCTTGACGGGGCACTGCCCCTTCGACGCTCCGACGATCGTCGGGGCGATGATGAAGATCATCGCGCACCGCGTGCCGAGCCTCGCGGCGCTGGTCGACCTTCCGCCCGAGCTCGCCGTCTCGGTCGACCGCGCGCTCGAGCGCGACAAGACACGTCGTTGGCCGACGATGGGCGAGTTCCTGCGCGGCGTCCTCGCGGCCGATCCGCACCTCCGCGAGCGGCATCCCGGGGCGCTCGCGGAGCTCGAGGACGACGCGCCCGACGACGAGCTGCCGATAATCGTGTCGCTGCCGCCGCCGCCGCTCGAGCTCCCCGACACCGACGAAGCGCCCGCGGCCGAGAGCCTCGAGCTCCTCCCGGATCTCGCGGCGATGGCGTTCGCGCACACCGACGCGTTTCCGCTTCTTCCGCAGTCCCGTGCGCCGGGCGCGGTCGACGCCGCGGCGCCGGAGGACGATGGCGTCCTCACGTCGACGTCCGACTGGGCCGCCGCGACGTCGCGGCACATGGCCATCCGCCGCTCGGAGCACCCCGCGCCGGCGCCCGAGGAGCCGTCGCTCGCACGCGCGATCGAGCAGGCGATCGACGCCTTCAACGTCAACGCGCTCGACGAGACGGTCGCGCTGGCCCGCGCGGCCAGCGTCCATCCAGATGCGACAGAGCACGTCGCAGGACGCATGCGCGTCCTCGAGGCGATGGCGAAGATGTGGCTCGGCGACGTCGAGACCGCGCGCAGCGCCTCCCGAGAGGCGCTCGCGCTCCTTCCGCCCGGCTCTCCCGGGTGGTTCACCGCGCTCGGCCACGCCGCCATCGCGAGCGGGTACCTCGGTGATCGCGAGGACCTCCTCGCGCTGCGCGACGAGCACCGGGCGGTGTCCGACGAGCAGCGGCACACGCACGGCTTCGCCACGGCCGGCTGCCGCCTCGCCATCCACCTGCTCAGGGTCGGTGACGCCGAGGCGTGCGCCGAGGCGTTCGGCGCGGTGCAGCTCGTCGCCGACGTCAGCGAAGCGAGCGACGTCATCGACGCCTGGCTGTCTTTGACCCGCGCCGAGCTGGCCGCGCACCGCGGAGACCTCGCGACCTCGCTGCGCCTCGTCGAGCGTGCGGTCGAGGCGTTCTCCGAGGCGGGCGACGCGCGCAACGCCTGCCGCCAGCGCGCGGCGGTCGGCTACCATTACCTCCTGCTCGGCGAGTACGAGACCGCCGAGACCGTCCTCGAGGAGGCGCTGCAGGCCGCCGAGGCGATGCGGCTGTACTTCGCGCCGACGGTGCGCTGGCAGCTCGCGTGGACGCTCGCGCGAACCGATCGCCTCGACGAGGCCCTCCCCGCGTTCGAGCGCGCGATCGCGGATTGCGTCGCGCAGCGAAATCGGCGCGCCGAGGCGCAGGCTCGCACCTTCTACGCGCGCGCGTTGGGCATGGCCGGAGACCTGCGCGCGGCGGAGCGCGAGGCGCGGCGCGCCACCGACTTCGCCGAGGCGCCGCAGCCGATCCGCGCTCTCGCGCTCACCGTGGTGGCCTGGGCGACCTCGTCACGCGGCGAGGCGATCGCGCTCGACGCCGCGCGACGCGCCGTCGAGGCGTTCGGCGTCGCCTCGGCGTGGGTCGAGGGCGAGCACTTCGCCCGGCTCACCTACGCCGAGACGCTGCGCCTCATCGGGCGGTCGGAGGAGTCGAGGCGCGTGCTCCGCGAGGCCCGCGATCGGCTCCTGAGCGCGGCTTCGAAGATCGACGAGCCGGCGCTGCGGAGCGCGTTCCTCGAGCGCGTCGCCGAGCACGCCGAGCTCCTCGAGCGCGGCTGACCACTTCTGCTCCGTCACCCCCGCACGTCGATGATCCCGAACCGCGCGTTGACGTCGATCCACGGGAACACGTGGCGGTCCTTCGGGATGTCGTAGATGGCGAGGCGGCGATCGCGCTCGGTCTCGAGGAACTCGGTCTCGTAGCGGAGCGGCGACCAGTGGCAGCAGCGCTGGATGGCGCCGTCGAGCGAGCAGCGCCGCAGCACCTCGGCCTGTTCGTTCTGCACCCACACGGGATGGCCCACCGCCTCGTGGGCGCTCACCTGGGTGTCGTGCTCGGGGCTCTCGATCTGACGGGTGAGCAGGTTGCTCATCCACTCGAGCTCCTCGGGGAGCGTCTCCGGTTCGACCACGCCGCGGATCGTTGACGTGGGGACGTCGGGCTTGAACTGCCCTTCTCGCTGGAGGAACCGCACGCCCTCGTGCGCGAGCGACAGCGAGCCGAGCGTGCCGTGCACGAAGGGACGCGAGTCGAACATCATGCGCAGCGCGCGCTGCGCGTGGGTGACGGCCTCCCTGGAGAGGACGCCCTGGTAGTGCTTGAGGAACTGCTCGCCTTCGACGATGCCGCGGAGGAACTTGGCGTTCGAGCAGGTCCCGTGCGCCGAGCCGTTGAAGGCGCCGAACAGGAGGTTCCGGCAGCGCAGCCGCGAGACGAGCTCCTGCTGCTCGGGCGTGCCGCCGAGCATGCGCGCCTCGGCCGCGAGCGCGTTGGCGCACCCCTGGCTGTAGCCGATGATCCCCCACGGCCCTTCGACGCTCCGCACCGCGTCTTCGACCTGCACCGCGTTGTACTCGAGCGAGCGTCCGGTGGCTGTGTCGGCGCGCACGACCTTGATGCCGCGTCGCTCCTCGAGCCGGCGGTAGGTCTCCTCGAGCTCGCGACCCCGCGCGCCCTCGGTGACGACGCCCATCGCGCTGACCACCGTGAAGTCGTACCGCGCGTCGGGGGGATCGATGAGCAGGCGCACGAGCGGATCGGCCTTCAGTCGGGCGCGATCCTCGGGGCGGTAGTAGAGGTAGTCGACGACCAGCTCGAGCAGCTCCTGCTCTCGCTCGGGGATCGCGCGCGCCGTGCGGCGCTCGAGCCAGCGGCGGCTCGCGTCGACGTCCCCCTGCACGCTGCGCACGACGGAGTGGACCATCAGCGCCTCGTAGTTGCGGAGCCAGAAGTCGCGCATCCACGGACGCTGGAAGGCCTGCCGGTCGCGGCGCAGCAGCGTCTTGCACACGTCGAAGGCCCGCGCGTAGTCGGCGGGATCGCGGGTGTGGTCGGCGCGCTCGACGGCGCGCTCCGGCGCGGGATCGACGGCGACGGCCGGGACGACCGGGCTCTCGCTCGGGGGCGGCCGCCGGATCTGCAAGTGGCACTTGGTCGCGAGCCACGGGTCGGCGGCCGCGAGCACCTGCTGTGCGGCGCGGTCGAGCGCCTCGAAGTAGCTGAGCTTCGCCCAGCGTCCGCCGGCGATGTAGTCCGACAGGCGCGGGAGCTCGAAGCCGAGCCGTCGCGAGATCTCGCCCACGAGATCGAGCGGCGCGCGGACGCAGTCTTGATCGTTGTTGAGCAGCGCGTTGAGCACGCCAGCGAGCACGTACGAGCTCCTGCCGGAGAGCTCCACCAGGACGCCCAGGAGGAACGCAGGCGGCTGCGCGAACGTGTGATCGAGCAGCATGCGCTCGTTGAGCTGCTCCGTGCGCCCCTGCAGCGGAGATGCGAGGCTCGCTTGCAGCAGGACGGCGACGTCCTCGGGACCGAACAGCGAGCCGATCGGGAGGCGATCGAGCGCCGGGTCGTCGGCCGCGGAAGGCGGAGGGGTCCACGCGCCGCCCATGGCCAACGTCTCGCCGAGGAAGAACGTGATCGCGATCGCCTGGGGGAAGAACGCCACGCCGCCGTAGCTCTCGGAGATCATGCGCACGCGGCGCTTGAGCTCGCGGGCGTGGAGGATGCGCCGACGCGCCTCGCGCGGCCACGCGCCGATGCGCGGGAGGATCCAGTCGAGCTGCTCGAGCTGGAGGTAGGGAGCGACCCAGGCGACGCGCGCAGGGAAGTCCTCGCCCGCGTTCTCCGCCGGGTAGCCAGCCGCGATGCCCTCGTAGATCTCCCGCGCCGAGGGGATGCCGACGAGGCTCTTCCGATGTTCGTCGGCGAGCTCGACGGCGCCGAGCGCGACCGGCTCGAGGGGCGCGAGGGGATCGGTGGGCGAGAGCAGGTGGGCGATCCAACGGAGCCCGCGATCGAGCTCGAAGGCATAGGGGTGATCGCCGAGCTGCTCGTCGAGGAGGTGCTTGGTCGCGAGGACGTCCAAGCCGTCGCCGGCGACCACGCGGAGGACGAGCGGGAGGATGCGCGCCTCGAGCTCGGGCGTTCCGCAGAGGATCCGCGAGAGCACGCGCGCGAGCACCGGGGCGGGGACGCCGTCTCCAGGCTTCTTCACGCCCTCGGCGTCGAGCGCGCTGCGCGCCTTCTTCGCGAGGTCGCGCACCTTGCCGCCGAGATCGCGGGCGCCCTCGGAGAAGAGCTCGAGCGCGGCGAGGATCCGCTCGATCGACTCGTCGTCGTCGAGCACCTCGACGAGCGCGTCGAGGTCGGCGCCCGGGTTGAGGAGCGCGTTGAAGAACCGCGGACCGTACTTGTCGCCACCCTCGCCTGTCACGGTGAGGCCGCCGGTCGCCGCGAGCGACACCACGAACGCGCGCTTGCGGAGCGACTCGACGAACAGCTCGGTGCTGCGCGTTTCCGTCGCGCCCGCGCGCGGACCACCCCACGAGAGCACCGGCGAGCGGCCCTTCATGTCCCAGGCGACCTCGGCCACGCTGCGCCCGAGCCCCGAGGCGTCGATCACCCCCTCGCGCATCGCGAACGAGACCTCGGTGTCGCTCGGCAGCTCGAGGGTGCGCCCGCTGAGGCGCAGCTCGCCGTGGTGCACGGTCGCGGCGAAGGTCGAGCCGGAGCCGTCGAGCGTGTGGTGATCGCCCGCGTCCGGACCGTCCGCGCGTCGCACACGTGCGCCTCCATCCGCGCGTCGCACACGTGCGACGACATCGAACCGCGCCGACGTGTCGAACGTGAACGTCACCTCGCCGGTCTCGATGGAGAGCTCGGGGATCGGCGTGACCGTCGCCCTGCCCTCGAGGCACGCGGTGGCCTCGCCGTGGATCGACACGTCGAGCGGGGTGTCGGTGTCGGCACGCAGCCGGCCGCGGAGCGTGGCGCTGCTGCGGGTCACGCCGACCCGCGTGATGCCGTCGGACAGCGAGGTCGGGTCGAGGGTGGTCACCCTGCAGCCGAACTCGAGATCGGTCACGATCGACGGCGAGCCGTCGGCGTCGACCCGGAGGTCGGCCGCTCCGCTCAGCTGGAGGTCTTCGAGGACGGTCTTCGCGTCGAACCCGCCGAGCAGCAGATCGTGACGGATGTCGCCCTCGACGATCAGCTTCGACAGACAGGAGTCGGGCGCGATCTTCGCGTTGGCGTCGAACACCCATCCGGGCGGCACCGTCCCGTTCCGCGCGACGTGGCGCAGCGCCTCGGCCATCCGCGGACCGTCCGTGCCGTCCGTCGCCGCGAGGCCGCCAGGGCGCTCGCTAGCGCGGCCAGGGCGCTCGCTTCGAGCGAGAGAGACCCTCGCCTCGGCGCCGAGCCGCCGGCCGTCGCTCTCCAGCGACAGCTCGTTCATCGACAGCTCGAGCCGATCGTCCGACGCGCGCGCCGAGAACGCGCACGTGACGTCGAGCGGCCCCTCGACGCGCACGTGGGCGCGCAGATCGCTGCGGTCGTGGAGCAGCGCGCGCAAGGCCGTCTCGGGGATCCGAGCGCGCGCCTCGAGGCGCCCGCTCGCCTCACCGAGGAGCCCGAGGACCGCGTCGAGCAGATCGACGGCCGCTGTCGTGCGCAGCTCGGCCGACGCCAAGGGCGCCTCGGAGAGCAGCCGCGCCAGGTGCGCGTGGACGGCCGGGATGATCACGTGCGGCAGGCGCCATCCCTCGAATCGGAACGGGTAGGTCCCGCCGATGTAGGCCGTCCCCGTGAAGTGGAGCTCGAGGAGCCAGACGCCCTTGTGCGCGCGCGGGCGTGCGTCGATGCGCTCGAGCGCCACGCGCGCGGCCTTGCCGGCGGCGGCGCGCGCGGCCTCGAGGCGCTCGACCACGGTGGCCCCGGCCCACTCGAGGTCGAGCCCGAGCAGGCGCGCGAGCACGCGGCCGAACGCGTGATCCTCGAACAGCATCGGGAGCTCGAGGAGCACCGGGAGGATGTCGTGGAACACGAGCGGGTCGGAGAGCTCGATCGCGAGGTTCTTCACGATGGTGCGCGGATCGGCGCCGGCCGGGCTCGCGACGATCTCCCCGCGGGCCTGCGTGCCCGGCTCGACGCTCACCCGAACGTGGGCGCGAGACGACAGGGGAATGCGATGCTCGCCCGACACGAGTCCGACCGAGAACGACGCTCGGAGCGACTCGATCCCTTCACCGGGGAGCCCGTGCAGCGCGGCTCGCACCGCGCGCGGCGGCAACAGCGGCGAGAACACGCGCGGGAGGGCTTGCTTGGGACCGAGGACGACCTCGACCTGCGCGCGCCTGTCGGATGGAGACGACGTCGAGGACGCGAGGGCTGCATGGGATTCGCGCATCGTGGGATCACCACGATTGTCTCTTGGCTCGCGTCCGGCTCCAATCAAGAAGCGTCGACGGGGAAATCGCCTCTCACGGGCGCGCCCTTCAGCGGAGCAGCTTGCGGAGCGGCTCCTCGATCGTGTCGCGCTGCTCGGCCTGATCGACCGGCGTCCAGGTCATGTCGTTCTCGAGCCGGAAGCTCCCCTGGAACTCGTCGGGCGGCGTGCCCCACTCCTCGGGCGAGAGCATCGACCAGTACAGGGAGGCGTCGGCCTGCTTGCGGTACAGGTGATAGACGTGCCCGGCGCGGCGCTTGAAGCTGCACGCGGCGCGGTGCAGCTCGCCGGCGTGCTTCGCCTCGTCGAGGACGCGGGCGGCCTGCGCCTGCAGCGCGCGGATCTGCTCGGCGATGACGCGCAGCTTGGCGACGGTCACCGTGCCGAGCGTCGCGTCGGCCGCCTGGATCTCGCGCGCGACGTCGACCAGATCGTGCCGCGCGGAGAGCCGGCTGAGCGGGTACGCCGAGGTGCTCGCTTCGCTGCGCGGGAGCCCCTCTTTCCTGTCGTCGTCCGCCATGAAAGAACGGGGCCGACTCTAGCACGCTCACGAACAGCCCTTGTCGCACTCCATCGCGTCGTCGAGGTGCCTCGCGTCGAGCACGCACGAGGCGCGGCAGCGGTAGCGCTTCGGGTTGTCGCGCTTCTCCTGGTTCGCGAGCTCGATGCAGTGGGCGAAGCCCTTCTTGCGGGAAGCCGGGTCGAGCTTGCCGAAGCGGTCCTCCGAGAGGCGCATCTTGCGCCCGCAGAGGCGCTCGGCGCTCGGCGTGCACCCGACGAGCGCGACCGCGAAGGAGGCCAATAGGGAGGCCGACAGGATAGAGGCCAGCGTCCGAGACACCCGGGACACGCGCCGAGTCTAGGCCGCGCGGCCTCCGACGCCAGCGGGGCGGCCGGCCGCCGCCGCGGCGTCACGCCGGCGTGACATCGGTCGAGGCTGGTCGCGGCGCTCCGCCCGGTTCATTCTTTTCCCATGTCGCTGCGCTTCCCGATGCTTTCGGTGCTCTTCCTCGCCTCGTCGTCGATCGCGTGTGGCGGCGGCGGCGACCAGACGCTCGAACCCGGCGCCGACACGGGCGGCACCACCGAAGAGACGTCGGCCGACACGTTCGAGCCCTTCGACTCTGGCGAGTGCAACCCGCCGTGCGCGGCCGGGTTCACGTGCTGGAAGGGCGCCTGCATCCAGGAGCAGCCCTGCACCAAGGACGACGAGTGCCAGAACGACACGTACTGCGACCCGGCGCTCGGCAAGTGCATCCCGTACGGCGCGCCCGGCAAGGTGAACAACCCCGACTGCGCGTCGGTGGTGCCCGTCGGTCTGTTCGCGCCCGAGGTCTACTGCGAGTTCGGCAAGGCGCCCGACGGCGACACCCACCCGACGTTCCTCAACGTGCTCGCGACGCCGATGGTCGCCACCTTCGAGAAGGGCGGCACGCCGAGCATCGTCGTGCCGTTCTACAACGGCTTCGACGGCAGCTCCGAGCAGGACGGCATCCTGCGCGTGCTCTCCGGCAAGGACTGCTCGCAGACCGCGAACCTCGCCAAGGTCGGCCCCGAGAACGCCATCGTCAGCGCCTCTTCGTCCGTCGCCATCGGTGATCTCGACGGCGACGCCATCCCGGAGATCGTCGCCTACTCGAAGCCGACCTCGGCGACCGGCTCGGTCGTCGCGTTCAGCAAGAAGAGCGGCAGCTGGGCCATCCTCTGGCGCGCGCGGCGCCCCGACGGCACCGCGTGGACGGCGCCCGGCGCCCGCACCGAGTGGGCGGGGCCGTCGATCCACGATCTCGACGACGACGGAAAGCCCGAGGTGCTGCGCGAAGGGTTCGTGTTCTCCAACACCGGCACGCTCATCGCCGACCAACCCGCCGGGTTCGTCTACGGCTACGGCACCGGGCAGTTCCCGGTCGTCGCGGACATCGACGGCGACGGCAGCGTCGAGATGGTCAACGGCGCGGCGATCTACCGCTTCAACAAGACCACGAAGAAGTGGGACACGGTCGTCGCCTCGGTCACCGGCGGGTTCGCCGGCCTGACGGCGCTCGCCGACTTCGGCACCAAGAGCGTCGACGGCGTGTTCGACAAGCTCGCCGAGATCGTCGTCGTCTACGGCGGGAAGATGATCGTCGAGAGCCACGACGGCACCGTGGTGTGGGGCCCGCTGTCGTTGCCCGGCAGCGCCGGCGGCGGACCGCCGACCGTCGCGGACTTCGACGGCGACGGCCAGCCCGAGATCGCCGTCGCCGGCAGCAACTCGTACACCGTGTTCGACCCCGACTGCGTCGCGGCCAGCGTGCGCCCGGGCGGCAAGTGCAACACCGGCCGCACCGACAGCATCCTCTGGTCGAAGAAGTCGCAGGACTTCTCGTCCAACATCACCGGCTCGTCGGTCTTCGACTTCGACGCCGACGGCGTCGCCGAGGCGGTCTACGCCGACGAGTGCTTCGCGCGCGTCTACAAGGGCACGACCGGCGAGGTGGTCTTCAGCCAGTACATGTCCTCGTGCACCTGGTACGAGAACCCCATCGTCGCCGACGTGAACAACGACGACCGCGCGGAGCTGATCATCCCCTCGAACCTCAACTGCGGCACGGGCACCGCCGGGCGCACCTGCGAAGCGGGTGAGGTCGAGTACCCCGACACCGCGCGCCCGGGCGTCGCGGTCGACGCGGTGTTCTCCGGTCTACGCTGCGACAAGGCGACCGACTGCGTGTCCGGGGTGTGCGACTCGGGGTTCTGCCGCTGCACGGCCGACGAGCAGTGCTGCCCCGCGAAGGACGCCGCCAAGTGCATGGAGGTCGGGTTCATCTGCATGCCGGCGCCGAGCGGCACGCCCGGCACCGGCAAGACCTGCCGCGCGTCTCACCCCCACGGGTTCGCGGGCCTGCGGGTCTACCACGACTTCGCCGATCGCTGGGTGCGCAGCCGCCCGCTGTGGAACCAGCACGCCTACTCGATCACCAACGTCAACGACGACGGCACCATCCCGCAGACCAGCAAGTGGGTGCCGAACTGGGCGAGCGTGACCCCGAAGTACAACGACTTCCGGAAGAACACGCCGGGCACCAACGATCCGCTCAAGTCGCCCGATCTGACGACCAAGGGCACCAACGCCATGTGCACCGACGGCAAGCTCACGCTGGCGGTGCAGGTGTGCAACCGCGGCGCGTCCAAGGCGCCGGCGAACTACAAGGTGTCGTTCTACGAGGGCTCGACGGCCGATCCGTCGAAGGTCATCTGCACCGCGACGACCACCAAGCCGCTCGAGATCGCCGAGTGCGAGACGCTGAGCTGCGAGTGGGCCGCGCCCCCGAAGACCGAGACCGACGTGTACGTGCTCATCGACGCCGAGGGGCACGTGCGTCAGTGCAACAAGGGGAACAAGAGCACGCTCATCAAGGGCGTGAAGTGCTCGACGCCGGCGTGACCGCGCGAATGAGTCTAGAGTCTAGAGTCTAGAGTCTAGAGTCCAGGTCACCGCTCGCGAATCTCGACCGGCATCGCTGCCTGTCGTAGCGCAAGGGCTTGGGTCGTCACCCGTCAGGCGCCAGTCGCGAGAACGCTTGAGAAACGCCGTCTCGCCTCTCGATGCTGCCGACTCGCTCTCGACTCTAGACTCTAGACTCTAGACTCTTGACTCTTGACTCCAGACCCCACCAGCTGACGACGGACGCCCCATGAAGACCCTCGAGAACAAAGTCGCCGCCATCACCGGGGCGGGATCGGGGATCGGCCGCGCGACGGCCATCCTCCTCGCGCGCCATCGCTGTCACCTCGCGGTCTCCGACATCGACGGACCGAGCGCGGAGGAGACGGCGCGGGAGTGCCGCGCGCTCGGGGTCACCGTCACGGCCAAGACGCTCGACGTGGCCGATCGCGCCGCCGTGTACGCCTGGGCCGACGAGACGGCCGCGGCGCACGGGCGCGTGAACGTCATCGTGAACAACGCCGGCGTCGCCCTCGGCGCCACCATCGAGTCGATGGCCTACGAGGACTTCGAGTGGCTCATGGGCATCAACTTCTGGGGCGTGGTCTACGGGACCAAGGCGTTCCTTCCGCACCTCAAGGCGAGCGGCGAAGGACACGTGGTGAACATCTCCAGCGTGTTCGGCCTCATCGCGGTGCCCACGCAGGCCGCGTACAACGCGGCGAAGTTCGCCGTGCGCGGGTTCACCGAGTGCCTCCGCGAGGAGATGGAGATCGAGGGCTTCCCGGTCGGCGTGACCTCGGTGCACCCGGGCGGCATCAAGACCAACATCGCGCGGCGCGCGCGCGTGCGCGGCGGCGAGGACTGGGGCGTCGAAGACGCCGCCGACGCCGGCGCGAAGTTCGACGAGATCGCGAAGACCACGCCGGAGGACGCCGCGCGCGACATCGTCGACGCGATCCTCGGCAACCGTCGCCGGCAGCTGATCGGCCGCGACGCGCGGGTGATCGATGTGCTCCAGCGCCTGCTGCCCGAGGCCTATCAGCGCATCCTCGTGGCCGGAGCGCGCAAGCAACGCGCGCGACGAGCCGCACGCGCGCGTTAGAGGCGTTCCTCCCTTTTGGGATGATCGATATCATTGCTGTCGATCACAAAAGGTGCCTGACCAGGCGAGCGGGCTGAGCTACCGTCCGCGCCGATGCGGAGAGCACTCGGCGCGATCGGTCCCTTCCTCCTCCTCTCTTGCACGCTCTCCTGCACGGCTGCGCCGCCGGCTCCCGAGCGCGCCGCCCCGCGGTCGGTCGTCGAGGCGTTCGCCGCCGCCGGTCCCGAGGTGCAGTCGCTCCTGCGAAGCGCCGGCTCCCTGCCTCGGGTCACCGCGAACGGGGTCGCGGTCGCGACCCGCGGCCTCGCGCTCGACGCAGGTCCGGGTTTCGCCTTCGAGCTCCATGGCGAGAGCACGTTCGGGTTCCGCGTCGAGGGCCTCGCCGGTGCGCCGCGCGTCGAGGACCGACACGTCGTGTTCGACGGACCGACGCCGACCGTAGCCTTCGATCGCGGCGCCGCGATCGAGATCCTCCACCGGCTCGCCGCGCCCGCCCCGCTCTCGTACGTCGTCGAGCTGCCCGCCGGCCACACCCTGAAGCGCACCGAAGACGGGCTCGGCGGCACGGTCGAGATCGTCGATCGCGGAGGCGTCCCGCGCGCGCGCGTCACCGCCGACGCCGCGTGGGACCGCGACGGCCGTCGCGTGCCGGTAAGCCTACGCGTGAGCGGCGCACGCATCGACGTGAAGCTGCCGGCGGAGGCGGCGTACCCGGTGGTGGTCGATCCGACGTGGAGCGCCGCCACCTTCCCCACGCGTCTGCGCAGCGGGCACACCGCCACGCTCATGGGGAACGGCGAGGTGCTGCTCGCGGGTGGCGGGTCGGCGACCGCGGAGGTGTACGAGATCGCGAGCGGCCGGTTCCGCCCTGTCGGCCCGATGAGCGACGGCCGCCCGGGCCACGCGGCCGCGCTGCTCCCGAACGGCAAGGTCATGATCGTCGGCGGCGGATCGCTCTCGACGACCGAGATCTACGACCCGCAGACGCGCGCGTTCTCCGCCGGCCCGACGATGACCACCGTCTCGGGGCGCGTCGTCGCCACGCGCCTCGCGGGCGGCAGGGTGCTGCTCACGCGCTCCAACGATTGGGAGGGGAAGCAGACCGCCGAGCGCTTCGATCCGACCACCTCGACGTGGACGGCGCTCACCAAGAAGACGAGCGCCGGCGGCCCGATCGTGCCCCTCGCGAACGGCAACGTGCTCCTCGTCGGAGAGGGCATCGCCGAGATCTACCGCGCCGCGGTCGGTGATTTCGTCGCGGTCGCGGCCCCGGCCGAGGTGTCGCCGGCGCTGCTCGGCGCGCCGCTCCGCGACGGGCGCGCGCTCCTCTACGGCATCACCGGCGCCGCCACGTCGACCGGCAGCGACTTCACCTTCTCCAAGGGCGCGTGGACCTTCGATCCGGCGACCAACGCGTTCGTGCGGCGCGGCGACGTCGCGCAGCCGGCGCTCGGATCGGCGGGAACGACGCTGCCTTCCGGCAAGGTCCTGTACGTCGGCGTGAAGGCGCAGGTGTTCGATCCGACCTCGCACGCGTGGTCGACCGCCGAGGACCTCCCGTTCGATCACGACGGCGCCACCGCGACGGTCCTGCCGACGGGCAGCGTGCTGGTCGCCGGCGGCCGCGCGGGCGGTGCGACGGCGTACGTCGCATCGGACGCGGCCGGCGCCGGCACCTGGAGCACGACCGGCCCGCTCTCCATCGGCCGCATCGGCGGACGAACGACGCGCCTGCTCGACGGACGGGTGCTCTTCGCCGGCGGCACGCCGCCCGAAGCGGTGACCCCCGACGGGCGCCGGCGCAGCGAGACCTACGATCCGAGCAAGGGCACCTGGACGACCGCCGGCGCGCTCGTCGCCGATCGCATCTCGCACGCGCAGGTGCTCTTGCGATCGGGCAAGGTCCTGCTCGCGGGCGGCAGCGGCGCGTCGAGCGCGGAGCTGTTCGATCCGGCGACCGGCGCCTCGACGGCGACCGGCAGCCTGTCGGTCGTGCGCGAGGGCGCGAGCGCGACGCTCCTGCCCTCCGGCAAGGCGCTCATCGCCGGCGGCTCCGGCACCTCGACGGCGGAGCTGTACGACGAGGCGACCGGGAAGTTCACGGTCCTGCCCTCGACGATGAGCGCGCCGCACGCCCAACACGGCGCGGTGCTGCTCGGCGACGGGCGCGTGCTGATCATCGACGGTCAGGCCTCCGAGCTGTTCGATCCGAGCACCGAGACGTTCACCAAGGGACCGGCGCTGTCGGCGGAGCGCGACGGCCGCACCGCGAGCCTCCTGCCGAACGGCGACGTGGTGATCGGCGGCAAGTCGCTGACGCTCCCGCTCGAACGGTGGGACCAGGCGACCTCCGCGTTCTCGCTCGCCGGCCCGATCGTGAAGACGGTCCGCGGGCAGAGCGCCGCCGGCCTCCCCTTCGGGCGCGTGCTCTTCGGCTTCGGCACCGACGCGGCGGGGTACGCCACGCAAGGCAGCGCGTGGATCTTCGATCCCCTCGGCGAAGACGGCCGCGGCGCGACGGCGCAGACTGGGAACGCGCCGGTCGCGCGGCGCGAGACGATCGTGACGCCGCTGGCGCGCGGAGGCCTGCTGGTCGCGGGCGGCGACGGCTGCGCGGCAGGCTGCTTCGGCGATCCGAGCACCACCACCGCCGTGTTCGAGCCGTGGGGCCCGCCGATCGCGGAGCGTGCGGCCATCGCCAAAGCTCCGGCGACGATCGCGCCCGGGGTCGCGTTCGAGCTCGAGGGCACGCGCTTCGTGGGATCGCGGGAGACCTCGGCCTCGTCGAGCACCCGCGCGCCGACGGTGGCCTTCGTCCCCGCGTCGGGACAGGGCACCGTGATCGGCACCGTCACCGCGTTCTCCGACGTCAAGGCGACGGTGCGGCTGCCGGCGACGGCGCTGCACGGCAAGGGCTTCCTCCACGTCTCGGTCGCGGGCGTCACCGGGCCGGGGACGCTGGTCGAGGTCGCCGCTGCGACCAACGGCGTCGCGTGCGCGGTCGCCGCCGACTGCGCGAGCGGCTTCTGCGTCGACGGCGTGTGCTGCGACGCCGCGTGCGACGGCGTGTGTCAGGCGTGCACCACCGCGCGCAAGGGCTCCGGCGCCGACGGCGCGTGCGGCGCGATCCCGCCCGGCAAGGACGCGAAGGACGCGTGCGCGCTGTTCCAGGGCGCGCCCTGCGCGGCCGACGGCGAGTGCGCCTCGGGCATCTGCGCCGACGGCGTGTGCTGCGACGCGCGCTGCACCGGTCAGTGCGAGGCGTGCAACGCCGAGGGCAGCGCCGGCAAGTGCGTCCCGGTGGTCGGGGCGCCGAAGGGCCCGCGGCCCGCGTGCGACGCCGGCGGCGACGTCTGCGCCGCGCGCACCTGCGACGGCACCGCGCGCGCGTCGTGCGAGGGCTTCGCGCCGTCGACGACCGCGTGTCGCCCGGCGAGCTGCGTCGACGGCGTCGAGACGCTGTCCTCGACCTGCGACGGCAAGGGCACGTGCCCGAGCGCCGTCACCAAGGCGTGCGAGCCGTTCGCCTGCGGCGATCAGGGGTGCCTGACGCGCTGCACCGCCGACAGCGAGTGCGCGGCGAGCTACCGGTGCGTCGCCGGCAAGTGCGTGACCGGCGCGTACTGCGCGAACGATCGCACGCTGCAGGCGCCCGGCGCGCCCGACGTGGACTGCTCTCCGTACCGCTGCGAAGGCGACGGCTGCAAGGCGAGCTGCGGATCCTCGCTCGACTGCGTCGGCGGGTTCCTCTGCAGCGACGGCAAGTGCGTCGCCGCCAGCGGCTCGCCGCCGCCCGAAGAGGGCGGCTGCACGATGGGCTCGCCGCGCGGCTCGACCTCCGCGCTGCTCCTGCTCCTCGTCGCCGCCGCGCTCACGCGGGCGCGGCGTCGCATCGATCAGAGATAGCCGAGGAGGTCGGCGACCACGGCGTAGCTCGCGACGTGCTACGAATCGCGGGATGCGGTACGCCGGCAAGCTCTACCGACCGCCCTCCGAGGCCGACGCGTACATCGTGCAGGCGACCATCGGCTGCTCGTGGAACCACTGCACCTACTGCGACATGTACCGGCAGAAGGAGTTCCGCGTCCGGGCGCTCGACGAGACGCTGCAGGACGTCGAGGCCGCCCGGTGCGCCTTCGGCGACGACGTGCAGAAGGTGTTCGTCGCCGACGGCGACGCGCTGATGCTGCCGACGGACGACTGGCTCGCGCTCCTCGACGCGTGCCGACGCGCGTTCCCCAACCTCCGTCGCGTGTCGTGCTACGCGATGGCGCGCAACGTCCTCGCCAAGTCCGACGCCGAGCTGCGGGCGCTCTGCGAGGCCGGGCTGAAGGTCCTCTACGTCGGCCCGGAGTCGGGCGACGATGTCACGCTGAAGCGAATCGCCAAGGGCGACGACGCTGCGGCGCACGTCGAAGCGGCGCGGCGCGCGCACGCGGCCGGGATGGAGCTCTCTGTCATCATGCTCCTCGGCATCGCGATGGAGCGCAGCGAAGAGCACGCGATCGCGACCGCCGAGCTCGTCACGAAGATGGACCCGGAGTACCTCGCCGCGCTGACCGTCACCGTCGTGCCGGGCACCCCGCTGGCCACGCTGCGCACGCGCGGCCGCTTCGCCGTGCCCGAGGTGCCCGGTCTGCTGCGCGAGCTCCGCACCATCGTCGACCGGGCGCGCCCTGCCGACGCGCTGTTCCGCACCAATCACGCCTCGAACTACCTGCCGCTCGGCGGCCGCCTGCCGCGCGACCGCGAGCACATCGTCGCGCTCGTCGACCGCGCGCTCGCCGGAGAGATCGAGCTGCGCCCCGAGTGGTCGCGCGGGCTCTAGCGTTTCGACCGGCGTGGGGTTTGCGACCGGAGCGGCCATGAAGCTCCGGAACGCGGTGGTGGTCCTGACGGGCGCGTCGAGCGGCATCGGTCGGGCGGCGGCGCTGCAGTTCGCCGACGAGGGGTGCAAGCTCGTCCTCGCGGCGCGCGACGTGGCCGCGCTCGACGAGGTCGTGCAGCAGTGCAACACGCGCGGGGGCGAGGCGATCGCGGTCCCGACGAACGTCGACGACGACGCCTCGGTGCGCGCGCTGCGCGATCAAGCGGTGGCGCGGTTCGGCACGATCGACGTCTGGGTGAACGACGCCGCCCACTACGTGATGGGCTCGGTCGAGGAGACGCCGCTCGAAGCGTACCGGCGGGTGCTCGAGACGAACTTCCTCGGCGTCGTCCGCGGCAGCCAGGCGGCGCTCGAGGTGTTCCGCAAGAAGGACCGCGGCGTGCTCATCAACGTCGGATCGGTCGCCGGCAAGTCGGCCTACGCGCTCGCCTCCGCCTACGTCGCGAGCAAGCACGCGCTCCACGCGTTCACCGAGGCGCTCCGCCAGGAGCTGGTCGGGACCGCGATCGAGGCGTGCATCGTCGCGCCGGGCACCGTCGACACCCCGCTGTTCCAGCACGCGGCGAACTACACCGGGCGCGAGATCGAGGCGATGAAGCCGATCTACGCGCCGGAGCGGGTCGCCCGCGCCATCGTCTCGTGCGCGAAGCGGCCGAGGCGCGAGGTGCTGATCGGCCTGGCCCCGCGCGTGTTCTCGTTGTCGCAGATGCTCATGCCCTGGCTGTGGGAGCGGATGCAGCCGGCGGCGGTGGCGCGCGATCACCTCGGCTCCGGGCCGGTGGCGCCGACGCCCGGGAACTTCGACGCGCCGACCGGGCCGCACGAGGTGCACGGCGGTTGGAAGGAGCGGAGGTCGGGCGGTGCCAAGGGGGCGTTCCTCGTCGGCGCGCTCGCCCTGCCGCTGCTGATCCCGCTCGGGCGCCGGCTGCTCTCGTAGCGACCTCAGCCCTCCCAGGGCCTGCGCCGATGCGGGTCGATGGTCGGCGGGGCGCGGCGCGGCACGCCCGGCACCGCGTGCTCGAAGACGAACGCGAGGTGGAAGAGCTCGAGCACGCGCGCGCGGTGCGGCCGGTACGGCTCGAGGCACGCGAGCATCTCGTCGTCGCCCCCGGCGAGTCCGGTCAGCGCCATCGTCACCACGAACGGCGCGCCGGCGTCGCCGACCAGCACGCCGTCGGCGTGCCCGAGCGCCTCGATCGCCACCTTGTTCGCCGTCCACGGGCCGACGCCGCGCAGCGACTGCAGCGCGGCCATCGCGTCGTCCGGCGCGCGGGCGCGCAGCGCCTCGAGCCTTCGGCCGCGCGCGGCGCCTTGCAGCAGGGTCGTCGCGCGGCGCAGACCGACGCCGAGCGCGCGCAGATCGTACGCCGGGATCTTCGCGACCGCCTCGGCGGTGGGGAACGCGATCAGCGTGCTCCCGGGCACGCGCGCGCCGTAGCGCTGCACCATGCGGTTGCGGGCGGCGCGCGCCTCGTCGAACGTGACCAGCTGCTCGATGACCGACGCGGCGAACGACTCGAACACCGTCGCCGTGCGCCCGAGCCGTGCGCCTTCGTACCTGCGGTGCAGCCGGGCGAGCGTGGGGTGCGCGCGGGCGAGCCGAGGGAAGTCGCCCGGATCGTCGTCGAGACCGGCGATCCCGATCGCCTGCTCGATCGCACGGTCGACCGCCTCGGGCGGCGCCGCGCCGGCCGCGAGGATCTCGATCGCGACCTGCCCGTCGTCGTCCTCCGAGAAGCTCGCGACGATCGCGTCGTCGCCGCCGGCGAGCGCGCGCATCCGGCGGCGGCCGAGCACGAGACGCAGCTCGTAGCGGCCGCCGCGCGGCATGACGCGAACGCGGGTGACGGATCGGAGGGCGGTCATCGTGGTCCGTCGATCGTAGCTGACCGCTCCGCGGTCGATCTCTCGCGCGCACCAGGCCCGACCGTGCGCGGCGGTTCAGCCGTACCGGTGGCGCGTTCTGCCCGGGCGCTTTGGCGGTCGTGAGGCGTCGCTCCCGGAACCGCCCGGAGCTTCTCATGGACGCTCTTCAGAGCGGTTCATGGAGGTCCAGGCCCCGTGCGTCGCAGATGGCCTTCACTTCCTTCCGCACGTCGTCGGGCGGCGTGGCGAGCTTGGATTGGGCCTCGCCGTCGACGGAGGCCGCGCCCGGCTTCACCCAGAAGAGCTGCTCGCCAATCGGCAGCCGCGTCAGAGCGGTCTCGAGCGCCTGCGCCCCGGCCAGGCGAGTGGCCCCTGCCCTCGGGTCGTCGGAGGTGTTCACGACCTGCCCGCTCCCGATCGTGAGGGAGCCGGTCAGGCCCGGTGATCGAACCTCACCACGGGAGCTTCAATAGGCCGGTCGGCGTCGACCAGTAGATGTAATTCGCGTCGGCGAGCGCGTGGTCAGCACTGCAGGTCGGCACCCCCTCCGCGATGATGCGTTCCTTCCCAGTGGCGCCGTAGGCGTAGGCCTTCCCGTCGTCGATGACGAAGGCTTCATTCCGGCCCACGCCGTAACACAACTGCCTCGAGCCTCCGTACAGCATCGTCGACGTCTTGCCGGCCTGAAGGTGGACCGCACAGCCCGGCTTCGGCGTCGACTTGGTGTCCCAGCAGTTCTTCGTGATGTAGGACGCTGCGGACTTGGTGAGGGGAATGAAGTTGAACGGTGCGGGGCCATGCGCGGTGAGGTTCGTCACGGCGCCACCCTTGCGGGGCATCCGCTCGATGTTCCCGTCGTAGACGATGCCGGCGGCGTCGTAGTTCGCCCACATGATGAAGGCGTCCTCGACGAACACCTTCCCCGCGCTCCGATTCGCGACCAGCATCGTGACCTTGCC
Organism: Deltaproteobacteria bacterium; assembly: GCA_016182965.1. GTDB lineage: Bacteria > Myxococcota_A > Polyangia > Polyangiales > JADJMO01 > JALHOE01. The sequence continues at coordinate 12,996 of JACPFM010000104.1, read as the reverse complement.
CCCCTTCTTGGGCACGGCCATGATGCCGCGGAGCTTCTCACCATCGTAGCGATGCGTCAGATAGACGCGCGTGTCGTCGACGGCGATCCCCTCGACGTCGAAGTCGAGCGCAGCGAGCTTGCTGGTCGTTCCGCCCTCCTTCGCAACGCGAAATAGTCCTCTTTGGCCGCCGGCGTTGTGGTCGAACGCTCCGAAGTACACCTCTGTCGAGTCGACCGCGATTCGCTGCTCTCCGGCGAAGGTCTGGTACCCGCTCGAGAGGGTCTGCTGCGCGCCGCCCTTCTTGGCGACGCGGACGATGTCGTTCCAGTGAACGCCGTACAGCGCGTCGTCGTCGGCGACTTCGAGATCGACAGAGTGCTTGGAGAGCGTCGTCCACGGTCCGGAGGGCGGAGGTGGCGCGGACGCAGACGCGGCTGGCGCGTCGCTCGTCGAGGCCGCGGACACCGGCGCCGGCGCGACCGAGCCGGGCGATTTCGGCGGCGGCGTCTCGACCGGAGGGCTCTCGGCGGTCCGCGCGCACGCAACGAGTGACAGGACCGCAAATGTCGAGCGAAGCCTCATTGGTAAAGCTGTCTACCGCGCTTCCCGAGGACTGGGAGCGCTGGTTGCCTGATCGAGCGCACCGACGACATCGGCGACGACGTCTTCGGTCTCTTCGATTCCGCAGGAGACGCGCAAGAGACCGTCGGCGATCCCCGCGGCCACCCGCGCTTCGGCGGGCATCGACGCGTGGGTGGTCGAGGCGGGGTGCGTCACCAGCGACCGCACGTCGCCGAGCGACACGGCGTGCGTGACGACGCGGCAGCCCTCGAGCACCGCGCGCCCCACGGCGAGGCTCTCGACCTCGAACGCGACGAGCGCGCCGAAGGAGGACATCTGCCGCGCGGCGACGGCGTGCCCCGGGTGCGAGGGCAGCCCCGGGTAGAACACGCGCCGCACGCGCGGGTGCCGCTCGAGAGCCTGCGCGAGCGCGAGCGCGGTCGCGCACGACTGACGCGCGCGCAGGGCGAAGGTGCGCACGCCGCGCGAGATCAGGAGCGCGTTGAACGGCGCGAGCACGCCGCCGAACGTCTTGATCGCGGTCTCCTTGATGGCGCGGATGCGCGCGGAGTCGCCGATGACCGCGCCGCCGATGGCGTCGCCGTGGCCGCCGATCGCCTTGGTCATCGAGTGGACGACCAGATCGACGCCGTGCGAGAGCGGGCGCTGGCAGTACGGCGTGGCGAAGGTGTTGTCGGCGACCACGGTGAGCCCGCGCTTCCGCGCGATGGCCACCACGGCCGCGAGGTCGGTGATCGTCAGCATCGGGTTCGCCGGCGTCTCGACGTAGAGCACCTTGGTGCGAGGACCGATCGCGCGCTCGTAGCTCGACGGATCGCTCTGATCGACGAAGGTGGTCTCGATGCCCAGCCGCGGGAGCCGCTCGCGGAGCAGCCGCGCCGACTCGCCGTACATCGAGCGCGGCGCGACGACCGCGTCGCCGGTCTCGCACAGCGTGAGGAGCGTCGCGGCGATGGCGGCCATGCCGCTCGCGGTCGCGCAGGCGGCGACTCCAGGCGCCCCGGAGCCCTCGAGCATCGCGAGCTTCTCCTCGAGCGCGTCGACGGTGGGGTTGCCCCAGCGGCCGTAGATGAAGTGCTCGTTCTCGCCGCGGAACGCCCCCGCCGCCTGCTCGGCGTCGTCGAAGGCGAACGCGCTCGCCAGGTGCAGCGGCGGCTCGACCGCGCCGGTCGCCGGATCGGGCCGATCGCCCCCGTGGACGCAGAGGGTCGACGTGGGCGGACGATCCTCGACCTTCACGGCGCCTCCAGCGCACGCATCACGTCGGCGATCACGTCGGACTCGTCCTCGATGCCGATGGCCAGACGGACCAGATCGTCCTCGATCCCCGCCGCGCGCCGCTCCTCGGTGGACAGCTCGTAGTAGCTCATGATCGCGGGCTGCTCGACCAGCGTGTCGACCCCGCCGAGGCTCGGCGCGATGCGCGCGAGGCGGAACGCGTCGACCACGCGGCTGGTGACCGCGAGCGACGAACGGTCGCCTTCGGCCTCCGGCTCGGTCTTCACGCGGAACGACACCACGCCGCCGAAGCCGCGCATCTGCTCGACGGCGACGGCGTGCGTCGGGTGCATGGGCAGACCGGGGTAGAAGACGTGCGACACGCGCGGGTGCTCGGCGAGCCGCGCGGCCACCTTCATCGCGGTGGCGTTCGCGCGCTCGACGCGCAGGGCCAGCGTCTTGAGCCCGCGCGCCACGAGGAACGCGCCGTGCGGATCGAGCACCCCGCCGACGACGCCGCGCAGATCGCGCGCGAGCCCGACCAGCGCCGGGTTGCCGACCAGCGCGCCGGCGAGCACGTCGTGGTGACCGGCGAGGTACTTGGTGGCGCTGTGGACCACCAGATCGATCCCGAGCGGCAGCGCGCGCAGGTTGATCGGCGTGGCGAAGGTGGTGTCGACGATCGTCTTCACCCGCGCCTTGCGGGCGAGCTCGCCGAGCGCGCGCAGATCGGTGCAGTGGAGGTACGGGTTGGTCGGTGACTCGCCGACGATCAGGCGCGTCTTCGGGGTGATCGCCGCGGCCACGCCGGCGAGGTCGCCCGGCTCGACGATGGTGTGCTCGACACTGTACGCGGCGAGCGTCTTGGCGACGAACTGCCGCGTGCGACGGTAGCCGTCGCGGAACAGGATGACGTGCGAGCCGGTCTTGAGGAGCGCGAGCATCGCCGTGGTCAGCGCGCTCATGCCGGAGCCGAACGCCGCGCACTCCGCCTGACCGCTCGGATCCTCGAGCGCGGCGATGCGCTCCTCGAGCGCGCGCACCGTCGGATTCCCATAACGTCCATATTCTTCGCGCTTCGGATCCGGGTGCGCGCCGGTCATGTGCGCGGCGACCTCCGCGCTGTCGCGGAAGGTGTAGGTCGCCGTCTCGACGATCGGCACCGGGATGGCGTCGAACCGCTCGGGGCGGCCGACGCCCGCGTGCACCGAGCGCGTCGAGGGCCCGGCGTGCTCGTCGAGCAGGGGCGTATCGGAGTGCCTCGGCGGCGGCGGCAGGAACGAGCTCATGCGAAATCTCCTTCGTCGATGCGTGCGCGCGCCCCGAGGAGGAAGGGCGCGAGGAGCTCCGCGACGCGCCGGCGCGTGCGGGAGAAGAAGTGGTCTTCGCCGTGGAGGACGGCGATCGAGGCGCCGATGCGCGCGGCGAGGACGCGCGCGCGGACGGGATCGGAGAGGCCGTCGCGATCGCCGGCGACGATCGCCACCGCGCCGTCGAAGCGCCGCGCCCCGGCGTGGCGGGGCAGCTCGTCGTACGCGAAGAGGCCGAGGGCCGGCGCGAGCATCGCCACCCGATCGATCGGCGCCCGGCTCTCGGACACCATGGACGCGCGCGCCGCCTGCAGCGCGACCCACGAGCCGAACGAATACCCGGCGAGCGACACCGTCGCGCCCGGCAGCGCGCGCGCGGCGACGCCGACGGCGCCGAGCAGATCGCCGATCTCCGGATCGCCGCCGCGATGGCGGCCCTCGCTGCTGCCGACGCCGCGGAAGTCGAAGCGCAGGGTAGCCGCGCCGCGCTCGGAGGCCACGCGGGCGAGCGCGCGGACGACCGGATCGTCCATCGAGCCGCCGTACAACGGGTGGGGGTGCGCGATGACCACGACGCGGCTTGCGCGCTCCGGCACCGCGAGTCGCCCGTCGAGCAGGGTGCCGTCGGTCGAGAGCACCTCGATGCGCCGCTCGCCCGGGATGGCGAGCGGCCAGGCTGCGATTCGAGGGGGAGCCGACGCGACCATTCGGCGGCGACCATGCCACGGAAGTCCGCGGGCTTCCCCCCCCGACCGGCGCCGTGCCACCGTCGGGCTTCCGATGCGCCTCTGGATCCCGCTCCTCGCCCTCACCGCTTCTGCCCCGGCAGCCTGCGGCAACGCCGCGCCTCCGCCCGCGACCCCGGGCCCGGCGGCGTCGACCGCGCCCTCCCCGACCGCCACGCCCGCCCTAGCGCCGCTCGCGAGGGAGGACGCGCTCTGCGGCCGCGTCTGCGCCGCCCAGGCGAAGTGCGGCGCGCCCAAGGAGCCGTGCGTGCGCAAGTGCCTGCCGATCGCGCGGGTGCTGCAGACCGACGTGGTCGAGGCCATGGTCGCTTGCGTCGAGAAGAAGTCCCCGCCGGTCTGCGACAACACCGAAGCCGGCGTGAAGGTCCGCGCGCGACTGGTCGGCGAGTGCACCCTCGAGGCGACCGAGATCAAACGCGCGGAGGCGGGCACCAACGTCGATCTGTTCGCCAAGGCGCACTGCGATCGCACGCAGGAGTGCGGCGTCGCCGGCGTGTTCTCGAAGGCCGAGTGCATGGGCCGCGCGCGCGATTCGGTCCGCAAGACCGAGGAGGCCGGCTCCGGCTCGATCGCGCTCTACGGCGCGCTGCGCCCCTCGTCGGTCGACGCGATCGTGACCTGCATCAAAGGCAGTCCTTGCGACAAGCGCTCGAGCGACGCCGCCGAGGAGCTCGGCACCTGCCTCGACGCCGTCCTCGCGAGCGCCGCCGAGCCGAAGCCGTGAGGAGCGCGGCGGCGATGCTGCTCGCCGCGTCCTCCGTGCTCGCCGCGTGTCCTTCGCCGCGACCGGCCCCTTCGGGGGGCGCGGCGCCGCCTGCCGCGAAGCCCCCCGTCGACGAGGATCGCGAGGCGTGCGTACGGCTGTGCGCGCACGAGCGCGCCTGCGGCGCCGTCCAGACGAGCGAGACGACGTGCCAGGAGACATGCGAAGCCGACGTGCGCCGGATGAAGCCCGGCTTCGTCGCGGCCTTCGTGCGCTGCTTCGTCCCCGAGCTCGACCGGCGCTGCGGCGACGGCGGCGCGTTCGGCGAGACCGATCGCGAGGCGGCGCACGATCGCTGCTTCGACGCCGCCGTGTCGGCCTTCCCCCGCGACGACGCGAGCCAGCGCGACATGGCCGAGGCGGTGTGCGACCGCGGAGACCGCTGTCAGGGCCTCGGCAAGGTCGGTCGCGACGCGTGCCTGCAGGCGACCCTCGATCCGCAGGAGCCCGAGGTGAAGCGCGGCCAGCGTCTCGTCGACGCGCTCCGCCGCGCGCGCGCGCAGGCGTTCCGCGCCTGCGTCGACCAGGCGCCCTGCCCCGCGCTCGATCACCACGACGATGCCGTCGACGACTGCTATCGCAAGACCATCGCCGGAGGTGCCGGGTGAGGCGCCTTCTCGTCTTGAAGAGCCTCGCGATGGTCCTCGTGTCGTGCGGCGTCGAGCGGCCCCCGGCGACGCCCGCGCGGCCGGCGCCGACGGAGGAGGACGCCTGCGCGCGCGTCTGCGAGCAGCTCGGCGAGTGCGCCATCGCGCCGATGAGCTGCGCCCCGTCGTGCGCGCGCGATCAGGCTCGGCTGCGCCCGGGCGTGCAGCCGGCGTTCGCCAGCTGCCTCGAGCGCGAGCTCGTGCGCTGCGACGCGCGCCCGATCGCCGATCGCCGACAGCTCGTGTCGCTGTGCTGGACGGCCACGCTCGAGGGTTGGTCGAAGGAGGCCGGCAAGGCGGCGATCACCGAGGTGGTGCGCGCGGTGTGCGAGCGCGCGGCGCGCTGCGAGCCGGGCACCGAGAGCGTCGACGAGTGCGCGACGGCGCTCGCGTCGAAGCTCCGCGACTCGCCGCAGGGAAAGACGCTCGCCGTCGCCAGGCCGGAGCTCGTGACGGGCATCGCGACGTGCGTGCGCGACGGGAGCTGTGCCGAGCCGCACCCCGTTGCGGCGTGCGCGGCGGCGAGCGAGAAGGAGCCATGATCGCCGAGAACCTCGCCGACGTGCGCGCGCGCATCGCCGCCGCCGCGGCCCGCGCCGGGCGCGATCCCACCTCGATCCAGCTGCTCGCCGTCTCGAAGACCAAGCCCGCCGAGGCCGTCGCCGAGGCGTACGCGGCCGGCCAGCGCGCGTTCGGCGAGAACTACGCGCAGGAGCTCGAGACGAAGCACGCGGCGCTCGCGCACCTGAAGGATCTCGACTGGCACTTCGTCGGTCGGCTGCAGACCAACAAGGCGAAGGTCGTCGCGAAGATCGCCAAGATGGTCCACGCCGTCGACGGCGAGCGGCTGGCCCGCGAGCTGGGCAAGCGCGCCGAGGGTCGCGAGGCGCCGCTCGACGTGCTCGTCGAGGTCAACGTCGGCGGCGAGGCGTCGAAGGGAGGCGTCGCGCCCGGCGATCTCGCGCCGCTGCTCTCGGCGATCGAGGCGATCGGGTCGCTCCGCCTGCGCGGGTTGATGTCCATCCCGCCGCCGACCCCCGATGCCGAAAGCTCGCGGAGGTTTCATCATCTCCTGCGATCGATCCGCGACGCGCACGGCGGTCCGGCACGCCTGCCCGAGCTCTCGATGGGCATGACCGACGATCTCGAAGTGGCCATCGAAGAGGGCGCGACGATCGTCCGCGTAGGAACTGCGATCTTCGGCGCACGCACTGCGCGTACCTGATCGCATCCGTTGCGTGCGCCTCGACCGCAGCAGTTGCGTTTGTGGCGACAAAAAAGACGGAGCGCGCGATGCGGAAATCGCGCGCCGTCTTTCCCGAATGCAATCGGGCGCCCCGCCCGGCGGGGAAATGACTCGAGCTCGAGCCGGTGAAGGCTCGCAGCGTCGAGCGGTGGTGAACTCAGTGCTTGGTCGGGATCTCCGCTTCCTCGGGCTTGGCCTGGCGCGCCCGCTGCGCGGCCTGACCGCCCTTCCGGCCGGCCTCTCGGGCCTCCTCCGGCGAGAACTCGTGCGCGGTTCCCTTGGCGTGTGCAGCCTTGCCGCCGAGGCTGGCGATCTCTCGCTGCTTCTCGGGGCTCATCGCGGCGAAGCCGCGACGCGCCTTCTTGCGCGGCTGCTCGGCAGCCTTCTCTTCTGCAACGCGGGCGGGCGGAGGTGCAACCTCGCCGTGGTGCTCGCCAGCGTGCTCGTGGCCCGGGTGCAGGTTGTCGTCTTCGCGAGTCATCGGGATTTCCTCCGTCTTGGCGGGGCTTCGGCGAAGGGGCCGGGCCTCGACGTGCGGGGCTCGAGTCGGTTCACCGAGTTCGACGTGGTTGAGATGCATTGGCCGTACCGTAGGAGACAGCCGTCCCTCGTTCGGATTCGGAACGGGCCCGGCCGTACGCGACGGGGGCAACCTCGACCCGTCGAATCACGCTTTCGAACCCATGAAGCGCAACGCGCTTCGAGCTCGTCCGTACGACTGGCTCGACAGTGGTGCGCACCCGGGTACGCGCTGGGGCCACTCCTGGAACGGCTAGGCGCGGCCCCGCTACGAACAGAACGCTCCCGATTTCGGCCGAACCCAGCGGTTCGTGGGACACGGGCGCTGCGTCGGCCCGCGCGGGTGGTCAGCAGCCGTGATTCTTCAGCCCGTCGGCCGGGGCCGAATGGCCCCGATGCGTAGCTCGACGGCCCCGCGGCCACGGTAGTCGTCGCGGCGAAGCTGACCGATCAGATCGATGCGGCTGCGAACCTGCGGTGCCTCGCGCGCGAGACCGTATCCGAACGCCTCGAGCGCGCGCCCCTCCCACGACAGCGCGAGGCGGAGGTGCTCGCCCTTCATGGCGCGGGCCGAGAGGACCTCGGCGCCGACGACACCGAACGTCGGAGCGCGGTTTCGCTCACCGCACGGCTCGAGGCGCTCGAGATCGACGATGACGGACCAGAGGTCATCGCGTGGATCGAGCGCGGCCTCGAACGCGGTGGCGACGCGGCCGCGCACGTGCGACCCGCGCCCGGCCTCGCCCAGCCCCGGATCGACCGAGGCGAGATCGCCACACGCCTGGGCGAACAGATCGCGCAGCCGCTCGACCTCGCGCGCCGCGACGTGCACCCCGGCCGCCGCCTGATGCCCGCCGAACCCGACGAGCGCCTCGCGACATCGCGAGAGCGCGTCGTACAGCCGAGAGCCCTCCGGACCGCGCACCGAGCCGCGGCCCTCCGCGCCGTCGAGCCCGATCGCGATCACCGGGACGCCGAAGCGCTCGACGAGGCGGGCGGCGACGATGCCGACCACGCCGACGTTCCAGCCGTCGGCGGCCACGACGATCGAGGGGCGCTCGATCTGCCCCGTCTCGCCGACCTGCTGCACGGCCGCGTCGAAGATCTTCCGCTCGATCTCGCGGCGGGCGCGGGTGTCCTGCTCGAGCTTGCCGGCGAGCGCGCGCGCCTCGTCGCGATCGCTCGCGAGCAGCAGCTGCAGCGACGGATCGGGAGAGCCGAGGCGCCCCGGCGCGTTGATGCGGGGCGCGAAGCGGAAGCCGATGTCCTCGCCGGAGATCGCCGCGCCCGGCTTGACGCCCGCGACCTCGGCAAGCGCCTCGATGCCCGCGCGCGGGGCCGTGGCGATGCGCACCAGGCCCGCCTTCACCAGCGCGCGGTTGTCCTCCTCGAGCGGGGCGACGTCGGCGACGGTGCCGAGCGCCACGAGATCGAGGAGCGGCCGCAGATCGAGGGCCGCGGCGAGGCGCGCGCGAACCGCGGCGGCGAGCGACAGCGCGAGCCCGCACGAGGCGAGGCCCTTGAAGGGGAAGCCGCACTCGGGGCGGTGCGGGTTGAGGAAGGCGACGACCGGCAGCGGCTCCGGCGGCACCAGGTGGTGATCGATGACCACCGCGTCGATGCCGGCGCGGCGGAGCGCGTCGAGCCGCGGGTGATCGCTCGATCCGCAGTCGCAGGTGACGACCAGGGTCGGCTTCGCCTCGAGCACGCGCTGGAGCGCGCGATCGGAGAAGCCGTAGCCGCCGTCGAACCGCGAGGCGAGGAGCGGCGTCGCGTCGCCGCCGAGCGCGCGGATGGCGCTGGTGACGACGGCGGCGCTGGTGATGCCGTCGACGTCGTAGTCGCCGCAGACGATCACACGCTCCTTGCGGCGGACCGCGTCGGCGACGCGCTCGGACGCGGCGTCGCGATCGATCATCCGCTCGGGCGGCGTGAGATCGGCGAGGCGCAGGTCGAGCCACCGGCGCGTACGCGCGGGATCGTCGTGGCCGCGGGCCGCGAGCACGGAAGCGACGGAGTGGGTGAGGCCGAGCGCGTCGCGCAAGCGGGCCGCGGAGCCGGAGGCGGAAGCGCGCTGCACGACCGCGGGCTACCACGGCTGGATGCGGCGCTGCCAGCTTGATCTACATTGGACGACGTGCAGACGCGCGCACAACTTGGGGAAAAGCTGCGGTTCGGACTCGGCGGCGAGGGCGTGCTGCGCACGTTCGGCCGCGAGGCGGAAGCGAACGCGGTCATCCGCGCGGCGCTCGCCGAGGGCGTCGGCTACTTCGACTGCGCCAAGGCGTACGCCGGCTCGGAGCGGTACCACGGCCTCGTGTGGGGCGAAGATCGCGCGGCCCGCGCGCGCGTGTTCCTCGCGAGCAAGTCCGCTTCGCGCGACGCGTCGGGCGCGCGGCGCGATCTCGCCGAGACGCTCGCCAACATGCGCGTCGACCACCTCGATCTCTGGCAGCTCCACGACGTGCGCACCGACGAAGAGCTCGCGACGATCACCCGCCCGGGCGGCGCGCTCGACGCGTTCGTCGAGGCGAAGCGCCAGGGCACCGTGCGCCACATCGGCGTCACCGGCCATCACGATCCGGACGTGATCCTGCGCGCGATCCGCGAGCTGCCGGTCGACACGGTGCTGCTCCCGGTCAACGTGGTCGAGGGCGCGCTCACCGGCTTCCTCGATCGCGTGCTCCCGGAGGCTCGCCAGCGGGGCATCGCCACCATCGGCATGAAGGTGATGGGCGGCGGGATGTTCCTGCAGGCGGGGTTGGCCGCCGACGATTGTCTCCGCTGGGCGATGCGCTCGGCCGCCGACGTCTTGATCGTCGGGTGCGGCAGCCCCGAGGAGGTCGCGCGCAACGCGGCGCTCGCGCGCGGGCCGGCGATGGACGACGACGAGGCGCGCGCGCTCGAGGCGAAGGTGCGCGCGCACGCGCGGAAGCTCGCGTACTACCGGGGGCGGGTGTAGCGCGGGGCGTCCCGCGTCACGCTGACGAGCGCGACGTTCGCTCCAACCGACGCATGCGATGAGTGCCGAAGCTCTTCGGCGACCGAACACGAGGTCCGCGCTCGTGATGCCGGTGCGGACTTACTACCAGCTAGAGCCTGTTGCGGAAGACCGCCCGCTCGCTGCGCTCGCGGGCAATTTGCCCTCACCCCGCCCCCTCTCCCAGAGGGAGAGGGGCCCAGAAGAGCAGGAATTCTCGAGCCCTCTCCCACCGGGCCCACCGGGAGAGGGTTCGGTGAGGGCAAGCGACAGCCTCCAGCTAGAGCTTTCGCCACTCGAAGGTCAGGCTGCACGAGGTCGAGTACCCGGACCCCGACATCGGCGTCGAAGACGAGCTGCTCGAGCCACGAAGGGTCTTCGTCGAGAAGGAGTAGTACGACTCGTTCTTGTAACCCGCGAGGTAGGTCGTGCAGCGGTGCGAGATCGTGCAGGTCGCGGCGTTCTCCGTCACCTTGCAGTCGGAGCTCGATCGCGCATCGGCCGAGAGGTCGCTGCCGTCGTACTCGAACGTCGACGGCGCCGGCGCGGAGCACGCTCCGCCCGCCGATGTGTAGACGATCTGATAACGACCAGCCGCGAGCTTGCACGGGTCGCCGCCGGTCGAGGAGCCGCCATCGGTCGCCGTCGGGGACACGGGATCTGAACACCCCATCATGGCGAACGCGACGACGCACGGGAGGAACTTGCGAGTCATGATGCCTCTGTCCGGCCGGCCTCACGAGGCGCCCGAACACGGAGCTTACGTTTGCGCTTGTCGTCGATCAACGCCGCAAACCCACCAGAGGCGTCCGTCGAAATGACCACCCTGGCTCCGAGGGCGACCGCAGCACCTCGATTCGGTGATGCGACAGCCGGTGACGAACGCCGCCGCATGATCGCACAGCAGGCGCGGTGCTAGAACTGTCGCGTGCACGCGACGCGGCTCGGGATCGCTTCGTGGCGGGTCGCGCTCGCCATCGGCTGCATCGTGTTCGCCGCGCTGGCCGTGCGGGGCGGCCCGGAAACATTGGGGCTCGCCGCGTTCGGGCTCTCGCTCGCCATCTTGCTCGTGTGGTCCGGCGTGCGCGCGCCGAACGCTGCGTGCGAAGAAGACTCCCTCGAGGCGGGGGCGGACGGGATCACGTTCGGAGCAAAGCGCTTCCCGATCAGCCAGCTGCGGCGAGCGCGCGTGGTCCCGATGGACGGTTGGATCTTCCTCGACATACGACGCGGACAGCTCAGGCCGCCGCTCCGTTTCCGGATGACATCCGCCGACGACGCCGGGCTCATCGTCGAGCAGCTACGGCTCGACTCTCGACGCGTGCGGGACAGCTTCCGGCTCACGCTCCGCGTTCTGCACACCCACGCCTTCCACTTCGGCCTCAACCTCGTCACCAACTTCGCCTTCGCATTCGGAGGATGGGCGGGGGGTGGCCTGGTCTGCTCGGCGTACGCCCTCGCAGCGTTGGCGTCCGCCGCCAATCGCGTCGACGTCGGTCCGGACGGCGTGTGCGTGCGCCGGTTCTTCCGAACCATGCACCTGCCCCTCTCCTCGATCCGCCAGGCCACCGTGGCCGAGGAGCGCCGGGGCGGAGTCCTGGTCCGCGTCGCGCATGACGGTGGATGGCCCCTCGAGCTGTGGATGTCGGAGTGGGACGCAGGCGCCTTCCGGACGCGCATCGCCGAGATCACGCGCGAGCGCGACGCAGTCCCGAACGCGAACGCCGAGCATCTGCTCGCCGGACGCAAGGCCGCGGAGCTGCGCACCCTCGGCGATCGTCCAGAGACGTTCCGCCAAACCGGAATCGATCGCGAGACGTTGCTTCGCATCGTCGAGACGCCCTCGACGCCGGCCCCGATCCGCGCACGCGCCGCCGTCGTGCTGTCGGCGTCGGACGACGAGGCACGCGCACGCCTCCGCGCCGTCGCGGAGCACTCCACGATTCCGCCGCTCCGCGTCGTCCTCGAGCGAGTGGACGCCGACGACGGTGCCCTCGACGAGGCGCTGCAGGACCTCGATCGGGCGTCTGCCTGACGAGAGACCAAGCGAACGCGGACGCTCGCGAACGCGAACGCGAACGCGCCCGGGCTCGCGGGGCGTGAGCGCTGTGTCACTGCGCCTCGAGCGACAGGCGACGCGGACATTCTACGTCAGCGGTCCGAGTCGTCGCGTTGGTCGCGTACCTGCTCCGCCACTATTCAAGATGCATGGCGCGCGCAGCAGCAGGAGCTGAGATTCCCGAACACGTGGGGAGGACGTCGTCTCGGCGCAGGCCGTCCGAAGGGCGGCGTGCGCCGCGGCACGGGCCTTCCGCACGTCGCCCGGCCGCGCGTGTGGCACTCCGGCTCGCGCGCGGTAGAGCCGACTTCCGCGTCGTTCACTTCTCGGTGCAGCACGACCATCTCCATCTGATCGTCGAGGCCGATCACCGCCGCGGCATGAGCAACGGGCTGCGTGCGCTGCTCTCGCGCGTCGCGCGCGGCATCAACGGCGTCATGCGCGCGCTCGGCCGTGTTCGGCAACCGCGCCTCGCACCGCGCGCGGCGCGGCCTCACCGTGGACCCATGCGGGCGCCGATCCGTTCTCGTCGCTCGTCGTACCGCTGGTGGCGGCGCCCGGGTCATGGCTGCTGCGCGTTGGCTGGCAGGGCGTCGCACCTCCGCGGTAGGAGCTCGATTTCTTGCAGCGATCGAGCGGGGGACGAAGAGAGGTCACGCACGTCCCCGGTCTGATTCTGAGGCGCCGACCACGCCCCATTCGCGCGCCGCGTCCGCACACAGGTCCTCGCGCCTCGCCGCTGACCGCCGCCACTCCGCGATGCCCGCTTGTGCGACAGCCAGTGACGGCTGCCGCCGCCGGCTGACCGCGCCTGACGACGCGCGGTGCTAGTACCGCCGGCCGGAAGTGTCCGCATACTTCGAGCGATGGGCCGCGGTACGCGGCAGCGGCAGCGGTAGCGGGCGCGGGAGCGGAAGCGTGAGCGGCGGCGGCAGCGGTCAGCG
>JACPFM010000018.1 GCA_016182965.1 Deltaproteobacteria bacterium | reverse complement strand
CGGTGCGGCGATGCTGTTCTGGAGCGGCAGATTTGCACAGGAACCTCGCGCAAAGGATAGACAATGAGCTCCACTTTGCCGCAAGCGCTGACCGACGCCGAGCTCGACCGGCTCGAAGAGCTGCTCGATTCGCCAGCGTTCGGTGGCGAATCGATGACGCTCGATGCTCTGCAGGGATTCATCTGCGCCGTGGCGAGCGCCCCCGAACCCATCCTGCCCTCGGACTGGATGCCGATCGCACTGGGTGCCAAGACACACTTTGAGACCGAAGCGGAGGCGCAGGCGTTCATGGAGCCGTTCGCCGCGCTGGCGGGCCTCGGCCTGCTCAACGTGTCGATCACGGCCGCCGCGCGTCAGGGAGGCCCCAACGGGACGCTCCGCGGCACGGTCGTCGGCATCCGGCTCGTCGCCGGCCTGTTCGCGGCGATGCTCGGTCTCGTGCTCGCGATGGCGACTGGCCGCGAGCACCTCCTGCCGCTGCTCATCGCCCTCGCCGCGTCCGTGCTCGTCGCGCCGTGGAGCGCCGACGCGAATTTCCCCTTCCAGTACCACCGCACCGTCCACCTGCGGATCTACCTGCCGACGCTGGTGAGCGTGGTCCGCCTCGGCACGGCGTTCGCCGCGTACTGGCTGTACAACCAGCCGCTCGGCTATCAGCTGTCGGGGCTCGCGGCCGGCGTGTTCGCCGCGATCCTCAGCCGGAAGATCGTCCAGCACCACTACCCGACGAAGCTGGTGTTCGACCCGAAGCTCGCGCGCGAGCTGATCCGCCTCGGATGGCCCGCCGCCGCGCTCGAGTTCATCGTCGTCGCGTACATGCGCCTCTCGTACTTCTTCCTCCACGGCGCCGGCCCGGAGGCACAGGGCGAGTACGCGGCCGCCGAGCGCCTGATCATGCCGCTCATGGCGATCGCGGCGGCGCTGTTGTCGAGCTCGCTGCCCACGCTCGCGGAGCTCGCCGCCGAGGGGAAGTTCGGCGAGCTGCGCCGGCTCTATCGACGCGGTGTCACCCGCATGGTGGTGGTCATCGTGCCGATCCTCGCCGCGGCCTGCTTCGCCATGCCCTGGCTCTTGCGCCGGTTCCTCCCCGAGTACGCGCGCGCGGTGTGGCCGTTCCGCATCCTCGCGGGCGCGGCGTTCTTCATGTTCCTCAACCAGATCTCCGCGGCGTTCGTCGTCGCGCTCGGCAGGTTCCGCACGATCATGACGATCGCGATCGTGAACCTCGTCGTGTACCTCGTGCTCGCGACGCAGCTCATCCCCCGCTACGCCGCGACCGGCGCCGCGGCGAGCACGACGATCATGGAGGGCATCAACAGCCTGATGCAGGTGTTCGTCGTGTTCCACCTGCTGCGCACCGCGGAGGCCGATCGGCCGCAGGCGCCGTCGTCATCGACGTAGACGTCTAGAGTCTAGAGTCTAGAGTCTAGAGTCTAGAGTCTAGAGTCCGAGACGAGAGACGAGAGACGAGAGACGAGAGACGAGAGACGAGAGACGAGAGACGAGAGACGGAGAGACGAGAGACGAGAGACGAGAGACGAGAGACGAGAGACGAGAGACGAGAGACGAGAGACGAGAGACGAGAGACGAGAGACGAGAGACGAGCCAGGAGGCGCGTGCGAGTTGCGAGAAGCGTCGAGGCTCGCACCGCCCTGCGCCTCCGAGCGACGGTCTCGATTCTTGGACACGGGCGCCGAGCTGCTCGCGCGGGACGGTCGAAGGTCGAAGCCTGCGACCGGGCATGCGGGGCCGGAAGCAGGGTGTCGAAATCGCGAACGCTGACTCGGGCTCTAGACTCTAGACTCTAGACTCTAGACCTCTTCTCGACGCCGGCCGCTCAGCGGCGCTTCGCGACCCGGAGCTCGTAGCAGATGTTGTGCATCGGGTAGAGGCCGACGCCGTAGTGCTCGTAGTCGTCGTTGTGCTTCTCGAGGAACGGGAGCAGCACCCGATCGAGCTGCTGGTAGAGCCAGCCGATCTTCCCGCGGTAGTGGCGCTCGTAGTGGAACGAGAGGACCTCGAAGCGCACGTCGGAGTAGCGGTAGCTGAAGAACGGCTTGCTCTCGTCGAAGTAGTCGAACGAGTGGCTCGCGCCGGAGCGGCGATGCGTCGGGTCGGTCGCGTAGTTGTGGCTGCCCATGAAGGGCATGCGCACGTGCACGACGGCACCGTCGCGCGCGACCCGGTGGATCTCGGCCATGCACTTCATCAGGTCGACGACGTGCTCGAGGACGTCCTGCGCGCGGATCTCGTCGAAGGAGTCGTCCTTGAAGGGCCAGGGGAACACGTCGAGGTCGTGGATGACGTCGGCCTGGCTGCGCGGGTTGGCGTCGATGCCGATGGCACCTGGCAATTTGTCGTTGCCGCACCCCAGGTCGA
The DNA here is from genome assembly GCA_016182965.1 of Deltaproteobacteria bacterium. GTDB lineage: Bacteria > Myxococcota_A > Polyangia > Polyangiales > JADJMO01 > JALHOE01. Next base: position 21,475 of record JACPFM010000018.1, on the reverse strand, counting down.
GGACGGAGCTCCGCCCCGGCTGGTGACGCACATTCATCTGCAGCTCCGCGTTCGCCATTCGCCCTCGCCCGTGGTCTGCCGTTCTAGACTGGATCCCGCGCGGCGTCGCCCCCCGCCGTCGCCTCGCCGCGGCCCGGCCCGGCGGACGCAGCATTTTTGCCCCACATCGGCCGACGAGAAGCCGTCGTCACCGTGCGGCAGAATGGTGGACATGCGCGCCATCGCGCCGACTCCGATGCGGCGCACGACGAGCCCGCCTCGGAAAAATACGATGCGGCCGGCCGCGAGCGGGAGAGCGGCGCGCCGTTCACTTCGGACGGATGGTCACCCAGCGTTCGGCTACGCGGTGAGGGCGGCGCCGCGACGGCGACCGACGCGCAGGCCCTGAACGAGCACCTCGGACACCGCGCCGCGCCCGTCGACCTTCGAGTTGATCAAGCGCGTGGCCTCGACGGTCGCGATCTTGAAGCCCGCGTACAGCTCGCGCGAGAGCGGCGTGTCGCTGTTCGACAGGAGCACGAACGCGCCGAGATCGGCGAGGCGGGCGAAGGTCGCGGCGAGGCGCCGGTGCTCGGCCTCGTCGAAGCGGCCGGAGTACGCGGTGAAGTTGGCGGTCTTCGAGGTCGGCACGTAGGGCGGGTCGAGGTAGACCACGTCGCCTTCGGCGACGTCGCGGCAGGTCTCCTCGAAGTCGGCGACGGCGATGTCGGCGATGGCGAGCGCGCGCGAGGCGCCGCGCAGGCCCTCGGGGTCGCAGATCTTCGGGTTCTTGTAGCGGCCGAAGGGGACGTTGAAGCGGCCCTTCGAGTTCACCCGATAGAGGCCGTTGAACCCGACGCGGTTGAGGAAGATGGTGCGCGCGGCGCGCGCGGCGGGCGAGAGCGCGGCCGGATCGAGGTCGCGCACCGCGTAGTAGTGCTCCTCGTCGTTGACGTGCGCGCCGAGCGCGCGGATCACCTCTTCGACGTCGTCGCGCACGGCGAGGTAGGTGGCGACGAGCTCCGCGTTGGCGTCGCTGAGCCGCGCGCGCTTGATGCGCTCGGTGCGCGCGAGCTCGAAGAACACCGCGCCGCCGCCGATGAACGGCTCGACGTAGGTGCCGTCGATCTCGCGCGGGAAGCGCTCGAGGATCAGCTCGAGCAGCTGCCCCTTGCCCCCTGCCCACTTCAGGAACGGCGCAGCCCCCAGCTTGCGGCGACCGCGGGCCGACGCTGCCCTCGACGAATCCATGCTCAAGTGGTCGCCGGCGGCGGCGGGAACGGAATGGTCGGAAGGCCGCTCGGGATGATGTTCGTCGGGATGGTGAACATCGGCGGCGGCGTGGTGCCCATGGTGCCCGCGTCGGTCTTCGCGGTGGCGGTGCCGGTCGGCTTCTTCGCGGTGCCGGTCGCGACGGGTGCGCTCGAGGCCGCGGGCGCCGGGCTCGGCGCCGGCGTGGGCGCCGGCTCCTCCTTCTTGGGCTCCTCCTCCTCCTCGGCGGCCTTCTTCTTCTTCTTCGGCTTCTCGTCCTCTTCGGTGGCGGCCGGCTGCGCGGGCGGCGGCTCCTCCTTCTTGCAGGAGATCGTCATCGACGGGACGAGACCGACGGCGAGCGCGGCGAGGACCAGGAGGGGGGCGCGACCGATCATGCCCAAGCAATACACCAAACCCGGCCGCGTGATCAGCGGTTGTCGCGGCGGCGCACCAGGCGCGACTGCACGAACTGGTAGAGGATCTTGCACACGTCGAACGAGCCCATCGACACCGCGCCGATCACCTCGCGCAGCGGGCGCTCGCCGTCGATCGCCATGAGCACCGCGCGCTCCTCGCGCGTAAGCCGCGAGGTGCCCATCGCCTCGATCGCGCCCGGGTCGCGGTAGAAGACCTGGTCGAAGTCGCCGAGCGCGCCCTCCATCAGGCGCCACTCGTCGACGCGGCGGAAGCCCTCCATGACGATCGACGCGACCGGCAGGCCGAGCTGCGCCGCGTTGGCCTCGGTGCGCGTGGCGCCGTGCTCGAAGACGAAGCGGCCCCTCGTCCAGCGGAGGACGTCGTAGATCAGCTCGCTGGACTGGCGGGTCAGCGCCTTGACGATGTCGTCGCGGCTGAGGATGCCCTCGGTGACGAGCGCGTCGCCGAGCAGGCGCGCCTGGCCCGAGGCGCGCTCGCGCTTGATGAAGTCGTCGAGCTGCGCGCGCTCGAGCGCGCCGAGCTCGATGACGTAGCGGCCGAGGCGGAACTCGTCGGCGGCGCCGCGCGAGGTGGCGAGGTCGACGAGGCCGTCGCGCATGGCGATCTGCACCTCGGTCTTCGCGTCGAACACCGTGAGCAGGCCGGTCTGCCGCTGCAGCTGCAGGAGCTGGAGGATCTCGGCGAGCGGGATGGCCGCGAGATCGCCCGCGAGCACCGCGTTGGCCGTGGCGCCGGCGACCTCGTGATAGAGGCTCGAGACGCCGTCCTCGCCGAGCGCGCGGCGCACCGCCACCATCGCCTGCGAGATGTCGCCCTTGCCGGAGAGCAGCGGCGCGGCGCGCAGCACCGTCTCGCCGATGCGCCGCATGAACGAGTCGGGCACCGCCGCGCGCAGGCTCGCCGGAGGACCGCCGAACGGATCGGTCTGCGTGGTCTCGGGGCCGTCGCTCGCGGGCGGCACGCTGTCGCCGTCGCGGCGGATCCGGCCCTCTTCGACCTTCTTGAGCGCGCCCTCGACGGTCAGGAGCAGCGCGCGCGGATCGAACGGCTTCGTGATCGCGTCGAGCGCTCCGGTCTGCTTGAGGAAGTGCTCGCGGATCTTGTCGGCCTTCGCGCTCATCAGCACGATGGGCAGATCGCGCAGCTCGTCGTCGCTGCGCAGCTTGCGGCAGAGCTCGAAGCCGTTGAGCTTCGGCATCACGAAGTCGACCAGGGCGAGGTTGAACCTCTCGCGCTTGAGGGCGACGAGCGCCTGCACGCCGTCGACCGCCTGCCCGACGTCGTAGCCCGCGCGCGTGAGCACGTTGCTGACGACCTTTCGGATCGTCTGGCTGTCGTCGACGACGAGCACCCTTTGCACCATCTTGCGAGTCGCCGGACTCTAGCAGAAGGAAAGCCCGGTCGCCGCGCGTCGTCCTCGCGCGGTCGCGCTCGCCGCTCGGGCCGAGGGGGGCCCTGGGGAGCGGGCTCTTGCGATCACCGCGCGATCGGGCGCATCTAGGTGTCATGGCCTTCTCGCTGCGCAGCGTGCTCGCCCCCGTCGACTTCGGCGCAGGCTCCGACCACAGCCTCCAGGTCGCGCTCGACCTCGCGAAGCTGACCGGCGCTCACGTCCACGTGTTGCACGTCTACCAGATCCCCGTCTACGGCTTCCCCGACGGCGCCTTCCTCGCCGGACCGGAGATCGCCACGCGCTTGTCGGAGGCCGCGCAGAAGGGCCTCGACAACGTCGTCGCGCGCGTCGCGGCGACCGGCGCGCAGGTCACCGGTCACCTCCGTCAGGGCAACCCGCCCGAAGAGATCGTCGCCGCCGCCGAGGAGCTGGGGGTCGACACGATCGTCCTCGGCACCCACGGCCGGAAGGGCATCGCGCACGCGATCATGGGCTCCGTCGCCGAGCGCGTGGTCCGCACGTCGCCCATCCCGGTCCTGACCGCGCGCACGCCGCACGAGTGAGAAACGCTCCGGCCGGGTCCTGGTCTATGCTCGCTGCGTGCGCACTCACGCGGCGTTCGTCCTCGCGCTGATCTCCGTCGGGTGCAGCCCGGCGACCACCCCCGTCACGCCGCCGGCGCCGAAGCCGCCGCCGCCGCCCGCGGTGAAGGTGAAGCCCGCCGAGAGCCCGGCGCGCTGGGTGCTGTCGCCGAACGCCGGCACCACCGTCGACGCGCGCCTCGAGATCGAGGGCGTGGGCACGCTGTACGTCGGGCGGAGCGGCGATCGCTGGCTCGAGAAGAAGGGCGGCGGGCTCGTGCCGGCCGACACGCTGCTCGCCGAGCCCATCGCGGGCGTGCTGCGCGACGGCGGCCGCTACGCGTTCGTCGGCGCCAAGGGCACCGTCTACTTCAGCAAGGAGCCGCTCGGCGCGGTCGTCGAGACGCGCGCGTCGAAGTCGCCGCTGCGCTCGGTGGCCGTCGGCAAGCGCGCGATCGTCGCCATCGGCGACGGCGTGCTCGTGCGATCGACCGATCTCGGCGCTACGTGGGCGCCGGCCAACGCTCCGAAGATCGCCGGCTCGCTGCTGCGGGTGGCGATGCTCGGCGACGAAGGCCTCGCGCTGTTCGCCCCGCAGCGCGTGCTCGCGACCGAGGACGACGGGCAGACGTGGACGGCGGTGGCCACGCCGGGCGTGGGCGCGCGGCGCGTCGTCGCCGACGCCAACGGCGACGTCGTGCTCGAGGGCCTCACCGGGTCGGCGGTGCTCCGCCGCTCTCCGCTGCGCCTCGAGAAGGTGAAGCGCGCGCCGACGGCGGGCTGGGATCTCCCGGTGCCCGACACCAAGGCCTCCCTGCTCGGATCGGACGCCGTGCTCTCCGGCGCCGCCGCCGTCGTCGGCGATCGCTGGGTCGAGGCGGTGCAGGATCCCGATCAGCCGGACCGCTGGCGCCTCGCGATCGCCGAGCTCGGCAAGCCGCCGGTGCTCAAGACGGTGCCCGAGATCGAGCGGTGCGATCGCGTGTTCGTCAGCGGACAGGGCGACACGCTGGTCGTCGCCTGCACCAACCCGATGTCGGCGGCGCCGATGCCCCCGAAGTCGAAATGGGGCATGTCGCCGAGCTACAACACGCAGCAGGTCAAGCTCTCGAAGAGCACCGACTTCGGCAAGACGTTCAAGGACGACGGCACGGCGATCGGCTCCGAGCGCGACAAGCTCATGTGGCTGTCGCCCGAGGGTGTCCTCATCGTCGACGGCGCCTGCAAGCGCACGCGCAGCGATTGGGAGTGCTCCGAGAGCCCGCCGGTGGTCCGTCCGCCCGGCGCCAAGGCGTTCGCCAAGGCGGTGAGCGCGCCGGGCGTCCGCTTCGATCGGGTGGTGTTCCCCGGCGGCACCCACGCGTTCGCGGTCGGCTCCGACGCCGGCGCGCGCACCGCGCTGTTCGTGTCCAACAACGGCGGCCGCGACTTCACGCGACGGCCGCTGCCGCCGGCGCTCGACGAGAAGGGCGACAGCCACCTCCCGAGCGGCGCCGGCGCGATCGGCGCCGACGAGACCGGCGTGTTCGTGATCGTGCGCTCCGATCACGGGCGGCTGCTGCGCTACGCGGCCGGGCCCGACGGCTCGGGCCTGAAGGGTCAGCTGGTCCCCGGCGACTTCGACGCGTTCGATCTCGCGGGGCGTCGCGGGTTCGCCGTCGGCCCCGACGGCGCGGGTCACGAGACCGCCGACGGCGGCGCCACGTGGACGAAGGTCGCGGCGCCGAACCCGGGCACCTCCGTCGCGCCCGATCGGCTGCTCGCCTGCAGCGCCTACGGGTGCCTGCTCGGCGATCACGCGACGCGCGTCGGCTGGGATGTGCCGCTCGGCGCGGCGGGCAAGGACGCCGCCCCGGTCGCGACCAAGAAGCCGTCGCACCGCACGCCGCTCAGGTGCACCGCCGAGGGCGAGTGGAAGCCGCTGCCGGGCACCTCGGCCCCCTCGACGAGCAACGCCGATCTCGGCGGCCCCTCGCGCTGGATCCTGTCGAAGCGCGACCCGCAGAAGGGCGCGCTCGCCGCGGTCGTCGGCACCGTCGGGCCGAAGGGGCTCGAGACGAAGGAGATCCCGCTGTTCGCGCCGGGGCCGGTCGACACCGCCGGCCACGTGCTCATGCAGATCGAGGGCGTCGCCGCGCTCCGCTACTCGTTCAAGCGCGACAAGGCCGCGACGCCCCCGCCCACGATGCTCCCGCCGCCGAAGTATCCGTCGCCGTCCGGGGCCAAGCCGTCCAAGCCGTATTACCCGAGCATCTACTCGAAGGTCCCGCCGATCACGCCGAAGCAGCTCGTCGACGTCGAGGTCGCCTGGTACGTCGCGGCGACGGGCAAGGTGCACCGCGGCACCATCAAGGCGGCCGGCGCGCTCGATCCGACACGCGACGTCGCAGACGGTCGCGAGCTGCCGTCGGCCGCGCGCACCGCGCTCCTCTCCATCGCGGCGGGCGGCGTCCACGTGCGACCGTTCATGTCGGCCGGCGCCGACGCGCCGCTGTTCTTCGTCAGCGACGCCGGCAAGGTCGAGAAGCTCTCGTGGCCGGAGCTCCCGACCAAGGACGTCCGCGGCCGGAACATCCCGCTGCGGGTCGACGCGGCGCGGGTCGGCGGTCGCTCGGTCGTCTTCGGCGACGTCGGCGGCGGGCTGCAGCTGTTCCTCGCGTGGGCGAGCGCCAACGGGCAGACGTGGGACAGTCGCGCGTGGGGCCTGTGGCCGGAGCTCGACGAGCCGCGCGACGCGTTCCTGCGGTTCGTCAACTCCAGCGACAAGCCGATCCTCGGCGTGCTGGTGGGCGCGACCAAGGAGGCCCCCTCGCTCGCGTGGTCGATGGCGCTCGAGGGCGTGCAGGCCGATCCGACCGTGATCGGCCCGCTGCCCACGCAGAAGTCGGTGAGCGATCCGCCGAAGGCGTGCGGCAAGGACGCCGGTCCGTGGCGCATGCTCGTCCCCTGGCAGGCGGGCACGCGGCATCCGGTGACCGTCTCGCTCGACGGCCGCGACATCTCGCTCGCCACCTCGAGCCAGATCGTGCGCACCGGCCCGTCGGGGGAGGGCTGCGTCAGCGCCCTCGACGCGCAGGTGATCAGCGGCGGCGGCATCAAGTCGTCGAACGACTGGTACAGCGCGATCGTCTCCCCCGACGACCTCGGCCACGCCTCGTTGTTCCGATCGGCCTACAAACCCGGCACGCCGGGGACCGAGATCTCCGTCCGCACCATGACCTGCGCGTTCACCCCCGGACCGCTCCCGGAGCTGTTCGCCAACGTGCCCGGCTTCGCCGAGTGACGTGTATGCTGCGGGTCGCAACATGCGCGTCCCGGCCTCACGCGTCGCCTCGCTGATCCCCCTCGCGCTCGCCGCGTGCGGGCCCGCCACGCCGGCGCAGCCTCCGCCCAAGGCGCCGGCCGCTGCGCCGAGCAAGCCGGCCGCGCCGGTCGAGTCGCCGGCGCGCTGGTCGCTGCACACCGCGCGCGTCGGCAACCTGCGCGCGCGCCTCGATCTCGGCACCGCGGTGCTCTTCGGCGGAGACGGCGGCGAGCGCTGGCTCGACAAGCGCGACGGCGCGCCGCCGCAGCCCGGCTCGGCGCTGGTGCCCGAGGCGATCGTCGGCATCGCCAAGGGCGGCGGCAAGGCGGTTTGGCTCGTCGGCGCGAGCGGCACGGTGTACGTCGCCGCCGATCCGATCGGCGCGATCGACAAGAAGAACGCGCCACCCTCGCCGGTGCGCTCGCCGGCCGCGGGGCGCGCCGCCGTCGTGGCGATCGCCGACGGCGGCCTGTTGCGCACCGCCGACGCGGGCGTCACCTGGTCGAAGATCGATCTGCCGGGCGCCGCGGGCACGATCGTGCAGCTCGCGATGAACGACGCCGGCATGGGCGTCGCGCTCGCGGCGCCGCAGCGCGCCTGGGCGACCGACGACGACGGCGCCACGTGGAAGGCGGTCCCCACGCCGGGCATCGGCGCGCGTCGCCTGGTGCTCGACGTCAACGGCGATCTGATGATCGAAGGCGTCGAGGCGTCCGCGATCCTCAAGGGCTCGCCGCTGCGCCTCGAGCGGGTGGCGCGCGCGCCGAAGAGCGACGGCTTCGAGTTCGGCGCGAGCCCGCACGCCGCCGTGCTCGGGTGGTCCAAGGCGATCGCCACGGGCCGCGGCGCGATGATCGGCGATCGCTACCTCGAGGCGATCGCCGATCCCGACGACCCCACGCGCTGGCGCGTCGGCTACGGCAAGATCGGCACGCCCATCGAGCCGAAGAAGGTCGCCGAGCTGAACGGGTGCGAGCGCGTCTGGGCCGGCGGCGACGAGACCGCGCTGCTGCTCGCCTGCGACGATCGCAACAACCCCGGCAAGACCACGACCTTCACCGCGAAGCCCAAGACCTACGCGGTCGCCGGTCCGAGCGATCGCTCGATGGTCCGCCTCCTCCGCAGCGACGACGAGGGCAAGACCTGGCGCGACGACGCGACGCTCGGCTCGCGGCGCGCCGACGTCGGTCACGTGTGGGTCGCGCCCGACAAGTCGGTGATCGTCGACGGGGCGTGCAAGCGCCTGCGCTCGGGCGAATGCTACGAGTCGATGCCGCTCGTGCGCCCCGCGGGCGCGAAGGCGTTCGCGAAGATCGGCGTGAAGGGGCGCATCCAGTCGATCCACTCGATGGCGTTCGCCCCGCAGGGCGGCCGCGCGTACGCGCTCGGCCGCAGCTACGGCGGGCCGCTGCAGCTGCTGGTCTCGAAGAACGGCGGCAAGGACTTCACGCCGGTGCCGCTGCCGAGCGTCGCCGCCGCCGATCCGAAGGCGCCCGCGCTCTCCGCCGCGCGCGCCGAGCCGGGCAGCGTGAGCGTCGATTCGTCGGGGCTGGTGGTCGCCACCGCCATCATCGGCGGCGAGTGGGTCGTCTATACGAGCAAGGACGACGGCGCGACCCTCGAGGCGACGCGCGTCCCCCACCACGCCGACGGCCTCGGCATGTGGGGCAAGCGCGGGCTCGCGTGGGCGCGCGACGGCCGCGGCTGGGAGACGAGCGACGCGGGCGCGACGTGGGTGGCCACCGCCGCGCCGGCGTTCCCCGACGCGGGCGCGCTCGATCGCAGCGTGGTGTGCGGCGCGTACGGTTGCTTCGTCGGCGATCGCGCGACGCGCATCGGCTGGGGGACCACCGCCGCCGTGAAGTCGGTCGAGCCGCCGCAGCCGAAGGTCGTCGCCGCGAGCCCGCTCGCGTGCTCTACCGAGGGCGAGTGGAAGCAGCTCGGCGCGCTGCTCTCGCCGCCGAGCGCGTACGACGTCGATCAGTCGACGAGCGGCCGCTGGACCGCCATCCGCCACGACGTCGCCAAGGGCAGCGTGACGGTGCTCCTCGGCAAGTCGGGCGCCAAGGGCGTCGAGGTCAAGGAGGTGCCGCTGTTCGGCCCCGCGGCGAAAGACACGGCGACCGCCGTCCTGCCGCAGATCGAGGGCGCCGCGGCCATCCGCTACGCGTTCAAGCGCGAGCCCCCGCCCAAGGAAGATCCGAAGGACAAGGACGCGAAGGACGCGAAGCTCAAGAAGCCGAAGCCGGCCGGCGCGATCGTCGACGGGCAGAAGGTCGACGTCGAGGTCGCGTGGTGGGTGGCCTCCACCGGCGCCGTGCACAAGGCGCGGATCACCGGCGTCGGACCGCTCGATTCGCGCGACGTGGTCGCGTCGTTCAAGGACGGCCCCGCCCTCGCCAACGTGTCGCTGCTCTCGATCGCGCAGGGCGGCGTGCACGTGCGACCGCTCGTGACGCGTGCCGAGGTTCCGCTCTGGTTCGTGCGCGAAGGCGGCAAGGTCGAGCGGCTGTCGTGGCCGGAGATTCCCACCAAGGACATCGCCGGCAACGCGCTGGCCATGCGGGTCGACGCGGTGCGCGCGGCCGGTCGTAGCGTGGTGCTCGGCGTCGCCGGCGCGCAGCTGTGGATGGCGTGGGCCAACGAGACCGGCACCGCGTGGGACACGCGCACGTGGGGGCTCTGGCCCGAGCTGCGGGGCACCCCTTCACAAGAGGCGAGCTGGGACTTCACCTACGTGCCGAGCGCCACGGGCCTGCGGGCGACCGTCGTCGCGCAGTGGCCCGGCGGCTCCGGCGTGCCGCCGGCCGCGTGGGGCGCGGTGCTCAAGGGCGTCGAGGTCGATCCGAGCGAGGTCGTCGGGGTGCCCACGCAGAAGCTCCTCGGCGACAACCCCAGCGCATGCGCTGCGACCGACACCGCGCCGCGCGTGGTGGCGCCGTGGTCTGTCGGGACACGACACGCCGTCGTCGTCACCCACGACGGCGCCGAGGCGCTGATGGGCACCTCGTTCGCGGTGCTGCGCGGCGACACGAAGAAGGCCTGCGTCGTCGCCTACGAGGCGCGCCCGATCGCGCGCACCAAAGGCGATTCGAAGGCCGATTCGAAGGGCGACGCCAAGCCCGCGCCGAGCGAGGAGGGCGCGCTCTCTGCGCTCGTGCCGTGGAGCGATCGCGAGCACGCCTTCCTCTTCCGCTCGACGCTCACCGGCGAGACCAGCGTGCGGTCGCTGAGGTGCGTGGCCGCGAAGGAGCAGCCCACCGGGCTCTCCGGCGTCGAGGGCTTCGACGATCGCTGAGGGACACGGCGCGCTTTTCGTGGCAGAAGGGCGCGCCGATGGATTTTCGTGGATCGACGCCGCACCCCCCGCCGACCTACCCGCGCGTGAGCGAAGCCGAAGCGCGCGCGATCTTCACGCGCATCCTCGAGCGCTGCGATCGCCGCTCCGACAGGGGCCCGCCGGTGCTCGTGCTCGATCTCGACGGCACGCTGATGGACAACCGCCCCCGCACGGTCGCCATCATGCAGGACCTCGCGAAGATCTGGCGCGACAAGTACCCGGACGCGGCGGCGGCCCTCGACACGTGCTGCGTCGAGCGGCTCGCCTACCTGCTCAGCGACAGCCTGCGTCGCATGCGCATCACCGATCCGCACCTCGTCGCCGAGGCGACCGAGTACTGGCGCCAACGGTTCTTCGCCGACGACGACATGGTCCACGACATCGCGCTCGAGGGCGCGGTGCACTTCGTCCGCGCGTGTCACGGGCGCGGCGCCACGGTCGTCTATTTGACGGGCCGCGATCTTCCGATGATGGGCCTCGGCACGTTCGCGAGCCTGCGCGCGCTCGGCTTCCCGGTCGGCGTCGCCGGCGTCGAGATCATCCTCAAACCCGATGCGAACATGGCCGACGAGGCGTTCAAGCGCATGGTCGCGCCGACGCTCGCGCGCGTCGGCGAGGTGGTCGCCTCGTTCGACAACGAGCCGGCCAACTGCAACATCTTCCACGAGGCGTACCCCGAGGCCGACGTCGTGTTCGTCGACACGCAGCACGTCCCCGGCGCGCCGGCGCTCCGCAAAGGCATCCCGGCGATCGCCGACTTCGCGGTCACGCGCGATCTGTCGCCGAGCATCACGCCCGAAGAGGGCGAGGCCTGACTCGGCGCAGGGCGACGGTTCAGCCGCCGAGCTTCGCGAGGCGGGTGCGGGCGACGCCGTTGTTGGGATCGATCTCGAGGACCTTCTGGTAGACGTCGCGCGCGAGCGCCGGCTTGCCCTTCTTCTCGAGGATCTCGCCGAGGAGCAGGCGCGCGGTGTTGCCGTGCGTGGCGATGGCGGCGCGCGCCTCGCGCTCGGCGGCGTCGAGATCACCGTCGTTCATCAAGGAGCGCGCCTTGTCGTAGGCCGAGGGCGGGGTCGGCGCGGACGCGACGGCCGACGGAGCGGCGGACGATGCCGCTGCGGGAGGCGCCGCCGAAACGGCTGCCGGTGGCGCGGCCGACGCGTTGGGCGGAGCGGCCAGAGCGTTCGTCGTCGGAGCAGCGCCGTTGGTCGCGACGCCTGCGGCCTTCAAGGTCTTCCCGGTCGGCGCGGCCGCGGCCGATGCCGTCGTGTCGGGCGCGACGACCGGCTCCGGGAGCGCGATCGTGGTCGTCGGGATCGGCGCCGGCGCGGACTCCGAGGCGTGCGCGGCTTCGTGGCTCGCCACGCGATCGGGGCCGCCGCGCACGACGAACACGAGCGCGGTGCCGACGCCCGCGAACACCAGCAGACCGACGACGACCGGCCAGAGGGGCATCGCGCGTCGCTCCAGCGGCGCGGTGCTCACCTCGGCGGCGAGGCTGCCGGTGCCGCCCGGCGGGGTGTGCTCCGAGAGGACCTCGGTGCGCGCGGTTGCGACCGGATAGGTCGCATGGGGCGGCGGCACGCTCGCCGGGTGCACGCCGACGACCGGCGACCGCTCGGTGGTCGAGACACCCCCGACGAGGTTTGCCGCCGCGATGGCGCGGGTGTCATCGTAGGCCGAGGTCGCGGTGGCATGCGCGTCGGCGGCCGCGAAGGACGCGCGCTGCTCCGGCATCGCGGGCACTTCGACGCGCAGCGTCGCCTTCCCGTGCGCGTCCGCGCCGTGGACCGTCCGCCGCGCGAGCTCGACGTCGACGAGCGCGCGCACATCGTCGACCCGCACCGTCGGCTTGTCGTGGGTCATCGCCGGCGGGGCGGCGCTCGGCCGCGCGCGCTCGAGGTGGCCGCGCAGCGCCGCCGCGAGATCCGCCGCGCGCGGGAAGCGCTGCGCCGGATCCTTCGCCAGCGCGCGGGCGACGATCGCCTCGAGCTCCGGATCGAACGTGCGACGCGCGCGCTCGGCGAGCGTCGGCGCGCGCGTGTGGAGGTGGTTCCACAGCATCTCGCGCGCGTCGGCGCCGTCGACCGCAGGCGTGCCGGTCAGCAGCTCGAACAGGACGCACCCGACGGCGTAGACGTCGGTCGCCGCCGACAGCGCGCGCCCGGTCGCCTGCTCCGGCGCCATGTAGCGAGGCGTGCCGAGCACCATGCCGGCCGCGGTGCGCGCGCTCGTGAGATCGCCGTCGTTCATCGGCTTGGCGACGCCGAAGTCGAGCACCTTGAGCTGTCCGGCGCTGGTGACGAACAGGTTCTCGGGCTTGATGTCGCGGTGGATGACCCCGGCCTGGTGCGCGACCTCGATGCCCTCGCACGCCTGCACCATCAGCCGCACCGCCTCGGGGACCGGCAGCGCACCGCGCGTCTGCTGGATGCGGCGGAGCACCGTGCCCTCGAGGTACTCCATCGCGATGTACGTGCGCCCGTCGGCCGCGACGCCGAGGTCGTAGATGGTCACGAGCGCGTCGTGGCGGATGCGCGCGACGATCCGCGCCTCGCGCCGCATGCGCCCGACGACCTGCTCCTCGTTCGCGTACTTCGCCTTGATCAGCTTGATGACCGCGGGCCGCCGCAAGTCGACGTGCTCGCCGAGGTACACCTCTCCCATCGCCCCCTCCCCGAGCACCGAGTCGAGCCGGTAGGGGGTCCCTTCGAGCCGTCGCGGTGCGAAGGGCGCGTTCACGAGAGTGGGGCAGTATACGCCGCCTCCCCCGCGCCCGAGTCGGTGCCGCTCCAGAACCTGAACACCTGACCGGTGGGCCCTTCGAACGGAGAGCGAGCCGAGGCGCGGCAAACGCGCTCCGTCGCGCGAAATCCCGGGCTGCGACGCCGGGCAAGCGCAACCGATGACGACATGACACCTCAGGTGCCGGCGCGATGGCTGTCGCCGCGCAGGAGCGTGATACCGTTTTCAGCGGATCATCCTTCTTAGTTGCAGCTTGGAGGTTCGCGCATGCTCCGCACGACGCTCTGCTCGATGGCGCTCACGGTGGCTCTCTTCGGCGTCGGATGCGGTTCGACGGTCGAGCCCGTCGCGGACGGCGATGCTTCGCCCGACGGCGATCCGGGGCTCGACGCCGTCGCCGACGGCCTGGGCGACACCACCGCAAGCGAGACCTCGGGAGACTCCGCGCCCACGGACGCGACCGGCGACGCGCCGGTCGACTCGGTCGGCGACGCGCCGAAGGACACCGCGCCCGATACGTCCACCGCTGGCGCGCTCGGCGCGCCGTGCATCCTCGATGGCGAGTGCACGTCGGGGATCTGCCTGTCGATCGGGCGCTGCTCGAAGCCGTGCGCGGGGTCGGCCGATTGCCCTGCGTCGTCGAACTGGGCGTGCGTGTCGCTGCCGGGCCGCGGCCCGGCGTGCAGCTGCACCGTGCTCGCGGCGGAGGACGTCGCCTGCAACGGCGTCGACGACAACTGCGACGGCAAGATCGACGAGACCGCGAAGACGTGCGGCACGACCTGCGTCGACGTCAAGCGCGACCCGAGCAACTGCGGCGGGTGCGGCATCGTGTGCGGCGGCGGCACCGTCTGCCAGGCCGGCTCCTGCGTGTGCCCGGCGGCCAAGCCGACGATCTGCGGGAGCACGTGCGTCGACCTGACGAAGGATCCGCTGAACTGCGGCGGGTGCGGCACCGCCTGTCCGGTCGGCGCCAACGGCACCGCGGTCTGCACGGCGGGCGCGTGCTCGCTCGCGTGCACCGCTCCCTACGGCAACTGCAACGGCTCGGTGATCGACGGCTGCGAGAGGGACCTGCGCTACGACACCGCCAACTGCGGCACGTGCGGCAAGGCCTGCAGCTTCGCCAACGCGTCGGCGCTGTGCAGCACCGGCAGCTGCGTGATCAACACGTGCAACACCGGGTTCGCCAACTGCGACTTCGATCCCTCGAACGGCTGCGAGACGAACACCGCCAGCAGCACCGCGAACTGCGGCGGCTGCGGCAAGGTCTGCGCGCCGGCGAACGGCACGGGCATGTGCGTCTCGGGCGCGTGCGATCTGCTCTCGTGCAACACCGGCTGGTCGAACTGCAACGCGAACGCCGTCGACGGATGCGAGATCAACACGCAGTCCGACCTGAACAACTGCGGGCTGTGCGGCAAGGTCTGCCCCGGCGCCGGCGCCCCGAACATGACCGCCGCGTGCACCACCGGCACGTGCACCTCCGCGTGCGTGACCGGCTGGGCCAACTGCGACGGCATCTCCACCAACGGCTGCGAGAAGAACGTCCGCACCGACAACGCCAACTGCGGCGCGTGCGGCAACGCCTGCACCTCGGGCTCGAGCTGCATCGACGGCATCTGCCAGGCGTTCGCGCCGGTGGACGTCATGATTCTGCTCGGCGTCACCGGCTCGACGCAGTACTCGCTCGACCAGGCGGTCCCGAACCTCAAGGCTCGCCTCGTCGCCCCGCTCCTCGCGATGAGCGGCGTGAACGTGGGCGTGTCGTACTCGTGCGACTTCCCGACCAGCCCCTACGGGGTCACCGGCGATCGCGCGTTCCAGGGCGCGGTCGAGCCGATCACGGTCAAGACCACCATCGACTCGCTGATCACCACCTACCCGAAGCAGAACGGCGGCGACGGAGCGGACGGCATGATCGAAGCGCTCGGATCCCTCGCCGGCCTGCCCCTGCACCCCACCAGCCTCGCGATCAGCTGCTCGTCCGGCCGCATCGCCGGCGGCTGCTGGCGCACCGGCGCGAAGAAGGTCGTCGTCCTCTTCACCGACGACTACTTCCACAACGGTCCCGACCCGGTTTCGCCCACCTCCCCCGCGTTGTACGAGCCGTACACCCTCGTCTCGCCCGCGCCGCAGACGTGGCCCGGCGTGCGCGCCGCGATGACCAGCGCGAACATCAAGCTGCTGATCATGAACTCCACGTCGGGAGGCACGGGGACGACCGCTTACTCACAGCAGAAGAGGATGCTCATCGAGCTCGGGCAGACGGTGAGCGACCTCTATTTCTCGCTCGGCGCCGACCAGACAGGCACGGCATCCGACGCGATCGTCGCCCGGGTCGCGGGCATCCGCACCGGCGGCTGATGTCGGAGCGTCACGCGCGGCCGGTCGTCTCGTACCGATGAGAGAAGGTGATACAGGCACGTACCCTGCGAGCGCCTACGCCCGACCGATCGCATTGACGCAGATCGGCGTGCCGATAGCTTCGCCGGCGGAGGTGGAAAATGCGTCGGGTCCTCGCGCGCGCGTGGTTCGTTGGTCCGATCATGTGCGTCGCTGCGAGTTGCAGCTCGCGAGACTCGAGTGAGCCGACGGCCGACGCCTCGACGGCGGCGCCTGCGCCGATCGTGGCGACGGCGGCCCCCGCGCCGCTCGACGCAGCGTCGATCGTCCGATCGCTGCGCGAGTTGCGCGTGCGGCCGGCGGCGAGCGACGCGCCCGCGCCGCCGATCCTCGACGCCCGCGCCGACGCGCCGGTCCTGCGGCCGTCGGCGGTCACGCGGTTCGACCGGGTCCCCAACGGCCTGCGCGCGATCGTTGCGACTTCCCGTGTCGGAGAGCCCGCCGTCGTGTCGCTCCCGGTCACGGCCGCCGGTCCCTTCCGCGTCGACGCGGGCGCCGGCCGGCTCGTCGACGTGACCCTGAACGACGCCGCCGACGTGCCCGCCGAGACGGTCGACGGGTACGCCGTCTATCCGCGTGCGCGCGGCGAGGGCACCTCGCTCCTGCACCGGGTGACCGCCGAGGGCACCGAGGACTTCGTCGCCTTCGACAAGCGCCCCGCCGACGAGTCGCTCGCCTACGACGTCCGCATCGGCGTCGGCGTCGCCGGCGTGCGCGTGGTCGCCGACGCCGTGGAGTTCCTCGATCGCGACGGCGCGCCGCGGCTGCGCATGGCGCCGCCGTACGCGGTGACCGCCGACGGCGAGCGCGTCGCGGCGCACGTGTCCGTCTCGGGCTGCGAGGTCGATCGCGATCCGGCGGCGCCGTGGGGGCGGCCGGTCGTCGCGCCGAAGTCCGACACGTGTCGCGTCGAGGTCCGCTGGTCCGGCGCGCGCTACCCGCTGGTCGTCGACCCCGCGTGGACGACCACCAGCGGGATGATCACCGCGCGTTACTACCACACGGCGAGCCTGCTCCCGACCGGCCGCGTGCTCGTCGCCGGCGGGTACAACGGGAGCGCGCTGTCGTCGTGCGAGCTGTTCGATCCGACCACCTGCACGTTCGCGAGCACGGGGACGATGCTCTCCGCGCGTCGCTTTCACACGGCGAACGTGCTCAGCGCGGGCTACGTGCTCGTCGCGGCCGGCTACAGCGCCTCTTCGTCTGCGTTCGCGAACGCGGAGCGATACAACATCTCGACCGGCACCTGGGGCGCGGCGGGGTCGCTCGCGTATTCACGCTACCAGCACGGCTCGGCCAACCTCGCCGACGGTCGCGTGCTGGTCACCGGCGGCTACGGCTCGGCGTACCTGAACAGCGCCGAGATCTACAACCCCTCCACCAACACGTGGACGGCGACCGGGAGCATGGTCACGCCGCGTTGGAGCCCGGTCGTCGTGGCGCTCGCGAGCGGCGACGTCCTCGCGGCGACCGGATACAACTCCGGCGCTTACGTCACGACCGCCGAGCGGTGGAGCCCGAGCACCGGAACGTGGTCGTCCGCCGGCTCGATCAGCACCGGCCGGTACTACGGCGTCGGCGCGCTCCTGCCCTCCGGCCGCGTCCTCGTGTACGGCGGCTACGCCAGCGGAGCGACCGCGTCGTCGGTGCTCTACGATCCGAGCACCAACGCCTGGTCGACGACCGGCTCGATGATCTATCCGCGCTACAACCACGACGGCGCGCTGCTCTCGGCCGGCCGGGTGCTCGCGATGGGCGGCTCGTCGAGCACCACGACGGCCGAGATCTACGATCCCACGCTCGGGACCTGGAGCCTGACCAACTCGCTGAATTACGGCAGGTACTCGCACACGGCGACCGCGCTCGGCGCCTCGAGCGTCGTGGTGATCGGCGGGTACGGGAGCACGTACGTCCCGCAGGCGGAGGTGTACTCCGGCAGCGAGCTCTGCACCGACGGCTCGACGTGCGCGTCGGGCAACTGCGTCGACGGGTACTGCTGCAACACCTCGTGCAGCGGCGGCTGCGATCGCTGCAACGTGCCGGGATGGGAGGGCACCTGCCGGACCGTGTCGGCCGGGACGGCCGGCGCGACGCCGTCGTGCTTCCCGTACGTGTGCGACGGCAGCAACCCCGGCTGCCCGGCGACCTGCACGACCAACGCGAACTGCGACTCCGCCTACCAGTGCAGCGGCGGGTCGTGCGTGCCGAAGCTCCCGACCGGCAGCGCGTGCACCTCCGCCGGACAGTGCGTCAGCGGGTCCTGCGCCGACGGCTTCTGCTGCAACACCTCGTGCAGCGGCGGCTGCAACGTCTGCTCCACCGCGCTCGGCGCCACGGCCGACGGCACCTGCACGGTCGTCACCGGCGCCGGCAACCCGTCCTGCTCGCCCTACGTGTGCAGCGGAGCGTCCGGCTCGTGTCCCACGTTCTGCACCTCGAGCACGAGCTGCATCAGCGGGTACTACTGCACCAGCGCGAGCTCCTGCGCGCCGAAGCAGGCGAACGGCACGGCCTGCACCACGGCCGCGCAGTGCGTGAGCGGCCTCTGCGTCGACGGGTTCTGCTGCAACGACGCGTGCACCGGCGGGTGCGATCGCTGCGACGTCGCCGGGTTCGCCGGTCTGTGCCGCCCGGTCGGCACCGGCAACCCGGGCTACGCGCCGTCGTGCGCGCCTTACGTGTGCAACGGATCGACCAGCGCCTGCCCGACGACGTGCTCGTCGGACGCCAACTGCGCGCCGACGGCGTGGTGCTCGAGCGGCTCGTGCGTCCCGCGCGGCGCCAACGGCGCCACGTGCACCGGCGGCATCCAGTGCCTGTCTTCGTTCTGCACCGACGGCGTCTGCTGCAACACGCCTTGCGGCGGCGCCTGCGACGCGTGCTCGGTCTCGGCCGGCGCGCTCACCAACGGCACGTGCCGCAACATCGTGGGCGCGGGCTCGCCGTCGTGCGCGCCCTTCGCCTGCAACGGCGGGAGCGCGAGCTGTCCGACCTCGTGCAGCAGCGACTCGGCGTGCGCGACCGGGAAGTTCTGCTTCGGAGGCAGCTGCATCGACCGCTACGCCCTCGGCGCGGTGTGCGGGTCCAACAACGAGTGCACCTCGGGGTTCTGCGCCGACGGCGTGTGCTGCAACAGCGCGTGCACCGGCGCTTGCGATCGGTGCTCGCTCGCGGCCGGCGCGACCGCGAACGGCACCTGCTCGACGGTGTCGGGGTCCGGCTCACCGTCCTGCGCGCCGTTCGTCTGCAACGGCGTCAGCGGGGCCTGTCCCACCTCCTGCACGACCGACGCCGGGTGCATCGCCGGCTGGTTCTGCGGCTCCGGCACCTGCACGCCGAAGAAGGCCAACGGCGCCGCCTGCTCCGGCGGCACCCAGTGCGTCAGCGGCAACTGCGCCGACGGCGTGTGCTGCAACAGCGCCTGCGACGCCGGCGCCTGCGATCGCTGCGACGTCTACGGGTGGGTCGGCACGTGCACCAACGCGCCGCTCGGCGATCCGGGCAGCCCCTCGTGCGCGCCGTACGCGTGCACCGGGACCTCGGGCACGTGCCCGACCGCCTGCACGTCCGACGCGACCTGCGCGCTCGGCATGTTCTGCTCGAGCGGCACGTGCGTGGCGAAGCTCGCCGACGGCGCGGCTTGCACCGGCGCGAGCCAGTGCCAGTCCGACAAGTGCACCGACGGCGTCTGCTGCAACTCGCTCTGCCTCGGGCCTTGCGATCGCTGCGATCGCGAGGGATCGAAGGGGACCTGCGGGCCGGTGACCGCCGGCACGACCGGGTCGCCGTCTTGCGGGTCGTACGTGTGCGACGGCGCCTCGAACGCCTGTCCGAGCACCTGCACGACCGACGCGGGCTGCGCCACCGGCGCCTTCTGCAAGGATGGCTTCTGCGTCCCCGCGATGGCCAACGGCGCGACGTGCGCGAAGGCGGCGCACTGCGCCAGCGGCTTCTGCGTCGACGGCTACTGCTGCGGCAACGCGTGCGACGCGCAGTGCGCGCGCTGCGACGCCCCGGGCTCGCTCGGGTCGTGCGTCGCGACGAACGGCGAGCCCGTCGGCTCGCGTACGAAGTGCTCGGGCGGCGGCACCGCGTGCGGCGGCCGCTGCGACGGCGTCAACGTGCTGGCCTGCTCCTTCCCCGGACCGAGCACGACCTGCGGCATCGCCTCGTGCACCGCCGGCGTCGAGTCGCAGCCGTCCACGTGCGACGGCGCCGGCGGGTGCACGCCGAAGGAGGTCAAGTGCAGCCCGTACAAGTGCGGTGACAGCAAGTGCCTGACCTCCTGTCGCGACAACGCGGACTGCACCGACGGCGCGGTCTGCCTGTTGGAGAAGTGCATCGCCCCGGCCGACGCCGGCCCGGGCGACGCGTCGCCCGACGGCGCGACCGTCGACGACGCCGGCGGGGGCACCGAGGTGCCGGTCGAAGAGGGCAGCGGCTGCGGTTGTCGCACGCCGGCTTCGCACGGCGACTCCGGCATGGCGGCCCTCGCGGCGCTCGCCGTGTCGCTGGTCGTCACGCGGCGTCGGAGCGCCTCGCGGAACGCCTCTCGGGACGCGAAGTAGTCCGCGCTCGAGCCGTCCACTCCGCCCGCGCCGCGGTACGCTGCACCGATGCGTGCGCTCCTCGTCGTCCTCCTGCTCCTCGGCTGCACCCGACGCGACGCGGCCAAGATCGGCCCGGTCGCAGAGGGTGCCGCCGACGGCAAGCCCGCGCCCACCGGCCTCGCCGAGGTGCGGACGAGGCAGGACATCACACGACTCGACGGGCAGCGCGCGATCGTCGTCGGTCGCTACGACGTCGAGCTGGTGAGCGCGCACAAGAAGGGCGGACGCCTCACCTCGATCGTGCTCGCCGACGGCACGCACGTGTACCGCGCCTACGGCCCGATCAAGGCGGAGCTCGGGTTCGTGAACCGCCACGTGCGGGCGACCGGCAAGATCACGAGCGGTCCGCCCGATCCGATGATGCAGTCGGTCGGCGGCCCGCACGTCGCGCTCGAGCACCTCGAGCTCGAAGAGGGCGGGCAGCCCCCGCCCGCGAGCACGTTGCCGACGCCGCCGCTCGCGTCGACCGAGGCGGAGCTCCTGCCGCACTCGGGTCGATGGATCGCGCTGCACGGAGCGGTCGACACGATCACGGTGACGTCAGCGCCGTGGGCGACCGTCGCCGTGCGACTGAGCGACGGCAAGCGCGTCTACGTCGAGTCCGCGTACGAGCCGGAGTGGACGCCGCTCGTGGGCAAGGCGGTGACCGCCATCGGCGTGATCCGGAAGGACGACGCCGCCCACGCGCTGATGCTGGGAGGCAGCGGCTCGCCCTGCGTCGGTCGCGAGCCGCGGTGCGGGATGGACGGTGCATGAAGGCCCTCCCGTTGACGATGGCCCTCGTCCTCGCTGCCACCTCCGCGCGCGCGCAGACGACCTTCGTCACCGTAGATGGCGAGCAGGGCGGCCTCGTGCTCGAGCGCGCGTTCGTCGATCCGGGCGATCCTGGCAAGCCGCGGTGGGTGCCGATCTGCGCCGCGCCGTGCAACGTCGCGGTGCCGGTCGGCGCGGGATATCGCATCAACGGCCGTGGGCGTCGCGCCTCCGACATCTTCGTGCTCGACGGCGAGCGCGCGAAGGTGCGCGCGGACACCGGATCTTCGGCCTCGTTCGTGACCGGCATCGCGGCGACGTGCGTCGGCGGCGCGCTCCTCACGATCGCGGCGGGACTGGTCACGGACGAGTCCGGGCCACGCGATGTGGCCATCATCGCTGTCTCCGGCGTGGCCATGCTCGTGACCGGCCTCGCGCTGCTCTCCGCCAACAAGACCACCGTCCGCGTGTCACGCGACGGCGCGACGGCCTCGCTGGGGCCCATCCGGCTCGCGCCGGAGGGAATCGTGTTCTAGTACCGCCCGCCGGAAATTTGGCCAGGGATCGCGGCTCCTGATAGCGGCGCGATCATGATCGATTCCAGCCCGTGGGCGTCCCGGCCGCATCCGGGGAGCCCGACGGTGCCGCTGCCGTTGTCGGCAGAGGACCGCT
>JACPFM010000106.1 GCA_016182965.1 Deltaproteobacteria bacterium | reverse complement strand
GGCACCGCCGGCGGACTCGCCGCCCGCGCCGCCCGCGCCGCCCGCGCCACCTCCGCTGCCCGCGCCACCCGCGCCGCCGCTGCCGCCGGCGCCCGCTTCCATGGAGCCCGTGCCCTCGACGGAAGCGGTCGCAGCGTCCTTGCCCTCGAGCGAATCGACGACGCTCGAACCCTTGCACGCGACGAGCGTGAGCCCACCGATGAGAACGGCTGCGCGGATCTTCACCGGCGCGAGGGTACCACTGCCCACCCGCCGAACGCGCACGCATCTATGCTTCGGTCGTGCCGAAGTCCAAGCCTGACGCGCTGAAGCTCTTCCACGCGCCGGTGCGCGCGTGGTTCGAGGCGGCGTTCGACGCGCCGACGAAGGCGCAGGCGCTCGCGTGGCCGGCGATCGCGAGCGGCGCCTCGACGCTCGTCCTCGCTCCCACCGGCTCCGGCAAGACGCTCGCCGCGTTCCTCTCGGCGATCGATCGCTTCAGCTTCGCGCCGCCGCCCGATCCGAAGGCGCGCTGCCGCGTGCTCTACGTGTCGCCGCTCAAGGCGCTCGCGGTCGACGTCGAACGCAACCTCCGCGCGCCGCTCGCGGGCATCGCCGCCGTGTCCGCCAAGGCCGGCGTCGCGCTGCACCCGCTCGAGATCGAGGTCCGCAGCGGCGACACGCCGCAGGCCACCCGCGCGCGCATCGCCCGCACGCCGCCCGACGTCCTCATCACGACGCCCGAGTCGCTCTACCTGCTGCTCACCGCACAGGCGCGGGCCATCCTCGCGTCGGTCGACGTGGTCATCGTCGACGAGATCCACGCGATGGTCCCGACCAAGCGCGGCGCCCACCTCGCCATCTCCCTCGAGCGGCTCGAGGCGCTGCGCAAGAGCGCGCGTCCGAGCGCGGCGCCGCTCCAGCGCATCGGCCTCTCGGCCACGCAGCGCCCGCTCGACGAGGTCGCGCGCTTCCTCGGCGGTCGCGCTGGCGGCGTGTGGCGCCCGGTGACCATCATCGACGCCTCCACGCGAAAGGACTTCGACGTGCGCGTCGAGGTCCCCGTCGACGATCTCTCCAAGCTCGGCGAACAAGAGGACGTGGTGCGCAGCGGATCGGCCGCCCAGGGCGCGCCGCTGCGCTCCATCTGGCCGGCGATCCACCCGCGCCTCGTCGAGCTGATCCGCGCGCACCGCTCGACCATCCTCTTCGTCAACAGCCGCAGGCTCGCCGAGCGCCTCGCGCAGTCGATCAACGAGATCGCCGGCGAGGAGATCGCCCTCGCCCACCACGGCTCGGTCGCCCGCGAGAAGCGCGCCGAGATCGAGGAGCGCCTCAAGCGCGGCGATCTTCCCGCGATCGTCGCGACCTCGTCCCTCGAGCTCGGCATCGACATGGGCGCCGTCGATCTCGTCGTGCAGCTCGAGGCTCCGCCCTCGGTCGCCTCGGCGCTGCAGCGCATCGGGCGCGCCGGCCACTCGGTCGGCGCGGTCTCGCGCGGCGTGGTGTTCCCCAAGCACCGCGGCGATCTGCTGCCCTGCGCGACGGTCGTCGACCGCATGCAGCGCGGCGCGGTCGAAGAGACCGTCCCGCCGCGCAACCCGCTCGACGTGGTCGCCCAGCAGATCGTCGCCACCGTCGCCGGCCCGCCCCTGGTCCCCAAGACCAGGCGGGCCAAGACCGCGGAGCCGCCGGCCGTCCCGGTCGATCTGCTGTTCGACCTCGTCACCTCGGCCGCGCCGTTCGCCGAGCTGCCCCGCGCCGCGTTCGAGGGCGTGCTCGACATGCTCTCCGGGCGCTTCCCGAGCGACGACTTCGCCGAGCTCCGCCCGCGCGTGACGTGGGATCGCATCGCCGGGCTGCTCCGCCCGCGCCCCGGCGCGCTGCGCATCGCCGTCACCAACGGCGGCACCATCACCGATCGCGGCCTCTACGGCGTGTTCCTCGCCGCCGGCGGCGAGAAGTCGCGGCGTGTCGGCGAGCTCGACGAGGAGATGGTCTTCGAGTCGCGCGTGGGCGAGGTCTTCCTCCTCGGCGCGTCGAGCTGGCGCATCGAGGAGATCACCCACGACCGCGTGCTCGTCTCCCCTGCCCCGGGCGAGCCCGGGAAGATGCCCTTCTGGCACGGCGATCGGCCCGGCCGTCCGCGCGAGCTCGGTCGCGCGATCGGCGCGCTGGCCCGCGAGCTCTCGGCGCTGCCCGCGCCGAAGGCGCGCGCCCTCCTGAAGGATCGCCACGCCTTCGACGATCGCGCCGCGAAGAACCTCCTCGCGTACCTGAACGACGAGCGCGAGGCGGCCTCCGCGATCCCGACCGACGACACCATCGTCGTCGAGCGGTTCGTCGACGAGCTCGGCGACTTCCGCGTGTGCGTTCTGTCGCCGCTCGGCGCGCGCATCCACGCGCCGTGGGCCACCGCGGTGTCCGCGCGCCTCCGCGAGCAGACCGGCGCCGAGGTCGACACGCTGTGGTCCGACGACGGCATGGCCTTCCGCATCCCGGAGGCCGATCGCCCGCCGGAGGTCGCGTCGTTCTTCCCCACGCCCGAGGAGATCGAGTCGATCGTCGTCGACTCGATCGGCGGCACTTCGCTCTTCGCCGCGCGCTTCCGCGAGGCGGCGTCGCGCGCCCTGCTGTTGCCGCGCAAGTCGCCGCAGCGCCGCACGCCGCTGTGGATGCAGCGCAAGCGCGCCGCCGATCTCCTGGCGGTCGCCTCGCGCCACCGCAACTTCCCGATCGTCCTCGAGACCTACCGCGAGGTCCTGCGCGACGTGTTCGACCTGCCGGGGCTCGTCGACACGCTCCGGGCGATCGAGCAGCGGTGCATCCGGGTGGTCACCGCCGACGTGCGCAAGCCGTCGCCGTTCGCCGCGTCGCTCCTCTTCACGTGGGTCGCGAGCTTCCTCTACGACGGCGACGCGCCGCTCGCGGAGCGAAGGGCGCAGGCGCTCTCGATCGACGCCTCGCAGCTTCGCGAGCTGCTCGGCGAGGCCGAGCTCCGCGAGCTGCTCGATCCCGACGCCATCGACGAGCACGAGCGAATGCTGCAGCACCTCGTGCCGACACGCGCCGCGCGGCACGTCGACGCGCTCCACGACCTCCTGCTCTCGATCGGCGAGCTGTCGCTCGACGAGCTGAAGGCCCGCTGCGACGGTCCCGCGGCGGAGTGGGTCGCCGCGCTCGAGAAGCAGCGGCGCGTCTTCTCCTTCAGGGTCGGCCGCTCCCGCCGCGTCGCCGCCGCGGAGGACGCGGCCCGCTACCGCGACGCGCTCGGCGTGGTGCCGCCGATGGGGCTGCCGCACGCGTTCCTCGAGCCGGTCGCCGATCCGCTCGGCGATCTGGTCGGGCGCTTCGCCCGCACCCATGGGCCGTTCGTCCCGGCGAGCGTCGCGTCGCGGCTCGGGCTCGCCGTCACCGCGATCCTCCCGGTGCTCGAGCGCCTCGCGCGCGACGGCAAGCTCGTCGCCGGCGAGTTCCTGCGCGGCGCGCGCGGCCGCGAGTACTGCGACGCCGGCGTGCTGCGCGCCCTCCGCCGCAAATCGCTCGCGCGCCTCCGCAAGGAGGTCGAGCCGGTCGATCCGATCGCGCTCGCGCGGTTCCTCCCGGCGTGGCATCGCGTCGTCCCGCCCACCGAAGCCCCGCCGGCGCGCGCGTCCGCCGAGCTGCTCCTCTCCGCGATCGAGCAGCTGCAGGGCGCGCCGATCCCCGCGTCCGTCCTGGAGCGCGACGTGCTGCCCGCGCGCGTGCCCGGCTATCGCCCTTCCGATCTCGACGCGCTGTGCGCCGCCGGCGAGGTGGTGTGGGCCGGCGTCGAGGCCATCGGCCCGACGGGCGGCGACGGTCGCATCGCGCTCTACCTCACGTCGCACGAGCCGCTGCTCGGGCGGTCGCCGACGCCGGTCCAAGGGGAGCTCGCCGCGAAGATCCGCGCGCTGCTCGGCGCGCGCGGCGCCATCTTCTTCTCGGAGATCGCGCGCCTGGTCGGCGGCTTCCCCGGCGAGATCCTCGACGTGTTGTGGGACATGGTATGGGCCGGCGAGGTCACCAACGACACGCTGTCGCCCTTGCGCTCGCGCATGCGCGAGGAGACGCCCGCACGCAGGGCGCCGCGCGGGCCGCGCCTGCCGACCCGCCTCGGCGCGCCGCCCGGCAGCGAGGGCCGCTGGTCGCTGCGCACGCACGAGGGCGGGCCGAGCGAGACCGAGCGGCGCGCGGCGCTCGCGCGCACCCTGCTCGATCGACACGGCGTGCTCGGACGCGAGGCGGTCCACGTCGAGGACCTCCCGGGCGGCTGGTCCTCCATCTACGACGTGCTCAAGGCCATGGAGGACGCCGGTCGCATCCGGCGCGGCTACTTCGTCGCCGGCCTCGGCGGCGCGCAGTTCGCCGTCCCCGGCGCCGATGATCGCCTGCGCGCGCTGCGCGACGACTGGAGCACGCGCGGCGTCTCGCCGGGTGCGCCGCTGATCCTCGCCGCCACCGATCCGGCGAACCCGTACGGCGCCGCGCTCGGCTGGCCCGACCACCCGACGCGGCCGCAGCGCGCGGTCTCTGCGTACGTGGTGCTGCACGACGGCGCGCTGCTCGCGTGGATCGCCCGGGGCGAACAGTCGATCCTGACATTCCTGCCATCCGAGGAGCCGGCGCGCACCGCGTCCGGGCGGGCGCTCGCCGGCGCGCTCGCCGGCCTCGTCGATCGCGGGGCGCGCAGCACCTTCCTCGTGGTCGAGGTCGACGGCGAGCCCGTCGATCGCTCGCCGCTCGCTCGCTTCCTCCGCGAGGCCGGCTTCGTCGCCGGCGCGCGCGGTTGGCTGAAGAAGCGCCCGCCGCGCGTGCCCGGCGAGGCCTGAGGAGCCCGATGCCCGAGGGTGACACGATCCACCGCGCCGCGCGCACGCTGCGGGCGGCGCTGGTCGGCAAGGCGATCCGCAGGTTCGCCTCCTCGCGCATCCTCTCGCGTGATCTGCCGGGCAAGCGCTTCACCGAGGTCGAGGCGCACGGAAAGCACCTCGTGCTGCGGCTCGACGACGGCCGCGCCATCCAGCTGCACCTGGGGATGACCGGCAGCGTGCACGTCTACCGGGCCGGTGAGCGCTGGCGGCGCTCGGAGGGCGCCGCGCGCATGGTGATCGAGGTCGGCCCCCCGCTCGAGGACGCGACGGAGCACGTGGTGGTCGCGTTCGCCGTCCCCACGCTGCGGTTGGTCGTGGCCGCCGTTCCGGACGAGCGCCCGCGCGCCGTCGCCCACCTCGGCCCCGACGTGCTCGCCCCCACGCTCGACGCGGCCGAGGCGCTCCGGCGCCTGCACGCGCGCGGCGACGATCCGCTCGGCGTCGCGATCATGGATCAGACGGCGATCGCCGGCGTCGGCAACATCTACAAGTCCGAGACGCTCTTCGCGCTCGGCCTCGATCCGTTCGCGCCGGTGTCCTCCTTCGACGACGACACCCTGAGGGCGGTCGTCGACCGCGCCCGTCGCCTGATGCACGCAAACCTGGGCGAAGCGACGCCGGCCGCCCAGCGGCGGACCACCGGCAGCCTGGCGCAGCGCTTCCACGTCTACCGCCGGAGCGGGCGCCCCTGTCCGCGCTGCGCGACGCGCATCGAGATGCGCCGCCAGGGACCGCAACAGCGTTCGACGTACTTCTGTCCGAAGTGTCAGCTCGGGCGCACCGTGCCGCGCGGACGGCTCCGCTGAGACCGCTCCTCGGCGCCCGTCGGGACGCTCGCCGCTCGGGCGACGGGTGTTTCGTGTCATCGGCTGCTACGCTGGCGCGGAGGTTCTTCCCCACGAGGTGGCGCATGCCTGCACTTGGGTTCCGCTCGATCGCGACGCTGATCATCGGCTTGCTCGCGGGTTGCTCGGGCGGCGATTTCGAGCTCGCGAGCACCACCCAAGACGCGTCGAGCGACGGCGGCGCGGGCAGCGAGACCTCGGTGACCGAGGGCGGAGCGGGGAGCGACGCCGGGTCGCCCGATGCCGCCCCCGCGTGCAACACGACCGTCCCCGCCCTCACCTGCGCCGGCGGCGCGTACGAGCCGCAGTTCGATCTCGCCGGCACGATCGACCCGGCCACCCCGCGCATCAGCCACAGCGTGAGCCACGCCATCAGCTTCATCCAGACCAACGCCGGGCGCACCGAGAAGATCGCCCTCCGTCTGCGCCGGTCCGACGCCGGCACCGGCGTCGATGGGCAGCTCACGATCAACGTCTTCTACGTGCCCTGCGAGAACCAGCTCGTGCCGATCAGCTCGACCACGCGGCCAGCGGCGGAGATCGCCGGCGACACGAGCTTCTACTTCACGGGCCCGTTCGGCAGCGGCGCGCAGTATCTGCCATTCCTGCCCAAGGGCTCGCGGCTGCTGTTCGTGATCGGGACGACGTCGACGCGCTACACGTGGGAGCACGCGACCGCGCCGCGCGCCGCCGACGATCCGCGCGGCTTCCGCTTCTACACGAAGGTCGGCACCGCCGAGTGGAGCGAGGCTCCGAACCGCGTGGCGGCGGCGATGAGCTACCTGCGCGCCTGCGGCCTCTGACGTTCACGCCGCGCGTCGCTCGTGGGCGTGACGCGACCGCTGCGCAGGCACGGCCACCACGGTCGACAGCCGATCCACGGCGACGTCGATCGCGAGGAGCAGATCGCTGCTCGCGGCCTCGATGACGCGCACCACGCCGCCGCGCAGCCCGACCTCGATGCGGCAGCGCGACCACGGCTCCCCGCCGGACGCCTCGTTCAGCAGGGACACCCGCAGCCGGACGGGCGTCCACGGATGCGGGCGGGCCCAGGCGGCGATCGCCTCCTTCACGTACGCGAGCAGCTGCGCCGACGGGGTGACGTCACGCCAACGAATCTCGAGCTTCATGATTCGACCTCCTGCCCGACCAACGCGCTCGGTGGGGCGCGCATTCGCGGCGATCGGTCGATTGTCACCATGGCGATCTCGACGAGCGCGTTGCCAAGGTGGCAGCGCCGCGAGGTCAGCCGAAGGGAAGTTTCAGCCGACCCGGAAGTTGATCGCCTTCGGGTGCGTGAGGTGCTCGAAGCCGAGCACGCTCAAGGTCGAGCCCTTGCCGCTCTCCTTCCAGCCCGTCCACGGGAGGGCCGGATCGAGCGCGTCGCACCGGTTCATGTAGACGGTGCCGACCTCGAGGCGGCGCGACATGCGATCGGCGCGCTCGCGATCCCTGGTCCACACGCTGGCGGTCAGTCCGAGCTCGTCGTCGTTGATCAGCCGCAGCGCGTGCTCGTCGTCGTCGACGGGCGCGATGGGCAGCAGCGGACCGAACGACTCCTTGCTCATCACCTCGGCCTCGTCGGGCACGTCGACGAGGAGCGTCGGCTCGAAGAACCGCCCCCGCCCCCCGGCGCTCGCGCGCTTGCCGCCGAAGAGGAGGCGTGCGCCGCGGCGCACCGCGTCCTGCACCTGCGCCTCGAGCTCGTCGGGGTGCCACGGCTGCGCGATCGGTCCCATGTTCGTCTGGGCGTCGCGCGGATCGCCCATGACGTACGCGCGCAGCAGCGGCAGCGCCGCCTCGATGAAGCGGTCGTACATCGAGCGGTGCACGTAGACGCGCTCGACCGCGCAGCACGACTGGCCCGCGTTGTAGCAGGCGCCGTCGACGATCCCTTCGACCGCGGCGGAGAGATCGGCGTCGGGCGCGACGTACGCCGCGTCGTTGCCACCGAGCTCGAGCCCGACCTCGATGAGCCGGTCCTTCGCGGCGGCCTGGATGCGATGGCCGCCGTAGGTGCTCCCGGTGAACGCGACGTGATCGACGCGCGCGTCGCCGACGACGCGCTCGCTCGTCGCGTGATCGCAGTGCAGCGCGGCCACCAGCTCGGGCGGCGCGCCGGCGTCGCGGAAGGCCTTGGCGAAGCGATCGCCGACCGACGGCGAACGCGGCGAGTGCTTGAGGACGACCGCGTTGCCGGCGAGCACCGCGGGGATCACCACGTTCACGGCGGTGAGCAGCGGGTAGTTCCACGCGGGCATCGCCAGGACGACGCCCTTGGGCGCGCGCACGATGCGCCGTTCGAGCGTGGGGTCGCCGCCGATGACCACGTCGCGCAGCGACTCGACGGCGATCGACGCCATGTGGCGCGCACGCTTGGCCATGCCGCCCATCTCGCCCTTCGCCTGCGCGAGGGGCTTGCCCATCTCGGCGGTGATCTCGGCGGCGACCGCGTCGACGTCGCGCTCGAGCGCCTCGGTCGCGCGCAGGCAGAGCGCGACGCGATCCTCGACGGACATCGCCGCGGCCGCGCGCGCGCCCTCGCGCGCGGCGTCGAGGACCCGATCGACCTCGGGCGCGGTGGCCCACGGGCGGCGGTAGGCGACCTCGCCGCTGAACGGATCGTCGACGGTGAGGTCGGGGCCGTGCGGGCGCGCGGCGCTCACGACGTCACCGCCTTCTTCACCATCGGCTCGAGCTCGCCCTTCTCGTGCATCTCGCGGACGATGTCGGCGCCGCCGATGAACTCGCCGGCGACGTACACCTGCGGGAACGTCGGCCAGCTCGAGTACTCCTTCATCGCCTGCCGCAGCTCGGCGTCGGCGAGGATGTTCACGCACTCGAAGGGAACGCCGAGCTGCTTGAAGACCTCGATCACCGCGCCGGAGAACCCGCACTGCGGGAAGCTCTTGGTGCCCTTGACGAAGAGCACGACCTTCTGCCCTCGGACCGTCTCGTCGATCTTCTCCTTCAGCGCGGCGTCCATGGCGGATCAGGACTCCTTCTTGATCTGCTGCGCGAGGTAGTTGACCTCGCCGAGCTGCTTGACGAGCTCGAGCTGGCTCTCGATCCAGTCGACGTGCTCCTCCTCGCTCCGCAGGATGTGCGTGAGGAAGTCCTCGGTGCCGTTGTCGCCGAGGTCGCGGCACATCTTGATGCCATCGTTGAGGCGCTTGATGTTCTCGAGCTCGGAGGCGAGGTCGAGCTTGAGCATCTCCGGGACGTTCTCGCCGACGTTGACCTTCGACAGGCGCTGCATGTTGGGCACGCCGTCGAGGAAGAGGATGCGCTCGATGACCTCGTCGGCGTGCTTCATCTCGTCGATCGACTCGTGCCGCTCTTTGTGGGCGAGCCGGTCGTAGCCCCAGTTCTTCATCATCTTCGCGTGGACGAAGTACTGGTTGATCGCCGTGAGCTCGGCGGTCAGCACGTCATTGAGGAGATCGAGGACTTTCTGGTCGGCCTTCATGACCGATCGTTGTCGCACGCAGCGTGCTCGCCACCAAGCGTGAAGCTCGTGAAAACGACTTTCGGAAGGCCATACGGAGCGGAGCCACGCTCGCGCCGTCGTCGGGCGCAGTCAGCGACGCGCTCACGCGCGTGACACGAGCGCCGAGCCGACGGTCTCGCGCGCACGCGTCACGCGGCGCGCACGACCGGCAACGACCGGTGCCCGGTGGCCGACGCAGCCGTGGCCTCGAGCTCTTCCTCGATAAGGTCTTCGATGGTCCCGTGGCAGCCGCCGCAGTCGGTACCTGCGCCGCAGTGATAGCCCACCTCGGCGACGGTGGTCGCGCCTTGCGCGACCGCGTTCCGGATGTTCCCGCAGCTCACTCCCTTGCAGAGACAGACGATCATGGACGGCTCCCGTTGGCTCCGATGGCTGACCCGAATTGGTATAGCGCTCTTGAAAGCGACTTTCAACATCGTTTTCGCCAGGGCCGCGCTCGCCCCGATATTCCCGCGGCAAACGCGGATTTCCTTGGGCATTCCAGGGGAGCCGGCGTAAGGTCCCGCCTCGGTCGCGCCCTCCCCCCAGGGCCCCGGTCGCAACCTGACCGGTCGGACCGTCGTCACGAGGAATGGAGGATCGTTTGCCCCCGGCAGCCGGAACGCAGATGGTGGCGCGGACGCACGTCGGCCACGTCCGTGAATCCAACGAGGACAGCTACAAGATCATCCCGGAGCTCGGGCTGATCGTCGTCGCCGACGGCATGGGGGGCCACGCAGGCGGCGAGGTCGCGAGCGCGCTCGTGATCGAGAACGTCGAGCGCGAGATCCGCGCGATCGGCGCCTTCGCGCGCGCCGCGCCCGCGCTGGCGCTCACGGCCGCGATCCGCGCCGCGAACGACGCCGTCCGCAAGACCGGCGACGAGCGCCCCGCCCTCAAGGGCATGGGGTCCACCGTGGTCTGCGCGCTGATCATCGATCGCGTCGCGCACGTCGCCCACGCGGGCGACAGCCGCGCGTACCGCGTGCGCAACGGCAAGATCGAGCGTCTGACGCGCGATCACTCGCTGGTCGAGGAGTACCTCCGCGAGAACCCCGGCGCGCACGAGGACGACCTCGAGGGCGTCTACAAGCACCTGGTCACGCGCGCGGTCGGCGCGGCGCCGAGCCTCGAGGTCGACGTGACCGAGTACGAGTGCGAGCCGGGCGACGTGCTCGTGTTCTGCAGCGACGGCCTCACCGGTCCCGTCGAGGACGACGCCATCGGTCGCCTCGTCGCCCGCGCCAAGGACCTCGACTCGGCGGCGCTCGCGCTCGTGCAGGCCGCGCTCGACGGCGGCGGCCCCGACAACGTCACGGTCGCCCTCGCCAAGATCGCCTGAGGGCGCGCTCGCCGTCGCGAGGGCGTCACGGGTTCTGGGCGTCACCCGGCGTCACCGTCCGGCAGCAGCGGAAGCCGAGGTGATAGTTCGTGTGCCATGACTCGCTGACCGGATCGACGTGCCAGCGCGGGTCGAAGCGGCAGTGGTCGGCGTACATCTCGCCGTCGTAGAAGAACGCGCTGCCCTTCAGCTGCACGTAGTTCACGCCCTTCTCGAGGCGGGTCATCGCCTCGGCGACGTTGCCGTGCTGATCGAAGACGCCGAGCCGTGAGCGGCACCGCGGGTACGAGCCGGAGGGCACGGTGTCGCTGGAGCAGGTCTTGAAGAGCGCGCGATCGACGTCGCAGCGGGGCGACTTCTGCTTGCCGGTGTGGCAGACCGACAGATCGAGCTCGTCGCCGTAGGCGTACTTGCGCGGCGGCCCCCCGTTCGGATCGGCC
This sequence comes from Deltaproteobacteria bacterium, assembly GCA_016182965.1. GTDB lineage: Bacteria > Myxococcota_A > Polyangia > Polyangiales > JADJMO01 > JALHOE01. Next base: position 66,625 of record JACPFM010000106.1, on the reverse strand, counting down.
TCGCAGGCGGCGTTCCACTCCTCCTGGCTGCACAGCCGCTTGCCCTGCAGCTCGCACAGCTGCCGGGCCGCGATGGGATGGCTGAAGACGAAGGGGATCACGCAGGGGCGGTTCGGGTACTCGAACACGTCGATGCACGCGGCGGCCTTGCGCGGATCGCCGGTGTGGATGGGGACCTCCCACGGTCCGCCGCAGATCTCGCGATCGAGCGTCGTCTGGAGGACGACCCCGCGAAGGCCTTCCTTGCACTGCTCGCGGGAGATCGCGTGCGTGCTGATCTCGGGGTTGCCCTGGTTGGCGTGGTTGGACCCGTATCCGAGCCAGCGGCGGGCGATGGCCAGGCTGGCCTCGTCGCGGCGGGCCATCGGCACCACCGACAGGAGCGTCTCGACGTCGGTGGTGGTGCCGGCGGGCGGCTCCGGCTCGTGATCGTCGTCCACCGTGTAGCCGGCGAACGACGCGTCGGCCGTCCCCGCGTCGGCGACGGCCGGCGCGACGTCGGCGACGGCCGGAGCGGCGTCGGCGACGACCGCCGTCCCGGGCGCCGGCTCGATCGGAACGGGCCGTCGCGCGCGACCGACCACGGCGCCGACGACCGTCGCGAACGCGACGGCGATCACGACCTCGAGCGGGCGCGGCGGACGCATCACGGCTCGGCGACCTCCAGCTCGAAGAACTCCAACGGCCCGTCGAGCCGGTAGAACAGGCCGGCGCCGATCGCGCGCCAGTGCTTCGACAAGCGCTTGCGGTACCAGGCGCCGGTGCGCGGGTGCACGCGCAGATCGGTGCGTGAGCTGTCGCAGACCTCCTCGAGATCGCGTTTGGTGATCGCCTCGAAGTACAGGAACCCGCGGCTCATCGCGGCGAGGTTGTCGATCGCGCGCTCCGCGTCGCGATCGGAGAGGTACGGCACGACACCCTGGCAGACCACGAGGTCGAACTTGCGACGACCGCGCCACTTCGTGATGTCCCGCTGCAGGTGGCCGTACTTCTTGCAGACTTCGGGGTCGAGCTCGGTCGAGACGACCTCGACGTCGGAGCGGTGCTTGTCGAACCACGCCCGCCAGCGGCCCACGCCCGCCCCCACGTCGAGCACGTCGTCGAGGTCGCCGCCGAACCAGTCGATGAGCGACGTCACCGCACGCACGAGGACGCCGTGGTGCTCCGGGCCGTAGATGCGCGTGGAAGGGTCGAGGTAGAAGCGCTCGTAGTAGGGAAGGTCGAAGCGTGGAGCTTCGCGATTCGAGCGTTCGGCTTCACGACGAGACACGCGGGCCATCGTGCGACCCTTCGCACGACCCGAGGCATCCGGCCAAACGTGTGAAGCCACCGTACAGGTACGGGTGATGCACCGCCCCCAGGCGTTCAACCCCTGCGGGAGGTGCCTTCATGTTGTGGATCATCGGTCTGGCCTTGCTCGCCGCCTACTACGTCGGTCCCACGGCGTTCCAGACGGTCGCGGTCCTCGCGCTCGTCCTCGTGGCCCTGTCGGCGGTCGCGACCGTGGTCGGCCTCAAGACGGTGAAGCAGAACCGCGAACTCCTGTGAAGTGACCGAGGCGATCGGCTGGCTCAGCTCGCTGATCCTGATCGGCACGATCGGGCGGCAGGTCCTCAAGGCCTGGAACAGCCGCTCGGTCGAGGGCGTGTCGTCCTGGCTGTTCGTCGGTCAGACCGCCGCGTCGATCGGCTTCACCGTATACAGCGCGCTGGTCCGGAACTGGGTCTTCGTCGTCACCAACGCCGTCATGCTGATCAGCGCGGTCGCCGGGTGGGTGATCTTCCGGCGCAACTGCCGGCTAGCCCGCCGCTCCGAGGCGTGAGTGCTCGCCGGGCGTGCGCGTCATCAACGCCAGCGCGTGCACGCGACCGTCGTGCAGGACCTCGGCGAGCGCCTCGTTGACCATCCGGTGCCGCTGGACGAGCGACTTGCCCTCGAACGCGGCGCTCACGACGAGCGCACGGAGGTGCTTGCCGCCGCCGCGCGCCCCCGCGTGGCCGCGGTGCAGATGGCTCTCGTCCTCCACCTCGACCTCGGTCGCCGAGAGCTTGTCGCGGAGCAGCGCTTGTACGTGGGCGGCGAGATCGCTCATCTCATCTCCGTTCTGGGCGCCACGCGACGCGCCGGCCGGGCGGGTGGACCGCAACGTACCGGGACCGGGCAGCGGCGGCGAGCCCGACGGAAGGACCGGCCGGAGCGAAACGGCTGAAATGGAAGGTCGGCGCATGCGCTTCGCCGCGAGAGCCCGCCCACGGCCCGGCATCCATCCATCGTGGCGGGGCCCTCGGCGACACGGCTTCGGAAGCAGCGGCCTCGCGCCGCGCTGGTGCTGGTCGACGATCGCGACCTGCGCAGCGCCATCGTCGACCTGCTGTCGGAGATCGGGTGGGACGCCGAGGTCGTCACGTCGTACCGCGCGGCGCGCGACGCGATCCTGGCGCGGCGTCCGGGCGTGCTGCTCGTGGAGCCGGGTCTCCACGTCGATCTCCTCGAGCGCTTCGTCTCCGGGTTCGAGGACCGCGCGAGCGTCCCCGGGCTGGTGATCCTCTCCGATCTCGCCGACGCGGCGCGCGTCGCCGACGAGCACGACGTCGCGTTCGTGCGCGCGCCCTTCGATCTCGAGGACCTGAGCGACGCCCTCGAGTGGGCACGCTGCGCACGCGTCGCCGCGCACGCGTCGTCGCGGTAGTCGTCAGTCGTCAGTCGTCAGTCGTCAGTCGTCAGTCGTCAGTAGCGAGAGCGAGAGCGAGAGCGAGAGCGAGAGCGAGAGCGAGACCGAGAGCGAGAGCGAGAGCGAGAGCGAGAGCGAGAGCAAGACCGAGACCGAGAGCGAGAGCCGAGCGAGAAGAGACCGAGAGTGAGGACGGCGGCTCTGACGTCTCGAGCTGACGACTGACGACTGACGACTGACGCGACTGACGACTGATGACTCTGTCTGCGCGAGCAGCGACACGGCGCACGCCCCCAAGGCGCGACGGCCCCTTCAATTCTCGACCAGCCGCAGGCCCGGCGGCAGCGTCTCGCCGAAGACCTCGCTCCGTTGTTGGTCGTCGACCGGCACCAGGTCGCGCACCATGGCGATCCACGCCGGGCGCGCGGCGAACCTCTCGAGCTTCTTCTGCACGTCGGCACGCAGCGCGTCGGACACGTCGCGCGCGCGATCGCCGGTGACGCGCGCGAGCTGCACCGCCGCGAACGGCGCGGTCGGGATCTCGCGCCAGTCGGCCTTCAACACCTGCTCGAGCCAGCCCTGCGCCGTGCGCGCCGGCACGACGTGGTGCACGCTGGCGTACGCGGGCACGCGCGCGCCGACGCGCCCGAGGGCGGCGTAGACGGCGGGATCGCGCGAGGTCCACGTCTTCTCGAGGAGCCACGCGCCGAGTTCCGCGCGTCGCTCGACCGGCACGCGCTCGAGCACCGACGCGAGGAAGAGCACCTCGTCGAGCGGCTCGGCGCGCACGCCCTTGGGCTTCTTGCGCCCCTTGTTCGCCTCGTCGAGGAACGGGTCGAGCGTGTCGCGGATCTTCAGCTGGCCGGACTCCCCGAGGCCGCCGGCGATGCGCCGCCAGGCGATCCAGAACGCGCGCCAGCCGTTGGTCTCGTTCGCGAACGCGAGGCGCTGCTCCCAGAGCGGCACGATCGCGGCCACGCGCTGACCGTCGAGCGGATCGCCGTACCCCGGGCGCAGCAGGAACCCGGCGAGCTGGAAGAACATGCGCTCGTGATCGGCCGTGCGGCGGCGGCCGGGCACGCCGGGCCGGAGCGCGTCGAACAGCGGCCGCACCACGTTGATCGGCCATGCGGCGCGGTCGCCGAGGATGCGCTCGAGCTCCCGCATCAGGTTCTTCGCCTCGCGCGGATCGGAGTCCTTGGCGAACGCCGACTCGATCTTCGCGCGCGCCTCGGCGAGGCGCGGATCCTCCGCGGCGCGCGCGCTCCGTCCGCGGAGCGACGTCGGCGCCACGTCGGTGTCCTTGCGGATCTCGAAGCCGAGGCGGAACTTCCGCGGCGGTCGCCCCGGCGGCGCGTCGGCCTCGACGCACTCGAGATCGAGGGTGCCCACCTCGGTGAGCTGGCCCTCGAGGCGCACCGCGAGCTCGCGCGCGCCGGAGGAGCCGCGGCCGACCGCGGCGACGATCGGCGGCAGGAGCACGAACGTCTCGTCGTCGATGGTCGACACGTCACCGACGCGATCGACCTGCCCGGCGGCGCCGCTCGAGGCGAACAGATCGAAGCGCGCGGTGCGCCCGACGACGAGACCGAACGTGCGCCCCTCGACGATCTGCCACGCCGCCGTCGGCGCGCCGCGCGGCACCACGCACACCGCGCGGCGCTTGCCGCGCTCGTCGACGTCGAGGCCGATCCAGTAGCTGCGCGCCGAGCCGCCGCCGATGCGCAGGCCCTCGCCGCGGAGCGAGAGCGCGTACAACGCCGCGCCGCGCGCGACCGACAGATCGGGATCGCCCTGCGCGAGGACCTCCGGCCGGCTGCCGGTCAGCGCCGTGACCGCGGCGACCACGCGCTCGACGATCGCCGAGGCGTGGAAGGCGCCGCCGTTGAGGAGCACGGCGAGCGAGGCGCCGGACGCGTGACGGGCGAGGAACTGCGCGAGGTGCCTCGTGACCGCCGGATCGCTGGCGAACGGCAGGCCGAAGGCCACGAGCCCCGCGCGGGTGCGGGCCGGGCGCGACTCGGGCGTCACGACGGGGAAGAACCCGTCGAGGATGGCCTCGAGCTCGGCGCGCGCGAGCATCGTCTTGCGCGCGCCTCCGATGAGGCGGCTCCCCTGTCCGAGGAGCGTCACCGGCGTCTCGGTCGCGGTGCTCTCGCGCGAGAGCAGGGTCTCCTTCGCGGCGCGCGCGGCGAGCACCAGCTGCGCGAAACGCGCCGGCGGGAGGCGCTCGCCCTGCCCTTCGTGGGTGCTCCGATCGGTCGGCGCGACGAGCCGAGGCTCGAGGAGGTGCGCGATCGCGAGGTCGATGTTGTCGCCGCCGAGCAGCAGGTGATCGCCGACCGCGACGCGGTCGACGCGGACGCCCATCGGGCTCGTCGGGTCGCGCGTCACGCGCATGAGGGAGAAGTCGCTGGTGCCGCCGCCGACGTCGATCACCAGCACCTCGCGCGCGCCGCGCTCGGGGGCGATCGCCGAGAGGCCCGCCTCGCCCCCCTTCTCGGAGACGATGCGCGCCCAGTCGAGGAACGCCGCCTGAGGCTCCTCGAGCAGACGCACGCGCTGATCGGGCAGGCCCGCGGCGCGGATCGCCTCGACGGTGTACGCGCGCGCGGCCTCGTCGAAGGACGCGGGCACGGTGACCACGACGTCCTGCTTCGCGAGCGGCGCGTCGGGGTGCGCGCGATCCCACGCCTCGCGCACGTGGCAGAGCACCGCGGCCGACGCGTCTACCGGAGAGATCTTCGGAGTGCCCTCCTCGTCGACGCCCCAGGGGAGGATGGGCGCGGTGCGATCGACGCCGGCGTGCGCCAGCCAGCTCTTGGCCGAAGAGACGTAGCGGCCGGGCACCTCGGCGCCGCGGGCCCGCGCGTGCTCGCCGATCGACCACGCGGCCCCGCTCTCGGCGGACGCGAACAGCGCCGAGGGCAGCAGCCGACGCGCCTCGGTGGTGCCGGCCGAGACCAGCTGCTCGATGGGGAACACCTCGGCCGTGCGGGCGCCGCTCGGAGCGACGCCGAGATCCACGTAGGACACGACCGTGTTGGTCGTACCGAGATCGACACCCACGACGTAGCGCGCCGTCATCCGCCTCGTTCAGGCTCGCGCACGTTGAGCTCGAGCCGCCAGCGCTCGTTGGATGCCCCGGCCCCGGGCGCGGTTGGCGCGGTGGGCAGCGCCTCGAGCAGGAGGGTGCCGACCTCCGTGACCGAGGAGGCGAGCTGCACCGGGACCACCTCGCCGGGGCGCCTGTTCTCGGCCGGGAGCGTCGCCTCGATCGGCGCGAGCTCTTCGAGCTCGCCCTCGCTCCAGCGCTCCAGCATGGTGCCGACGCGGTCGTCGCGGCGCACGCTCGAGCCGAAGAACCGGAAGCGCACCGGCTCGCCGACGATCAGGCCGAGCTCCGCGGGGGCGACGCCCGCGCTCGTCCCCTCCTCGATGCCAAACGGCGCGACGCACATCGCGGTGATCGGCGGCTCGAGGCCGGGCACCGCGGGCACCGCGCCCTCGAAGCCTACGTAGTACGCGCGCGCGGTGCCGCCGCGGATGCGGACGCCCTTGCCGCGTTTTGCATAACCATAATATGCAGCTCCGCGCGCGACGGAGAGGTCGAGGTCGACGCCCTCGAGCACGCGGACGGGCGCGCCGCCCTCCGCGACGAGCCAGGCGTTCAACGTCTCGAGCACGCGATCGCGCAGCGGCGTGCCCTTCATGACGCCGCCGTTGAAGATGACCGCCGTCGGGTGGAGGAGCGTGCGGGTGCCCTGCGCGGCGAAGCCCTCCATGCCGGCGGTCGCCGCGGCCTGGCGCGCGAGGAAGGAGGCGAGGTGGCGGGTGACCGCCGGGTCCTGCGCGTAGCCGAGGCCGAGCTGGGTCAGACCGACGCGCGCGCGCGTCATCGGGCGCGCCGTGGCGTCGACCTTGGGGAAGAAGCCGTCGACGAGGACTTTCAGCAGCTCCTCGCGGGTGAGCTCGGTGCGGATCGCGCCGCCGAGCAGCTTCGAGCCGCGCCCGGCGACGACGATCGGCGCCGCGGCCAGATCCTCGCGACCGAGCAGCGTCTCCTTGGCGACGCGCGCCTGGTGCACGAGCGACGCGCCCTGCCACGGATCGAGCGTCTTGCCCTGGCTCTCGAGCTTCTGGCGAACGACGTGCGCCAGCGCGAGGTCCATGTTGTCGCCGCCGAGCAGGATGTGATCGCCGACCGCGATGCGCTGCAGCTGGAGCGACCCGCCCTGCTCCTGCACGGCGATGGCGGAGAAGTCGGTGGTGCCGCCGCCGACGTCGATCACGAGGATGACGTCGCCGACGCGCACCTGCTTGCGCCAGCCGCCGTGCGACTGCTCGATCCACGAGTAGAGGGCGGCCTGCGGCTCCTCGAGCAGCGTCAGGTGCTGGATGCCCGCGGCGCGCGCCGCCTCGGCGGTCAGATCGCGCGCCGCCGCGTCGAACGACGCCGGCACCGTGAGGACGATCTCCTGCTGCTCGAACGCGGCGTCCGGATCGTCCTTCGCGACCTTGTCGTTCCACGCCTCGCGGAGGTGCGAGATGTAATGTCGCGAGACCTCGACGGGCGAGAGCTTGTCGAGCCCGGCCTCGAGCTGCGCCCCGGCCGGCGTCGGCGGGAGCACCGGCGCGCGGCGATCGATGCCCGGGTGGCAGAGCCAGCTCTTGGCCGACGAGATCACCCGCCCCGGCGCGTCGGCGCCGCGCGCGCGCGCGTGCTCGCCGACGACGAAGCCGCGCTGCGGATCCCACGGCAGAGGCTGCGGGCCCTCGCTCGGGTGCGGCAGGTAGAGGAACGAGGGCAGGAGCGGCCGGGCGTCGATCGACCCCTGCGCGACGAGCTGGGGGATGGCGAACACCGCGGGCGGCGCCTCCTCCCCCTCGGCGAGCTCGAGGTCGACGAAGGAGAGCGCGGTGTGCGTGGTGCCGAGATCGATGCCGATGGCGTACTTCATGGGAGTCGTCCGTCGTCAGTCAGTCAGTCGTCCCAGTCGTCAGTCGTCAGTCGTCAGTCATCAGTCGTCGGAAGTCGAAAGTCGAAAGTCGAGAAAGGCGGACGCGCGACCAGCGCGGCGACGACCTGCTGACGACTGACGACTGACGACTGACGACTGACGACTTCGTCACAGCTCGACCTCCGCGGCGGCGACGATCGTGACGTCGTGGCCTTCGACCGCGGTGGGCAGGTGGAGGCCGCGCACGCGCCAGCCGCGGTGGACCAGGCGCCCGGTGAACGGCGGCTCGCCGACCACGTTGCCGAGCAGGCGGACCTCGCTCGGCCTCGTCCCCTTGGGCACGGTGACCTTCGCGCCCTCCTCCTCGGTGCGCACCGTCGCGATCTCCGCGTGATCGCGGAGCGCCTTGCGACAGCCCTGGTGCACCACGCGCGCCGCGGCGCCGACCTCGGCGTCGGCGAACCCGGCGACGTCCTCCTCGAGGAAGTCGATGAAGCGCCCCTCGCGCTGGAAGAGCGCGAGCAGCTGGAGGGCCGCATCGACCGTGGGAGGCGTCGGCTCCGCCTTCTTCAGCGCCGGCGTGGGCTCCGGCCTCTTCGGCTCGGTCGGCGACGGCGCGGGCGCGGGCGCCTGCAGGAGGTTGTGGTGGGCCGCCCAGGTGCGGTTCGCGAACGCCGCGTCGAAGAGGACGCGGAAGAAGACGACCCAGGCGTACCAAAGGCGGGTTCCGAAGCCGATCTCGGGCGCGGGCGCGGACATGGCGGGCGCCGACCATAGCCGAGACACCACGTGCCAGCGAGGCTCCGCCGTGCAACCCGACGGCCGGCGACAAACGGGCGCACGAGCGGGACGCCGAGTGCCGACCGCGCGACGCGCCTGTAGCCTCTCGCCCCGATGCCGCCCGACACGCCCCCGTCGTCGTCCGAAGCCGACGATCGCGCCGAGACGCTGGTCCGCGGCGGCGCCACGATGCGGGACGAGAAGCTCCCGCTCCTCTCCACTCCCCACACCAAGCGGGCGCTGGTCGCTCACCTGTCACGCCTGCGGCAGCTCGTCCCCGACGAGGCGCGTGGGACCGACCGCTGGTGAGCGAGGTATGCTGCCCGGGTGTGCAAATCGCTCCTCGTCCTGCTGCTCGTCGTGCTCCTCGTGCTGCTGGGCGCCTGCACGCGCGCGCGTGATCCGGAGCTCGCCAACCCCGGCGTGTCGCCGCAGAAGGGCGACTGCCCGTTGCTGCCCCGCGGGTGCGCCGGAACGCCGACCTCGACCGAGGGGTGCCCCGACGCGATCTTACCGGTCGGTGACGGCTGCATGCTCGCCTCCGACAGCGTGGTGAAGCTCACCGCAGCCGCCCGCGAGATGCTCGAGACGCCCGAGCTCACCAAGCTGCGCGTCGTCGCGCCGTCGCTCACCTGCGCGAACATCGCGCGCGCCCACCTCGAGGCGCACGGCGTGCCCGAAGGTCGGGTGAGCGTGGCGGCCGCCGCAAACCGCACCTTCGTGTCCTTCGAGGTCGAGGCGTGGAACGAGCGCGACTGTCGCAGCGGCGCGCCCTCGAAGCTGCCCCTCGGCAAGTAGCGCTGGACTCGGCGGCCGCGCTCGCATAAGCGCGCCGGCCGCGTCAGAGTGCGCCGCTTTCCCCATGATCGCCCTCTCGAAGATCACCAAGCAGTACGGCGGACAGGTCCTGTTCGTCGACGCCTCGTTGCAGCTCAACCCGGGCGAGAAGGCCGGGCTCGTCGGCCCGAACGGCGCCGGCAAGAGCACCGTGTTCCGCATGATCGTGGGCGAGGAGCACCCCGACGAGGGCGTGGTCGACCGCCCCAAGCGCGTGACCGTCGGCTACTTCCGGCAAGACGTCGGCGACATGAAGGGGCGGAGCGTCCTCGAGGAGACCATCGCCGGCGCCGGCGAGGTCGCCGACCTCGGCCACGAGCTGCACGAGCTCGAGCACGCGATGAGCGATCCCGACCGCGACGACTTCGATCAGGTGGTCGAGCGCTACGGCGAGGTCCAGGCGCGCTACCAGGAGCTCGGCGGCTACGATCTCGAGGCGCAGGCGCGCTCCATCCTCGCCGGCCTCGGCTTCTTCCCCGAGCAGGTCGACGCCGACGTGGGGCTGCTCTCGGGCGGCTGGAAGATGCGCGTCGCGCTCGCCCGCATCCTGCTCGCCAGGCCCGACGTGCTCCTGCTCGACGAGCCGACCAACTACCTCGACATCGAGTCGATCCTCTGGCTCGAGGAGTTCCTCCGCGCCTACCCCGGCGCGGTGCTGATGACCTCGCACGATCGCGACTTCATGAACCGCCTCGTGAAGAAGATCGTCGAGATCGACGGCGGTACCATCCGCACCTACTCGGGCGACTACGACTTCTACGAGAAGCAGCGCGAGGTCGAGCGCGCGCAGCGCGAGGCGGCCTACGAGCGGCAGCAGGCGATGCTCGCCAAGGAGGAGGAGTTCATCGCCCGCTTCAAGGCGCGCGCCTCGCACGCGGCGCAGGTGCAGAGCCGGGTGAAGAAGCTCGAGAAGGTCGAGAAGATCGAGCCGCCCAAGCGCATCATCGAGAAGACGTTCGACTTCAAGCCGTGCCCTCGTTCGGGCGAGGACGTGATCAAGGTCGAGAAGGTCTCCAAGCGCTACGGCGCGAAGGTCGTGCACGACGGCGTCGACCTGCTCGTCCGCCGCGGCGAGCGCTGGGCGGTCATGGGCGAGAACGGCGCCGGCAAGACCACCCTCCTCAAGATGATGGCCGGGGTGACCGGCGCCGACGACGGGCGCGTCGATCTCGGCGCGTCTGTGGTCCTCGGCTACTTCGCGCAGCACCAGCTCGAGCAGCTCGACGCGTCGCGCACGGTGATCGAGGAGCTGGTGGCGCACGCGCCGACCACCAACCTCGGCGTGCTGCGCAACCTCGCCGGCGCCTTCGGCTTCCACGGCGACGACCACGAGAAGCCCATTCGCGTGCTCTCCGGCGGCGAGAAGGCGCGCCTCGCGCTCGCCAAGATCCTGTTTGATGCCCCGAACCTCCTCGTGCTCGACGAGCCGACCAACCACCTCGATCTCGTGACCAAGCGGGCGCTGGTGAAGGCGCTCTCCGACTACCAGGGCACGATCGTGTTCGTCTCCCACGACCGCGCGTTCCTCCGTCGCGTCGCCACGCGCGTGCTGGAGCTGGCCCCCGGCGCGCGCCCGCACATGTACGGCGGCACCTACGACGAGTACGTCGCGTCGTCCGGGCACGAAGCGCCGGGCATGCGTCCGCTCCGCGCCAAGGCGTGAGAGCCGGGGTCGAGCGGGGTCGCGCTGGCTCCGCGCGCCGTGGTTTGCGACGCTCTCTCGGATGAACGAGCGCCCGAGCACGCCGCAGGAGATCAAGAAGGACCTCGAGCGCCGCGGCATCGAGCACGTCAAGGTCGGCGGCTTCGACATCGACGGGGTGCTGCGCGGCAAGTACGTGTCGCTGTCGAAGTTCCTCTCCTCGATCGAGGGCGGCTTCGGGTTCTGCGACGTGATCTTCGGCTGGGATCTCGACGATCTCCTCTACCAGGACGCCCACGATCCGCGCGCGATCACCGGCTGGCACACCGGGTACCCCGACGCGCACGCGACGATCGATCTCTCGACCTATCGCGTCCTGCCGTGGGAGCCGAACACCGCGGCGTTCCTCGTCGACTTCCAGCACGACGACGGCGCGCCGCACGCCGCCTGCGCGCGCTCGCTGCTCAAGAGCGTGCTCTCGCGCCTCGCCGATCGCGGCCTGCGCGCGAAGGTCGCCTGCGAGTTCGAGTTCTGGCTGTTCCGCGAGGACGCGCAGTCGATCCGCGAGAAGGGCTACCGCAGGCTCGAGCCGATCACGCCGGGGATGTTCGGCTACTCGTGGCTGCGCTCCGGGCAGAACGCCGATCTGGTGCACGCGATCCTCGAGGAGATGAAGGCCTTCGACATCGAGATCGAGGGCTTCCACACCGAGACCGGACCGGGCGTCTACGAGGCCGCCATCCAGTACGACGACGCGCTGCGCGCCGCCGACAAGGCCGCCCTCTTCAAGACCGCGCTCAAACAGATCTGCGCCCGCTACGGCGTGATCCCCACCTTCATGGCGAAGTGGAGCGCCGATCTCCCCGGGTCGAGCGGTCACCTGCATCAGAGCCTCTGGAACGGCGAGGGCGAGAACGTCCTCTACTCGCCGGAACCCGACGCGGGCGAGGCGAAGCTCTCGAGCACCGGCCGAAACTACGTCGGCGGCCTCGTGGCGCTCGCGCCCGACCTGACCGCCGTCTACTCGCCGACCGTCAATGCCTACAAGCGATACGTCCCCGGCGTGTGGGCGCCGCTCACCGCGTCGTGGGGCATCGAGAACCGCACCACCGCGATCCGGATCATCCCGGGCAGCGCCTCCTCGACGCGCGTCGAGTACCGGCAGACGGCCGCGGACATCAACCCGTACACCGCGATCGCCGCCTGCCTCGGCGCCGGGCTGTACGGCATCGACCGTCGGATCGATCCGCCGCCGCCGAGCCGCGGAGAAGCGTCGGGGGGAGAGCTGGTGCCGCTGCCCCGCACGCTCTCGGAGGCGACCACCCTCCTCGAAAAGAGCGCGGCCGCGCGCGAGGTGCTGGGAGCCCGGTTCGTCGATCACTACGTGCGCACCCGCCGCCACGAGATCGCCCGCTTCGAGCGCGCGGTGACCGACTGGGAGCTGCAGCGCTACTTCGAGATCATCTGAGAGCTCCCGGCGTTGCCGAAGAGCGCCGCCCCGCGCACCAAGGTGCGAGCTCCTTCTCGCTGGCGTCGGTGATGGCGCGCGCCTCCTTGCATGAGCCATCATGCGGGGAATGCGCCGCGGGGTGCCGCGCGTTCGCGCAGGCCGACGGCGCCAAGATCCTTCCGGGCGCTGGTTCGTACCAACCGTCTCCCGGAGGTCTCCCATGCGCCTGCTTCGCGCGTTGATCGTGCTCGTCGTGTTGCTCGCCGCCGGCTCCGCGCACGCGCAGGCCGGCGATCCGCCGCAGCTCGCCAAGGACCTGGCCGCGGTCGCGATGTGGCTCGGCGCCAAGGCGCCTCCCAAGTGCACCGAGCGGTGCTTCGTGCTGACGAAGCTGTCGCTCGACGGGTCGGTCGCGTCGGGGACGCTCGGGTTCGTGCTCGAGGGAGGCGTCCTCGCCGAGCACCCGGTCGCCGTGCCCCTGTTCGGGCCGCCGAGCAAGGTCCGGCTCGAGGGCGTCAAGGACGACGACAAGCCGGCGTCGGTCGGCTTCGAGGGCGATCACTACTTCGTCGTCACCGCGAACAAGCGCTTCACGATCCGCGGTCACCTGTCGCTCGACGGCGATCTCGCGCTGACGATCCCCGGTCCGCTCAACACGCTCGAGGCGAACCTCTCCGGCGGACGCGTCGTCGAGGGGACGAAGCTCTCCGGGCTCACGTCGGGCACCATCCACTTCGACAGCGGCGAGGGCGCGACCAAGCTCTCGGAGCCCACGGTCTTCCAGCTGTCGCGCGCGTTCCGCGTCGCGCGCGAGACCGGGTTCGAGTACCGCCTCGTCCTCCGATCGGGCAACGACCTCGGCGTCGTGCGCCTCCCGCTCTCGTTCGGCGAGAAGGTCCTCGAGGTCTCCGGCTCGTCCGGGTGGAAGGTCGAGGGCGCCGAGCTCGTGCTCCCGACCGCGGGGCACACCGCCTCGATCACCGTCACCGGCACGGTCGCCTCGGCGCCCGCGCGCCTCCAGCTCGACGCGCGCTCGCCCTACGAGTGGTGGCTGCTCGAGGCCGACGCCGAGCACCGGATCATGACGTCGACCGGCTCGGGCCACGCGAAGCAGCTCGACTCGGCGGAGTCGCCGATCCCGCGCACGCAGCCCTCGTCGCGGCTGTTCCTCGCCCAGCGTGGCGAGGGCCTCGAGCTCACCGTGCAGACGCTGTCGGCGACCGACGCGCTCGCCGCGGTCGTCCGCAGCCACGCGCGCACCGCGGTGCTCACCGCGCGCGGCGAGTGGGTGTTCGACGAGCGCCTCCAGTACGAGAACAACGGCGTCGATCACCTGATGTTCGCGCCCGCCGGTCGCCCCATCTTCCTCGCGACCGACGGCGCGGGCGAGCGCTTGATGCACAAGGACGGCGATCTCTCGAAGGTGCTGATCTCGCTGCGCAAGGGCACCCATGAAGCGCACCTCCAGAGCCTCGCCGAGACGAGGCTCACGCCGCTGTTCGGCGTGCTCTCGGTGCCCGCGCCCGATCATCCGCTGACCGCGAGCCGCGCGGCGATCACGGTCGGACTGCCGCAAGGGGTCATCCCGCTCGCCGTGCTCGGCGGCGATCGCATCGTCTGGCTCGTCGGTCTCGAGCAGCTCGCGGGCGTCCTCGTCGCGGCGTTCGTCGCCTGGCTCGTGATGTCCACGGCTCGCGATCGGCTCCTGCTCGGCGTCGGCCTCGCCGGGCTGTGGCTCCTCTCGCAGCCGGCGTTCATCGCGACGATCGGCGCGCTGCTCGGGTACGCGGCCCTGCGCATCGCGGCGCGGGTGCTCTCCGGCCGGTCGCGCTCGTTCGTGCGGATCGCGATCGTCGCCGGCGCCGTGCTGGGCGTGTTCATCACGCTCGTGACGCTCGTGACGATGTCCGGTCGCGAGCGGGCGCTCGCGCCGTCGCCCGACCGGACGACGGCCGACTACAGGCCGGTCGACCTGCCCAAGTCGGAGCCGACCCCCAACGTCGACCTCCTGACCAAGGGCCCGAGCGACCAGCTGAAGGCACCCGCCGACGAGAGCGGCAAGCTCGGGAACTACCCCGCGCAGCTCGCGGCCGCCGGGATCCTCCCCGGCGTGACGCCCGTCGCGCTCCCCCTGCCCTCCGCGGATCGATGGGTCAGCGCCTCGCGCGAGCTGGTCACGCACGATCGTCCGTTCGCCCCGCGCGTGGTCTACGTCACGATGAACGGGCTCCTGCCGCTCGTCGCAGCGTGGGCGCTCTCGCTCCTCGCGCTCGCGTGGCTGCACCGCGCGCAGCTGATCGCGCTCCGCGATCGCGCGCGCGCGCTGCTCGCCGCCCCTCCTCCCGACGCCAAGCCGGCCGAGTAGCCGCGCATCGAGGCCTTCGCGCTGGCCGGACCCCGCTTCGGGGAAACCCGTCCTCACGTTCACGCGAGAGACGAGTGAGACGCGTCGCTCGAGCGCGACTTACTTTCGTACGTCCTCTGCACCCCAGGTGAGCTAGGGTGGCGCGATGCCGGGGAAGCTCACCCACCTCGACGAGGAGGGGCGCTCCGTGCGCTCCCTCTCCGGCCGAACATCGGCGACCTCGCTCGTCGCGCTCGTCACGCTGCTCGGCGTCGCCCAGGGCGTCGCGTGCTCGGGCGACGCGCGCGACGAGTGGCAGCCGTCGGCCGATCGCCCGCGGCTGCTCGGCGCGTCGTTCGTCGAGAGCCCCGAGGCCCCGCTCTCGGGCACGCTGAAGGTGACGGTCGATCGCCCCGCCTCGCTCACCATCGCCGTCGTCGCCGCCGACGCCTCCGGTCATCGCCTCGAGATCGCCTCGTCCCGCGCGTCGACCGAGCACGAGATCCCGGTCATCGGTCTGCGATCGGCGCGCTCGTACGCGCTCACGGTCACCGCCGCCGACGCGCGCGGCACGTCCTCCGACGCGGTCGTCGTCCAGCGCCTCACGCCGCCGCTGCCCGCCGACTTCCCGCCGCTCCGCGTCGTCGCCTCGCAGCCCTCGCGATCGGGGCTGACGCTCTTCCCGGTGAGCCGTTGGAAGGGCTACGGCGTCGATCGTTGGGGCTACGTGATCGCGGTCGACGCGGCCGGCGAGGTGGTCTGGTACGCGAGCACCCGCTCGACCGTGGCCGACGTGCAGCGCGGCGCCCGAGGGCAGATCCGCTTCATGTTCGACGAGCGCGGCGTCGCCGAGCTCTCGCCGCTCGGCAAGCTCGAGCGCGCGCTCCTGGCCGAGGGACCGCGCCGCGATCCGTCTTCGGTCGAAGCCGGGGTCGTGCCCGTCGCCGTCGACACGATCCACCACGACGTGATCGAGCTCCCGAACGGCCACTGGCTCGCGCTCGCGACCGAGAGCCGCACGATCACCCCCACGCAGTGCCCCACCTACGACAAGACCTACGAGGTCGTCGGCGACGTCGTGGTCGAGCTCGATCCCGCGTCGGGCGCGGTGCTCGGCAAGGTGTCGATGTTCGACCTGCTCGACCCGTGCCGGCGCGTCGACACCGCGTTCAAGAGCGCGTTCTGGGCGCCCGTCTACGGCGCCGGCTCGGCCGACTGGACCCACGCCAACGCGGTCTTCTACGACCCTTCGCGCAACGCAGTGCTCGTGTCGTTGCGCCACCAGGATTGGGTCGTCGCCTACCGTTACGCGGCCGACGCCGGCGGCCCCGCCGGCTCGCTGCTCTACCGGTTCGGCGCCGACGGGGACTTCTCGCTCGGCGGCGACGGCGCGCTCTTTCCGTATCACCAGCACGCCGCGCGCGTCCTGCCCGACGGGCACCTGAGCCTCTTCGACAACGGCAACACCCGACCGGGTACCGACGACACGAACCTCGCGATGCTGCCGGCGAGCCGTGCCGTCGAGTACGAGCTCTCGATGTCCGGGCCCCGTTCGACCTGGAAGGCCACCCAGGTCTGGCAGTACGGCGCCGGCGAGGTGCGGCAGGTCGACACCTCCACGGGCAAGCCCTTCGACGTGGGCTACTACGCGCCGGTCGTGGGCGATGCGGTCTACACGCCCGACGGCACGGTGCTGATCACCGAGGGTGCGTTGATGTCGCCCGCCAACGGCTTCGTGCTCGATCCTGCGGTCAAGAAGTCCGCGCGGGTCGTCGAGGTCGAGCGCCGCGGCGAGCCGCGAGTGGTCCTCGATCTGCGCGTCGAAGACCCCGCCTCGACCGGCTATCAGAGCTACCTCGTGTACCGCGCCACGCGCGTGCCCTCGCTGCTCCCGCCCGGCAGCGTGACCGTGAAGGTCACCGCCCCCTGATCGGCGCGCCGGTCGACTCTACATCACCGGTACCGGTCGCGATTCTCGGACACGCGCGCTGAGCTTGCTCGCGCAGACGGGTCGAAGGTCCAAGGTCGAAGGTCGAAGCAGAGGTGAATTCTCGGATTTCCTTCGACGTTCGACGTTCGACCTTCGACCGGGCCTGCAGAGCCGGCGGAAGCCGGGTGTTCGAGAATCGCGAACGCTGACTTAGACTCTCGACTCTAGACCCCAACGGGGAGACCGGGGCGTTGCAGACGACCGAACCGCAGCAGGCGACCTCGACGACCGACGCCGTCGCGGCCACCGTCCCCGCGACGCCGCCGAACACGCCGCCGCTCGTGACGCCCATGCCCGGCGTCAGCGATCGCTGGGCCGGCACCGACCTCGACTACTTCCACATCGTCCGGCAGCTCGGGCGCGGCGGCATGGGCGCGGTGTACCTGGCGCACGACACGTCGCTCGATCGCAAGGTGGCGATCAAGATCCTCCCCGAGCACCTCTACGGTCACGCCGAGGTGGAGGCGCGCTTCCTCCGCGAGGCTCGCGCGCAGGCGAAGCTCGCGTCCCCGAACGTCGTCGCCATCCACCACATCGGACGGCTGCCGACCCGCGGCGGCAGCAAGGGCGGCCTCTACTTCGCGATGGAGCTCGTCGACGGCGAGCCGCTCGACGCGATCCTCGAGCGCAAGTCGATGCTCCACCCCGAAGAGGCGCGTCAGGCGATGATCCACGTCGCCCGCGGCCTCCGCGACGCGCACCGCGAGGGGATCATCCACCGCGACATCAAGCCGTCGAACATCCTCCGCGACAAGCACGGCTGGGTGAAGCTCGCCGACTTCGGCATCGCGAAGGTGAACGCCTCGCCGAAGGACGACAAGGCGCTGACGCAGGACGGCGTGGTGCTCGGCACGCCGCTCTACATGGCGCCGGAGCAGGCGGCCGGCGAGGAGCTCGATCACCGGGCCGACATGTACTCGCTGGGCTGCGCCTTCTATCACCTGATCGCGGGCGCGCCGGTGTTCGACGGCAACAACGGCCTGCACGTCGCCGCGCAGCACATCTCCGCGCCGCCGATGCCGCTCGGCGAGGTGATCAAGGACCTGCCGCCCAAGCTGGGGAAGATCTTCGATCGGCTGCTGAAGAAGCCGCGCGACGAGCGCTACCCGGACTACGACGCGCTCATCGCCGACCTCGAGGCGGCGGCGCCCGAGACGCTCGCCTACGCGGGCTTCTGGGCGCGCGGCGCCGCGATGGCGCTCGATTGCGTGGTCGCCGGCACGCTGGTCGCCTTCCTCGGCTGGATCGGCGTGGTCGTCCACCTGGCCTACGTCACCGTCGGCCACGCGTACTTCGGGCGGACGCTCCCCAAGTGGATGCTCAGCATCCGCGTGCACAAGAAGGACGGCACGCGCCTCGGCCTGCCGCGCGCGCTGTTGCGCACGCTCGTCTCGCTGTGGCTCCCGATCTTCCTCGCCGCGGTCGTGCTGGTGACGCAGGGCACCTCGCACCTGCGCAGCGTGGTCGAGCGCCTGCAGCCGCTCGAGGCGGCCGAGGCGAAATCCATCTTGCTGACGATGGCCATCTCCAACGCGGTCTTCACGCTGCTCTGGCTCGCCGGCATGGCGATGACGTTATTCAACCCTGAGCGCCGTGCCCTGCACGACCTGATGTCCGGCTCCCGGGTGACCTACGCCTTCCGCCGCGTGTCGATCCCGTCCGCCCCAGCCGTTCCCCGCAGCCGCTGACGACTTTTCCCCCTAGAGAGACCGCGCTAGCCGTTCGGACATGAGCCTCACCGCCTGGTCGTTCCCCACGCGCATCCTCTTCGGCAACGGCGCCGTCCGCGAGCTCGGCAAGCGCTCCCTCGAGCTCGGCGACAAGGCGCTGATTGTCACCGACGCCGGCGTGGTGAAGGCCGGCATCCTCGACGCGGTGAAGAAATCGCTCGACGAGGCGGGCGTCGCGCACGCCACGTTCGACGGCGTGCACCCCAACCCGTACGAAGACGACGTCACGGCGGGCGTCGCGCGCTACCGCGAGTCGGGCGCCTCTTTCATCATCGCGGTCGGCGGCGGCTCCCCGCTCGACGTCGGCAAGCTCGTGCGTCTGATGGTCACCCACGAGCCGCCCATCGCGCAGTACGACGACGCCATCGGCGGCGACGCCAAGGTCGTGCACCCGGTGCCGCCGATGATCGCCGTCCCGACCACCGCAGGCACCGGCTCCGAGGTCGGCCGCAGCGGCGTCGTCACCGTCCGCGCGACGGGGCGCAAGACGGTGATCTTCGCGCCGCGCCTGCTCGCGAACCTCGCCATCCTCGACCCCGAGCTCACCGTCGGGATGCCCCCTCCGATGACCGCGGCCACCGGCTTCGACGCGCTCACCCATTGCCTCGAAGCGTGGCTGTCGGTCGGCGATCACCCGATGGCCGACGCGATCGCGCTCGGCGGGCTCGAGCTCGTGGCGAAGCACCTCCTTCCGGCGACGCGCGACGGCAAGGACCTCGGCGCGCGCGGCGGCATGATGAAGGCCGCGGCGATGGGCGCGGTCGCCTTCCAGAAGGGGCTCGGCGCGTGTCACTCGCTGGCCCACCCGCTGTCGAGCGAGAAGGGGCTCCACCACGGCCTCGCCAACGCCCTTTGCCTGCCGGCGGTGGTCGCGTGGAACGCCGAGGCGGTCCCCGAGCGCGTCGAGCGTGCCGCGCGGATCTTCGGCGTGGCCGGTCCGGAGCTCCCGAACGCGCTCCGCAAGCTGAGCAAGGACCTCGGCCTGCCCGAGGGTCTGCGCGCCGAGGGCGTCACCGAGGCCGATCTCGACAAGCTCGCCGACCTCGCCGTCCAGGACGCGTGCCACACCAGCAACCCGCGGCCGTGCACCCGCGACGATCTGCGCCGGCTGTACCAGCAGTCGCTGTGAGCAACGTGCCGCTCACGCGCGCGACGCCGGAGCAGGAGGTCGAGCACCTGCTGCAGCTGTACGATCGCGACGCGGCGAAGATCATGTCCGAGCTGCAGTCGCAGCTCTCCATCCTGGCCAATCGCGCGCAGACGCTGCTGTCGCTCGCCGGCATCACCATCACGGTGACCGGCTTCAGCGGCGCGAACATCGCGCGCACCGGCCGCGTCGGCGCCTCGCTCCTGGTGCTCGGCCTCGTGCTGGTGCTGGTCGCGGCGGCGATCGCCATGAACGGCATCCTCCGCGTGCGCTGGACCACCTCGCTGCCGCCCTGCAGCCTGGCCGAGTCGGTCCGCGCGGCGATCGACGTCCGCGACCTCAAGACGCGCAACTTCGACCTGGCGATGACGCTGCTGGTCGTCGGTTTGACGCTCTACGTGTCGAGCGTCGCGCTCCTGTTGCTCGGCAACCTGCCGTAGCGACCATCACGGACTCCGTGGGCTTCGGCCAGCGGGCGCCTCCGGCCTACGACCCCGACGCGCAGGTGAGCGCGGTCGACGTGCCACAATCGGCACCGCTGAATTAGTCTCCCGGCATGACGTGGGATCCCATCCAGGCGGCCGCGCTCGTCGAGAGCGAGCGGCGCGCCGGTCGCTTCGTCGCGGCGCGCGACGCGCTTCACGCCGCGCTGCCCTACGCACCCGCCGACCCGGCCCTGTGCCACGCGGGCGGCGAGCTGTACGCGCAGCTCGGCTACGCGCGCGAGGCGATCCGCTTCTTCGAGGTCGTCGAGCGCTCGGGGCACCCGTCGCTCGCCAAGGACGCGAGCGAGAAGATCACCCGTCTCGCCGCCGAGGGCACCGAGGGCGCGAAGGACACCGCGGTCTGCGTGCTGTCGCTCCTCGAGGTCTATCGCACGCTGATGACCGACTACGCCCGCGCGTGGCCCTACGCGCACTGGGAGGCCGCGTGCCTCGCCGATCCGTGCTGGGTCCTGCTCCCGACCCACCTCGCCGGCACGCTCAGCGGCGGTCACGCCGCGCCGCCCGGCCACCCGAAGGTGTTCTGGACCATCCGCTACGCGATCGAAGCGCTCGATCCCTCCGCGGTGAACGCCTCGCTCGGCGGCCGGTTCGGGCCCGGCGAGGTCCTCGTGTTCATCGAGACCAGCGCGACGACGTTGCCGCTCGAGCCTCCGACCGAGCGCGATCGGCTGGGTACCACGGCCGTTCGGAAGATCACCGCGACGGAGTTCGTCAGCGATCCCATCGACGTCGCCCGCTCGAGTCGGGTATACGTCGTCGGCCGCATCGAGGAGGGTCTCGTGCAGCCGTTTGCCTGACGTTTCCTCGACGTTTTGTTGACGTTTTCTTGACCGCGAGGCGCCGCGAACGAACCCTTGGCCATCATGCGCGCGTTGCTCGCCCCCGCCCTCGTGTTGGCGGCGCTCTCTGCGGGCGCCGTCGTCCCCGGCTGCCAGGAGAAGTCCGGCGTCGAGAAGCGCGCCGAGGAGCTCGCGGCGGCCAACTCGGCCGCGAAGTCGGCCGCCGCCGCCAGCGCGTCGCAGGTCGATCCCGCGGAGCTGAAGTACCGCGAGCGCAAGACGTCGCTCGAGAAGACGATCAAGGAGTTCAAGGCGTCGGAGGGCCGCATCATGGCCGGCGATCCCGTCGCCAAGCCCGGCATCCTCGAGCCCTACTTCCCCGACGACGCCGACGGGAAGAAGCGCGCCAAAGATCTCGAGACGAAGCGCAGGAAAGAGGGCTCCGACGGCTTCCGCATCAACAAGCTGATCGAGCCGTTGGAGCTGCGGGTCTCGGGCAACATGGAAGAGGCCGAGGTCGAGATCACCGAACAGGCCGCGGCCAAGGGTCTACCGGCGTGCATCTGGTTCGAGCAGACGTGGAAGCGCGTCGGCGAGAAGTGGGTGATGTCCGCCCAGAAGACCGCGAAGAAGGTCGACTGCCCGTGAGTCGTGGGGCGCGACCGCGACTCGCGCTCCCGCGATCGACGACTCGGTCCTCGCCTGCCGAGGCGTCCGCCCCTCGATTGCGCGCACCCTGCCGACGACGCGCACCGTGTGCGACGCCGGGGCGCGATCGCGCGAAACCGCGAAGAAGCAGCGACGTGAGGACGATCGTCCTCACGTGATCCGTTCCTGCTTCGTCATTCCACCGCGATTTTCCGGTTACTTGGCCCGCCTTCTCGGGTTAAGGTCATCGGCCAGCGAGGTGTGATGAAGCGGAAGAACTCGGCCCCCACTCCCCGCCGCCGTCGCAAGCGCACGTCGCGCAAGGCCGAGATCCCTCTCATCCGCCCTTCCTCCATCGAGGAGACCCCGCTCACCGCCGCGCTGCAGTCGCTCGAGCTCGACGACGCGCAGTTCGTCGAGGTCATCTCCGAGGCCGAGCCCGCGTCGACCCGCACGCCGGCCATCCGCTCCCTCGGTGACACGGGCCCCGAGTCGGTCGACGCGGCAACGCAGCCCGAGTCGCACGAGCACGCGCCGTGGCTCGTCGAAGAGTTCGAGAAGTTCGCCGGCTCGCGCTGGCGCTTCGTCGCCGTCGTCGCGACGCTCACCGTCCTCGGTCTGCTGGTGCGCGAGCGCTTCGAGGTGGGCAAGTGGCTCTCGTCGATCCACTTCAGCAAGCCGGCCAAGGCGCAGCTGGTCGACGAGGGAGCCGCCGCCCCGGCCCAGAGCGCGTGCCCCGAGGAGATGGCGCTCGTCGGCCGCGCCGAGACGGGCGTGCGCGTCTGCGTCGACAAGTGGGAGGCCTCGCTCGTCGAGATCCTCCCCGACGGCGAGGAGAAGCCGTGGTCACCCTACGTCTCGGTCGACGAGGGTCACGTCGTGAAGGCCGTCAGCAAGCCGGGCGTCGTGCCGCAGGGCTACATCGATCGCGACTCCGCGCAGCAGGCCTGCGAGGCGTCCGGCAAGCGCCTCTGCCACGTCGACGAGTGGACGGCCGCCTGCGAGGGCCCCGAGCGCAACCCGTACCCGTACGGCAGCACGCTCGACGAGGGCGCGTGCAACATCCACGGCAAGAGCCCCCTCGGCGAGCTCTTCTCGACGAGCTTCAAGGACCACCTTTTCGACTTCCGCCTGATGAACGATCCGTCGCTCAACGCGCTCGACGGCACCGTCGCGAAGACGGGCGCGTTCGACAAGTGCGCGAACGGTTGGGGCCTGCACGACATGGTCGGCAACCTCCACGAGTGGACGGCCGACAAGAACGGCGTGTTCCGCGGCGGCTACTACCAGGACGGCCACAAGAACGGCGAGGGCTGCAAGTACGCGACCTCCGCGCACCTGCCGACCTACCACGACTATTCGACGGGCTTCCGCTGCTGCAAGGACGCGGAGTAGAGTCGTCGCATCGTGCGCCGAATCGCAGCTCCTCGCGGGGCTGAGCAAGCCGTGGTCGCGTCGGTCCGCTGTCGAGCAGGACACGGGGCCCATGCCGCGATCGCTACGGCCGCGCTCGCTGCGTCGTGCGGCGGCCTCGCCGCCGAGCCCCGCGATCCGCGCGGCGCGCCCGCACCGAGCACGGCCGCTTCGCCGGAGCACCAGCTCGTGACGACCAAGGCGACGCGTCCGCAGCCGGCGCTCGAGGGCCTCCAGGATCTCGGTGCGACGCTCGCCTACGACGTCCAGACCGCCTTCAACGACGACACGATCTTCTTCCGGCTCTCCTTCCGCTCCAACCGCGGCGATCGGCACGACTTCCACCGGTTCGTCGGTGGCAAGTGGCAGAAGGAGGGCGGCTCGCGGCGCGACGGCGCGGCGACGCTCGCCGGCGACGCCGCGCAGGGCGAGCTCGGCCAGCACTCGACGTTCTACGAGAGCCGCACGACCTTCCTGGTCAACGATCCCTCCCGCGCCATCCGCGCGAAGGACTTCGGCAAGCACGGCTGCTACCTCACCTGCCACGACGGCGCCCGGCACATGCCGGCGTGGCAGAGCTCGCACGGCTTCGTCACGAAGTGGGTCGCGCCGTCCAACGCGACGGCGGCCACCGGCAGCGCGCTCGATCTCTGGCACTGGCGCGCGGCGCGCTCGAACGCGATCGGGATGGCCGACGATCAGAGCATCGTCGTCAACGCGGCGCCGGTCGCTGGAGAAAACGGCGGGCGCCGACACGACGCGGGCACGAAGCCGTACGGCTTCAACGAGCTCGTCGACGGTCACCCGGAGCACGTCTTCGATCCCGGCACGACGTTCGGCGCGTACGCGCAGCCGGCGAGCGCGTTCTGGACGACCCCGTTCGTGCACCTCGCGCGCCCAGCCGCGGCGGGCCTCGGCACGTCGGTGGTCCCGACTGCGATGAAGTACACGGACGCCGTCGCCGCCGGGTGGACCCCGCGCGAGGGCGACTGGGTTCCGCGACGCATCCTCGACGCCCCCACCGGGAGCCACGCCGACATCCACGCCGCCGGCACCCGCTTCGTGCCCGACGCGATCGACTCCGACGAGGGCACCTGGATCGTCGAGCTGCAGCGCGCGCTTTCGACCGGGAACGCCGACGACGTCGACCTCGTCGCCGGCCAAACCTACGAGGTCGGCTTCGCCGTGCACTCGCACCACAACACCTCGCGCGATCACTGGGTGTCGCTCCCGCAGAGAATGTCGCTCGGCCCCGCGGGCGCCGATCTCGTGGCGATCCGCGTCGCCGGCAAGGGCCGCTTCCCGCGCCCCGACTTCGCCGACGGCGCGCGCTTCCCGATCACGCGACTCGTGCTGTTCCAGCCGGGGGTCGCGTCGTGGGAGTTCCTGACGAACCAGGACGCCGGCAAGACGTTCAGCGAACCTGCGACGGGCAAGGTCGTGGCGAGCGCGCACCCGGGCTCCGTCGGGATCGGCGAGGGCAAGGCGTGTCGCGACTGTCACGACGTGACGGGCGAGCGGCTCCCGCTGGCCGTGCTGTCGAAGCGCCGCGGCGGCGTGTTCGGTCCGACGCCGCGGATGAAGTAGCCGCGGCTCGCGCGCGCTACTCGCAGCTGCAGCAGTAGTGCGTCGTGGTGCCCTCGGTGAGCGCCGCCTTGCAGCCTGCGGGGGCCGTCGAGCCGGTGCACGCGAGCGAGTACTGACCGGCGCCGCACAGGCTGCCCCCGAAGGTCACCCGGCACGCGGCGGGCAGGCTCGGCGGAGCGCCGCAGGTCGCCGTGTCGGTCGCGGGCGGGGCGTCACTGGCCGGCGCGTCGTCGGCGCTCGGCGCGTCGCTGCTAGGCGCGTCGGTGCTCGGCGCGTCGGGGCTCGCCGCGTCGGTGCTCGGCGCGTCGGTGCTCGGCGCGGCGTCGGCCGGCGGCGGTTCGACGCCGGCATCGACCGGGGTCCCGCCGCTCGCAGGACAGCTCGGGGGCTCCCAGTTCCAGCGGAAGTTGTCGCCGCACGCCTGGGGGCCCGTAGCGCAGCGGCCGCTGCCGTCTTCGTACTGGCACCAGCCGCAGCCGAGGACCGGCGTGCAGGTGCCGCACGTCAGCTCCAGGTGGCACGCCGGCGCGTACCCCCGCCCGTACCCGCGCTCGTACTCGTCTCCGTCATGGGGCGAGCAACCAGAGGCCAGGAAAGGCGAGAGGCCCAGGAAGGCGACACACGACCAGCGGGTCATGCCGCCAGTGTAGCGCGTCGCGGGGATGGCGCGATCGCCGCGCGCGGTTGCGCCGCGGGCTGCCGGAAGAGCTCGCAGCGCCGCCTGCGGGGAGCTGCGGACGGCTGATACGCTGCCGCCATGCGACCGTGCGGCAACTGCGGCGGCCCCCTCCCCGACGAAGCGCGCTTCTGCAACCACTGCGGACAGACGGTCGGCCCGCCTGCGGCGCCGCGGCGCACGGGGTCGATGCGCGTGTGCGGGACGTGCGGCGTGATCGCGCCGACCGGGCGCGCGGAGTGCTCGGTGTGCGGCGGGACCATCGCCAACGCGCCGACCGTGCAGGCACGCGAAGACGGCAACTACTGGGCGTGCGTCCTCGAGTGCGACTTCGCGTGTCGGGCGTGCGGCATGCGCTCGCCGCTCGACGGCCTCGATCTCGACGGCACCGTGGAGTGCCGCCGCTGCGGCGTTCAGCAGACGTTCGATCTCGAGCAGTGGGACGAGGTGCTCAACTTCGCGGAGGACGTCGCCGACTGCGCCGGACCGCCGGGGCGCCTCGGCAAGGGGCCGGTCGACGGCAACCCGTACGCGGAGATCGGCGTCACCCACACCTTCGCCGAGAAGACGCTGAGCGGAATGATCATCGACGGCGAGGGCATGAAGCCGCGCAACCTGCGGCTGCGCGCCACGCCGGGCGTGCCGCTGTGCGAGCGCTGTCACGTCCCCCTCGACGTGCAGATCGATCGCGAGGAGTGGAAGGCGCAGGCCTCCTGCCCGCGTTGCCACGATCGCGCGGTCTACGACACGCCGGAGGGCGCGTTCGAGCGCAACGGCGACATCGCCGCGGTCCTCGCCGACGACCATCGCTGCGACCGCGAGCCGGTCCATGTCCACGCGTCGCCGGGCGGCGCCGCCGTCGCGATCGCCTGCCCGCGCTGCGACGCCGCGCTCCCGGTCGCCGGCGAGGCGACGATGGTGACCTGCGGTTACTGCGGCACACCGTGTCGCATCCCGAGCCGCCTCCTCGGCAAGCTGGCGTCCTCGGCGCCCAAGCCGAAGCGCTGGTGGATCCTCTTCGACGACGACTCCTACCAGCGCCTCGGGGTCGATCCCGACGCGGACGACGACGACGACGACAGCCCCTCCGATCACGACGAGAAGGACGACGCCGACGCCTTCGATAGGGCGTTCGAGAGCGGTCGCATGGCGCGGGTCCGAGCGGCGCAGGCCGCCGAGGCGCAGGCGCGCGCCGCGCAGAGCGCGCCCAAGCCGACCAACGGCCCGGCGGGGATCGCGGTAGCGCTCGCCGCGGTCGCCGTCCTCGGCGCCGCGGGCGTGGTGTTCAGCATCGTGCACGGCCGCGCGAACCCGCCGGCCGCCGAGGCCAGCGAGCCCAAGGCACCTGCGGAGAAGGCGAACGCGGACAAGGAGCTCGACGACAAGCCGGACGAGAAGGCCGCCGCCGGCAAGGCGAAGCCGCTCGATCGCAGCAAGTTCAAGGATCTGAAGGGCTGCACGTGCAAGAGCGGCAAGGACACGAGGCAGCTCGCCGTCCGCATCGACGTCGAGGGCATGGGCATGACCGTCGGCCAGGACGACGGCTTCGTCGCCAACTTCGATCTCTCGTGGCTCGCCGACAGCGGCGGCAAGTTCTTCCTCCTGCACGACGAAGAGGCCTCCGCGCCGCCGCGGAAGGTGAAGGGCCGCGCGTTGCCGATCGGCGTCGCGTGCGGCGGCGACGTGTTCGTGGTGATCGCGCGTGACCACGCGACCGGCTGGTCGATCAAGGATCAGCAGCGGCTCTGGGACACCGCGCTCGACGCGGAGCACGCGCTGGCCGCGACGCCGAGCAAGACCGGCCTGTCGATCCAATGCGCGGCGATCCCGGTGAACGGCAAGGTGCTGCGCGTCCCGCTCGCCAAGGGGAAGAGCCAGCCGATCGACGTCACCACGGGCGCGCCGGCGAAGTGATCACGATCGGCTGAGGCGGTCGACCCGCCGCAGCAGCGTCGGCACCCGAAACGCGCCGTGCATCTCCCGTACGCGCTCCGCCGCCTCGCGGACGTCGATGCCGATCGCGCTGACGAAGAGCGGCCGGGTGCTCTGCCCGCGGGTGACCGCGACGGCCGAGGTGACGCCGCGGAACGGTGTCTTCGCCACGCCGACCACCGGCAGCTGCAAGACCCCGTGGAGCCGGGCGCCGAGGCCCGGTCGATCGCCGTCGAGGAATACGTAGCCGTCGACGACCAAGACGTCGACGGGCGCGTGGACCTCGCCAAGCACCGCGCGCACGCACGGCAGCTCGCGGAGGAAGAATCGGCCCGGCTCGTAGGGCGAAACGGGCGACACGCGGACCACGCGCTCCTCGAATGGACGATCGTCGGTCCAGCGCGCGGCGACGACGCACGCAGCGACGCCCACGTCATCGGCGTAACCGACGTCGACGAAGGCGATCATCCTTCAGCCGGCCGCGCCGCGAGCGGCAGCGCGAAGGCGTCGAGCGTGCGCGCCTGCACCTCGCCCTTGTCGAAGCCCACCACGTCGACCGCGAGCGAGGTCGATTCGACGGTCACCCGCAGGAAATGGAAGGGGCGCAGGCGTGGCCCGGCAAACAGGTCGTCGTGGTGCCGGCGCCGCGCGCCCTGGTGCAGCGCGGCGCGCGGTCCGCCTCCGCCGCCGCTGACGACGAACAGCTTGCCGTCGCGCGCGAACCGCTCGTGCGAGTGGACGTGACCGCTGAGCATCGCGAGCGTCTTCTGCGCGCGGGAGAAGATGGGGACCAGATCGCGCTGCACGCCGAGGTCGTCGCCGGTGACGCTGCTGTTGGTGTAGGGCGGGTGGTGCGTCAGGACGAGCACACCGCGCACCTCCGGATCGGCGTCGGCCGACGACAGCATCTCCGAGAGCCACGCACCCTGCGCTGCCCAAGCCGTGCGCGAAAGGCGCAAGCGGTTGGTGTCGAGCAGCACGATGAGGAGCGGGCCGTAGGCGATCGACGACCAGCGGCGGCCCGCGAGATGCGGGAAACGCCCGTCGAACGCAGCCCGGGCCCGACAGGCGACAACCCCGTAGTCGTGGTTGCCGAGGACGGAGAGCACGGGGTTCCCGCGCGAACGCAGGGCCGCGGTGAGCGCGTCGAAGCGCGCCCAGTCGCCCGCGTCGTCGCCGCGAAACACCAGGTCACCGAGCAGCGCGACGAAGTCGACGTCCTCCTGCGCCATCGCGTCGACGATGGCCAGGCGCTCACGGTCGTTCTGCTCACGGAGGAGCTCGAGCCTGGAGGTGCGCTGCAGATCGCCGAGCACCAGGAAGCGCCGCGTACGCGGTCTCAGCGGTCCTCCGGGGAACGACGCGCCCGCGATCGACACCGCACGAGCGTAGCTCGTCGCCGTGACACGCCGGCCGCACCGCCTGCAGGCAGGGCCGGGGTGCGTCGACGCACCCGTTGCGTGTGAGCTTGCGTGACCCAGCACGACGCCCGCGCCTCCAGCCGCTGACCGCTGGTCGTGTGACCCGCATGGTGCGCGCTTGCCCTGCATGAAGGTGTCTTCGGCACAGTTCATGCGAAACGCCGCTTTCGAGAGTCGTCGGACCGCGAGCGCCGACGACCGCTGGCTCGACCCTGGGAGCGCACCGCCCCGGGAGGAGGTCCACATGTCTTCGAGCACATCAAGGATCGGGCGGTACGTCATTCCGGCGTTGGCGCCGCTGGTCGTCCTCGGCGGCGCTGCGTGCGGCGGCGAAAAGCTCGGCGAGCACAAGCAGCCGCTGACGCTCGCCGACGGCGCGATCATCGACGCGCCCGCCGAGGAGATCGGCGACGGCTGGATCTCGGGCGATGGCGGCGTCGTCGACAGCGCCGCGACGGACGTCGGACCGCTGTGCCCCGGCCAGGATGCCGGGACGCTCAACTCGTACGTCGGCGCGAACGGCTACATCCAGATCGACGTCGACGAGTCGGCGCGCGACGCCGGCACCGTCGGCGCCAACGCGAACCTGGTCGTCGACCCGAGCGACGCAGGGTTCGACGAGCCGGCCGCGATCACCTCGGCCAGCCCGACCTTCACCGACTGGTCGTCGCTCGCTTCGAGCGGCCTGTCGGACCACCGAGTGCTCGACATCTTCGCCGCCAAGGATCCGAGCGCGTTCCCGGGCAGCAGCTCGTGCGTCGGCGCGGCGAACAACCCGGCGAAGGACGAGCTGCTCTATGCGGGCATCGCCAACAACAACGACTACGTGTACCTGAACGTGCTGCGCGCCAGCAGCCTCGGTGACATGGGCTACACGTGGCTGTTCACCAGGGACAAGCCCACGTGCGCGAGCGCCGGCAACTGCAGCACCTTCCTGCGCTACCACGTGCAAGCGGGCGACGTGCTCATCTTCGGGCACTTCCGCACCGGCAGCGCGAAGCTCCTGTCGGTCTTCAAGGCGAAGACGGGCGTCGACGTGACGCTCGACGCCGACGCCACCATCGAGTGGTGCAACACGGCCGTCTGGGAGGAGGACACCAGCGGAGTCGGCGCCGTCGCCGTGAACACCTCCATCGCGGCGACGGCAGGCTGGGGCAGCGACGGGCTGAAGAACCCGCAGTCGCTCTCCGGTCAGCCGGCCTACGAGCCGCACATCTTCGCCGAGGGCGCGGTGAAGACCTCGACCTTCGGCACCGCCGGCGTGTGCGGGCAGACCTTCTGGGCCTCGGTCATCTCGAAGTCGTCGGGCAACGCCTGCGAGGGCGCGGACATGAAGGACCTCGTCGGTCCGCGGCACGTCAACTTCGGCTCGATCACGCCGGTCCCGCACGTGAAGCCGAACTGCAACGGCACCGTCGACCTGCAGGTGACCGTCACCGGCGCGACCGGGACGCTGAGCTGCAAGTGGTACGACGGCGCGACCAAGATCTTCGAGAGCCCGACCTGCGACGCGATCGTCGGCGTGCCGCTCTCGGCCGGCGTGCACAACCTCACGGTGGAGGTCAGCGACGCCGGCTCCACGTGCACCGCGACGTCCGCGGCGGTCTCCGTCGGCGTCTACCCCGAGCCGACCGCGACCTGCACGCTCACGCCGGCCTGCACGGCGACCGACAACCTCGGCTACGGCGTGACCGGCACCGGCCAGGGCACGCTGACCTACGAGTGGACGCTGACGAACAGCGCCGCGACGGTGGGCCTGCCGCAGCCGACGGGCACGTCCGGGACGCTGACCGTCTCGCCGGTCGGTCCGTCGATCACCTACTACGCGAGCGCCGAGGTCAAAGACAGCCGCGGCTGCAAGGCGACCTGCCCGCAGAAGTCCGCGGTGCCCCTGGCGCCGATCACCGTCACGCTCGGCAACCCGCTGTCGATCGACCGGATGTGCGTCGCCCCGTACGCGTCGTTCGCCGACGACGTGACCTACGCGGCGACCGGCGTCACCGGAGGCGACGGCAGCTACACGTACGCGTGGGCCGTGCAGGCCTGCACCGATCCGTCCGACGCCGGCTCCTGCACGACGTCGAGCTGCACGTCGAACCCGACGACGAGTCAGTGCACGATCGATCCAGCAGGCACCGACACCTGCCTGTACCGCAAGATCGCCGTGAGCGTCGACGACGGCAGCGTCATGTGCGCCGCGCAGAACGCTGGTCCGCGCATCTTCAAGAAGACCACCGTGGTGCACACCGAGTAGCGCAGCCGGCGTGTCGAACGAGAGCCCGTGGGCGGCGACGCCCGCGGGCTCTCCCGCGTCCTGTGCAACCTGGGGCCCGCGCCGTCACTTCTTCACGAGCCAGACCCGATCGATCCCGACCGAGCGCTTCGTCGCCACCTCGGTGCGGAACCCGATGATGAGCGACGTGATCGGCTTGCTCGTGACCACGGTCGCCTTCGTGCGGATCCAGCTGCCCGCAGGCGCGAGCGGCGGGCGGCTCTCGCCGGTCTCGTCGTCCGTCGCGACGAAGACCTGCACCGCCGCCGTCGTGGAGTCGATCGCGCGCAGGGACATGCCGAGCTCGAAGGTCGTGCCCGCGGGCGCCGAGACCGCGACCCGCTGGGACACGCTGGTCCACGCCTCTCCGTCGACGAGCTTCGCCCAGCGATCGCAGTGATCGGCGTCGCCGTCGACGACGACGAGGCGCCCGTCGGACCACCCCTCGAGACCGCGCTCGAACGAGCCGTTCGACAGGAGGTTGCCCGCGACGTCGTCGACGCACGCTGCGTCTTCCGCCGCGTCGGCGCTGCCCTCGCCCGCGGAGTCCGCGACGACGACGCCGCCGTCGGCTGCATCGCCGGGGCCCGCGTCGCCGGGGCTTGCGTCGCGCGGAGCGGAGTCGAGCTCGGCGCCGTGGCAACCGATGCAAGCGGCGACTACGATCAGGATCTGCGGCTTCACGCGCCGAGCATACCTGCGCGCCGCGTCGCCATGGGCGGCACCCGCGCGAGACACGAACGCGAGGACGCCCCTCACGCGCCATGGCGCGAAGGGCGTCGTCGGGTCGTGTCGGAGCCGGGCTACTTCGTGGTGCCCGACTTGGGCTTGCCCTTCTTCTTCGTCTCGGGGCCCGTCCCGCCGGTCGTGCCGCCGGAGCCCGAGGTGTCGGTGTCGCCGGGACTGCCGCCGATGCCAGTGGTGTCGCCGCTCGTGCCGCTGCCGGTGCTGCCGCCCGAGCTGCCGCTCGTGTCGGTCGAACCACCCATCGAGCCGCCGGACGGATCGATGCCCGGACCCATGCCCGTCGGCTGGGGACCGCCACCGACGCCGCTCGGCGTGGTGGTGTCGCGGTTCGTGTTCTCGTTCACCGTGCCGTACGCGGGGCCCGCGGTCGTGGCGCCGACGCCGCTCGACGGGCGCTGGTAGCCAGGCGAGGGCGCCGTGACCTGACGGTCGTTCGACCGTGAGCAGGCGGCGCCTCCAGCGACCAGCGTGAGCGCAGCCGCGGCTCCGAGCATCGACGAGATGAGCTTGGGCATTTCCGAGACCTTTCCGTCGGGCCCTCCGGCCCGAGCACGCGGCTCCCGGTCGTCGGCGGGAGGGAGCCGGTCGAGACCTCGGGCGAGGTCCTCGCCCGTGCTGACGCACCACCCGCCGGTGGTGCCGCTTCGCCGCAGACCCTTGCGGCGCGCGTACCAGCGCGAGCGGGCCGCGGGTTTTGCCGCGCTTTCCCGGTTCCTTGCGGCAGAGGCGGCCGGTCGTGCACCCCGCGCACGCCTACGAGGAACTCAGCACGTGGGCCGAGCCGTCCCTGCGCGCGCCACCGATCGGCTACCGTCGGCGCGATGGTCGATCGACGCGCGGTGTGGCCCGATCTCTCGTCCGAGCGCGTCGTGCACGAGGACGACGCGCTGCTCGTCGTCGACAAGCCCGCGGGCGTCCCGACACAGGCCGCGCGCGAGGACGAGCACGACGATCTGCCCACGCGCGTGCGCGCCTTCCTCGCCGCGCGCGACGGCGTGCCGATCGACCGCGTCTACCTCGGCGTCCATCAGCGCCTCGATCGCGCGACCTCCGGCGTCATCGCGTACACCAAGCGCAAGGAGGCCAACCGCGGGCTCGCGGCGCAGCTGGAGGGCCGCAAGGTCCACAAGCGTTACCACGCCGTCGTGCGCGGGTGGCGCGGCGGCGATCGCACCCTCCGCCATCGCCTCGGCCCGCTCGAAGACGGCGTGGTGCGCGTCGCCGGGCCGCGCGACCGTCGCGCTCAGGAGGCGATCACCGAGGTGCGCGTGCGCGCGCGTGAAGGCGACCGCGCCTTGCTCGAGCTCTCGCTGATCACCGGCCGCACGCACCAGGCGCGGGTGCAGCTCGCGGCGGAGGGCGCGCCGATCGCCGGCGATCGCCTGTACGGCGGCGCGCCCGCGCCGCGGCTCCTGCTCCACGCGCACTCGCTCTCGCTCGAGCACCCGCTGACCGGTCGCCCTCTCACCGCCACGCGCGACGCGCCGCGCGTCTTCGCGCGCTGGCTGGCGCGCGGCGAGGCGCCGCTCGTCTCGCCGTTCGATCGCGAGGCGTTCGACGACGCGCTCGATCATGCGCGCGAGGAGCGCTTCTGGCTCGGGCGCGCCGCGCTCGCCGAGGGCGACGCCAGGACCACCGCGTTCCGTCTCGTGCACGAAGACGGCGACGCGCTCGCGGGCGTGGCCGTCGACGTCTACGGCGATCACCTCGTGGTGCACCTGTACGACGACGCGGTGGAGTCACGCGAGGCGATCCTCGACGCGCTCGCGCCGCTCGGCTTCGCGGGCATCTACCTGAAGGTCCGGCCCAAGCAGGCCAACGTCATCGTCGACGCGCGCAGCGACGCCTTCGCGCCCGGCGCCCCGGTGCGCGGCGCGAAGGCGGCCGACGAGATCGAGATCGTCGAGCACGGCCTGCCCTACCTCGCGCGCCTCGGCGACGGGCTCTCGACCGGGATCTTCCTCGATCAGCGGGAGAACCGTCGACGGGTCCGCGCGATGTCGGCGGGCAAGCGCGTGCTCAACCTCTTCGCCTACACCTGCCCGTTCACCGTCGCCGCGGCCGCCGGCGGGGCGGCGCGCACGGTCTCGGTCGACGCGGCGAGGCCCGCGCTCGAGCGCGGCGAGCGCGGGCTCGCGCACGCGGGTCTCTCCGGCGATCACCACGCCTTCGTCGCCGACGACGCGATCACCTGGCTCGAGGCCGCGCGTCGCAAGCGAGATCGCTACGATCTCGTGCTCCTCGATCCGCCGAGCTACTCCACGGTCGGCAAGAGCCGCTTCTCGACGTCGGGCGGCGACTACCGGCCGCTCGCCGCGCGCGCGATGGCCGTCGTGGCGGAGGGTGGTTCGCTGCTCGCCTGCTCGAACCACCGGCAGACCGTGCAGGCCAAGCTGCGACGCTTGCTGCACGAGGCGGCCCGCGACGCCGGCCGCGAGGTGCTGCAGATGAAGGACCTGCCGCCGCCGGTGGATTTCCCGGCCCCCTTCGGCCGCGAGCCGCACCTGAAGTCGATCCTCGTTCGGCTCGCCTGAGGCTCGCTCGAGGCTGGAGCGAGGCTCACTCGAGCAGCTTCGCGAGCAGCTCGACGAGCGCCGCGCGATCGCCCTTCGACAGCGGGGCGAGGAACGCCTCGGCGCTGTCGCCGTCGGCTTGCCCGTGCGCCTGCTCCACCTGCCGCCCCTTGGTCGTGAGCGCGAGCTGCTTGCGACGACCGTCGGCGGAGCTCGGCGCGCGCGCGACGAGGCCGCGGGTCTCGAGGCGCGCGATCGCCACCGTCGCGGCGGGCTGCGAGGTGCCGAGCGCCACGGCGACGGCCGACACGCCCTGATCGCCGACCCGATCGACCGCGCGCAGCACGCGCACGTCGCCCGCGGTGACGCCGCGCGGGAGGTGCTTGGCGAACGACGCCTTCTCGGCGTCGCGCAACCGGCGCTGGAGCGAGTCGAGGATCGAGGCCAGGCGCGCGCTCGGTTTCATGTCTCGGTTATATATAGCACTTATGTCGAGGGCGCGCGAAGCGAGAACACGCCGGCGCCGAGGACCAGCGTGCCGCCGATCGCGGCGCTGAATCCCGGCCGCTCGCCCCAGGCGAGCCACGCCACGACCACCGCCGTGAGCGGCTCGAGGAACGTGAGCATGCCGGCGTGCTCCGCGCGGATGCGCTTCAGACCTTGCAGGAACAAGAGGCCGGCGACGGCGCCGATGCACACGCTCGCCGTCGCGACGAGCGCCGCCCCGCGGAGCGTCGGCAGCGGTGCGCGCACGACGACTGCGACGATCGCGAGCAGCACGGCGGACAGCACCGCGTGGTAGACGAGCTGCTCCTCCGCGGTGAAGCGCGGGCCGACGCGCTTGGTGATGAGCACGTTCGTCGCGTAGAAGACGGCCGAGCCTGCCCCCAACATCGCGCCGAGCACAGGCTTTCCGATCGAGCTCCCGACCTTCCACGGCTCGAGCACCAGCGCGAGCCCGAGCAAAGCGAGCGCGGTCAACGGCAACGCACGCCTTGCGCGGGGAGTGCCGAGCACGGACGGCGCGACGGCCGCGACGAACACGGGCGCGAGGTAGTGCGAGAGCACGGCGACCGCGACGCTCGTGACGGCCATGGCCGAGAAGAAGAGCGCGGCGTTCGCCGCGTCGAACACGCCGAGCCCGACGATGGCCCACCACTCGGACGGTCTGCGCGGCGGCCCCTCCGACGGCCCGCGCGCGCCATTTCGGAGCAGCGTCGGCGCGCTCGCGAGCGCAACGACTGCGAGCATGATCGCGGACGCCCAACGCGGATCAATCGACGCGGGACGCAAGAACAACGACCACGTTCCCCACGCCGTCGCGGCGATCGCGACCCGCACATACGCACTGCCCATCGAGGCCGAGAGAGCTAGCATGAATTCATGCGAAGAGTGGTCATCGCGCAGGCGGGGCTCCTCGGCGTCATCCTCGTCGTCGGGCCCCTTGGTTGTAACCAGCAGATGGGTGTGGAGAAGCGCGCGGAGGCGCTCGCGGCCGCGGCCTCCGCGTCGGCGGCCGCCGCCAAGGCGTCCGCCGCCGTGCCCGATCCCAAGGAGCAGAAGTACGCCGCGGCCCTCAAGACCGTCCGCGAACGCCAGATGGCGCAGCTCTCCGCGCTGTCGAAGGTCTACGAAGGCGCCACCGACGACGATCGCAAGGCCTTCCGCGACTTCTTCGCGCCGGCGAAGGAGACCGAGAAGGAGGCCGACGATCTGTTCAAGGAGGCCCAGTTCGCCGGCAAGGAGGGCATGGTCGTCAAGAAGTACGAAGTGCAGGACGTGAAGCTCGATCCGAACATCACCGCGGCGACGACCGACGTCTACGTCGAGGACGTCCAGCGCGGAAAGCGTCGCTGCACCATCTACAAGGTCGACTGGAAGGACTTCGACGGAAAGTGGCGTCGCACCGCGCGCCGCGACTTCCGCGTCATTCCCTGCGAGTCGAACTCCTGAGGGAGTGGTCGCCGTTCGCGGCGTCCGCGGTGTCGCCGCTCGCGAAGACCGGGTCATCAGACTGACGACTGACGACTGCTACGACTGACGACTGGTCAGAACGGCAGCCCGTCGAGCAGGCCGCCGAGGCTCTTGCCGACGTCGAGCTTGCACGCCTCGAGGATCTCGACCGACTTCTTCAGGTCGTCGATCTCGGAGAGATCGCCGCGGACGGTGCCGCGCGCGCGCACGGTGCCCGAGACGGTGCTCGCGGCGAGCCCCTTGGCGAGCGCGCCGCCGACGTCGCCGACGATCTCGGCGCACGGGAAGGGGCCGGCCTCCCAGTCGATCTTCACGAGGTAGGGCCCCTCGCCCGTCTCGCCGAGGGCGATCTCGCCGGTGATCTTCACCACGCGCGCGCGCCCGCCGAGGACCACCTCCACCTTGCCGTCGTCGATGAGCATCGTGCCGGGTGCGCCCTTCTTCGGTGTGCCCTTCCAGCTGACGCGCACGGTGCCGCCGACCGCCACCGAGACCGGCCCGACCTTGACGGGCGGCAGCCGCAGCTTGGTGATGGCGAGCTTGCCGTTGGAGCGCACCGCGCCCTCGGCGGAGCGCTCCGCGTGCACGGTGGCGTCGACCACCGAGAGCGACAGATCGAGTCCTTGGAGCTTCGGCGACGCGTTCGAGAGGCCGAACTGCTCGACGTCGACGTCGAGCGTCGTCTCGCCCTCGACGCGGTGCGCGTCGATGCGCGCGTGACCGTCCTCACCGGCGAGACCGCCGAGCGACGCGCGCAGATCGAGGCGCTCGCCGGCCTTGGTGCTGCGCTTCACGTCGACCGAGAGCCCGTCGAGCGCGAGGTGCGGCAGGGTCATGCGACCCTTGCGGAGCGTCGCGGTGACCAGCGCCTCGGCGGGCCGGACGCTGGCGCGCATGTCGCCGAACACGATCGAGCTCTCGTCGCCGAACGGCTCCTTCCAGGTGAAGGTCCCGCCCTGCACGTCGATGGGCAGGCGCTCGGCGGGCGGCAGGGCCTCGTCGGCCTTGCGGACCGGATCGATCGCCGCCACCACCTCGTCGAGGCCGCCGCTGACGGTGGCGTCGAGGCGGGGGAAGAGGATCCACGTGGGCGAGAGCCCGTGGATGCGCGCGTCGATCAGCGGCGCGCGCAGCGTCACGCGCTTGCCGGTCTTCGGCGTGATCGTCGCGTCGCGCACCTCCGCGCGCGTGAACCGGTAGGCCGCGCTCCCGTAGGCGATCGTCAACGCGCGGCGCGACGCGGCCGCCTCGATCTTCGCGGCGACCACGCGGGGCACCACCACGAAGAGCACGATCGCCGCGACGAGCACGACCACGGCGAGGACCACGCCGACGGCGACCGCGCGATTGGGCTTCCGGCGCACGTGCTGACCCTAGCGCGGCTGCGACACGAGCGCGATCGCGGCGACGCGCGCGCCCTCGGCGATCGCGGCGACGAGCGGCGACGCCGGGGTGCGCAGCGACTCCGGGAGCAGCTCGAGGATCGCCGCCGCAGCCGGGCGCGGCGCAGGATCGCGCCGGCTCGGGAGCCTCCCGACGACGACCCGCGGCTCCTCGTCGAGGCGTAGGGGGCCGAGCTCGCTCCGGAGCACCGCCACCGCCTCGTCGAGGCCGCCGAGGCGATCGACGAGCCGTTGCTCGAGAGCGGCGGCGCCGGTCCACACCCGGCCGCGCGCGACCCGCTCGACCTCGTCGGGGACCATGCCGCGGAACGCCGCCACGTGCGCGACGAACGCGCCGTAGTGCGCGTCGATCTCGCGCGCGAACAGGGCGCGCTCCTCGTCGGTCGGCGCGCGCGTCACCGCGTCGAGATCGGCGAAGCGGCCGCGGGCGATGACGTCGCGCGCGATCCCCAGCCGCTCGGCGAGGCGCGCGGCGATCGGCCGCACCGCCACCACGCCGATGGAGCCGGTCACGGTGAGCGGGCGCGCGACGATCGTCTTGGCGGCGACCGCGATCCAGTACCCGCCGCTCGCCGCGACATCGCCCATGCGCGCCACCACCGGCTTCTTCGCGGCGAGCCGGTGCGCCGCCGCCCAGATCGCGTCGGAGGCGCCGACGGTGCCGCCCGGCGAGTCGATGTCGAGCACCACCGCGGCGATGCGCGGATCGCGCTCCGCCGCGCGCAGATCGGCGATCACGCGCTCGGCGATCGCGAGCGGCCCCATCGCCTGCGCCAGCGGCGTCGCCGTCGAGGCGATGGCGCCGTGCACCTCGACGATGCCGATCGCCCGGCGGCGAACGAGCCGATACGGCGAACGACCGAGCCCGCGGCGCTCCGCGTAGGCGCCGGCCGGGACCACGGGCGCGCCGAGCAGCGTCGGCAGATCGTCGTCGTGCGCGACGTGATCGACGAGGCCGCGCTCCACGGCGATCTCGCCGTGCGTCGGGCCGTCGTCGATCCACCCCCGCACGCGCGCCTCGGGCACGCCGCGCCCCTCGGCCACCGCGGCGATCAACGCCGCAAAGACCGCGTCGAGCAGCGCCTCGTTCTGCTGCCGATCGGCCTCGCTGCGGCCGTCGCGCGCCACGCGGTCGCCCGCGCTCTTGAACTCCTTGCGCGCGTGCAGCTCGACGTCGATGCCGAGCTTGTCGAGCGCGCTCCGCGCGTAGTGGCCCTCGATCTTCGGGCCGACGAGCGCGACGTCGGCGGTGCGCGGCGTGACGATGGTGCTCGCCGCCGACGCGACGTACAGCTCGCGGTTGCCGCCGCCGTGCGGCAGCCAGGCAACGAGGCGCTTGCCGGCGGCGCGCACGCGCGCGATCTCCTCGCGCAGCGCGGCGAACGACGCCCAGCCGCCGGCGAGCCCGTCGATGCGCACGAGCACACCGGAGACGCGCGCGTCGGCGATCGCCTCGTCGAGCACCCGGCGCAGCGAGCGCACGTGAACCTCCGATGCGCGCTCCCGACGCAGCAGATTGCGCGGGGGCCACCATTTCCGCGGGCGCGCCGGGGTCTCGCGGATCAGCCCCTTGAGGGTGACCTCGATCAGCGCGCCCTTCGGCGCGGCGAACACGCGGCGAAGCGCCCGGCGCGGAAAGAGGAGCACGCGCACGAGGAGCGCCAACGGCGCGAGGAGCAGGCGGAAGAGCACACGACTCTTTTGGCACGCTCGTGTCGCGACCGCACCTGTGACGGGTCGTCAGAGACCGTGCCATGCGTCCTGCCCAGCTCGCCCTGCCCTGCGCCGTCGCGCTCTCCTTCGTGCTCGCCGCCGCCCCCGCGTGTCGTCGCAAGGACGACGGGACCACGCCGTCGCCGAACACGCCGGTGCAGCCGACCGCCGAGGGTCCGGCGGAGAAAGCGGGCGCCGACACCGCCGCGGGGAAGGCGAAGGAGGGCGCCAAGGGCGCCGGCAGCGCCGTGGAGAAGGCGGGCGAGAAGACGAAGAAGGCCGGCGAAGACCTGAAGCAGTGAGCGCTGCCGCCCGGCTTGCGCAAAGCGCCCGCATCACCGATCGTGCGACGGTGAGCAGGTCGTCGCCGCCGTCGCGTTCGCTCGCGGCCATCGAGCGCGCGGTCCCGCTCTTCGACATGGTGGCGGGCAAGACCCGCCTCCTCGACGCGCTCAGCTGGCCGCGCGAGGTCGAGGAGCAGTTCTTCGCGGACGAGGCGCGCGAGCTGCCCCGCGTCGTCTACGAGGTCGATCGCGAGCGCGCCAACGCACACGTGCGCGAGCTCGAGTCGTTCGCGATGACGCTCGACGTCTCCGATCCGATCCAGCGCTGGCTGATCGACGTCGCCCGCTCGTACGCCGATGCCAACCGGATGATCCTCTCGCTCGGCACGCGCCGCTTCCACGAGATCTCGGTCGAGGTCTACGGCGGGCCCCAGTCGCGCTTCGATCGCGACACCTCCAACCTCGACCTCGCGGGCCACCTCGAGCGCCGCCTGAAGGGCGAGGATCTCCCGGCGCCGGCGCCGCCGACGAAGCGAAAGAGGCAGAAGGACGGCGAGGAGCACCTCGACGCCAAGGGCTTCGCCAAGGCGATCGAGGCGCTCGCGGTCGCCGACGGCATGAAGATCGACGTGCAGGTCGACGATCGGCTGTCCGCCAAGGTCGTCGCCGGCACCGAGCGCGTGCGCGTGCGCGCCGGCACCAGCTTCCGCCGCACCGAGGTGCTCGGGTTGTTCGTGCACGAGGTCGAGACGCACGCGTTGACCGCGCAGAACGGCGCCGCGCAGCGGATGCTGCCGTTCCTCAAGTCCGGTGGGCCGCGCACGACCCGCACGCAGGAGGGGCTCGCGGTCTTCGCCGAGTTCCACGCGCGCGCGTTCAGCGCCGACCGCATGCGACGGATCATCCGCCGGGTGCGCCTGGTCGAGATGGCCGCGCAGGGCGCCGATTTCCTCGAGCTCTACCGGTGGCTGGTCGAGCAAGGCACCCCGGAGCGCGACGCCTGGTTCGACGCGCAGCGCATCTGTCGCGGCGGGCTGATCGAGGGCGGCGCGCCGTTCACCAAGGACGCCTCGTACCTCGCGGGCTTCTGCGAGGTCTACAATTTCCTCCAGATCGCGGTGCGCGGCGGCGCGCGCGAGGCGCTCCACCTCCTGGCCTGCGGGCGCATCGCCCTCGACGATCTCGCCGTGCTCCACGAGCTGCGCGAGCTCGGCGTCCTCGACGCGCCGGCGCTGCTGCCCCGCTGGATGAGGGAGTGGGACGCGCTCCTGCCGTACTTCGCGTTCACCTCGTTCCTCACCGAGATCGATCTCGGCCACGTGCAGGAGCGCTATCGCCGTCTGCTCGACGCGGCGCGCCTCGATCGCGAAGAGGCCTGATCACACCAGGTGGCGCGTGCGGATCGGCGCCTGCAGCGCGAGCACCGCGCCGAAGGTCATCGCCGCGACGACGAACGGCCCGTACGGCAGGGCGCGGAGCAGCCAGGCGAGCCACCGGTGGAGGACGACGCCGTGCAGCACCGTCGAGAACGCGAACGACAGCACGACCGCGAAGAAGAACAGCGGCGCGAACGCGCGCAGCCTCCGGGTGAGCCGCCCGAAGGCGGCGCCGAGCACCGCGCCGCTCACCACCGTGAGCGCCCACCCGACGGCGACCGCCCACGGCCGTGAGAGCGCGCCGCGCGACGCGAACGCCCCGAACGACGCGGCCAGCTCGACGGCGTGATGCAGCCGCCCGAAGTCGGCAACGAACGCCGCGAAGACCGTGAGCGAGGCCGGGCCGGCGAGCGCGCCGGCCATCGCGCCGGCGGCCCCGGGCGAGAGCTCGCCCGCGCCGCGCACGACGATCATCAGCGGCGGCTCGATCGACAGCAAGGACGAGCTCGAACGGGGCGGTGCATCGAACCACTCCGCGAACGACTCGCGCGCCGGCGCCCGACGGACGAGCTCGAACGGCTCGGAGAGAGAGGGGCGTTGGAACG
The DNA here is from genome assembly GCA_016182965.1 of Deltaproteobacteria bacterium. GTDB lineage: Bacteria > Myxococcota_A > Polyangia > Polyangiales > JADJMO01 > JALHOE01. Next base: position 25,224 of record JACPFM010000106.1, on the reverse strand, counting down.
ACATCGAAGCTCCTCTCAGGCAACCGGTGGTCCAAGCTCGCGTCGTGCGGTCAATCGTGCCTTTCCTACGCCCACCACGTCCTCCGGTCCGATCGCAGGCGGCGGTCGCGTCGGGCGATCGCAACCGCGCTCGAGATGAGCGGGCGGAAGGCGCCGGCGCGCACCGGAAGCTCACCGCCGCCGTGGTCGACCGATCGCGGTCCGCGCTTGCCGAGACGGGCGATTCCTGCTGGAAGTACCGGCGGATGCCCAAGGCCCTCGTCGTCGGCGACCTGCACCTGCGCAGCAGCGGCGATCCGCGACCCGCGCGTGCGCTCGCGGCCCTCCTCGAGCGGGAGCCGGAGGCGACGGTCGTGTTCGCCGGCGACGCGCTCGACCTGGCCGCGGAGCCGGCGCCCGCCGGCGACGCCGCGCGGCGCGCGCTCGGCGCCTGCCCGGAGCTATCCTCCGCGTTGTCCGCGCGGGCGGCCCGCGGCGTGCGGACCGTGTTCGTCGCCGGCAACCACGACGCCGACATCGCGCGCCCCGACGCGACCTCCGCGCTGCACGACGCGCTCGGCCTCGCCCCCGAGCACCGCGCCTTCGTCACGACCGAGCCGTGGTTCGTGCAGCTCGCCGGCGGCGCGGTCCACGTCGAGCACGGACACGTGTTCGATCCCGACGGCGCCCCGACCCACCCGCTCGCCGCCGTCGCGCGCGACGACGTGGGCATCGCCATCCTGCGGCGCTTCATCGTGCCGGTGGAGGGCCACTTCCTCGTCGCCCACAACGCCGAGGCGCCGCTGCCGCTGCTGATGCGCGTCATCCGCACCTACGGCCCGCGCGCGCCGTGGGTCGTCGGCCTCTACGTGAAGACGGCGCTCTCCACGTGGCTGTCGAGCGGCGAGGCGTTCCCCATCGAGCGCGATCGCGCGGAGGGGGCCCGGCGCCTCGAGGAGTACGCGGCGGCCGTCGAGCTCGATCGCGAGACGCTGGCCATGCTCATCGACGCGCACGCGACGCCCACGCGCGCGCGCCGCACGGCGACCTTCCTGCGCCTGTACCTCGACCGCGTGCTCGCGACGACGGCGTTGATCTCCGGCACGACGATGAGCGCGGCAGGGCTCGCCCTCGGCGCGGCGACGCCGGTGATGACCGGCGCTCCACTCGCGGCGGTCGGCGCGCTGTCGCTCTCGGCGTCGATCCTCGCCGGCGCGAACCGCTACCGCGGGCGCGCCGAGCGCGCGCTCGCCGTCGGCGCCGAGCGCGCGGCCGAGATCACCGGCGCCCGCACCGTCATCCTCGGTCACGTGCACGTCGACGCCGAGGGCCCGCGCTACCGCAACACGGCGAGCTTCTCGTTCGCCCCGGGGCACCCGTACCTCTCCGTCGAGGACGACGGCACGGTGGTGCGCGGACACGCAGCGGCGTTCTGAGCTTCAGAGGGTGTTCCCCCCTCTCAGCTCGCGCGGGCGACTCCCCGGAGCGCCTCGCGCTTGCTCAGCGGCGACAGCGCCGCGTCATGGTCGGCGACGAAGCGCGCCACCGCTCGAGGGTCCGTCGCGGCGTACGCGCGGAGCGCCCAGCCGATCGCCTTGCGCATGAAGAAGTCCTTCTCGGCGGCGCGCGACCGGCAGTACGCGAACAGGCGCCGGGGATCCGTGCGCTCGCGGTAGCGGTTCTGATGCAGGATCGCCGCGCGCGCGAGCCACAGGTCGTCGCTCCGTGCCCACGCGTCCATCGTCGCGCGCAGCTCCGGATGCTTCGCCACCAGCGCACCGACCGGGTGCTGCGCGAGCTCGTCGACGGTGTCCCACCACGACTTGTTCGCGATCAGCTCGCCCAGCACGTCGAGGAAGCCGGCGGACGCGACCTTCGGCGTCCACTTCCGCAGGTACTTCAGGGCGAAGTACTGGAACTCGCGCGGCTCCTTCTTCCAGCACGCGCGCGCGATCGCCGCGAGATCGCGCTCGGTCGGCGCGTCGAGCCCTGCGAGCACCTCGCGATCGAGCGCGTCGAGCCTGTCGCGCTCGATGCCGAGGAAGGAGAAACGCTCGCGCATGTAGGCGCGCATCGGAGCGGCGTTCTTCGGGTCGGCGTGCGCCTCGTACGCGGCGGTCAGCCGCGCGAGCAGGACGGTCTTCAGCGCGCTCATCTCGCCGAGAGTAACGCTTCGATTCCGGCTCGTGCCGTGCTCAGATCGAAAGGGATGAGCGGAGGGCCCGGTCGCTGTGAGGCTCACGGGCTCGCCGTCGGCCCCGACGGCTCGTGCGTGCTCTGTCGCCGCGACGACGCGAGCAGCCCGACGTTGGGGCGTTGGCTGGTGGGCGCCGCGCTCGTCCTCGTCGCCGGCGTCGCCGTCGCCGGGATCGTCCACGTGCGCAGGCCGCGCCCGCCGCCGCCCCTCGCGACGTCGCCTTCGCCGGCGGCGCAGCCGGCGATCGCCGCGACGGCCGCCCCGACCACGGCCGTCGTCACCGCGGCCGACGAGCCGACGGCGCCGCCGGGGACGACGGCCACGTGGCCTGGCGCGGCGACCACGCCGCCGGCGGCGACGGCTCCGGCGACCGCCGTCGCCGCGGCTCCGTCGATCGATCCGCACGCGCTTCGCGCGGCGATGCGATCGGTGAACATCGTGATGTACACCACGACCTGGTGCCCGCAGTGCAAGAAGGCGAAGGCGTGGATGGCCGAGCAGGACCTCAGCTACGTCGAGCACGACGTCGACGCGAGCGAGTCGGCCCTTCGCGACTGCAAGAAGCTGAACCCGCGCTGCAGCATCCCGACGATCGACATCGACGGCGAGGTGATCATCGGGTTCGGCGCCGCGCACCTGCGCTGGTCGGTCGATCAGGCCGCGCGGCGTCGAATGAAGCCGTAGTGCCGCGCGCCGGACGTTCGGGAAGGATGACTCGAGTCCCGAGAGCATCGCACGGCCGCTCGCGCCGGACACGGCCCGCCTCTCGATCACGTCCCGGTCTTCTCGATGACGTGCCGCGCGAGGCGGTCCTCCGGATCGCGCGCCAGCACCGCCCTGGCCGCCGCGCGCGCGCCCGGCACGTCCCCCTTCTCGAGCCTCGCCACGGCGAGCCAGCCGCCGGCCGCGCGCCCGATCGCCGCGGGTTCCTTCGCGAGCGGCTCGAGGCGCGCGATGGCCTCGTCGAGCTCGCCGGCGCGGAGATCGCGGCGCGCCAGCAGCAGCTCCACCTCCGGGCGATCGCCGAGCCGCGCCCGCGCCTCGTCGACCACCTGCGCCGCCTCCGGATCGCGCCCCATGCGCCAGAGGACCTCGCACAGCGCCATCCATCCGGCCGGATCGTCGGCCTGCACCTCGATGAGCCGCCGGAGGTGCACGCGCGCCTCGTCGAGCGCGCCGCGGTCGGCGAGCAGCCGCGCGAGGTTCGCCCGCGGCTCGGCCAGTCCGGGGTCGATCGCCAGCGCGGCGCGGTACTCCTTCTCCGCCAGCGGGAGATCGCCGCGCCGCTCGGCGACCGCGCCGAGCCCGACGCGCGCACCGGCGGCGTCGCGATCGATGGCCAAGGCGCGACGGAACCGCTTCTCGGCCATGGCCAGATCGCCGCGCGAGAGCTCGAGGAGGCCGAGGTTGATCCAGGCCTCGACGAAGTTCGGGTGGTATTCGACGGCGAGCTCCAGGCGCGCCTGCGCGGTGTCGAGGTCTCCCTGCGCCAGCGCGTACGCGCCCGCCTTGTTCAGGGCCACCGCGTTGGGGTGGAGCGGGCCGCGCGCGGCGCACGCCGTGACGAGGAGTACCGGGAGGAGGAGGGCGAGGAGGGACCGCACGACCAGAGGTCGACCGCGGCGGGCCGTCAGTTGCGTGCGGGCCTCACTCGTCGTCGTCGCCGCTCATGATCGGCGGGCGGATCGACACCGGCGCGGTGTTCACGTCGGGCGGATCGAGCACGTTGATGGCCACCGGCATGTTCGCCGACGAGAAGCTCGACGGAGGGATGCTGTCGCGGAGCGGCGGCGGCGGCAGCGTGCTCGGGCCGGACCCGCCGAGGGCCGCCTTGCCCTCGAGGAACTTGAGCACCGTCGGGCCGCCGCAGCGCGAGAGCGTGAGGCGCAGATCGCCGGGCAGCGGCGTCTCCACGATGAGACGGACGCCCGTCTTCGGGTGGTTCAGCTCGAGGCGGATGCAGTGGAGGAACGTGCGATCGAGCCCGTGCTTCTCCTCGAAGAAGCGATTGGTCGGCGCGTGGCCGTACCGCTCGTCTCCCAGCACCGGGTGCCCGATCGCCGCGAGGTGACGCCGGATCTGGTGGGTGCGCCCGTGCTCCGGGATCACGCGCAGCACGCTGTGCCCGCCCGCGCCGCCGAGCCAGCGGTACCGCGTGCGCGCGGGGAGCACGCGCCCCTCGTCGCGCAGCTCGCGGGTGATCGCGCCCTTCGAGGGCGTGCGGCCGCGCGCCGCCGCGAGGTAGATCTTCCGGCCGAACTGCGAGGCGAGCGCCTCCGCCCACGCGAAGACGAACGCCGCCTTGCGCGCGAAGATGACGAGGCCGCTGGTGCCGACGTCGAGGCGGTGCACCGGGACCGCCTGATCGCACCCGGGCAGCTGCCGCACGCGGGCCAGGAGCGAGCCGGAGTACTCGCCCTGCGGCGTCGTCGGCTCGTGCGGCCCCTTCTCGACGATGACGATCTCGTCGTCGGAGTAGGCGACGCGAGGCGGCGGGATGGGCGCCTGGCGCAGGATGGTGACCGTCTCGACCTCCTCGGTGAGGGGGATCATGTCGAGGGGCTGAACGAGCACCGGCGCGTACCCGAGCCGGACGAAATGATCGAGGTCGCGCGCCAGGGTCTCCGGATCGCACGAGACGTAGCCGATGGCACGGGGCCGGAGCATCGCCACCTGTTCGCGCACGAGCGGCGCGACGCCACGACGCGGCGGGTTGAGCACGACGACGTCGCAGGCCGACTGCCCCTGCGCGGTCGCCCGCCCGAGGCGCGCCAGCACCTCGCTGACCTCGCCGGCGGTCGCCTCGAACTTGCCGGAGCCTTCCGGCAGCGTGCGCGCGCTCTCGAGCGCGAGGCGCGCCGCGGGGGCGAACGACTCGACGAGGTGCACGTCGGCGCCGCCGGCGGCGAGCGAGAGCCCGATGGCGCCCGAGCCGCCGTACAGATCGAGCACGCGCTGGCCGCGCTGCAGCTCGAGCCCCCGCGCGAGGATGTCGTGCACGCGGCTCGCCTGCCCGCGGTGGGCCTGCACGAACGCGCCGAAGGTGGCGAGGTGCGTCGTCGTGCCGATGCGATCGCGCACGACCGACTCGCCATCGAGGACGAGCATCTCGCTGCCGAGCACCTGCGGCGAGTCGCTCTCGCGCAGGTTGAGGGCGACCCCGGCCACGCGGGGCTGCCGCGCCCGGAGCGTACGCGCGGCGACGCGGAGCTCCTCGAGCGTCTCGGGCGTGCGGACGTCGTCGCGCGAGGCGACCCAGGTCACCAGCACGCACGGAGGGTCGAAGCGAACCTCGCGCAGATCGATCGCCCGCACCAGCGCCTGCGCCCCGCGCCCGGGCGCGACCGTCGTCGACGGGCGCGCGAGGACGCTGCCCGGCTCGCACGCGAGCGCGCGAACCTCGGCCGCGACGTCGGCGATGGCTGCGCTGATTACGCGGCAGGACGGCGTGTCGATCACCACGTGACCGCCGCCGCTGGCGTAGAGCCCGATGGACAGCCCGGGGGCGCCGTCGTCCTTCGGCGCGACGACCAGCTTGGCGCGCGTGCGGTAGCCGAGGACCGGATCGGCCGGGAGCGTCGGCTCGACGAACGTCAGCTCGGTGCCCGGATAGCCGGCGAGCGCCTCGACGAGCCGGGCCCGCTTGTGCGCGAGCTGCGTGGCGTAGGGGAGCCCGATGAGCGGACACCCCGCGCAACGATCCGCGTGCTCGCACACGACGCGCAGCGCGTCGTCGTCGCCGCCGTGAAGGCTGCGGTCCTGCGCCGCTCCGGGCTCCATCTGGCCCGAAACGTAGCGCAGCTCGCTACGCGTGGCAGCAACTGCGTACGGTCGCGCCCGATGGCCGGGCTCGACTCACGGACCACGGTCGCTGCGCTGGCTCGCGCCGTACCTCGCGCCGTACGAGAAGACTAGGAGGAGCCGGCGCGGACGACCAGGCGCTCGAGCACGCCGACGAACGCCGAACGGGTGCGATCGGCGACCTCCTGCACCTCGGCGTGATCGAGCAGCCCCTGCGACAGGCCGGCGCCCTTGTTGGTGATGCACGAGATGGCGACGCAGCGGACGCCGAGGTGGCGCAGCGCGACGACCTCGGGCACGGTGGACATGCCGACGGCATCGGCGCCGAGCCCCCGCAGCATGCGGATCTCCGCGGGCGTCTCGTAGGTCGGGCCCGAGAGCGCGCAGTAGACGCCCTCGCGCAGGACGACCGATGCCTCGCGGGCGGCGGCGTGCGCGTGCGCGCGGAGCTCGCGATCGTAGGCGACGGTCATGTCGACGAAGCGCGCGCCGAGCGCGTCGTCGTTCGGCCCGTGGAGCGGGTTCCACCCCATGAGGTTGAGGTGATCGGTGATCAGCATCAGGTCGCCCGGCTCGAACGCGGGGTTCGCGCCGCCGGCGGCGTTCGTCAGGATGAAGGTGCGGCAGCCCCACCGGGCGAGCGCGCGCACGGCGAAGACGACGCGGTCGGGCGAGTGCCCCTCGTAGCCGTGGACCCGCCCCTGCAGGCACGCGGTCGGGACACCGCCCACGTTGCCGACGCACAGGTTGCCCGCGTGCCCGACGATCGCGGAGCTCGGCAGGCCGATCTCCTGGTAGGAGATCTTCGCGCCGTCGCGCGCGGCGACCGCGTCACCGAACGCGCCGAGACCGCTGCCGAGGACGACGCCGACGCGCGGGACGAAGCCGCGGGGCACCCGCGCGGAGATCGCCGCGACCGCGGCGTCGAGTCGGCTGGAGAGGGGCTCGGGGAGGGACGCTTGGCTCATGCGCGCACCATAGGCCGGCGCTCACGTCTTGTCGCGGCCGAGCGCACGCGCGAGGGCGTCGCGGAACCCGCGCCTCGGCGGGGGGCCGGCCTCTTCCGCGGGCCCGGCGAGCTCGCCGCGCACCGCCTCCAGCGTCGTCGAACCGAGCCGGGTCAGCGCTCCGTCGGACGCACCCACGACGAGCACGCGCTTGCCGACGCGCACGAGGTAGATGGCCCGCCGTCCGTCGAGCGGCTGCCGCGCGAGGATCTCGAGCGGACCGCGGGCCCGCTCGAAGGCCAGCCGCCGGAAGCCGACGGTCGCGATCCAGAGGGCGCCGCCGAACACGGCGATGGTGCCGAGGGACTCGAGGACGTAGGTGACCTCCGGGGACATCGCGGGCGGAGCGTACTCCGCCCGCCCTCACCCGACGACGCAGAACTCGAGATAGCGGCCCTCGGGGAACGCCGCGAGCACCGGGTGATCCGGACCGGCGCCGGCGACCTCGAGGATGCGCAGGTCGCTGCGCCCGAGCGCGTCGTCGGCGAGGGTGCCGAAGAAGTCGTCGAGGCTCACGTGGCTGGAGCAGGACGCCGCGCAGAACAGCCCGCCCGGCGAGAGCACCTTGACGCACAGGGCGTGGAGCTTGCGGTAGGCGGTGAGCGCGCGGCCTCGCGTCGCCGCGCTCGGCGCCATGTTCGGCGGATCGCTGATGACGAGATCCCACCGTTCGCCGCGCGCCGCGGCGCGCTCGAGGTATCCGAAGACGTCGGCGGTGACGAAGTCGTGGCCGTCCGGGTCGATGCCCGCGGCGCGGAACGAGGCCTGCGCCGTCGCGTGCGCGCCGGCCGCGACGTCGACCGAGGTGCACCGCGTCGCGCCGCCGCGCGCCGCGTGCAGGGAGAACCCCCCGGCGTAGCTGAACAGGTTGAGCACCCGCCGCCCTCGCGCGAGCGCGCCGACCCGCCGCCGGTTCTCGCGCTGATCGAGGAAGGCGCCGGTCTTCTGACCGTGGGCGAGATCGACGACGAACGGCACGCCGTGCTCGGCGACCGTGAGTCGATCGGGCGGCGGCTGACCGCGCAGCGTCGCGATCTTCTGCGCCGCGCCCTTCTCGGTCGAGCGCAGGACGAGGGAGCGGACCCCGCGCGCGCGCAGCACCTCGAAGAGCGGATCGGCGAGGCGCTCGGCCCACGCGGCGATGCCCTCGCCGTCGAGGCGCAGCACCGCCACGTCGCCGTAGCGATCGACGACCACGCCCGGCGCGCGATCGCCCTCGCCGTGCACGCAGCGAAAGGCGGTGGTCTCGGCGTCGATCAGCGCGTCGCGCCGCGCGAGCGCCTGCGCGATTCGATCGCGCATGCAGCCGACGTCGAGGCGCTCGTCGCCGCGCGTCCACAGGCGCGCCGCGATGGGCGAGCGCGGGTCGAGGACGGCCGATCCGAGCGGCGCCCCCTCGGGATCGCGCACGCGCACGATCTCTCCCGGCGCGTGACGCTCGAACGGGCCGCGCAGCTGCTCGCGGTAGATCCAGGGGTGGCCGCGCCGCGCCGCGACCGCCGCGCCCGCCGACGCGGTCCACGCGTCACCGCTCCCGTCGCGTCTGCCTGCGCGGAGTGCCACCCCGTCCCTCTACTGCAGTTGCCTGGCTGCAGCGCGATTCTCGTCGTTCGATGGTCGAAAATCGAAGGTCGAACGTCGAGTCCGGGCTCGGCTTCGAGCCTGGACCCTCGACCTTCGACCCCGTCCGCGATGGACACTCAACGGCCCGGCTTGTACGCTGGACACTTGCGTCGCGCAGCGCGCGATCCCGGCTTGCCTCTCGGAGACCGCCCCGTGCCCACCGCCCGCTCCCGCCCCACCGTCTGCCACCGGGGCGCCCTCTGGTCGACGCTCGCCGTCGCTGCCGTGGTCGTCGCGTGCGCGTCCACCAAGGCGAAGAAGGCCCCCGAAGGCCCCCAGAACGAGTGGGCCGGCGAGGCGCGCGACACCGAAATCAAGCACGAGACCTGCGACACCACCGGCAAGGAGGTGCGCACCTTCAAGGGCGACATTGCCCGAGCCGATCCTCGTCACCTCCATGAGGCACCACCAGAAGTACTTCACGGCGGAGCGCGAGGACGGCTCGCTCGCTCCAGGGTTTCTCGCGGTCATCAACCAGGAGTCGGACCCCGACGGCCGCATCCGCCGGCGCGAGGCCGCCTACACCATCTCGAAGAACATCGACGAGATCGCGGTGTACCAGAACGGCGAGCTCACCGTCGTCATGCGCGAGACCAACTTCGACGGTCGCCTCGACACCTGGGACTTCTACGAGGGCGGCAAGCTGATCCGACGCGAGCGCGACAAGACCGGCGACGGCCGGATCGACGAGTGGTGGAGCTTCGAGCCCGGCACCGAGAACGCGACCATCGTCCAGGCCGACGTCCGCACGGGGAAGCCCGATCCGACCCAGACCGTGAAGCTCGGGGCCGGCGCCGCGCCCGGCTCGCTCGGGGGCACCGGGGCCGCGAAGGCGTCGGCCGCCCCGCCCGCGACCGACGCCGGCCCGCCGTCGCCGGCGATGCCGACCGCGGAGCCGCCCGTCGGCCCGGCCGACGCGGGTCCGAAGGCGAGCGATGCCGGCGCGAAGCCCGGCGTCAAAGGGGGCAAGTGATGTCGCGTGAGACCCGCACCCTGTTCGTCACCGCGCTCGCGGCCCTTCCGATCGCGCTCGCTTCGTACGCCTGCGGCCCGCGCGGCGGCACGACCGAGCCGAAGACGAAGCCGCCGGTGATCTCGAGCGAGAAGTTCGCCGGCGCGACCCGCTGCGACGCGACCAAGCCCGGCCGCGAGCTCTCGTACCACGACCTCGCCGGCACCGGGAAGGCCGACATGGTGGAGGTGATGGCCACCGTGAAGACCGCCGGCGGCAGCGCCGAGACGCGCGTCGTGTGCATGGAGGTCGACACCAACCGCGACGGCAAGCTCGACCTGCTCCGCACCTTCGCCGACACCGGCGATCTCGAGAGCGAGGAGGCCGATCGCAACTTCGACGGCAAGTCGGACATCTGGATCACCTACGAGAAGGGCGTGATCGCCAAGCAGTCGTTCGACTCGAAGTTCGCGGGCAAGGCCGACGAGTTCCACTACTACAAAGACGGCAAGCTCAAGCGCATCGAGCGCGATCGGAACGCCGACGGCGAGATCGACGTGTGGGAGTACTACGTCGCCGGGCGGCTCGAACGCATGGGCGTCGACGAGGACTTCGACAAGCGCGTCGACAAGTGGTACCGCGACGAGATCGCGCGCGCCGAGCAGAAGAAGCTCTCGGGCGCTTCCGCGATGCCCGCCGCGTCCGCGAGCGCCGCCCCCTCCGCGGCCCCGCCCAAGAAGAAGGCGAAGGAAGCGCAGTAGTCGGTCACGGCTCGATCGCCCACAGCGCGTCGTGCACGCGCGGCCTCGCGGCGCGGATGGCCACGTGGTCGCGCGACGGCCACGTACGGTTGGTCAGCAGCACCGCGATCGCACGCGCGTCGGGATCGATCCACACGCTCGTCCCGGTGAACCCGAGGTGCCCGAAGGTGCGGATCCCGAAGCGCGCGCCGCTCGAGGGCGCGTCGCCGCTCCGGAGGTCCCAGCCGAGCGTGTGCGCCCCCGCAGGTCTCGGCGCGATCATCGCGCGGGCGAGCGTCGCCGGCAGCAGATCGCCTTCGCCCTCGAGCGCCTGCGCGAAGCGGGCGGCGAACGCGCACACCTCGAGGGCCGTCCCGAACGCGCCGGCGTGGCCCGGCGAGCCACCGGCGCGCTCGAGCATCGCCGCGTTCTCGTCGTGCACCTCCCCGCGCACCACGCCGCGCCAGTCGAGGCGCTCGGTGGGCGGCATCCGCTCGAGCGACGCCGGATCGGCCGCGCGACGCGCGCGCGCGTCGGCCAGACCGAGGCGCGCCCAGGCGTCGGCGAGCGGCGCGCCCAGCGTCCGCGCGGCGATCTCGCCGAGCAGCACGTAGCCGATGTCGGAGTAGACCTCCCATCCCGGGGCGTCGCGTCGTGACGCGGCGTTCCTGACCATGCCCTGGCCCGACCATGGACCGTCGGGAGGCAACGAGGCCGGCGCGCGCACTGCCCACGGATCGCGCCGGTAGAGCGCGCCCCAGGCCGGGAGCCCCGCCCGGTGCGCGAGCAGCTCCTCGATCGACGCGTCCGCCGCGGACGAACCCGACAGCTCGGGCAGCGCGTCGGCGACGCGCGTGCCGAGCGACAAAAGCCCTGCAGCGACGAGCTGCATCACGACCGTCGCGGTCACCGGCTTGGTCAACGACGCGAGATCGAAGACGGCCGGACCGGTCACCTCGGGCGAAAGCACCTCGCCGAGGGCGACCGTGAAGCCCGCGGCGGTTCCGCGCGGCGCGCGCGCCCAGGCGATCGCGGCGCTCGTCGCGACGCCGGCCGCGACCACCTCGCGCGCGAGCAACGCGTCGAGCTCGCTGGCGCGGCGAACGGACCCGACACCGAGAAGAGGAGTCGACGGGGTGGCCAACAAAATCTCGGCTCGCCTTTTGACCGTTTCACTCACGGGCCGCTAGACTCCGGGTCAACCGATGGCGGAGTTTGCTTGGGAGGCCCGCGCGCGCACGGGCGAAGTGCGCAAAGGCGTGATGGAGGCCGACAACGAGGCCACCGTCCATAACCGGCTGCGCCAACAGCAACTCAACCCGGTCAAGGTCAAGAAGAAGCCGAAGGAGTTCAACATCTCCATCGGCTCCGGCGTCGAGCCGAAAGAGCTGGTGCAGTTCACGCGTCAGTTCGCGACGATGATCGACGCAGGCCTGCCCCTCGTGCAGTGCCTCGACATCCTGAGCAGCCAGACCGAGAACAAGATCTTCGCCGCCGCGCTGAAGGACATCAAGAACACCGTCGAGGGCGGCTCCACCTTCTCCGACGCGCTCCGCAAGCACCCGAAGATCTTCGACGAGCTGTACGTCAACCTCGTGCAGGCCGGTGAGCTCGGAGGCATCCTCGACACGATCCTCAACCGCCTCGCGGTCTACATCGAGAAGCGGGTCAAGCTGGTGCGCCAGGTGAAGGGCGCGCTGACCTACCCCATCGCGGTCATGGTCATCGCCGCCGGCGTCATGACCGTCCTGATGGTCTACGTCATCCCGGCGTTCGAGAACATGTTCAAGGACTTCGGGTCGAAGGAAGGCCTCCCGAAGATCACCCAGATCGTCATCGCGCTGTCGAAGGCGTTCGTGGGGAACCTCCACTGGATCTTCCTCACCACCGTCGCGACCATCGGCACGATCACCTACATCTACAAGACGCCCGGCGGGAAGCGCTTCTTCCACCGCGTGCTCCTGTCGCTGCCGATCTTCGGGCCGCTCTTCCAGAAGATCGCCGTCGCCCGCTTCACCCGCACGCTCGGTACGCTGCTGTCCTCCGGCGTTCCCATCATGGACGCGCTCGAGGTCGTGGCGAAGACCGCCGGCAACGTGATCGTCGAAGAAGGGATCATGCACGTCCGCGCGAAGATCGCGGAGGGCAAGAACATGGTCGAGCCCTTGATGGAGAAGAAGATCTTCCCGTCGATGGTCGTGCAGATGCTCGGCGTCGGCGAGCAGACCGGCGCGCTCGACACCATGCTCGGCAAGATCGCCGACTTCTACGAGGAGGAGGTCGACGTCGCCGTCGCGGCCCTCACCTCGCTGCTCGAGCCGATCATGATGGTGATCATCGGCGGCATGGTCGGCACCGTGCTCGTCGCGATGTACCTCCCGATCTTCAGCATCGCCGGCAACATCAAGGCCGACTGATCGAGCGGCCGTGACCGCCGTCTCCTCCGACGCCGCGCCGCCTCCGAGCCAGCGACGCGGTTTGGAGCGAGACCCGACCCAGCTCCGCCGCCTGACGTGGATCACGTTCGCGCGCCTGCTGCTGTACCTGCTGCTGCTCGCGGCGATCGCGGGCTTCCACCTGCAAGGCGACGCGGCGCGCTACCCGGCGAGCCTGCGCGTCGTGGTGCTGACGCTGTCGCTCGCCTTCGGCGCCGCCGCCGTCTACGCGGCGTGGATCCGCACCCGGCGGGCGCTCCAGGTGCTCGCGTGGCTGCAGGTGGTCCTCGATCAGGCCATCTGGACGGTGCTCGTGTATCTGTCCGGAGGGCCGCTGAGCGGCGCCACGACGTTCTACGGCCTGTCGTGCGTGCTCGCGGCGGTGACGCTGGGGCTCCCGGGCGCGCTCGCCGCCGCGCTCATCGGCGGCGTGCTGTTCGCCGCGCTGGTCGTGGGTCTGTCGCAGGGCTGGATCGCCGGGCCGATCGATCAGTCGCCGTTCCTCTGGCGCCCCGAGGTCTACCTCTACCCGACGCTCGTCTCGTTGATCGGGCTCACCGTGGTGGCCGTGCTCTCCGGCTACCTCGCGCGACGCCTCCAGACCCAGTCCGGCGAGCTGGCCGTCGTCACCGAGCGCGCCGAGCGCGCCGAGCGCCTCGCCGCGCTCGGTCGCATCGCCGCCGCGCTGGCGCACGAGATCCGCAACCCGCTCGGATCGATCTCCGGGTCGATCGAGATCATCCGCGAGGCGCCCGGCCTCGGCGACGACGAGCGCCGGCTCTGCGAGATCATCCGCCACGAGGTGACCCGCCTCAACGAGCTGGTGGGCGACATGATGGATCTCGCCAAGCCGCGCGCGCCGAACGTCACCGTCGTCGATCTGGTGCGCGTCGCGCGCGACGTCATCGTCCTCGCGCAGCGCGGCGGGCGCGCCGAGCACGACGTGCCGCTGCGCTACGAGGGACCGGAGTCGCTCACCGTGCACGCCGACGGCGGACAGATCCGCCAGGTGGTCTGGAACCTCGTGCGCAACGCGATCCAGGCGAGCGGCGCCGGCCTGCCGGTGACGGTGCGCGTCGGCGAGGACGCGCGCAAGGAGCCGTTCGTGGAGGTCAACGATCGCGGCTTGGGCGTATCGCCGGAGATGCGGGCGCGGATGTTCGACGCCTTCGTGACCACGCGCGCGCAGGGCGTCGGCATCGGCCTTGCGGTGGTCAAGCAAATCGTCGACGCGCACAACGCGACGATCGAGGTCGAGGAGGCGAAGGGCGGCGGGACCACCCTCCGCGTGACGCTCGTCGGGAGGCGCGCGTGAGCCGAGTGCTCGTCGGCGCGCCGCTCGTCGGCGACGCGCTCGAGCGCGTGCGCGCGGTGGCCGAGCTGGTCACCACCGACGACCCGATCGGATGGTCGCGCGCCGAGCTGCTCGCGCGCGTCGTGGACGTCGACGCGCTGATCGCGATGCCCTCCCAGCGCGTCGACGCGGAGCTGCTCGACCGCGCGCCGGGGCTGCGCGTCGTGGCGAACCACGCGGTCGGGGTCGACAACGTCGACCTCCAGGCGTGCGCGGCGCGCTCCGTCGTGGTCACCAATACGCCCGGCGTGCTCACCGAGGCGACCGCCGATCTGGCGTTCGGCCTGCTGCTCGACGCTTGTCGACGCATCAGCGAGGGCGATCGCGTCGTGCGCGCCGGCGGGTGGCGCGGCTGGGGCCCGACGGTCTTCCTCGGCGCACGCGTGACCGGCGCGACGCTCGGCATCATCGGCTTCGGCCGCATCGGCCGCGCGGTGGCCCGCCGCGCCCGCGGCTTCGAGATGCGCGTGATCTACGCCTCGCCGCGGCCCCCCACTCCCTCCGCGCCGGACGACGCGGAAGGCGCCGAGCGCGTGACGCTCGACGAGCTCCTCGCGCGCGCCGACGTGGTGTCCGTGCACGCGCCGCTCCGCCCGGAGACGCGCGGTCTCCTGTCGCGCGAGCGCATCGCAGCGATGCGGCGCGGAGCCGTGCTCGTCAACACGGCGCGCGGGGCGCTGGTCGACGAGGACGCGCTCGCCGAAGCGCTGGTCGATGGGCGCCTCGCCGCGGCGGGCCTCGACGTCTACCTCGACGAGCCGCGCGTCTCCCCTGCCCTGCTCGCCGCGCCCAACCTGGTGCTCGCGCCGCACCTCGGCAGCGCCGACGCGCCGACCCGGGCGGCGATGGCCTCGCTCGCGTGCGGGGCCGTGGTGGCAGTGCTCGGCGGCGGCCAGCCCCCCAACCGCGTGGTGTGAGGTCCCGCCGGCGGGGCCGATCTGGTAGGGTCTTCGCGCGATGATCGATCTGCGATCCGACACCGTCACGCGGCCAACCTCGGCGATGCGCGAGGCGATGGCGCGGGCCGAGGTCGGCGACGACGTGTACGGCGAGGACCCGACCGTGCAGCGCCTCGAGACAGAGGTCGCCGCGCTGCTCGGCAAGGAG
Source organism: Deltaproteobacteria bacterium (assembly GCA_016182965.1). Lineage (GTDB taxonomy): Bacteria > Myxococcota_A > Polyangia > Polyangiales > JADJMO01 > JALHOE01. The sequence goes on along the minus strand of JACPFM010000106.1, from coordinate 10,029 downwards.
CGCGGGCTGTTCGTCTCGTCGGGCACGATGGGCAACCAGATCGCGATCCTCGGCCACTGCCGCCCGGGCGACGAGGTGGTGGTCGGCGAGGGCTCGCACTCGGTGTGGTACGAGTCCGGCGCCGGCGCCGCGTTCGCCGGCGTGCAGTTCGCCGTCGCCGGCCGCGGCGGGCTGTTCGACGTCGACGAGCTCGAGGCGGCGATCAAGCCGACCGCCTACTGGTACCCGAGCACCTCGCTGCTCGCCGTCGAAGACACGCACAACCGCGCCGGCGGTCGGGTGTGGCCGCTCGAGCGGATGCACGCGGTGGTGCGGCACGCCAAGGCGCGCGGGCTGGCCACCCACCTCGACGGCGCGCGCCTGTGGAACGCGGCGGTCGCGAGCGGCACCTCGCCGGCCGAGCGCGCCGCCCCGTTCGACTCGGTGACGGTGTGCCTCTCCAAAGGGCTCGGCGCGCCGGTCGGCAGCGTCCTGTGCGGCAGCGCCGCCTTCGTCGCGCGCGCCCGCCGTCACCGCAAGATGCTCGGCGGCGGCATGCGCCAGGTCGGCGTCCTCGCCGCGGCCGGCCTGCACGCGCTCCTGCACCACCGGGCGCGCCTCGCCGACGATCACGCGCACGCGCGCGCCTTCGCCGAGGCCGTCGCCCGCGCGCCGGGCGTCACGGTCGACCTCGCGTCCGTCGAGACGAACATCGTCAACGTCGACGTCGAGCGCGACGCCGAGCGGGTCGTGTCGTGCGCGCGCGATCTCGGGCTGCTCGTCGGCGCCTCCGGCCCGCGACGCATCCGCGCGGTCACCCACCTCGACGTCGATCGCACCGCCGCCCTCGAGGGGGCCCGTCTGCTCGTGCGCGCCGTGGAGCTCGCTGCGTGATGCGCCGCCCGCTCGTCGCGCTCCTCTTCGCGATCGCGCTCGCCTCGTGCGGCCCGCCGGGCGGAGCGAAGTTCATCCGCGCCTACGCCGCCGGCGACCGCGCCTACTCTTCGGGCCGCTACCTCGAGGCTGCCGAGGCCTACGAAGAGGCCGCCAAGACCGCCTCGCGCGATCGCGATCACGACGAGGCGCTCTACTCCGCCGGCGTGGCGCGCGAGCGGGCCGGCGATCTCGCGGGCGCGCTGAAGCACTTCGACGCGCTCGCCGCCGAGAACCCGCCCGGAGAGCGCGCGGTCCGCGCGGCGTTCCGCGCGGCGCACATCCGCATCGAGCAGGGCGACGAGAAGCGCGGCTTCGCCGATCTCGAGAAGATCATCCTCCGCGCCCCCGAGCACGGCGTCACCCGCCGCGCCCTGCAGGCCGTCGTCGGCAAGATCGAGGAGACCGACGGCAAGGCCGCCGCCATCGCGTGGGAGGAGAAGCTCTACCCCGCGGTCGCCAAGACGCGCCTCGGCGAGGAGCTCTGCTACGACCTCGCGCACCGCCGCGAGGCCGCCGGCGAGGAGCGCGCCGCGCTCGCAGGGTTCCTCTCGTGCGCCGACCAGTACCCCTACCCCAAGGGCGCGCTCTGGGACGACTCGCTGTGGCACGCGTCGCGGCTGCACGAGAAGCTCGGCGACCCGAAGGCGGCGATCGCGGCGCTCGAGCGCATGCTCGCCGCGCGCGAGCCGAGCTACATGAGCGGCTCGTACAACCGCCCGCGCATGGCGGCCGCGCAGTTCCGCATCGCCGTCCTCCAGCGCGACCTGCTGAAGGATCCGGCCGCCGCGCGCGCGAGCTTCCACAAGGTGTACGTCGAGCACACCACGTCGATCCTGCGCCCGCGCGCGCTCTTCGAGGAGGCGAAGCTCGCCGCCGAGTCGGGCGACGGCTCGAGCGCGTGCTCGCTCGGCGAGAAGCTCATCGCCGAGTTCGCCGACACGCGGTGGGCGCGCAACGCCGACGAGGCGTGCCCGCAGCTCGCTGCGAAGGCGGGGGAGCTGCGGAAGAAGCGCGCCGAGAAGCGGGCGAAGGGCAAGCCGACGGACGACGATTGAGGCGCGACGCGATCAAAGCTCGTCGTCTTCCTCTTCTTCTTCCTCTTCTTCGTCCTCGTCCTCGTCCTCGTCGATGTCCTCGTCGTCTTCCTCTTCCTCGTCGGCGGCGGCCTCGTACTTGAGGTCGATGCCGACCTCGCCGAGCTGGGTCTCGAGGAGCTCGAAGAGCTCGTCGACGTCGTCGCCGCTCCACTCCATGAGGCAATCGGTCAGAAACTCGAAGAAATCGCCGTTGTCGAGGCGCCGTTCGATCTCCTCGACCTGGTCCTCGGTGAACGCCTCGAGGACGTCCTCGCGCAGCGACTCGGTGTCGCCTTCCTCGATCGCGTCGGTCGCGGAAAGACGAATCTGCCGAACGGCCCTTTTGTCGAGGAAGATCTCCATGCGAGAGCGGGAGCTAGCCTAGCCATCTCCGCGCTGTCAACAAGCGGGCGTGTGACACCCGGCAGTTGCGCGCCGGACCCGGAGCGATAAGCGTCGAGCATTGGCTGAGAACGGGCCCCACGCACTCATCGGTGGCGCACGGCGAACGGTCGCGCGCGGCGCGACCACGCTCGGCATCGCCATCGCCGGGGCGTTCGCCTCCACGGCGGACCCCGCGCGGAGCGACGACACCGTCGATCAACCGCCCGCGTCCGTCGCGTCGGCCGCCGCGACCGGGTCCACGCCAACGGCCGGAGGCGCAGCAGCCCCCTCGGGGAGCGCCACGGCGCCGTGGGCGGGAAAGGCGGCCGGCGACACGCGGGAGGGGCTCGATCCGTTCCCTTCCATCGGGCAATACCTCAGCTACGGGTTCGCGTTCCACAGCGAGTCGTTGTTGGCACCGGGCAACGTCTGCCCCAAGGGCGCCGCCGAGCAGTGCATCCTGGCGGGCGGCGGCGGGATCTCCTTCAGCGGCGCGTACCGCACGCCCGGCTATTCGCTCGGCGCGGTGTACGAGGCGAGCTTCCACGACTCGCACAACATCTACCAGCGCGGCGTGCTGCAGCAGCTGCGCGGCGAGTGGCGGCTGCGCCCGAAGGCCTGGGCGGTCGGCGAGTCGATCAACGGGCTCGTCGGGGCGGGCGCCGGGGTCGCGACCTACGGCGACAACTGGACGATCGCGACCGTCGGCGGCGCGGGCCACGGGTTCTTCGGCGCCGAGTGGGACCTCGGCGTGAAGCTCTCGATGTCCTTCGTCGTGTCGTACCGCGCGATCTATTTCCGGGAGTTCACGGACCCGACCGGTCAGCATCGGCCGGCCGGTCTGGCGCACCTTCTCGGGTTGCAGCTCGGCCTCGAGCTCCACGAGCCGCTGTGAACGTCGGGAGAAGGTCGCGTTGGGGCTCGACTTTTGTCGCGTCGCACGCTCCCATACTCGCCCCGTGATCTGCTCGCATTGCGGATGCGAAAACCCGAACGGCATCGCCTATTGCCGTGACTGCGGCATGAGCCTGCGCGCGCCGGCGCCGCGCGTCGCCGCGCCGACGCCGACGCCCGAGCTCGCCGCGGCGGCCGGTCTCATCCCGCACCTCGTGACCGCGCCGCAGGGTGGCGTGCCGGCCCAACAGGGGCCGCAGATCTCGACGCTGCGCAGCGACCAGGTCGCTCCCATGCAGGCAGCGCCCGCGGGCAGCCCGTGCACGCGATGCGGTGAACCGAACCCGGACGGCAGTCGGTTCTGCCATTCGTGCGGTCTGCCGCTCGGCGCGCCCGAGCCCGCGAGGCCCGAGCCGGCGCGGCCCGCGGCCGCAGTCGTGTGCAGCCGTTGTCGCGGCGTCGCCGACCCGGGCGCCGACTTCTGCAAGTTCTGTGGGGCGCGCCTCGGCGGGAACGAGCCCTCCTCACCTCGCCCGGCCGCGCCCGTGCCGCGCCCGGCCGTTCCCGACCTCGCGCTCGGCGGCCCCCCCCAGGCGCTGGGCGGCGCAGTCGCCTCGGCTGCGCCCGCGACGCCGCAGGTCACGCCGTACGTCGACATGAGCGCGCCGCAGGGCCCGACGCGTCCGCTGCACGGCATCGGCGAGCCGGTCGTTCGAGCCCGACTCGTGCGCATCGCCAAAGACGGGAGCGAAGGCGCGCAGCACCCGATCGCGATCGACACGACCGACATCGGCCGCACCGAGGGGCACATCATCCTGGCGGACGATCCCTACCTCTCGCCGCGGCACGCGCGCATCAGCGTGCGCCCGAGCAACGATCCGCACGCGCCGCCTTCGGTCGTCCTGGTCGATCTCGGCTCCATCAACGGCGTGTTCGTGCGCCTGCGCGGGGCCCACCCGCTCGCACACGGGGACTTGCTTCTCTTGGGTCAGCAGGTGCTAAGATTCGAGGCCGTGACCGAACTCGAGGGGGCACGCGGTCCGGCCATGCAGCACGGCGTGCTCCTCTTCGGCTCGCCGGCACCGACCGTGCGCGCGCGCCTGCTGCAGCGCACCGTCGAAGGGCTCGTGCGCGACGTCCTCTACCTCGTGCGCGACGAGTTCGTCCTCGGCCGCGAGGCGGGCGACCGCTCCTACCCGGAGGACGTCTTCATGTCCCGTCGCCATGCGGCGGTTCGTCGCGAGGGCGCTGGGTACACCCTGCAGGATCTCGGCTCCTCCAACGGCACCTTCGTGCAGATCCACGGCGAGCACGTGCTGCGCGACGGCGATCAGTTCCGCGTCGGCCACCACCTCTTCCGCGTCGACGTGCCGGCGCCGGGCACGGCATGAACTCCAAAGCGGGCGAGCCTGGAGCGAACGCGCCGATGGCGCCGGAGGGCGAGGGAAGGGTGAACACCGTTCCGTTGGGCATCGAGCCGGTTCCGCCGTCCGCACCGACGGTGCCCGCGGCGCCGGCACCAGGCGGAGGGCAGCCTCCGGCAGCGGCGCCGCCCCTCGCCGAGGGCCAGGTCCGCATCCGTCTGTTCGGCCGCACCGACGTCGGGCGCATCCGCGAGCACAACGAGGACAACTTCCTCGTCGCCGATCTGAGCCAGGGCGCGCGCGGGCTGATGGAGAACATCCGCACGCACATCGTCGGTCAGAACGGCACCCTGTTCGCCGTCTGCGACGGCATGGGCGGCGCGGCGGCCGGCGAGGTCGCGAGCAAGCTCGCCGTCGACATCATCTACGAGCAGATGCAGGCGGGCGGGCCGCCGCGCAACCGCGACGACTTCGCGCGGCGCCTCGTGCGCGCCGTCGAGGTCGCCGGCATGCGCATCTTCGCCGAGGCGAAGCTCGATCGGAACCGCCGCGGCATGGGGACGACCGCGACCGCCGCCGCGCTGGTCGACGATCACCTCTTCCTCGCGCAGGTGGGCGACTCCCGGGGCTACCTCCTCCGCGGCGATCAGCTGCAGCTGGTCACGCGCGATCAGTCGCTGGTCAATCAGCTGATCGAGGCCGGCCAGCTCACCGAAGAAGAGGCCGAGAACTTCGAGCACTCGAACATCATCCTGCAGGCGCTCGGCACCGCCGACAGCGTGCAGGTCGATCTCACCTACGTGAAGGTCCGCGCGGGCGACACGCTGCTCCTCTGCTCCGACGGCCTCTCCGGCATGGTCCGCGCCGAGGAGCTGCGTCAGGCGCTGCTCGCGCACCCCGAGCCGATCGACGTCTGCAAGGTGCTGACCGATCGCGCCAACGACGCCGGCGGCCACGACAACATCACCGTCATCGTCGTGAAGTTCGACGGCCCGCGGCCCCCCTCGCCCGAAGACGACCCGGTCAAGTACACGAAGTACGTCTTCCAGACCGAAGACACCACGCAGTACCCACCGATGGACACGCAGCCGGCGCCTGCGCGCCCCCCTTCGGTGGCCCCCGGGGCGCAAAGTGACGCGACGCGCGCCACGCCGCCGGGGGCGCCCGGGAACCACCGGCTCGCCGCGACGCAGGTCGGCGGCAATCACGCCGAGCTGATCGCGCAGCTGCAGGGCTCGTCCGACGAGGCGGGCGCCGTGGCGGCCGCGCCGGGGGCGACGGCCAACCCGCGCCCCCACTCCGAGGTGGAGCTGCGCGCGGCCGGCGTGCCGTCTTCCGCAAGTGCGTCGCCGTGGCTCTGGGTCGCCGCGCTGCTCGCGATCGGTCTGCTCGTCGTCGGCGTGTACGCGCTGGTCGGCGGCAAGCTGCCGCCCTGAGCCGCGGCCGCCACGAGCGGGTGACGCCTTCGATCGGCACGCTCCCCGCGCGACGGTCGAGCCCGCGCCGGAACGCGCGCTGGGCTAAGCTCTCCCGCCATGCTCCGCCTCACGGTGCTCTCGGGCGCGCGCGCGGGATCGCGCGTCGAGATCGCGCGGCCGGTCGTGCGCATCGGGCGCGCACCGGACAACGACCTGTCGCTCGACCCGAACCTGGATCTCGACGCGTCGGCGCACCACGCGGAGATCCGCGCCGACGCGGGGACGTGGGTCCTCGTCGACGTCGGCAGCCGCAACGGCGTGTTCCTGCCGCTCGACGGGCTGCGGCGCATCCAGCAGCACGCGCTCGGCGCGCACGATCAATTCCAGCTCGGGCCGCAGGGCCCGCGCGTGCAGGTCGAGGTGCTCGCCCCGCCGCCCGGCGCCAACGCGCAACGGTACGGGGCGCCGCAGCACGCCTGGCCGCAGGACGCGCCACCGCCGCCGGCGCCGTGGGGCCACCAGCCCGCGATGCACGCGCCGCACGGCATGCCGGCCGCTTCCCCCATGCCGGGGATGCAGGGCTCGATGCAGGGCTCGATGCACGGCTCGATGCAGGGCTCGATGCAGGGCTCGATGCAGGGCTCGATGCAAGGATCGATGGAAGGGGCGCGGCAGGCGCCGACGCAGGAGGCCTTCGCCGCGATGCCCGGCGCGGCTCCCCCCGGGATCCCGCCGCTCCAGCCGCCGCCCGGCCCCGCGCCCAAGATGGGTCAGCAGACGCTGCTCGCACACGTCGGCGCGATGCTCCAGCAACAGCGGCGGGGAAAATCGACCATCGAGATCAAGGCGATGGTCGAGAAGGAGACCAAGAAGGCGACCGGCAAGCTCAAGGCGATCATCGGCGTGCTCGTCGTCGCCACGCTGGCCGCCATCGCGGGTCTGGCCGTCGTGGCGTTGCGCGCGGAGAAGGACCCGGCCGAGCTGCGCAAGGAGTACGAGCAGGCGCTCAAGAACCTCGCGATGAACGACCCGAAGCGCAAGGAGCTCGAGAAGAAGCTCGCCGGGCTCGCGGGTCAGGACGGCAACATCGGGCGGCGCATCTACGAGGAGAACCAGAAGGCCCTCTTCATGCTCGTGGCGCATCACGGCAAGAAGTACGAGAAGGGCGGGTTCTGCACGGCGTTCGCGATCCGGCCGCGCCTCCTCGCGTCGAACGCCCACTGCGTGAAGGCCGCCGAGGACTTCGAGGACAAGGGCGCCGACATCTGGGTGCACCTCAACGAGTCGAACAAGGGCTCGGGCGATCCGAAGATGTTCAAGGTGGCGCGCCACGAGGGCCACCCGAAGTACCGGCACCACGGCATGAACATCACCCCCGACGTCGGGCTGTTCGTCCTCGAGGAGGACGACGCGCCGGCGCTGGTGAAGGTCGCCGACAAGGCCGACCTGAAGAAGCTCGGGACGGGCGACTCGCTGTTCGTCATCGGCTTCCCCGGTCGCACGATGGACGAGGGCTCGCCGGTCGCCGTGTTCATGTTCAGCCACGTCGGGCGAGTCACCGACGCCCTCGGCCAGCGCGCGGAGTCCTTCGAGGACGCCTGGCTGATCCAGCACGAAGGCCAGACCACGCCCGGGACCAGCGGGTCGCCCATCTTCAACGGCGAAGGGAAGGTCGTGGCGATCAACGCCGGGGGCCTCCTCGAGTCGAACAAGCAGTCCGTCTACAAGTACGCGATGCGCATCGACCTCCTGAAGGACATCGACGTCGACGAGGGCAGCGCGCCCAAGAAGAAGAAGAAGAAGAAGTCCGACGACGACGACTGATCTCGCCGTGGGCAGAACCGATCAAATCCCCGCAAATTCGAGGACTTGGCCTCTTGACAATACGTGGATGGCCACGTAATGTAATGGCGTGGCGCGGAAGAAGCTCTCGACGACGATTTACATCACGCCGGAGCAGAACGAGCGCCTGAAGGTGCTGCACGAGCGCACGAAGGTGCCCGTGGCTGTGTACATCCGCGAGGGGATCGACCTCGTCCTCGCGAAGTACGAGCACGTGCTCCCGGGACAGGCGAGCCTGCTCGACGACAAGCGCAAGGCGTGACAGATCGGGGCCTCCCCGACAACCGCGGCGCGCAAGTCCCCCGCGTGTAAGGAAGCAGAGCATGAGCCTGGTGGTGATGAAGTTCGGCGGGACGTCCGTCGGGAACGTCGAGCGGATCCGCAACGTCGCGCAGCGCTGCGCGCGGGTGCGCCGCGAAGGCCACGACGTGGTCGTGATCGTGAGCGCGATGGCCGGTGAGACCAACCGCCTGCTCGCCCGAGCGCACGAGTTCGGCGAGATCCCCGACCCTCGCGAGATGGACGCGCTCGCCGCGACCGGCGAGCAGGTGACCGCGGCGCTCACCGCGCTCGCCCTTCAGCAGCAGGGCGTCGCCGCGCGGTCGCTGCTCGGACATCAGGTGCGCATCCTCACCGACGACGCCTTCACCAAGGCGCGCATCCGAGCCATCGACGACACCAGGATCACCGAGGTCACCCGCCAGGGCGCGGTGTGCGTGGTCGCCGGCTTCCAGGGCGTCGACGACGCCGGGAACATCACGACCCTCGGCCGGGGCGGCTCCGACACGTCCGCGGTGGCGATCGCCGCCGCGATCGACGCCGACGTGTGCGAGATCTACACCGACGTCGACGGGGTCTACACCACCGATCCGAACGTCAGCCCCGCCGCCCGCAAGATCCCGCGCATCACCTACGAGGAGATGCTCGAGCTCGCGTCGCTCGGCGCGAAGGTGCTGCAGATCCGCAGCGTCGAGATCGCGATGAAATACGGAGTACCCATCCACGTGAGGTCGTCGTTCAGCGACGCCGAGGGGACGATCGTGACGAGTGAAGACAAATTCTCCCGCGCCGACATGGAGGCGATGACCATCGCCGGCGTCGCCTACGACAAGAACGAGGCCAAGCTGACCCTCACCGGCGTCGAAGACATGCCCGGCGTCGTGGCGAAGGTCTTCGGCGCGCTCGCCGAGAAGCACGTCTCGGTCGACATGATCATCCAGAACGTCGCCACCGGCGGCGCCGGCCTCACCGACGTGACCTTCACCGTCACCAAGGCCGATCTCGCGCGCGCGAAGGCCGTGATCAACGACGTCGGGCCCAAGGTCGGGATGAAGGGCCTCCTCGTCGACGATCAGGTGGTGAAGGTGTCCATCGTCGGCCTCGGCATGCGCTCGCACGCCGGCATCGCCGCCAAGATGTTCCAGCTCCTGGCCGCCGAGGGCATCAACATCCAGGCGATCTCCACCAGCGAGATCAAGGTCTCCTGCTTGATGGCGGCGAAGTACACCGAGCTCGCCGTCCGGGCGCTGCACACCGGGTTCGGGCTCGACGCGGCCACCGTGAAGGAAGAGAGCGCCTGATGGCCCTGCCGCAAGTCGTCGACCTCTTCCTTCACGTCGACAAGCACCTCCAGCAGATCATCACCGCGTACGGGACCGGCACCTACCTCGTGCTGTTCACCATCGTGTTCTGCGAGACGGGCCTCGTCTTCCTGCCGTTCCTTCCGGGCGACTCGCTGTTGTTCGCCGCGGGCGCGTTCGCCGGGCTCGGCTCGTTGAACGTGTGGGTCGTGCTCGGGCTCCTGCTCGTGGCCGCCATCCTCGGCGATAGCGTCAACTACTCGGTCGGCACGCTCCTCGGCCCGAAGCTGCACGCCAAGGGCAAGCTCCCCTTCATCAAGAAGAAGCACCTCGACCAGACGGCCGAGTTCTACGAGCGCTACGGCGCAAAGACGCTGGTCATCGCGCGGTTCGTGCCCATCGTCCGCACGTTCGCGCCGTTCGTCGCGGGCGTCGGGAGCATGAAATACACGAAGTTCATGACCTACAACGTCCTCGGGGCGGTGATGTGGGCCGTGATCTGCGTGTTCGCCGGGTACTTCTTCGGCAACCTCCCGCTGGTGAAGAAGAACTTCTC
>JACPFM010000096.1 GCA_016182965.1 Deltaproteobacteria bacterium | reverse complement strand
TCCCACGCTTCGATCGTTGCGATCCGCGCGCGATCACGCCGACCGTCGTGGAACGCGAGCTTCCACTTACTTGCGCTCAGCTCGATCGCCACGACCAGCACTCCGTTGTTAGCCTTCGACTGCTGCTCCGCCGTTTGGTCCATCGGTTCACCCCTTGTTGGTACTCGAGGTGTACCGGATGCCCCTGCGGCGGGGCGGCTCATGACATCTGAAGTGACTGAAGTCCGGGGCACCGACAACCGGGCGAAGCCCTCCGGGCTGCGCGCCGATCGTCTGAACGAAGTGGAGCGATAGACCCGCAATGGAAGGCTCGGAATCGAATCATCGGGAATTCGCGCTGCTCGCGGTCGAGCGGCGACAACCCACAGCCCGCCCGGGCGAGTCGGTGAAGTCCGAAGGACTTGAGGTGCAGTCGGTGCCCCGGACTTCAGTCCGGGGGCATTTCCGAAGACCTTCAGGCGGTCACTTCAGCGGCGGCGGCGTGTAGATCGGCTTCACATCGGCGCCGCCGGTGAAGGCATAGCTGCCGGCATACCCATACCCATAGGCGGTGACGCCGAACGGTTTGTCGCCGGTGAGACGACGAACACCCTCCTTCACCGGGCAGCGCCGCGCCTCGTAGTCGACCCCGTCGATCTTGCCCGCCGGCTCGATCACGCAGCCGGTCGGGACCGCACCGTCGAGCTTCACTTCGGCGCCCACCGGCGCGGAGATCACCACGTGGTTCTTGGTCCACTTCGGCGGGACGAGGAACAGGTAGTTCTGTCGGTACTGCTCGACGGGCGGGAAGATCGTCAGCGACGGATCGCCCGAGTAGGCGCCGTCGACGTACTCCTGGCTGACCAGGATCTGGCCGATGGCGACCGGCGCCGTCGACTCCACGGTGATGTCGGTCGTCGTCCACGTCTCCTTCATCTCGCCGGGCGCGATGGTGAAGCTGTCGAACGGAGCGGGCAGCGACGTCTTCACGGTCGCCGTCTCCGCGATGCCGAGGAAGCGCAGGACGTCGGGCTCGCGGTAGCTCGTCGTCGAGCGAATGGGGCTGCGCGTGACGATGAACTTCTTGCCCATCGCGGTGACGGGGAAGACCTGCTCCTCGAGGTGATCGACGCAGCAGCGGCTGCCGTCGGAGCCCGGCGGCTTGGGGACCGACTCGCTGACCGGCGCGATGCTGCCCTCGGTGCCGCTGAACACGGCGACCGGCTGATCGGCCTCGACGATCGTGCCGGTCATGTCGCCCGGCATGCCGTCGGACTCCAGGTTGAGCACGTCGAACGGGTTGAGCGTGACCTCGACCACCTCGCCCTTCTTCTTCGGCGCGGTGATCGGCCCGCCGGCGACGATGGCCTGCCCGAGCACGACCCGCACTTTCGTGTTGTTCGCGGTGCCGACCACGGTGACGAAGGCGTGATCGACGATGTCGAAGCCCGGGACCTTGACCGGCTTGGAGGTGACGTAGCCGAGGACACGGTGGATCTTGCCGAGACCGTTGCGCGGGAGCAGCAGCGACGCGTCGTTGCTGAACGTCGGCTCGAACGCGTTGAACTGGTAGACGATCAGCGGCACGCTCGAGGTGATGCGCAGCGCCTTCGACGAGAGGAAGGTGCCGGGCCCCTCGTTCTGACCCTTCTCCGAGCCGTCGATCTCGCGGGCCGGGAGGATCAGCGTGGAGAGCTCGTCCTTGGCGATGGTGAGCGTCTTGACCACCGCGAGCTTCGGCGGCGCGCCGGGCAGCGCGTCGTTGCGCTCGACCGTCACGGTGGCGGTCGTCTCGGCCGCGTTGGAGAGCACGAGCCCCCACGGCTTGTTGGCGGCGTCGTCGATGAAGTTCTTGACGTTGTCGAGATCCACCGCCCAGAACTCGCAGCCGACGTTGCTCGGCGACTCGGCGGCGGCGTCGCAGGCCGTCTTGCACACGCCCTTGCTGCAGCGCTCCCCCTTGCCGGGATCGCAGTCGGCGGTCTTGGCGCCGACGGTCCCGTCGTCGTTGCACGCGTGCACCTCGTTGCCGACGCAGGTGCCTTCGCCCGGCTTGCACGCGACGCACCCGAGCCGCGGCACGCAGACCTTGTCGATCGCGCACTCGTATGCGGTGCCCGGCTTGCCCGGCCCGTCGCACGGCGTGTAGAGCCGATCGACGCAGAAGCCGCAGATGTCGCCGGCGTCGAGCTGGAGCCCGCCGTCGCCGCCCGGCATCGTCGCGCCCTCCTTGTCGTTCCCGATCGAGCAGGCCGGCGCCGCGTACGCGAGCAGCGCGATAGAGGAGAGGACCAGGGCGACGGACAGGCGAGGGCGGCGCATCGTGGCGCGCAGTGTACGGGGTCTCCCGAAGCTCCGCACGACACCTCGAAGGCTTACGCGCCGCGTCGTGGTCAGCAGTGCCCGTGCTGCCCGTCAGCGCACGTGCAGTCGACGCACCCGTGCTCGGCGCACGTGCCACACGACTGCATGACCCGCTTCCGGAGCGCCGCGCGCGCGCGGTGGACGCGGGCCGCGGCGTTGTTCGCCGAGATCCCCTGCTGCGCGGCGAAATCCTTCACGCTCACGCCCTCGACCTCGATGCGCTGCAGCGCCTCGGCGTACTCCGGCTTGAGGGTGGTCGACAGTCGCTGCACGCACCCGCACGCGACGTCGCGGACCTCGCGGGGCGGCTCCACGTCGTCGGCCATCTCGCGCGCGAGCGCCTCGAGGGCCCTCTGCGACGCGCCCTTGCGGCGGTGTCGATCGATGACCGCGTTGCGGAGCGTGCGATAGAACCACGCGACGATCGAGCCCTCGTCGCGCAGGTCGCCGGCGTGCGCGAGGCCGCGCACGAACGCCTCCTGCAGCAGATCCTCGGCCTCGGCGCGGTCGCCGACGCGCCGCTCGAGGAAGCCGAGGAACTCGCGGTGCTGGGCGACCAGCTTCCCGACGGCTTCGGGCGGGAGGGAGGCGTCGTCGGTCATCGTCTAGGAGTATCAGCCTTGTCGCGCGCCAGCGCGCGGTGGTCGGTGCTCGGCCACACCGGTTCGTCGGCCGCGCGGGCCGGGCGGAGCAAAGACGTGTCGATCAGGCCGCCGTCGTCCGGCTGTCGCCGCAGGCGAGCGCGACGAACTCGTCGAGATCGAACGGCTTCGACATGAACGGGAGCCCCAGCCGCACGGCGGCGATGCGGGCGAGCGGCGAGGCGGACAGGACGTGGACGTGCTCGACGCGCGCCTCGGCCACGACGTCGCTGAGGACGTCCTCGACCGTGGTGCTCCCGAGGTGGAAGTCGGTGAGCAGCACGTGCGGGGTCACGCCGGCGAGCACCGTACGCAGGCTGGCCACATCGCGGACGGCGATGACCCGCATGCCAGCCTCGGCGAGGACCTCGGCGAGGACCTCGCGCAGATCGTCCTCGTCTTCGGCCAGGACCACGATGCGCGGCGCACCCCGGTCGGCAACGGGGCGTGCGCCCGATTTCACACGGCCTCGAGGGTGCTCACTCACGGCTTGGTGGCGCAGAGCAGGAATCTCGCCACGGTCCCGTCGACAAGAAGTGAGCGTCTCAGGCACACCTCAGCCATGCAGGCTGCGCACGGAATAGTCACACTCCTGTGTAGGTGCGTCTTGCCGCGTCGCAGCATGGTCCCTACCGCTACGCTCGGCGGTATCGGCCATCGACTCGAGCGGCGCCGAAGCCGCGGACTCAGTCGTGCGCCACGAACCCCTTCCACCGGTCCATGTAGCGAGCGAACACCGGTGACAGCCCGCGCTCCTCGAGCTCCTTCAACGTGAGCGGGGGACGGCGGGGCTCCCACGCCGCGTCGCGCACGCGCGCGGCCCAGTCGGGGTTGGCGATCGCGGAGCGCGCCACCGCCACCGCGTCGGCGCCCTTGTCGAGCAGCGCGTCGGCGTCGGCGCGCGTCCACACCTTGCCGGCGGCGACGATGGGCACCTCGGGCGCGATCGCGGCGCGGAAGACGGTCGCCGGGTGCTCGGCCGGACGCTTGGCGGTGTTCTTCGTGTAGTCCCACAGCGACAGGTGCAGGAAGTCGATGCCGTCTTCGACGAGCCAGCGCGCCACCTGGACGCTCTCGTCGAGATCGAGGCCGCGCGCGTTGCCGAAGTCCTCGGGGCTCAGGCGCACGCCGAGGACGAAGCGCGCGGGCACCGCGGCGCGGACGACGCGCGTCACCTCGCGCAGCAGACGCGCGCGGTTCTCGAGCGACGGGCCGCCCCACCGATCGTCGCGCACGTTCATCGTGGCGCTGAGGAACTGGCTCAGGAGGTAGCCGTGCGCGCCGTGCAGCTCGGCGCCGTCGAACCCGGCGCGGTGCGCGCGCGCGGCGGCGACCGCGAAGTGCTCGATCGCGCCGACGATGTCGGCCTCGGTGGCGGCGCGCTCCGCTCGAAGCCCGGCGTGCTCTCGTCGAATGCGCTGGCGCTCCACGGCTGCCGTCCGATCAGCTTCGACGACGATCGCACGCCGCCGTGATACAGCTGCACGACCGCCACGCCGCCGTGCGCGCGCAGCGCCGCGGCGTACCGGGTCAGACCGGGGAGCAGCGCGTCGTCGAAGATGCCGAGCTCGCCCTCCCAACCCTGACCGTCGCGCGAGACGTGCGCGGCCGCCGTCTCGATCGTCCCGAAGCCACCCGCCGCGCGCATCGACAGCCAGCGCAGCTCCTCTTCGGAGAGGGTGCCGTCGGCGTGGCTCTGCAGGTTGGTCATCGGCGCCACACAGGTGCGGTTCGGCGCCGTCACACCGTTGCGAAAGACGAGCTTGGAGAAGAGGTCGGCCATCGGTGCATCGGATGCGGCCGATGCGCGCGGGGATCAATCGGGGAGCTGAACGAGGACGAACGGCTGGACCACGATCGCCGTGAAGCTGCCGCCCTGCGCCGCCCACGCGTCTCGCTCGGCGCGTGAAGGCTTGCGCAGGTCGCCGCTCGCGATCCAGGCCTGCACCCGTTCGACGTCGTCCATCGCCACGGCGACGCCGCAGGTCACCAGCTCGATCGAGCGCGCCACCACGAACACCGCGTCGCGATGCAGGTGCGCCGCGAGATCGCCGTAGACGACCGGCCCCATCGACTGGGTGAGCTTCGTGCGGATCGCGTCGGCGAGAGGGATCGGCCCGTCGGACATGGTTTCGCTATTAGCACCGCCGGTCAGGGGTGCGAGGCGCGCCTCCGCGCGTACCTCGCTTCGGCGGCGGGCCGCCCCAGCTCCTCGCTCGCGGCCGCGAGCAGCGCGCGGACCTCCTCATCGTTGGTCTGCCCGAAGTCGTCGTACCACAGGCCCACCGCGCGGAACGGCTCCGGCGTGACCGCGCAGATGATGTCGTCGGCCACGTCGGTCATCGCGCGGCACGCCTCGGCGGAGGCGACCGGCACCGCGATCACGACGCGTCGCGGAGCGAGCGCCTCGACGGCCATCGCCGCGGCCTTCATCGTCGCGCCCGTCGCCAGGCCGTCGTCGACCAGGGTGACCGTCTTGCCCGCGATCGACAGCGAAGGGCGACCCTCGCGGTACGCGCGCTCGCGACGCGCGAGCTCGACGCGCTCGCGATCGACGACCTCGGCGATCTCCGCGTCGGTGATCCCGAGCTGCCCGGTGATGTGCGTGTCGACGAACGTCACGCCGCCCGAGGCGATGGCGCCCATCGCGAGCTCCTCGTGCCCGGGCACACCGAGCTTGCGGACGACGAAGATGTCGAGGGGCGCCTCCAGCGCGCGCGCGACCTCGTAGCCGACCGGCACGCCGCCGCGCGGGAGCGCCAGGACGATGGTGTCCTCGTCCGTGAGGCGCTCGCGCACGACCTTCGCGAGCTGACGCCCCGCGTCGCGCCGGTTGGCGAAGCGGATCATCGCGTCGCCTCCTCGATGGGGACGCGCCGATGCATCGCGGTGCAGTGCTGCTCGAACCACCCGCCCGCAAGCCGCGCGACCTCCTCGAGCGCGCCGGGCTCCTCGAAGAGGTGCGTCGCGCCGGGGACCACCGCAAGATCCTTGTGCGCGCGCAGCGCAGCGAGTGCACGCTGATTGAGCTCGAGGACGACCTCGTCGCGGCTTCCGACGATGAGCAGGGTCGCCGCGGTCACCCGCGGGAGCGCGTCGCCCGCCAGGTCGGGGCGCCCGCCGCGCGAGACCACGGCCGAGATCTCGTCGCCCGCCGCTGCCGCTGCGATGAGCGCGGCCGCCGCGCCGGTGCTCGCACCGAAGTAGCCGATGGGCAGGTGCGCCGTCCGCGGATCGTTGCGGATCACCTGCGTGGCCTCCGAGAGCCGCGCGGCGAGCAGGTCCACGTCGAAGCGCAGGTGGGCCGTGCGCTCGTCGACGGCCTCTTCCCTCTTGGTGAGCAGATCGACGAGCAGCGTGGCCAGACCGCGCGCCTGCAGCAGGCCGGCGACGAAGCGGTTTCGCGGGCTGAACCTGCTCGATCCGCTGCCGTGCGCGAACACCACCGCGCCGTGGGGCTCGGCCGGCACGACGAGCGTGCCCTCCAACGTGCCCGCCGTGCTCGGGACGTGGACGGTCTGTTCGGCTTCCCTCATGGGTGCCCTCCGGTGAATGGGTGCCCTCCAGTGAACCGATCTGCAACCGCGGCGCCAGAACCGCGCCACGGCTCGGCGCGCAATCGCGGCTCGCCCGGACAGGCATGACCTTCTCATGGGGAGTGTGCGGCGCCCCCACCGGTGGAGGAACGGATGAACTCCTGCACGCGACGCGACTTCGAGGAGACGTTCACGAGCGACCTGATCACCAGCACCAACAGCACCAACAGCACCAGCAGCACGGCAGCGGTGCGGACGGCCGAGGCCTGACATGCGCTGCCGCGACATCATGCGCACCGACGTTCGTCACGTCACCGCGATGGACACCATCCGCATGGCCGCCGAGATCATGCGCGATGCTTCGGTCGGGTTCCTCCCCGTCGTCGACTCGGCCAGCCAGGTGATCGGCGTGATCACCGATCGCGATCTCGTGGTGCGGGCCCTCGCCGACGGCCGCTCTCCGGAGACGGCGCTGTCGCTGCTCATGACCGACGAGGTGGTCGCGTGCATGCCCGACGACGACATCCGGGTGGCGGCCGCGCGCCTCGCGCGCATGAAGCGGTCGCGCGTGGTGGTCGTCGACGAGGAGGGGAGGCTCGCCGGCGTGATCAGCCTGTCGGACGTCGTGGAGGCGCTCGGGGGGATCGCCGCGATCGCCACGGTACGCGAGGCGCGTTCACGGGGAGGCCGCACCGAGCGACCGAGCTTCATGTAGGCTGTCCGTTCCGCGCCCCGGCGACGCGCACGCGCTCGGCTTCATCGGGCGGTGCTCGGGCGCAAGGTTTTGCGTAGACTCGACGCCGTGGAAGAACGTGGTGGACGCGGAGACGGGTGGACCCTGGAGCACCTCGGCCTCGTCGCGGCGGATCTCGGCGCCTGGGACTTCGACATCGCCGAGAACCGCGTCACCTGGTCGGATCGGGTCTACGAGCTGTTCCGCGTCGCGAGCTTCGGCCACACCGTCGAGGCCTTCATCGCGCTGGTGCACCCCGACGATCGCGAGCTCATGACCCGCACGCTCACCCGCGCGATCGAGGTCGGCCCCGACGATTGGGCGATCGAGCACCGACTGGCGAACGCGCCCGACGTTCATCTCGCGTGCCGCGGCCGCGTCTTCCGCGACGGGGCCGGCGTCCCCGTTCGCCTCGCCGGCGTCGTGCAGGACGTGAGCGGCCGTCGCCGCGCCGAGCGCGAACGACGCGACCAGGACGCCCTGATGCGCGCCGCCCTCGAGTCGAACCTCTTCGCGGTGGTCGTCGTCGAGCCCCCAGGGCGGATCATCTACTGCAACCAGCTCGCGGCCGACCTGCTCGGCATGTCGCGCGAAGACCTCACGACGCACACCTACGACGCGCCGAAGTGGAAGCACACCGACGTCGACGGCAGTCCCCTTCCTGGCGACCAGCTGCCGTTCGGGCGGGTGATGCGCACCGGCGAACCGGTGCGCGACGTGATTCACTCGCTCGAGCGCGCCGACGGCCGCCGGCTGATCGTGCGCGTCAACGCGGCGCCGGTGAAGGACGACCAGGGTCGGACGAGCCTCGTGGTCTTCTCGTTCGAGGACATCACCGAGCGACGCGCGATCGAGGACGCGCTCAGGCAGTCTCAGAAGATCGAGGCGATCGGGCGGCTCGCCGGCGGCGTCGCGCACGACTTCAACAACCTGCTGACGGCGATCCTCTCCTTCACCTCGCTGGCGCGGCGCCACGTCCACTCGCCGAACCTCGTGCTGCAGGACCTCGACGAGATCGGCATGGCGAGCGAGCGCGCGGCGGCGCTGACGCGGCAGCTGCTCGCCTTCGGGCGGCGCGACGTCAGCCGGCCCACCGTGTTCGACGCGCGCGCGCTCGTCGCCGAGAGCGTGCGCATGCTCGGGCGCGTGGTCGGCGAGCACGTGAGCATCGATCTGAAGACCAGCCCCGCGCCGTGCTGGGTCCGGATGGACGAGGCGCAGCTGCAGCAGGTGCTGGTGAACCTCGCGGTCAACGCGCGCGACGCGATGGTCGACGGCGGCCGACTCTCGCTCGACGTCGACGTCTACCCCGAGGAAGGCGTGGTACGCATCCGCGTCAGCGACACCGGCATCGGCATGGACGAGGCCACGCTCCGCAAGGCGTTCGAGCCGTTCTTCACCACCAAGCCGATCCACGAGGGCACCGGCCTCGGGCTCTCGACCTGCCACGGCATCGTCACCAACGCCGGCGGCCGCCTGACCATGGACAGCGAGCTCGGGTGCGGCACCCGCGTGTTCGTGCAGCTGCCGCTGTCGGACGCGCCCGTCTTGAGCTCGCAGGCGCCGCCCCCCTCGAGCAGCACCCGGAAGGTCCGCGGACGCGTGCTGGTCATCGAGGACGACCCCTCGGTGCGCACCGCGGCGGTGCGCGCGCTGCGCGCGTCGGGGTTCCAGGTGATCGCGGCCGCGAGCGGCGACGAGGCGCTCGCGGTCGCCCGCTCGCAGCGGTTCGACGTGGCGGTCTGCGACGTGGTCCTCCCGGGCCGGAGCGGCTTCGACGTCATCGCGGCGCTGCGCGAGGAGCACCCCGACGTGCGCGTGCTCTTCGTGTCCGGCTACACCAACGAGCTGCCGCGCGCCGGCGACGACGCCTTCCTCGCCAAGCCGTACACCCCCGACGCGCTCGACGAGAAGGTGCGCGAGGTGCTGGCGGGCTGACTCACAGCGATCGCACGAGGCGAAAGCCCACGTCGGGGTAGCCGTGCGACGCGACCAGGCTGCTGCGCGCGGCGACGCGGGCGGCGTCGGGCGACTGGCGCCACGAGCCGCCGCGCACCACGCGCTCGATCGCGCCGGGGTGGAGCGGCGGGGGAACGGCGATCGCGTTCCGCTCCGACAGCTCGTTGCCGGCCGCGTCGACGCACCAGTCGCGCACATTGCCGCCGACGCCGCGCACGCCGTAGGGCGAGGCGTCGAGGGGGAACGCGTGGATCGACGTCGGCGATCGCGGGCTCCGCTCGATGGTGCGCGAGTGGCAGAACGACGGATCGGTGAAGTCGCCCCACGAGTAGAGCCGGCCGTCGACGCCGCGCGCGGCCTTCTCCCACTCGATCTCGGTCGGCAGGCGCCAGGGCCGCCCGGTGGTCTTCGCGAGCCAGGCCGCGTAGGCGCGCGCCGCTTCCCACGAGACGCCGACCGCCGGCCAGTCGGGGCGCCACACGTTGGACCCGTCGCGGAAGACCATCCGCCGGAACGGCGCGCCGTCGCGCTCGGCGAGGAACGCCGAGAGCTCGGCGAAGGTGACGGGGTGCTCGCGCACGACGAACCCGTCGACCCACACGCGCTCGCGGCGGTGACCTCCGGGCGCGTTCTCGTCGCCGCCGACCTCGCAGCAGCCGTCGGCGACGAGGATCTCGCCCGCCGAGAGCGACCCGGCGGCGGGGATGCGCACCCGGAACGGCCCGCCGTCGCCCGGGCGCACGCCCGTCCAGCCGCCGCGCCGGCGCAGCACGATCGGATAGAACACCGGCGGGCGATCGGGCGCGACGAGCTCGAGCAGGTAGCTGCCGATCGGCAGCGCCACCGAGAGGAGCGGCGTCTGGCCGAGATCGCGCACGTACTCGGGCACGAGGCGCCGCGCGCGGCGCACCAGCCGGTGCAAGCGCACGAGGCAGCGCGGCTCGGTGTCGATCGTCAGCGGCGCGCGGCCCTCGAGGTAGTCGAGGTACGCGCCGGTGTCGTGCTTGCGCATCACCAGCTCGTGGCGCGCCGCTTCGTCCCAGGCGCGCCGGCGCTCGGCGTCGCGGTGGCGGTGGAAGCGCAGCTCCGTGATCAGCGCCTTGGCCTCGCGGAAGTCGGGGACGTACGCGAGCGCGTTGAACAGCAGCTGCTCGACCTCGACGCTGCGAAGGAGCGCATCGCGCGCGAGCTCGGCGGCGCGATCCTGCTGGGCCCAGATCGGCTCCTTCGCCTCGACCGACGCGTCGGGACCGAGGCGGGCGAGCTCGCCGAGGGCGAGGTCGCGCAGCTCGGCCGCGTGATCGAACAGCGGCTCGATCGCGGGCACCATCGCCTGCGCCTGCCGCAGCGTCGCGAGCGCCTTCTCGCGGCGGACCGCGCCCTCGCGCCAGCGCGCGAGGTCCTCGGCCATCGGCTTGGCGTCGGCGTAGCGCACCGTCGGATCGGGCGTCATCGCGCGCGTGATGATCGCGAAGAGCGCGTCGTCGGCCGCGCTGCCCGCGCGGTGCGGCAGCGGCGGGACGTTCCCGGCCTTCGCCTGATCGACCATCTCGCGCGGCGTGCCCTTGTACGGGCGCTCGCCCGCGAGCATCTCGTAGAGCATCACGCCGAGCGCGTAGACGTCGGCCCGGGGCCCGATCTTGTCGAACTGGCCGGTGGCGTGCTCCGGCGCCATGTACGCGGGCGTGCCTGCGACGATCGGATCCATGGTCGCGAGCCCGCCGGTCATCACCGGCGGCCCGCCGGTCGGCGCGGCGCCCGACGGCTCGACCAGGCGCGCGACGCCCCAGTCCATGACCAGCACCTCGCCGAACGCGCCGACCATCACGTTGTGCGGCTTGAGGTCGCAGTGCGCGACGCCGCGCGCGTGCGCGTAGCCGACCGCCTCGCAGACCTTGTGGAAGATCTCGAGGAGGCGCTGCTCGCTCCACCGCGCCGCGCCGAGCGGATCACGGTGCGCCTCGTCGATCACCTGCGCCAGCGTGACGCCGGGGACCTCCTTCATCGTGAAGTACGGTCGACCGTCGTCGAGCTCCCCGATCTCGTGCACCGGAGGGATGCCGGGGTGCGCGAGCTGCGCGGTGACCTGCGCCTCCTCGATGAAGCGCTCGCGCATCACGCCCGGCGCGGTCTGATCCGGCTGCAGGACCTTCATGGCGAGGACGCGGTGCAGCGCGTGATCGCGCACGCGGTACACCTCGCCCATGCCGCCGGCGCCGAGCAGCACGCCGGGGACCAGGCGCCGCTCGGTCGGCGGCTCGCGCAGCGTGCGGATCAGCGGCTCGCTCACCGTGCTCGGCGACGGGACGGCGAGGATGGTCGCCGCCACGCTGGCCACCGTGGGCGCGTTGCTCGGGCGCAGCTCGTCGTGATCGGTCGGCGTGCCGCCGGTCTCGGCGCCGAACGCGTCGGCCTTGAGGCGCTCTCCGCTATTCGAGCTCAACGCCGAGCACCTTCGCCACGCGGGCGAGCACGTCGTCGGGATCGAACGGCTTGGTGAGGTAGAGATCGGCGCCGACCTCCGCGCCGGTCGCGCGATCGAGCTCCTGGCCCTTCGCGGTCAAGAGCACGATGTACGTGCCCTTCAGCGAGGCGTCGGACTTCACCGCCCGGCACACCTCGAAGCCGTTCATCACCGGCATCATCACGTCGAGCAGGACGATCGACGGACGATCGTCCTTGATCGACTGCAGCGCGTCGCCGCCGTTGGTGGCGGTGAGGATCTCGACCCCGTGAGAGTCGAGCTGGTCGAGGGTCTGCTCGAGCAGCAGGCGGATGTGCGGCTCGTCGTCGACGATCAATACGGTCTTGCTCACGCTCGCACCTCGTACACGTTGCCGCTCACGCCGGTGAGCTGTCGCTCGTCGTCGCCCACGCGGCGGACATCGCCGACGGCCGAGCGAACCGATGGACCGAGCGCGCCGGCGATGCGCTCGTCGACCAGGATGCGGCCGTCGGCGCTGCTCTGCAGCGTGGCCGCCGCGCCCACGGCGGCGAAGAACGCGCTCGACGCGTCGTCCTCGGGCAGCTCGGCGTGCGTGATCGCCACCCCCGGGCTGCGATCGGCGAACCCGCCGAGGCGCCGATCGAGCGCGCGGGCGATCTGCGTCGCCGCGCGCACCGCCGCCTGCGCCGCGGGCCCGACGCCGCTCTCGGAGCCGAACAGGCCGACGACCATCTCCGCGTGCGAGACCTGCACCGTCGCGCCCTCGCGCATCAGCACGCCGAGCGCCGTGGTGGTCGCGCGACGGACCAGCGTCATCAGCTCCTCGGGCTCCATGCCCGCGTCGGCGAAGCGCGTGAGCTCGCCGAGATCGCAGAACAGCGCGGCGACGGTGCGCGGCCCCTCCCCCGCCCGATCGTCGAAGGCGGCGTCGAGCACCCAGGGCGATGCGAAGCGCTCGATCTGGTGCCGCAGCGCCTGCTGCCGGAGTCGCTCGCGGTGCAGCATGGCGTGGCTGAGCGCGGCGGCGGCGTTGCCCGCGAGCGAGGTCACCAGCTTCAGGTGGCCCGCCGTCCACGCGGTGCGCTTGTCGTTGGTCACGCGCAGCACGCCGAACACGGTCTCGCCGGTGCGGAGCGGCGCGCACATGATCGAGCAGACGCCCGCCTCGCTCGCGCCGGCGTCGGTGGTGCTCACGTCCTCGACCAGCTCCGCGCGCCCGGTCTTCAGCACCCGACCCTCGACCCCGTGCGCAGCGGCCAGCGTGCGCGTCTTGGCGCGCTCGTCGGTGGAGGCGATCGGCTCGAGCACGCCGCGCCGCCGATCGACGAGGTGCAGCGACGCGCCGGTGGCGTGGAGGAAGTTGCGCGCCTCGGCGACCACCATGCGACACACCTCGTCGACGTCGAGCACGCGCGAGAGCTTGTCGCTGATGTCGTAGAGGAGCGTCAGCTCCTTGTACCGGCCGAGCGTCTCGTCGGCGAGCGCGAGCTTCTCCTCCTCGCGCTCGCCGAGGTACCCGAGCACCCGGGCGACCGGCGCGGCCGAAGGCGGCCCGATCACCGCGCCGAGCGTCGATCCCTCGAGGACGATCGGGTGACGCTCGCCCGCCGCTCCCTCGTCGCCGAGCAGCATCTTGCCCGCCTCGTCCTCGACGCGAACGGGCGCCCCGACGAGGGCGAGCAGATCCTCGACGGCCCGCTTGGAGCCGCCGCGGAGCAGGCGCTTGAGGCTAGTTCGCGCCATTCGCCTCGCGGCTGACCAGCTGCACGACGTAGACGTTCTGCAGGTCCTTCTCGAGCCGGATGGCGCGGACGATGTCGTCCCTCGAGGGGTGGCCGGCCTCGAGGATGATCAGGTCGGGGTGCGCCTTCTTCGCCTCGTGGACGAAGTCCTGCGCCGAGCAGGTGCCCACCACGTCGTAGCCCTTGGTCTCGAGCAGGCGCACGATGTCGGGGGCGGCGGGCATCTGCTCGTTGACCACCAGCACGCGGCGCGGCGAGTCGCCCTGGCGCACGAGGCGCTTGACCTCGTCGGCGAGGACCTCGGCCTCCGCGGGCTTGGTGAGGTACTTGTCGACGCCGAGCCCGTAGCCGCGATCGGCCTCCTGCACGATGGACAGGATGATGATCGGCACGTTGCGCGTGCCGGGATCGGACTTGAGGACGGCGGCGACGTCGAAGCCGCTGATCCCGGGCATCATCACGTCGAGGATGATGAGATCCGGTCTGCGGTTACGGACCTCGCGGATCGCCTCCTGCCCATCTTCGGCCTGCCGCACGGTGTACCCGCGTTCGGTGAGCTGCTGACGGACGAGCTCGCGGAGGTTCTTGTCGTCGTCGACCACCAGGATGTCGCCGCCGGTCTTGGCGGGCAGCGTCGCGTTGACGTGCTTCTCGATGCGCGCGAGCAGCGCGGCGGTCTCGGCGGGGCTCGCCTTGTGGGTGGGCTGCGAGGAGATCGGGGCCTCGCCGGGGATGAAGAAGAAGAAGCGGGATCCGGCGCCGAGCTTGCTCTGCACGCCGATGCGCCCCTGGTGCGCGGTGACGATCTGCTTGCAGATCGGCAGCCCGAGCCCGGTGCCCTTCGGCTTGCTGGTCAGCGTGTCGCCGACCTGGCGGAACTTCTCGAAGATCGCGTCGTGGTCGGCGAGATCGATGCCGCCGCCGGTGTCGGTGACGCTGAACTCGACGCCGTCGGTCACCTTCTGCGCGCCGACCGTGACCGAGCCGAGGGTGGTGAACTTCGAGGCGTTGGAGATGAGGTTGATGAGGACCTGGAGCAGGCGGTCGTAGTCCCCCTCGAGCTGCGGCAGCTTCTCGCCGACCTCGGCCTTCAGCTCGACGTCGGCGGTGAAGAGGCCGCGGGTGGACTCGATCGCGCGGCCGACCAGCTGCTTCGGGTCGACCGGCACCATCTTCCACTCCATGCGCCCGGCCTCCATCTTGGAGATGTCGAGCACGTCGTTGATGAGCGAGGTGAGGCGCTCACCCTCGGAGACGATGATGTCGATGTTGCCCGAGACCTGCTCGACGGCCTTGCGCGCCTTCCTGTCGGCCTCGGGTACGAGCGGGAAGATCGCCTGCTGCAGCTTGTTCTTGGTGACCTTGGCGAAGCCGAGCACCGAGGTGAGCGGCGTGCGGAGCTCGTGCGAGACGGTCGCGATGAAGTCGGTCTTCATGCGATCGATCTCCTTCTCGAGCGTGACGTCGCGCACGATGACCACCGAGCCGATGCAGTCCTTGCCGGCGTGGATGGGCGAGGCGACGGCGGCGCCGGTGCGATCGCCGGGCAGCGAGAGGTCGATCTTCTCGACGGCGTCGGCCTGGATGCAGCGATCGGCGAGCTCCACCAGCACCGGCGGCAGAACGTCGGCGGCGCGGTGCATGGCGACCTCGTGCTCGATGAACAGCAGCTTCGACAGCGCCGGGTTCGCCGCCTGCACCTGGCCGTCCCGCATGACGGCGGTCATGCCGTCGGCCATGTTGTCGAGGATGGCGCGCGACTGGGAGAGCGAGGACTGCAGCTCGCGCGTGCGCGCGGCGACCTCGTCCTCGAGGCGCTCGTTCATCTGGCTGATCTTGTCGTTCGCCTCCTCGAGCGCGCGGGTGACCTTCTCGCGCTCGAACCCGAGGTAGATCATCAGCCCGAACACCAGCGAAGAGACGACCGCCAGGTTGATCGCCCAGAAGATCGTCGCGGCGGCGGGCGAGACGCCGATGTCCCAGACCTCGTGCACCTTCCGATCGATCATGGCGCTCAGCACCACGAGCACCGCGTAGAGGCCGAGCCATCCGATGACCTGGCGCGCCTCCGAGAAGGTCATCGCGCCGACGATCGCGAGCATCGCCCAGATCATCACCGTGCCGCTCGACGCCCACCCGCCCAGCGTCCACTGGAAGAGGAACGGCAAGAGCAGGCTGATGAGCACCTGCACGAACCGCACGGGCGCGAACCGCTTCGTCAGCCAGAAGAGCGACAGGTTGACGATGGTCAGCGCGGTGTACCCGTAGGGCACGATGGCCGGCAGCCACTGGCGATGTGCCGCGGCGATCGACCCCCAGAGGACGCCGCCGCCGGACATGAATGTGCCCATGTAGACGAGGAATTTCTTCCTCAGCTTCTCGGGCTCGCTGTCTCCCTCCACGTACCCGATCGCCCCCAGGCGATCGAGCAAGGTCCTCTGGACGTCGCTCATTCGACTCTGTGATTCATCGTCCCGTCCGTTCGATACATCGCGGAGGATAAGCGCTTCTCCACGCTCCGCGATCTGCGAAAATCGGTAATTGGTCGCTGGCGGACATGTACGCGTTGACCCGCCATCACGACGCGGCGCACGCTTGCGCTCATGTTCGGCAGGCGCCTTCGCGTCGGAGTGGCCGCGGCGATCGTGGCCGTCGGCTTCGTCGCCGCCTCGTTCGGCGGCAAGTCCGCGCGCGGAGACGCGCCGATCGACGAGGACGTCCCGTCCGGTGCGATCGCGTTCTTCGCCGGTGGCGCGTGTCCGGGAGGCTGGGCGCCAGCAGACGACACGGAAGGTCGCGCCGTGGTCGGCGTGATCGACGGCCCGTCGGTGGGCGTGAGCGTCGGCGCGCCGCTCGGCGATCGCGAGGACCGCACGCACGTCCACCCGTACTCCGCGCCGGCGACGCTCGGCGGCAAGGGGGTGCTCGCGTTCGACGGCTGGAACGAGGACGGCGCGAAGGCCAAGACGTACACCGTCGCGGGATCGACGTCGGCGAAGACGTCGGGGCTCGCGTTCGTGCAGGTGCAGGCATGCGCGAAGCTCTGATCGCGCTCGTGCTCCTGTGCTGCGGCTGCGGCCTCGACGCGCAAGGCCTCGGCGGGGCCGCCTCGGTCGGCGGCGACGACGACGGCGGCGGCGGCGACACGTCGAGCGGCGGCGGCGACGCGACACCCGATGGCGGATCGGGCGATCCCTATCCGACGGGCGCGATCTCGTTCTTCCGGCGCGCCGCGTGCCCCTCCGGCTGGGCGCCCTACGAGCCGGCGAACGGGCGCGCCGTGGTCCCGACCATCGGCGCGACCGTGCCCGGCGGGACGAACGGCGAGCCGCTGACGAGCGGCGAGGATCGCACGCATGTGCACGAGTGGTCGGTCGCGTTCGCCATCTCGAAGTTCGATTTCGTCGGCTTCGGCGGCGACAACAAGGGCGTGGGCGGGAGCGGCACGCTCGCGGTGTCGGGCAAGACCGATCCGGCGTCGAGCGGCATCCCCTACGTGCAGCAGCTCGTGTGCAAGAAGAGCGGCCCGCAGGGCGCGAAGAAGCTGCCGTCGGGCCTCCTCGTCCATTTCGATTCCGGCGCGTGCCCCCCGGGGTTCCGCCAGTCGGAAGAGACGCAGGGGCGACTGCTCGTCGGCCTGCCGAAAGGCGCCGCCGCCGACCAGACCTTCGGCTCCGCGTCGATGTGGGGCAGCGGCGACCGGCTGCACACGCACGACATGACCGCGGCGCTGCAGACATCGTCGCACGGCATCGCGCTCCCCAGCGGCTGCTGCGCCGACGGCTACGCGCGCAACGGCACGTATACGGTCACGACGGCGACGGAGCCGAGCGGCGGATCGATCCCGTGGATCGAGCTGCTGACGTGCGTGAAGGAGTGAAGCGATCGCCCGCCGCGACGTGGTCGCTGCTCGCATGCGCAGCCAGCCACAGCGCGATCGCCGCGATCGGATCCGCGCTTCCCAGAACCCTCTCCACCGTGATCAGAACACGAAGCCGTTCGGCGTCAGCCGGACGCCGAACGCGCGCCACGCGGGGCGGCGCGCGACGGTCGTGCCGTCGACCGTCACCGAGTTCCTGTTGCCGACCAGCAGCGCGACGCCGGTGCCGATCAAGACGATGCCCGCCGCGGTCAGCACCCAGCCGACGTTGACCGAGTCACGCTCCTCCTCGCCGACGGTGCTCGACGCGTTGGCGTCGGCGCTGACCGTGAGCACGCCGATGGCGCCGAGCGCGACCCCCGCGACGCCGACCCCGGCGCCGGTCCAGAACGCCCACGCGCTGCCGAGGTCGGCCTCGATCGTCGAGGGCCGGTCGATGGTGAACGGCGACGAGCTGCGCAGGCCGGCGCCGCCGAGGCGGTACTCGGCAGCGGCGGGCACTTCGACGTCGCAGGGCGCCGCGCAGACGCGCACCCAGCGCCGTGGCTCCGCGGCGCCGGGTGATCCGACGAGGCGCTCGAGGACCACGCCCGACTGCTTCGTCTCGATCTTGACGCGATGGCCGGCCGGCGCGCCGTCGGCGACCGCGGGCGTCGGCGCGGCCGTCACCGTCGCGAAGCCGAGCGAGAGGGAGGTGCAGGTCGCGACGCAGCGGCCGAGGAGACAACGCCGGAACGCCATGGAGCTGGGATACCGTCGTCCGGTCGACGTGCCTATCGGATCGGTCAGCTCGGCCCCCTTCGTCGCCGAAGACCTCACGTCGTCGGCTCGGGAGCGGGCTCGGTGGGCCGCTGCGACTGCCGCTCTCCGTCGTCTTCCTCGTCGGGGCCGCTCGCGGCGCGAGCTCCCCGCGGCACGCGTCGGAAGCCGCTCCTCGACGGTCCCAAGTCGATCGCGCCCACCTCCATCAGGCGGAAGAGCAGCCGCTCGACCTCCACCCGCGCGAGACCGCACTGGATCGCCAGCTCCTCGGCGCGCCGCTGACCGTCGATGCGCGAGAGCACGAGTAGCTCGAGCGGCGGCAGCGCGAGCGCGGCGAAGTCGACGCCCTCGCGCACACGTGGGAGCGCGCGCCGCAGCGGGACGAACTCGAAAGTCGGCGGCAGCGGGCGGGCGCTCATGTCACGTGAGCTGTGCAACAAGAGGACCGGGCCCGGCGGCGAGTACCGGGAGATCGGCGCATGCGCGGGCGCGCGGGTGCGCTCCGCTCGTTCCGTGCCTCGCGGCGCCACCGGATCCGTCACCCGTCGATCGGGGGGCAATTGTCGCGTCGACCTTGCCAATGGACGCGCCGCGCGCTACCAAGCGCCCACGAGCGCGCTGCTCGACCCTCGAGAGCGCGGCCATTTCAAGTCACCATCGCGGCGGCTGCTCAGAAATAGGTACTTCGTTCAGCCCCTTCGCCGCGAAAGAGTGTTCAGTGCAATCGTTTCGTCCCCGGCGCCATCGGCGTCCGCAGTCTCCCGTCATTTCGCGCGCGCCCCTCGCGCCGTCCTCGATCGTCCCCGCCGTCGTGCTCCCTCTGCCCTCCGACGAGGCCGTCGACGCCTCGGCGTTCACCTCGCTCGGCGTGTCGCGTCCGCTCGTGACCGCGGTCGTGCAGGAGGGCTACTCCGAGCCCACCCCGATCCAAACGGCGGTCATCCCGGCGCTGCTCGAGGGCCGCGACGTGCTCGCGTGCGCGCAGACCGGCACCGGCAAGACCGCCGCGTTCGTCCTCCCGCTGCTCGATCGACTCATGCAGTCGCGCGGCAACGGCCGCATCCGCGCGCTCGTCCTCACGCCTACGCGCGAGCTCGCCGCGCAGATCGCCGAGCGCGCCACCGCGTACGGCCGACACCTGCCGCTGCGCAACGCGGTGATCTACGGCGGCGTCGGCCAGCAGAAGCAGGAGGACGCGCTGCGTCGCCAGCCCGATCTGCTCGTCGCCACCCCCGGCCGGCTGCTCGATCTCATCGGTCAGGGCATCGTCCGGCTCGACGCGGTCGAGCACTACGTCCTCGACGAGGCCGACCGCATGCTCGACATGGGCTTCGTCCACGACGTGCGTCGGATCACCGCGCTCCTGCCCAAGCAGCGCCAGACGCTGCTCTTCTCGGCGACCATGCCGAGCGAGGTCGAGCAGCTCACCCGCACCATCCTCGTCGATCCGGTGCGCGTCGCGGTGAAGCCGCCCGCCACCACCGCGGAGCTGATCGATCAGTCGGTGGTGTTCGTCGAGCGCGCAGACAAGCGCGCGGTCCTCGAGAAGGTGCTGTGCGCGCCCGAGGTCTCCCGCGCGATGGTGTTCACCCGCACCAAGCACGGCGCCAACAGGCTTCGCGAGCAGCTCGAGAAGGCCGGCATCGGCGCGGGCGTCATCCACGGCAACAAGTCGCAGGGCGCGCGCGAGCGTGCCCTCGAGGCGTTCCGCGCGGGCTCGACGCGCGTGCTCGTCGCCACCGACATCGCCGCCCGCGGCATCGACGTCGACGGCGTCAGCCACGTCATCAACTACGATCTCCCGGAGGTCGCCGAGGCGTACGTCCACCGCATCGGCCGCACCGCGCGCGCCGGCGCGTCCGGCCGCGCGATCAGCCTCGTCGAGGGCGAGGACCGCGCGTACCTGCGCCAGATCGAGCGCCTGATCCGCATGGAGATCCCCACGCTCTTCGGCGATCGCCCCGCCGAGCAGCGGACCGACACGCGCCCGGCCAGCCCGCGCGGCGGCCGTCCGCAGCACTTCGCGCCGCGCCGCCGCCACTGATCACGCGGTCCGTTCAGCGGTACTGCAGGAGCTCTTGGCGAGCAGCGTCGGAGATCGCCACCACCGCGGGGTGCTTGAGGCGTCGCTCCACGGTGATGGCATAGAAGCGCTCGCGGATCCCGTCGACGCGCCCGAGGACCTTCACGCCGTACTGACGCTGCACCTCGCGCTCGCTCGGCGTGGGCGCGACGAACACGCCGATGCCGTCGCCGCCGAAGACCTTGAGGAGCGCGCTGTCCTCGAACTCCGCGACGATGCGCGGGCGGATCGATTGCGCCTCGAACCAGGCGTCGAGCGCGCGGCGCAGCGGCGCACCCTCCATGGGCAAGAGGAACGGCGCGCCGTCGAGTGAGCGCGGGAACCCGCGGTGCAGCGCGGCGAGCGCGCCCGACGCGAAGAAGGTGACCCCGCAGTCGCCGAGCACGTGGTTGAAGACGCGGATCGGGCTGCCCGCGGGCACCGGCGCGTCGGCCAGGACCACGTCGAGCTCGTGCGCGGCGAGCCGCGCGAGCAGCCGCTCGTGCGAGTCCTCGTGGCAGACGAGGCGGAGGTTCTCCTGGTGGAGGGCGGGCTCGAGCAGCCGACGCACGACGAGCTTCGGCATGGCGTCCACGATGCCGACGTCGAGCCGCGCGTGCGCGCCGACGCTGCGGCCCTGGATGGTGTCGACCAGCTCGCGGCCGAGGGTGAAGATCTCGTCGGCGTAGCGGAAGGCCACGCGCCCGACGTCGGTCAGGACGAGGTTGCGGCCGCTCTTGGCGAAGAGCTTCTCGCCGAGGCGCTCCTCGAGCGTGTGGATCTGCCCGCTGAGTGTCGGCCTGGCCAGACGCAGCACCCTGCTCGCGGCCGTCAGGCTGCCCTCCTTCGCGGTGACCCAGAAATACAGAAGGTGGTGGTAGTTGAGCCACTCCATGAACCCGGGATGATACGTCGGTTTTTTCGAACTGTTCGTTCGAAACTTCCTGAGTGTCTTCCTGTCTCGGCGACGCATCCTACCCTGCGACCCATGACGAACCCGCTCCACGGCCCCATCACGATCTTCTCGCCGCGGCACCTGCCGAGCTGGATGCTGCTCGCCTTCGGCGCAGGCGCCGTCAACGCGGTCGCCTTCCTCGCGTCCATGCGCTTCGTCACGCACGTGACCGGCACGGTCACCCGCCTCGGGCTCGACGTCGGCGCGTGGGTGCTGCTGCTCGACTACGCGATCGTGCTCGCGTGCTTCATCGCGGGCGCGATGGCCTCGGTGCTCGCGCTCGACGGACGCCGCCACCGCGGCCGGCGCGCGCTCTGGTCGGTGCCGCTGTGGGGCGTCGCGCTGCTGCTGTCGAGCGTGGCGTTCGCTGGTCGGCTCGGCGCGTTCGGCGACTTCGGCGGCGCGGTGGAGAGCGCCGGCAGCTTCCTGCTGTTGTCGGCGCTCGCGTTCGCGATGGGCCTGCAGAACGGCGCCGTCTCGACGACCACCGGGTTGGCGGTCCGCACCACGCACATGACCGGCCCGGCGACCGATCTCGGCGTCCACCTGGCCACCGCGTACTTCGCCCAGGGCGAGGGGCGGGTGAGCGCGCTGCGTGGCGCCGGCCTGCGCGCCGGCAAGATCGCCGCGTTCGCGGTCGGCGCCGCCGCCGCGGTGCCCCTCGCCCGCTCGTTCGAGTATCTCGCCTTCCTCTTGCCTGCCGGCGCGGTGGTCCTCGCCACCGTCCTCAGCTTCGCCGAGTCGCGCGTCCGCGACGCGGAGATCGTCGTCCCCGAACCCCGTGGAGCCCGTTCGACATGCACCTGAACCAAGCCGCGCTCGAGGCGCTGAGGTCCCTGCGCGAGGGCAACGAGCGCTTCGCCAACAACGTCCGCTCCCTCGACGCCCTGATGACCGCGTCCAACCGCGCCGCGCTCACCGCGGGCCAGTCTCCGCGCGCGGTCGTCCTCTCGTGCTCCGACTCGCGCGTGCCGAGCGAGATCGTGTTCGACTGCGGGCTCGGCGATCTGTTCGTGGTGCGCGTCGCCGGCAACATCGTCGCGCCGTCGCTGGTCGGCAGCGTGGAGTTCGCGGTCGCCGCGTTCGGCACCCCGCTGGTCGTGGTGATGGGCCACACCAACTGCGGCGCGGTCGCCGCCACCATCGACGCCGTGCAGCACCGGCAGCACCCCGGCTCGGAGAACCTGCTGGACATCGTGTCGCGCATCGCGCCGAGCGTCGTCGACCTCGTCGGCCGCGTCGGCTCGCGTGAGGAGATGATGCGCATCGCCACGCGCGCCAACGTGCGCTCGTCGGTCGACCGTCTGCGGCACGGCAGCTCGATCCTCGAGCAGCGGGTCGCCTCGGGTCAGCTCGTGATCGTGGGCGCCGAGTACTCGCTCGAGACCGGGCGCGTCGAGTTCTTCGAAGGCGTCTGACGACCGTGCTCGCGCGGCGGTTGGCAACGTCTGGCACAAATGCCGGTGGCCGACGCCTTGCTATACCTCCGCGCCCATGCAGCGCGAACGCCTCCGCCAGATCCTCTCCACCGCCCTGTTCTCCTCGCTCGTCGTGCCGCTCGGTGCGTGCGGCGGCGTCGTCATCGTCGATCCGACGGCCACCCCCGACGGCGGGAGCCCCGATGCACGGGACGATGCGCGGGACGACGCGCGCGACAGCGCCGCCTGCGCCCCGGTTGTCCGCACCGACACCTGCAACGAGGCGGTCACGTATCCGTGTGGCCTCCCGATCACGCTGGGCGGCGCGAGCCCCACGACCGAGGAGTGCGCCACGCTGTGCGCGCCGGTCGCCGAGGTGACGGGACGACCGGGCATGTCGTGGTGCTGGCTCTACGGCGACGACGCCGGCGCCGCGCGTCAGGTCAACTGCGCGTCCTGCGCGGTCGGCCGCCGTCCGGCCGATCTCCTCGACGCGCCCGTGGCCGTCGGGTGCGATCCGATCGGCGCCGCCCTCGCCGACATGGCGCGCATCGAGGCCGCCAGCGTGCACGCCTTCCGAAGGCTCGAGGACACGCTCGCCGCGCTCGACGCCCCCGCGCGCGACGAGATCCGCCACGCGCGTCTCGTCACGTCGCTCGCCCGTGCCCGCGGCGCGGCGCCGGCGAAGGTGACGCTCGATCCCGGCGCGCCCGCGCCGACCGCGTTCGATCTCGCGCTCGAGAACGCCGTCGAAGGGTGCGTGCACGAGACGCTCGGCGTCGCCTATCTCGCCCACCAGGCGGCGCACGCGCGCGACGCGGAGCTGCGCGCCCTCGCCGAGGCGCTCTACGAGGACGAGCTCGATCACGCGGCGCTCTCGTGGGATCTGGCCCCGTTCTTCCACGCGCGGCTCGACGACGATCAGCGCGCGCTGCTGCAGGCCGCCCAGGAGCGCGCGCTCGTCGCGGTGGTCGACGAGGCGGCGCACATCGATCCACGCGTGCGCGCCGCCTTCGGCGTCCCGAGCGCCGCCACGGTCGCCCGGATGGTCGAGGCGCTCCGCGGCACGCTCTTCCCGGCTCAAGCCGACGACGGCGTGCCGTCCGCCGCCTGATCGGCCGGCAGGTGCGGGCGCCCGCACGGGCTCCGGGTCGAAGGTGGGTCCGGAAAAGTTGCTCTGCC
Source organism: Deltaproteobacteria bacterium (assembly GCA_016182965.1). Taxonomy (GTDB): domain Bacteria; phylum Myxococcota_A; class Polyangia; order Polyangiales; family JADJMO01; genus JALHOE01. The sequence continues at coordinate 4,574 of JACPFM010000096.1, read as the reverse complement.
TTCGGGGGCTGAAAAAATCAGCCCCCGCGCCCCTCGGGGGCTGAAAAAATCAGCCCGCGAGGCCACAGCTCGTTTTCGAAGGGCAGAACGACTCTGGCGGCCCTTCCGCGGCGCGCGCCTTTCGCCCCTCGTCTCCGCGGCGGGCGCGTCCAGCCGCTACATGCGCGACTGCGGAGAGTCGTCGCTGGCGTGGCGCGGCAGGCGAACCGTGAAGGTGGTGCCCTTGCCGGGCTCGCTCTCGACGCGCACCTCGCCGAGGTGCAGCCCGACGATCTGCCGCACGATGAACAGCCCGAGCCCGAGCCCGCCGGACAGGCGCGCGCGCGTCGCGCTCTCGAAGCGCTCGAAGATTCGGTGGTGATCGGCGGGGGCGATGCCCGGTCCCTGATCGGACACCGAGAGGAACGCGTCGTCGCCCTCCGACCACGCGAACGTAGCGCGCAGGGCCGCGTCGCGCTCTTCGCCGAGCAGGTTGCGCGGCGCGCTGCGCTCCTCCGGCGGCGGCGTGTCTTTGGGCGATCGAAGCCGTCGGAACATGAGGGAAGCCGAGAGACCGATGCCGCGCGCCTGGCCGCGTCGCGCTCGTCGAGGCACGCCATGTAGGGAAAATCGAGATAGACGATTCCACGCCTCGAGCGCGCGGCCGCGCTTGCGACGAAGGACGGCGCGGTTCATCACGTCATGGCCTTGTTCGCTCGCAGTTCCTCGTTCGTGTCGTTCGCGCTGCCGATGATGGTGATGCTGTCGTCCTGCAGCCCCCGACCCCGCACGCTGCCGGCGTGCATGAGCGCGGACGCCGGTCCGCCGGTAGGCGTGGCGCGCGAGGCGCTCGCGCGAGAGGCGACGCTCATCGCGGCCGGTGACATCGTCCAGTGCGGCAACGCCGGCGCAGAGCGCACCGCGAAGCTGCTCGACGGCATGGAGGGCACGATCGCGGCGCTCGGCGACAACGTCTACGAGAGCGGATCGCTCGACGAGTTCCTCGATTGCTACGAGCCCACGTGGGGTCGTCACCGCGCGCGCACGCGTCCGGCCGTCGGCAACCACGAGTACGGCACGCCGCGCGCGGGCGCGTACTTCGCGTACTTCTGCGGCGCCGCCGGCGAGCCGTTCAAGGGCTGGTACAGCTACGAGCTCGGGTCGTGGCACGTCGTCGTCCTGAACAGCAACTGCGACGACGTCGACTGCGGCGAGGGCTCCGAGCAGGAGCGGTGGCTGCGCGCCGATCTCGCCGCGCACCCGACGAAGTGCACGGCCGCGTACTGGCACCACCCGCCGTTCTCCTCGGGTGAGCACGGCAACAACCCGAAGGTCGGCGCCCTCTTTCGCGCGCTCTCCGAGGCCGGCGCCGAGGTCGTGCTGACGGGTCACGACCACGACTACGAGCGCTTCGCGCCGCTGTCGGCCGACGGCGAGCTCGACGAGGCGCGCGGCATCCGAACCTTCGTGATCGGGACCGGCGGCCGCGACGCGCGCCCGTTCAACCGGGTGAAGGCGCACAGCATGTTCCGGAGGACCGATCTGCTCGGCGTCCTCGCGCTGACGCTGCGCGAGGATCACTACGAGTGGCGGTTCGTCCGCGACGACGGCAGCATCACCGACACGGGGCGCGGCGAGTGTCATTGAGCGCGCGCCTCTTCGTCGCCGTCGCGCTGGGCCTGCTCGCGGCCCCGGCGCGCGCGGAGTCGAAGACCGAGTTCACCATCGCGGCGCTCGCCGGCTACGCGGAGGAATTCCACACGCTCGATACCGGCGCGTTGAACCGGTACGGCTACGGCCTCGGCGCGCGCGCCGGGGTCTCGACGTACGACGTGTACGCGGGCCTCGCGTTCATCCACGGCTTCGGCACGCACGAGTCCGCGACCGGCCCGGGCGTGACCTACGAAGCGCGCTACCGCACGACGCTCGTCGCGCCGGAGCTCGGCTGGGATCTGCGGCTCGGCCGCTGGTTCCGCGTGCGCCCCTACCTGAGCGCCGCGATGCGCTTCGCGTACGGCTACACCAGCGTGCAGGGCGTCACGGTCGACGACAACAACACCGGCATCGCCGCCGTGCCGGGGACGGTGGCGATGGTGCGCTTGGGCGACATGTTCGCGGGGTTGGACGCGCGGATGATGCTGACGCGCGTGGACGCGCCGCGGAGCTGGGTGCCCGGGGTCTTTGCGACGGTGGGGTGGGGCTTCTGACGACGCCGGAAGCCCCCGGCACGTCGCGGAGCTCGGATCAGTAGCAGAGGTAGCCGTACGTGCTGCTGTAGTACTTGCACGTGTAGGAGCTCGAGCAGTCGGCGTTGGTCGTGCAGCGACCATACATCGTCGAGACCGGCGAGCTTCGGCACGTGAGCGTCCCCGTGGAGCTGTCGCTTCCGCAGTAGGGATAGCTGCTGCAGCACGACGAGGTCGCGGTGCAGGGCGTCGTCGAGCTGCAGGTCGACCCGGTGGTGCACACCCCACCGCTGCAGACCAAGCCGGTCGCACAGTCGGTCGAGATGCCGCAGTAGTAACCGGACGATCCTTTGGTCGTGCGGCAGGTCTTGGACGACGACGTCGAGCCGTTGCAGTAGTACCCGCTCGTGCAATCGTCGCCGCTCGTGCAGTAGTAGCCGCTGGAGGCCTTGCTCGAAGAGCAGGTCTTGGTGCTGCTCGACGATCCCCAGCAATTCGGCTGCGACGCGCAACAGCCCGAGCGCGACGAACAGTACGTCCCGGCGCAGCTCGAGGAAGCAGTGCAGTACCCGCTGACGCAGCTGTACCCGCTGGTGCAATCGCTATCGATGCCGCACGAGTAGCTCGCGTAGCCCGGCGAGCTGCGGCAGGTCTTCGTGTAGGAGCTGCTGCTGCCCGAGTGGCAGTACGGATAGCTCGAGTTGCAGTCCTCGCCCGTGGTGCAGCCGTAGCCGCTCGAACCCTGGTACGACGAGCAGTACTTCGTGCCGGTGCTCGAGGACGAGATGCAGTTCGGGTAGCTCGTGCAGCAGCCGGAGCGCGAGGAGCACGTCGTGCTCGAGGTGCACGAGGAGCTCACCGTGCAGTAACCACTGACGCAGGTGTAGCCGCTGGTGCAGTCGGCGTCGTAGCCGCACGAGTAACCCGAGTACCCCGGCGAGGTGCTCGAGTTGCAGTCCTCGCCGGTGGTGCACCCGTAGCCGCTGTAGCCCTGGGAGGCCGAGCAGTACTTGGTGCCGGTGGCCGACGTGGCGACGCAGTTCGGCTCGGTCGTGCAGCAGCCCGAACGCGCCGAGCAGGTCGTCGTCCCGCAGCCGGGCGCCGTGCAGACGCCGCTCGTGCAGGTGAGGCCCGACGTGCAGTCCGTCGACGACGCGCAGTACTCGCCCGCGCTGCCCTGGTAGTTGCGGCACGACTTCGACGACGAGGAGCTGCCGACGCAGTAGGGGCTCGAGGTGCAGCAGGTGGAGCTCGAGGTGCAGTAGTCGCCCGAGCAGCTCGGCGTCTGGCAGTAGCCGCTGACGCACTCGAGGCCCGACTGGCAGTCGCTGGTCGCGCCGCACGCGTAGCCGGAGTAGCCGCGCGTCGAGGAGCAGCGCTTGGAGCCGCTGCCCGTGCAGTACGGCGACGAGCTGCAGCAGCTCGAGCTCGTGGAGCAGGACGCGCCCGAGCAGCTGGCGGGGGGCTCGCAGACGCCGGTGCTCGAGTTGCAGACGTCGGTGCCGGTGCAGACGCCGGAGTAGCTCCGGCAGTCGGGCTGGCAGTAGCCGCCGTCGCACGCGCTGCCCGACGGGCAGGGCTTCGACGTCGAGCAGGTCTTCACGCAGACCTTCTGCGTGCCGACCGTCACGCAGGAGCCGTCGGCGCCGCACGTCGAAGACGTGGTGCACGTCTTGGTGCAGGTGCCGGCCGAGGCGCCGGAGGGCTTCACGCACGTCAGCGAGAAGTCGATCGCGACGCAGTCGGCGGTCGCCTTGCAGGGCGAGCCGATCCCGGAGGGCGCCGCCGGAGTGTCACCCCCGGAGTCCTTCTTGCCGGAGTCGATCGGCGTGCTCGTGTCATCGCCGCCGCCGTCGGTCGGGGCAGGGCACGGTCCCGCGTCGGGGTCGCACCCGGTGAAGCCGGCGCTGGACGAGCACCCGGCGCTCGCGAGCGCCGCGACACAGAGACCAAGACAAGCAATCTTCGCCCACATTTTCTCTGCCCTCGCCCAAGAGTGATCGTCAGCGTCGGCCCCAGCTCTCGTCAGAGCCTGGCGCCGTACGTTTCCACATCGCTCGGAAAAATCCCGTACAGATTCTCAGCCCTCCGAGGGCTGCGCAAGCCGGCGACGGCCGCGCCTGCTCGAGTGCAGTCCTCGACCGGCTCGGATTGAGCCGATTCCGGGCGTGATTTCGCAGACCTTCGGGTCGCACGTAGCCTGGACGGATGCGGCGCCTCCTTATTCTCTCGATTCTCTAGGGCCTGTCCCTAAATGCCCCCGGGCTAAAGCCTCATCATTGGTCGGATCTCGGCGGCGCCGCCATTTTTCCGGGCTGACGTGATGGGGCGTGATGCCCACCCCCAGGCGTGCTTGGGCTCATGCTCGGTGCGTGCTCGGCGCTTCGCGCCTGCGCGCGCCCCTGCGCG
>JACPFM010000105.1 GCA_016182965.1 Deltaproteobacteria bacterium | reverse complement strand
CGGCCCCGTCGCAGCGCTCGCGCAGTCGCGCCGGGCGCGATCGCGCCGAGCCGAGGAGGAACGGCAGCTGTCAGGTCACTCCGTGAGCAGGCACCTCACGCCGTCCGCCGTTTCCGAACGACAGCTGGTTGACAAACGCAGCTAGCCATCCCTGAGCTGCACGTGCACGTACCCGCTGACGATCGTGCTTCCGCGCCGCGAACTACGAGCAACGGCGGTGCGTCGAGCGCGTTCGCCGCGGTGTACGCCGACAAAAGCAGCGACGCCGGCCCGGTCTCCCGCGTCGGCGTCTCCGCTTTCCTTCGGTGGAGGATATGGGGATCGAACCCACGGCCTCTAGAGTGCGATTCTAGCGCTCTCCCAGCTGAGCTAATCCCCCGAAAGGGAGGCGTACCTTACCTCGGCGAGCATCCAAGTCAACTCCGAAAAACCATGGCTACCCCCAAGATCCTCTACGCCCACGGCTTCGCCAGCGGTCCGCTCTCCAAGAAGGGGGTCGCCGTGCACGACCACCTCGCGGGCAGGGGGCTCGCGGTCGAGCTCCTCGACCTGCGGGTGCCCACGCCGAGCGGGCTCCGCCTCTCGCGCATGGTCGAGGTGGTGCGCGCGGCGATCGGCGATGCCGACCGGGTTCTGGCCATCGGGTCGAGCCTCGGCGGGCTGACGGTGGCGCGGGCGGCCGAGCGCGATCCGCGCATCGCGAAGACGCTGCTGCTCGCTCCGGCGTTCCGGTTCGTGGAGCGGTGGCGCGCGCGGATGGGCGAGGTCGAGTGGGAACAGTGGCGGCGCGAAGGGCGCTACCGCGTCGAGGACCATGCGACGGGCGGCACGCTCGAGATCGACTTCGGCTTCATGGAGGACGCCGCGCGGGTCGACGTCGAGTGGCCCGACGTGAAGGTGCCGACGACCATCGTGCACGGCGTCCGCGACGAGTCGGTCGACCCGTGGCTCTCGCGCACGTTCGCGGCGACGCGCCCGCACGTGACGCTGGTCGAGGTCGACGACGATCACCAGCTGCTCGGGTCGATCGACGTCATCCTGCGCGAGGTCGACCGGATGCTCGAGGGCTGAGGCGCTATCCCCGTACGGATGGTGGTGGGACGTGCGGCCCCTCGCGTGCGCGCAGCCAGCCGCGCGTGAGGAGCCACGACGAGGCGGCGGACACCACGTCGGCGACGACGGCCGACGAGAAGGGATCGTGCGCGATGCCGACCTTCCCGAGCCGCGCGAGGTGGCTCGCGTGGTTGCCGATGACGTAGCGGACGACGTTCCGCACCTCGGTGGGCGTGGAGAGGATGCGCTCGTGGAAGCGGTCGGCCAGCACGGGGCCGCGCCGCTGCATCACGCGGTTGAGCTGGCGGGCGATGCGAATGAGCAGCGCGCGCATGCCGAGCGTCATGCTGCGGCGGCTCTCGGCCTCGGTGACGAGGTGCAGGTGGTTGCCCTGCACCGAGAAGTGCACGACGCGGAACCCCTCGCGCCCGCGGACCGCGCGGAGCGCCTCTGCGACCGGCCGGAAGCAGCGCTGGCTGCGCAGGTTCCACACGCCGCGCCGCATGCGCACCGTGACGTGATGCGGTCGCCGAGCGTCGACCGCGGGCCGCCGCACGTGGGGCAGGCCCGCGCCGACCTTCTTCGGCCGGCCCCGACGAGCGCGCACGGGCGCAGCGAGATCGCGCCTCGAGAACAGCGACTGCTGACGCGGCTGAGCCACGCGGATTTATGGCGCTAATTCCTCGGCGACGCGATGGTCATTCGTTCGGCAGCGCGCAATGCGCGGTGACATCTCCGTGCTCGAGCGGCGATACTCGGATCGTGACGCGTTCGCTGGTGCTCGTCGGGCTGGCGTCAGCCGTGCTGGCCGGCTGCGGCGGAATCGTGGCGGCAGACTCGGGCGTGGATGGCCTCGACGCCGACGCGCAGCCCGCCGACGGCGGGGTCGAGACGGCCTTCGACGTCGAGGTGCGCGACTCGCGGTGTCCCGCGGGAATGCGCCTCGTGCATGGCGCCGCTCCGAACGTCTACTGCGTGCACGAGACGGAGGTACGATCGGCGCGTATCGCGAATGCATGGCCCGAGGCGCGTGCGGCACGGGCGTGTTCAAGTGCACCGACTCTCCGTTCGAGGGCGCGGGCGGCGACACGAAGCCCGCGTCGTGCGTGAAGCTCGAAGACGCGATGCGCTACTGCGAGACGCTCGGTGCGCGCCTCCCCTCCGAGGCAGAGTGGGAGGACTTCGCCGGAAACGGCCGCGGCGATACGTATCCGTGGGGATCTGCCAGCCCTTCGGCCCTCCCAGAGCGGCTGTGCTGGTCGGGACGCGTGAAACGAGACGAGCCGTGCGAGGTCGGTTCGTTTCCCGCCGGAGCGTCCGAGGGCGGCATCCACGATCTGAGCGGGAACGTGATCGAGTGGACCAGCACGCGCGAGGGCACGATGGCGATCACCAAGGGAGGACACTTCCGGTTCGCGGGGAGCAACCTGGTCCAGGTCCGATTCCGCGCTCCCGTTCCGGTGGTGAGTCGGTTTGCCAGTATCGGATTCCGCTGCGTGTCCGCGCCCCGGCCCTAGAACGAAGCGGGCGGAGCACGCTCACCGCGCGTCCGCCCGCCTCTCGCGAGCCCACCCGCTCGCCTCCGCCGTCTCCGCCTCCGCGTCCGCGTTCGCGTCCGCTTCCGCGTTCGGCGGACGCTCAGTGCGCTTCGGCCTCGAGGTGCTTCCGGTACGCCGCCGGGTCCATCAGCGACTCGACGCTCTTCGGATCGCTCGGCTCGATGATGACCATCCAGCCCTTGTCGTACGCGCCTTCGTTGACCAGCTCGGGGTTCGACGAGAGCGCCTCGTTGACCTCGACGATCGTGCCGGCGACCGGGGCGAACAGGTCGGAGAGGGTCTTCACGCTCTCGACCGTGCCGAACGTCTTGCCGGCTTCGACCTTGGTGCCGACCTTGGGGAGCTCGACCAGCGTGATGTCACCGAGCTGCTCGACGGCGAACGCGGTGATGCCGATGCGGACCTTGCCGCCTTCGGGCTTCGCCCACTCGTGATCGTGGGTGTAGCGGAGATCGTCGGGGACGTGGACGGACATGGGGCTCCTCGGGACTTTGCGGTTCGCCGGATCAACTGCGCGAGCTCACTTCGCGCGCTTGTAGAACGGGGTCTTCACGATGACGGCTTCGACGTCCTTGCCGCGGCAGTCGACGAGGATCGGGGTGCCGATCGCGTCGTTGCCCACGGGCACGTAGCCGAGGCCGATGTTCTTGCCGAGCGTCGGGCTGGGCGAGCCGCTGGTCACGGCGCCGATGACCTCGCCCTTCGCGCTCTTGATCGGGTAGCCGTGGCGAGCGATGCCGCGGCCGGTCATCTCGAAGCCGACCAGCTTGCGGCGGACGCCGTGCTCCTTGACGTTCATCAGCACCTCGCGGCCGACGAAATCGCCCTTGTCGAACTTCACCGTCCACGCGAGGCCGGCCTCGAGCGGGTTGGTGGTCTCGTCGATGTCGTTGCCGTAGAGCGCCATCTTGCACTCGAGGCGCAGCGTGTCGCGCGCGGCGAGGCCGCAGGGCTTGATGCCGTGCTCCTGCCCGAGCTGCATCAGGCCCTCCCAGACGCGCGGCGCGTCGTCCCAAGGGCAGAAGATCTCGACGCCGTCTTCGCCGGTGTAGCCGGTGCGCGCGATGGTCACGTCGACGTTGAGGATGCGCGCGTCGGCGAAGCCGAAGGCGGGCAGCGCGAGGACGTGACGGACGTCTCCCGCCTTGTCGAGCACGCGCATCGCGTTCGGGCCTTGCAGGGCGATGAGCGCGGTCTCGTCGGTGCGATCGACGAACTCGCAGTGCTCCTTCGCGGCGGCCGCGAACACGGCGGCGATCTTGTCGTGGTTGCTCGCGTTGCAGACGATCATGTACCGGTCCTTGGTGGCCCGGTAGACGATCAGATCGTCGAGGATGGTGCCCTCGGGGTTGCAGCAGCACGTGTAGATCGCGTGGCCGTCCTCGAGCTTGCCGATGTCGTTGGTGACCAGGTAGTTCACCACCTGCCCGGCGTAGACGCCGCGCATCTCGAGCTCGCCCATGTGCGAGACGTCGAACAAGCCGCAGGCGGTGCGCACCGCCTTGTGCTCCTCGGTGACCCCGCTGTACTGCACGGGCATCGAGAAGCCGGTGAAGGGCACCATGCGGGCCCCCAGCTTGACGTGGTTTTCGTAGAGGGAGGTCTTGCGGAGCGGAGCGCTGGTGATGTCGGCCAAAGCGCGTTCGGAGTTACCGGCGCGCGAGCAGGGGATCAACCACGGAGAGCAGGTCCGCGTGCGGTCGACTGCCTTCGAGCAGGTTCCCGCGTGCGCAGCCGCGAGGCCGCCCATACGAGGCCGGCGATCAAGCAACCATCGATCCACAAAATGGAGACGCCGAGGGACGTGCCGCCGACGGGCGCGAGGTCGTATCCCTCGCGAAATGCCGTGTAGGTCGCGGCGACGACGAGCCGCGGGCCGAGCAGCGCGGTGGCTACGGCGAGGAGGACCACCAACGCGCCGGCGCCACGGACCAGCTCGCGCACGGCGTGGCGCCGCAGCGCGCTCGCCGTCCAGACGAAGGAGAGCGGCGCGCATGCCGCCGCGAGGAGCGTCGCCAGCAGGTCGACGGCTGACGGCACGCGGCTGCCGGGGACGAGGTACGCCCACGCCCAGTCAGGATAGAACGCGAGGAAGTACCCGACCGCCGGCGCGAGCAGCGCGAAGGAGGCGATCGTCGTCACCAGGAAGCCGCGCGTCGAGGTCGGCGCGCTCGTCGACCGGCGCACCTCGTCGCGACCGACGAGCGCGAACGCTACGCCCACGAGCGCGGCGACGATCGGCGCGAGCGGCAGCGGCACGCGCCGGTCATACCACGCGCCTCCCGGCGCGTGCGCGAACCTGCCGCGGGGCCGACGCGGACGGCGTACGCGAAGCCGCGACGGCAGCCGAGCTCGAAGCGCGCGGCGGTCCTCGAGGAATTCTGCAGATTTGTCCTTATTGTCCGAATCTCCGGCGCGGCGGAGAGCGCGGCTGCCGCGAAGCCCGGCGGTAGCGCTGCCGCCGCTCGGCCGTGGAGCGACCCCGGCGCCAGCCCCGGAATCCCTCTGCTAAAGGCAATCGCGATGGATCCCACGAAGCTGCGCGCCCTGCTCGACGCCGTCTCCGCCGGCGAGGTCGACGTCGACGCGGCGATGGCGAAGCTCCGCGACCTCCCGTACACCGATCTCGGCTACGCGATGGTCGATCACCACCGCGCGCTGCGTCAGGGCGTCCCCGAGGTGATCTTCGGCGAGGGCAAGACCGCCGAGCAGATCGTCGGCATCGCGACGAGCATCGTCAGCCACGGGTCGACGTGCTTCGTCACGCGCGTCACCGACGACAAGGCGGCGGCCGTCCTCGCCGCGTTCCCCGACGCGCGCCACGCGCCGATCGCGCGCACGCTGACCATCGCGCGCACGCCGATCGAGCCGCGCGGCTCGGGTCCGGTCGCGGTCATCGCCGCGGGCACCAGCGATCTGCCGGTCGCCGAAGAAGCGTGCGAGACCCTCGCCGCGCTCGGGCGCGAGGTCATCCGCATGTACGACGTCGGCGTCAGCGGCATCCATCGCATCCTCATGCGCCGCGAGGAGATCGCGCGCGCGGTGTGCGTCATCGTCTGCGCGGGCATGGAGGGCGCGCTGCCCAGCGTCGTCGGCGGGCTCACCGACCGTCCGGTGATCGGCGTCCCCACCTCGATCGGCTACGGCACGGCGCTCTCCGGGTTCACGCCGCTGATGGCGATGCTCACCTCCTGCGCCTCAGGCGTGACGGTCGTCAACATCGACAACGGCTTTGGCGCAGCCTTCGCCGCCGCCCGTATCGACCGGGCGCGCTAGGGCGCGGCTTCGCGCTGGATCGCCGCGTCCCCGCTGCTCGCGCGAGCCTGGTCGAAGGTCGAGGATCGAAGGGCCCTCCGAGCTCGGGCGCTCCGAGCGGGCAGCGCGTCCACCGCGCGATGTTTCGCGGAGGGATTGCCCCCCGCGGCGCCGCGGCGATACCTTGTCGGGGTGAATCGTTCACGCGAACCCGCGGGGTTGACCGAGTGGCTGCAGGCCCTCTCGCGGGTGAAACAGAACTGGCCGACGCGCGGGTGGAGCTTCGACAACCGCTTCATGACGCTGGCGTCCACCTTCCGCAGCGACGTCGCGCCGCAGGCGCGGGGGGCGATCGCCCGCGTGCTGCCGACGGAGTGGTCGGAGGCGACGCTCCGCCTCGCGCCGCAACCGGTCCGCGACATCGCGTCGCGCACCGGCGGGGTGCGCGCCGGGCAGCACCTCTTCACGCACACGATCGCGCCGACCGTGCTCGCCTATGGCCTTTGGTGGCCGTGGGAGGAGGGCAGCACCATCTCGCTGCGCGTCGGCGTCGACGGCGCGGGCGACATGACGCTGCGCCTGTGCGAGGCGATGGGCATCGAGCCCTGAAGAGTCGTCAGTCTTCAGTCGTCAGTCGTCAGTCTGCCGCCGCCTCGCGTCGGCTGGCCGGTGACGACTCGTCCGGGTCTCGTCTCGGCTGACGACTGACGACTGACGACTGACGACCCTCACTACGGCGAAGCCGACACCGACGGCGACAGCGGCGGCGCGGGTGACAACGTCTGCAGGTGCTTCAGCTGCGGGGTCATGCACCGCACGTGCAGATCGCGGTGCGGCTGCTTGCCGACCTCGTCGCGGATCGCCTTGGCCTCGCTCGTCAGCCCGGCCGTCTCGAGCGCGGCGACGCACGCGGCCAGCGCCTGGGCGAGGATCTGGTCGTCGCGCAGGCGCGCGGCGGCGCGTTTTCCGGCGATGAGGGCGCGCAGCTCGGCGACGTCGCGTCGGCCACGGTGGCGCAGCTCGGCCTGGGCGAGCAGGCTCTCGGCGCCGAGCCACTGCGCCTCGTTGCTCGCCGCGGCGAGCGGGCGCGCCTCGATCACCAACGCCGCCGCCTCGCGGCGCGGTCGGAGCACGCGCCGCTCGACGAGCGTCGCCGCCACGAGCACCACGAGGGCGCCGAGGACGACGAGCAGGGCGGTCTTCACCGGCGGGCCGGCGCCTTCAGGAGGCGTCGCGCGCGTCGTACGCGGAGACCGGCGGGCAGATGCACACCAGGTTGCGGTCGCCGTACGGGTTGTCGATGCGGCCGACCGCGGGCCAGAACTTCCCGGCGCGCACCCACGGGGCGGGGAACGCGGCGAGATCGCGCGTGTAGGCGTGGTTCCACGTCGGCGAGGTGATCGCCTGCGCGGTGTGCGGCGCGTGCTTCAGCGGGTTGTCGGCGCGATCCATGCGACCCTCTTCGATCGCGCGGATCTCCTCGCGGATGGCGACCATCGCGTCGCAGAACCGATCGAGCTCCGCCTTCGGCTCGCTCTCGGTCGGCTCGATCATGAGCGTGCCCGGGACGGGGAACGACATGGTCGGCGCATGGAAGCCGTAGTCCATCAGGCGCTTGGCGAAGTCGTCGACCTCGATACCCGCGGACTTCTTGAGCGGACGCACGTCGAGGATGAACTCGTGCGCGACGTTGCCGTTCTTGCCCCGATAGAGCACCGGGTAGTGCTGCGACAGGCGCTTGGCCATGTAGTTGGCGTTGAGGATGGCGACCTGCGTCGCCTTCTTCAGGCCGGGCGCGCCCATCAGCGCGATGTACACCCACGAGATCGGGAGGATGCTCGCCGAGCCCCACGGCGCGGCCGCGACGGCGCCGATCGCCTTCTCGCCCGCGGAGCCGGGACGCACCACCGGGTGGCCCGGGAGGTACGGCGCGAGGTGCCGGGCGACGCCGATCGGGCCCATGCCGGCGCCGCCGCCGCCGTGCGGGATGGCGAACGTCTTGTGCAGGTTGAGGTGACAGACGTCGGCGCCGATGTCGCCCGGCCGGCTGAGGCCGACCTGCGCGTTCATGTTGGCGCCGTCCATGTACACCTGACCGCCGTGCTGGTGGACGATCTCGCAGATCTCCTTGATCGCCTCCTCGAAGACGCCGTGCGTCGACGGGTAGGTGATCATCAGCGCGGCGAGCTCCTTCGCGTGCTCGGTCGCCTTCTTGCGCAGATCGTCGACGCGCACGTTGCCCTGCTCGTCGCAGGCGACGGCGACGACCTTCAGGCCGGCGACGACGGCGCTCGCCGGGTTGGTGCCGTGGGCGGAGTCGGGGATGAGGCAGACGTTGCGGTGCCCCTCGCCGCGCGCCGCGTGGTAGGCGCGGATGACCAACAGGCCGGTGAACTCGCCCTGCGAGCCGGCGTTGGGCTGCAGGCTGACGGCGGCGAAGCCGGTGATCTCGCTCAGCCAGCGCTCGAGATCGCGGAAGAGCTTCTCGTAGCCGCGGGTCTGATCGGCGGGCGCGAACGGGTGCACCTTGCCGAACTCGGGCCACGAGACCGGGATCATCTCGGACGTGGCGTTGAGCTTCATGGTGCAGCTGCCGAGCGCGATCATCGAGTGCGCGAGCGACAGGTCGCGGTTGCGCAGCACGTTGATGTAGCGGAGCAGCTCGGTCTCGCTGCGGTGGCGGTGGAACACCGGGTGGGTGAGGTACTCGCTCTCGCGCGCGAGCTCCTTGGGGAACGCGAGGGAGATCTCGCCGAGGAGGGCGTCGCCCGAGAGGGCGCTCTTGGCGTCGCCCGAGAGGGCGCTCTTGGGATCGCCGAACGCGGCGAAGAGGTTCGCCAGGTCCTCGCGCGAGGCGGTCTCGTCGAGCGCGATGCCGATCGAGCCGTCGCCGAAGTCGCGCAGGTTGATGCGACGGGCGTGCGCGGCGGCGAGCACGTCGCTCGCGGAGCCCTTGGGCGTCACGCGGATGGTGTCGAAGAACGCGCCGCCCTGCACCTCGTGCCCGAGCTTCTGCAGCCCCTTGGCGAGCACGGCGGCGTACGCGTGCACGCGCTCGGCGATGCGGCGCAGGCCCTCGGGCCCGTGATGAATGGCGTAGAAGCCCGCCATGATCGCGAGCAGCGCCTGCGCGGTGCAGATGTTCGACGTCGCGCGCTCGCGGCGGATGTGCTGCTCGCGCGTCTGGATGGCCATGCGGTAGGCGAGGCCGCCCTGCGCGTCGCGCGAGACGCCGATGATGCGGCCGGGGAGCTTGCGCGCGTACTCGCTGCGCGTGGCGATGTAGCCGGCGTGCGGGCCGCCGAAGCCCAAGGGGACGCCGAAGCGTTGCGTGTTGCCGACCGCGATGTCGGCGCCGACCTCGCCCGGCGGGACGAGCAGGGTGAGCGCGAGGAGATCGGCGGCCATGACCGCGAGCGCGCCGGCCTCGTGCGCCTTCGCGACGAGCGCGCGGTAGTCGATCACCGCGCCGTCGGTCGTCGGGTACTGCACGAGGACGCCGCAGAGCGTCGCGCCCTCCTTCGCCCAGTCGATGGAGGCGGCGTCGCCGACCACGAGATCGACGCCGATGGCGCGCGCGCGCGTCTCGACGACGGCGAGCGTCTGCGGGTGGCAGCCGCGATCGGCGAAGAAGTGCTTCTTCTTGCCGTCGGCGCCGGCGGTCGCCCAGCACATGGCCATCGCCTCGGCGGCCGCGGTCGCCTCGTCGAGGAGCGACGCGCCGGCGATCGGCAGCGCCGTCAGATCGGCGATCATCGTCTGGAAGTTGAGGAGCGCCTCGAGGCGGCCCTGCGCGATCTCGGCTTGGTAGGGCGTGTACTGCGTGTACCAGCCGGGGTTCTCGAACACGTTGCGCAACACGACGGGCGGCGTGATGCAGTCGTGGTAGCCGAGCCCGATGAAGGAGCGGAACACCTCGTTCTGCGTGGCCATCGCGCGGAGCTCGGCGAGCAGCTCGGCCTCGCCGCGCGGCGCGCCGGCGCGGGCGGCGCCGTCGAGCTGCAGCGGTCGGTTCATGCGGATGGAGGCGGGGACCGTCGCGTCGGTTAGCGCGTCGAGCGACGGGTAGCCCACGACCGCGAGCATCGACGCGATGTCGGCGTCGCTCGGCCCGATGTGCCGCGACGCGAAGACGTCGGACGGGTCGAGGACCGACGACTGCGTCGGCTTCGCTTCGGACTTTCCACTCTGCTTCGACGCGGCGAGATCCGTGGTGTTCATGGCTGCTCCTGAACGGGTGGACCCTTCTAAGAGCGCATGCGGCGGCATTCAAGCGCGGCCCGTCATGTCGCGCGACGCTCGCTGAAGGCGCCTGTTTTGCCGTGCCGCAGTGCGGCGAATGCGAGTAGCTCAGCGGATGGCGACGATCGCCGCGCGGATGACCTCGCGGACGGGCACGCCGTGCTCTTTCGCGCGCGCGCGGCAGTCCTCGAGCTCCGGGTGCACCACGATGGGCAGGCCGTCGCCGTCGGCGATCTTCACCCGCACCGCGCCGTACGCCGTGACGATCTCGACGAAGCGGCGCGGGCGCTCGACGCGCGTGACCTCGCTGCGCCGCACACCGAGCGACCCCGTGTGGGCGAGCAGCGCGCGCGAGATCAGCTCGCCGCGCGCGACGTCGCACAGCGCCGCGATCGTCACCGCCGGGCGGCCCTTCTTCATGGTGATCGGCTGCGCCCAGGCGTCGAGCGCGCCCGCCTCGAGGAGCGCCTCGATCGCGGTCGCCGCGACCTCGCCCGTCGCGTCGTCGACGTTCGCCTCGAGGACGACGTGCGTGGCCCCGGTCGAGGCGGTCGATGCGCTCCCCGCGCCCCCCGCGCCCGAGAAGGCGCTCGTCTCGCCGACGACCAGGCGCACGACGTTGGGACGGTCCGCGAGGTCCTTCTTGCCCGCGCCGTAGCCGATGCGCTGCGGCACGAAGGCGGGCCAGCGGCCGAGGCTCGCCGGCAACAGCTCGGAGAACGCGCGGAGCAGCGCCGCGCCCGTTGGCGTGACGAGCTCGCCGCCGACGCCGCCGGCGAAGCCAGGATCGCGCACCGGGAGCCCGATGAGCAGCTCGAGCGCGGCGGGCGCCGGCACGGGGATCGCGCCGTGCGCGCCGCGCGCGGTGCCGCCCCCGACCGGCAGCGGCCCGATCGACACGCCGAGCGCGCCTTCGCCGCCCGCGGCGGCCTCGACGTAGGCGAGCGCGGCGGAGGCGCCGACCACGTCGACGATGGCGTCGACCCCGCCGACCTCGTGGAAGTGCACGCGCGAGAGCGGCTGCCGGTGGATCTTCGCCTCGGCCTCGCCGAGCCGGAGGAACGCGCGCGCGGCCAGGGTGCGCACCCGCTCGTCGAGCGGCGCCTCGGCGAGCATGCGCGCGATGACCGAGTAGTCGCGCGCCGGCGGCTCGCCCTCGACGATGACCTCGAAGGCGCGCGCGGCGATCGCGTGCTTGTCGCGCCGCCCGACCTCGAGGCGGAAGCCGGTCAGGCCGGTGGCCGCGACCGCGCGCTCGACGACCTCGATCGGCACGTCGAGATCGAGGAAGGCCGCGACGAGCATGTCGCCCGCGGCGCCCCCGATGGGATCGACGTGCAGCACGCGACGGCACGAGGCGAAGGGCGGAAGACCGAGGAAGCTCGCCGCGCTCGCCGGATCGGCGGGCGTCGGAGCGTGCTCGTGCTCGTGCTCGTCATGCTCGTGGCCTTCGTGCGCCATTCAAGGCGCATCATAGTGCCATCGCCGCGTGCCGTTGCCGCGTCATGGCGCGAGATCGACCTGCGGCACCATCGAGTGCGGCGGAAGGCGTTCCGGCGCGGCGGACGGCACCCACGGCACCGCCGGGCAGTTGCCGGTGGAGTCCACCTCGACGCCGGCGGTGTGCGCGACGCAGGCGCTCTCGTACGTCTGGAAGTCGCAGCCGCAGACCGTGAGCGCGAGCCCGTCGCAGCTCGTCGGCTTGGGCACGCACAGGCCGAGCGCGCCGCACGGCGACGCCGAGCAGTAATGTGTCTGCGGACAGCTCGAGCCGGTCGAGCCGCCGCAGAGGAACGGACCGCAGGCGCCCGAGAACCAGACGTTCATGCCCGCGCGCGCAGCCTCGCACGCGTTCGGGTAGGTCTGCTCGTCGCAACCGCATACCGGCGCGAGGATCATCGCGCACATGGCCGGGCGCTCGGCGCAGGTGCCGCGCGCACCTGCTTCGCGGCACGCACCCACCGCGACACGGCAGTACTCGTCCTGCGGGCATGCTTGATCGCCGATCCCGCACCCGAGCGGGATCTCGAAGTCCGCCTCGTGCCTTGCGCTGTCATCGGGGC
Source organism: Deltaproteobacteria bacterium (assembly GCA_016182965.1). GTDB lineage: Bacteria > Myxococcota_A > Polyangia > Polyangiales > JADJMO01 > JALHOE01. The sequence goes on along the minus strand of JACPFM010000105.1, from coordinate 3,877 downwards.
CGCCGCTGGCGCAGCCATCGGCTCCGAGCGCGCCGATCGCCAGCATAGCGAGGAGCTTGCGGGTGCAGTCCATGGCGCACCTCCCGAGCGGTCTCCGCAGCAAGGAACCTGCCATGCGTGAAGCTCGCGGCCGCGCGCAGCCCCTCGGGATGCGATGCACGCGTTGCAGCGGGGTGCACGCCACGCGCGTGGACAAAAGCACCGCGACCCCCGCTCCTCGAAGAGGCGCGGAGGTCAGGTGGCGAGCGGCGACGCCTCGGGGCGTCGGCCGATCAGGTGTCTTTCTGGTCGCGGAGGCGGGCGGCCTTGCCCTGGAGCGAGCGGAGGTAGAAGAGACGCGAGCGGCGGACGATGCCCTTGCCGACGATCTCGATCTTCTCGATGCGCGGCGAGTAGAGCGGGAAGATGCGCTCGACGCCGACGCTGAACGAGACCTTGCGGACCGTGAACGAGCTGCGCGCGCCGGCGCGGTGCTGCTTGATCACGAGGCCCTGGAAGACCTGGACGCGCTCCTTGTCGCCTTCGACGATCTTGTAGTGGACGCGCACCGAGTCGCCGGTGCGGAAGGCGGGGATGTCAGTGCGGAGCTGGGCGGCCTCGAGGGCCTGGATCTGCGGGGCGGTGTTCATCGGACGGGCTCCAAATCAGCGGCCCTGCGCACGCGACACGCTGCGCGAAGGGGGCGCGAAGGAAAGCACGAAAGGGCAACCTGGTCAACGGCTCGTGCGCCCTTTCGGCCGGGGCGCGGTCGACGTAGCACGAACGGGTGGCCAGCGTCCCGCCGAAGCCGCCGCGTCCGATGAGCAAGGCTCCGTCACGGCCGAGCGAGGGCGCCATGCGCGCCGCCCGCGAGCCCCCGCCGATCACGCCTGATTTCGAGGGGTCCCGGCCGCTCGCCGACGAGACCATGGACATCGATCCGGCCCCCGACGACACGACCGCGCGCATCGCGCCCAAGCTCGGCACCGAGTCGGGCATGGCCACGCCGCCGCCCGCGTCGTCGCCGCTCCTGCCGCGCGGCCCGAGCACGCAGGCGCGGCCGGGCTCGTTGCCGCCGCCGCTCCCGACGACCTCGCCGCCCAACGACGACCGCGTCGTCGTGAACGTCCGCCGCGTCGGGCCCATCCGTGTGCCGCTGCCGACCTACCACACGCCCCTCGCGGCCGGCATGGACCTGGTCGCGGCCATCGAGGGCCCGCTCACGATCGCGCCGCTCGCGCGGGTGCTCGTGCCGACGGGCATCGCCATCGCGCTGCCCCCCGGCTTCGAGGAGCCGTGGTCTGACCATCCTGAACACGCCGGGCACCGTCGACGCGGACTATCGCGGCGAGATCAAGGTGCTCCTCGTGAACTTCAGCACCGACTGCGCCGACGTGATGCCCGGCGAGCGCATCGCGCAGCTGGTCGTCTCGCGCCACGCGCGCGCCGAGCTCCGGCTGGTCGAGGCGCTCGACGACACCAAGCGCGGCTCCGGCGGCTACGGCAGCACGGGCTACTGACGGTGGACGCGAAGGCGCACCGCAACGCGGAGCTCGCGTGGACCGGCATCCGCGTCGCCTTCGGCCTGTCGCTCGCAGGCTTTCACGGCTGGGCGAAGGTCTTCGGCGGCAAGATGCCGGACTTCGTCAAGACCGTCGCCGCGCTCGGTCTCCCTGCGCCGACGTTCTTCGCGTGGTGCGCCGGGCTGAGCGAGTTCCTCGGCGGCGCGCTGGTCGCGATCGGCCTCTTCGCCCGCCCGGCGGCGGTGTTCCCCGCGATCACCATGCTCGTCGCGCTCTACCGCCACCGCGTCGATCCGATCGCGAAGTGGGAGCTCGCGACGCTGTACCTCGTCGTGATGCTCGCGTGCGTGCTCCGCGGCCCCGGGCCGTACTCGCTCGATGCGCGATGGTTCGAGCGCCTCACGTAACGGCGTGACGGCGTGACGTCAGGGCTCCGGAGGCGTTTGCTCCGTCGTCACCATCGAGGCGCGCCCGTCGCGGTGCTCGATCAGGTACGCCGCGGACACGACGCCGATGGTCACCCAGAACAGACCGAACGCCGCGAGCGCGACGCGGCTGCGGCCGCTCGGCACCGGCGGAGGCGGAGGCGACCAGCCGTTGCGCCGCGTGCGGAGCGGGATCGGCTCTTCCGCAGGGGTGGCGCGCTCCGCGTCGAAGGCCATGTCCGGCAGACGTGCATCGCGCGTGCGCGATTCAAGGACGCCGTCGCGCCTGCAACGATCCGCTGCCGGTGCGGAGATGGGCCCGATCCGGCCGCGCCTGCGTGAACGCACCGTCACGTCGGCGTGTCATCCCGGTCCACGCTCGGACCACGACACCACTGTCGAGCTGGGCGGGAGCTGCCTATGCTCTTGGCCATGTCGAAGCCGGGGGAGCTGTTCGCCATCGCCGCAATCCTCGTGTCCTCGGCTGGCTCGTTCGGCTGGCTCGCGTCGCTCGATCACGATCATCGTGGGCTGCTGATCGTCTCGGCCGCCGAGGCCGGTCTCGCGATCGCGGCGCTGGTGCGCACGAGCCACGGTACGTGGCGAAAGCTGCGCGCGTGGAGCATCGCGGCGATCGCGGCCATCGTGCTCGTGCTCCTCGTGCGAGGTCGTCACGCCTTTCGAGCCGACCTCATGCTCCGTGACGAGAACACGCGCTTGACGCTGGTGCTAGCCGGGCGCGCGGTGCTGTTCGCGCTCGCGTTCGCGCTCCTCGGTCGCGAGGGCGTCCGCAAGAGGTTCCCTCCGCCGTTCGCCGTCGAGTGACCGCGACGACAACGCGCTGCGCTACGCTCCGTTCAGCCGATGAGAGACCTCGCACCTCGCGTGACGTGCCTCGCCTTTGCGCTCGTGTCGCTCCTCTGCGCGTGCGCGTCGACCACGGCACCGAAGGGACCGGCGGTCGATGCGTCGATCGTGTTCGCGCCGAAGGGGGGCGGCGACGGCGTCGGGGGGCGCGTGCGCTGTGAGGCGACGCCGGGCGGCGGCGTGGCGTGCTCGATCAGTCACGAGGGCGATCGCCCGCTGACCGTGTGCTTCCACGCCGAGCTGACGTGTCAGAACGGCGAGCGCGCGAGCGCCGAGTCGTGCCGCGAGACGGGGCCGGGCGTCGAGATCCGCACCCTGCACGCGGTCGAGGGCTGCGATCGCGCGGTCTCCGGGCGCGTCACGGCGGCGTGGATCGTCGAGAAGTAGTCGTCAGTCGTCAGTCGTCAGTCGGCCAAGGAGCCGCCGCGCACGGGTCGACCTCGAGATAGCCCAGGGAGCTCCAACTCGCGCGAGCCCCCGAAGGAGCCCGCGATCGGCTGCGCGAGACCGCGTCGACAGCGGGCGCCGCGTTCACCGGCTCCGGAGCGACGACGGAGACCGCAGCGAGAGCGCTCGACACGTACTGCCCGTCGAAGGCGTAGACCCGGAATGTGTCCTCAGCGAGCGCCGCGAAGGCCGCGATGTTGCCGCCACCGCCGCGGGTGCCGGGCCGCTCGCCTGCCACCACTCGGTCGTCAGGGTGCCGCCTTCGGGCAGCGCGTCGTCGGTCACGGCGGCGACGAGCGTCGCGGCTCGCCGCGCACGTCGCGGGCGCCGGAGGCCAACCGACGCCGAAGTCGTCCACGCCCTCGGCTTACATGGGCCCGGAAGCCTGCGACGTTGTCGGTCGCATCGTCCCGCGGCCCCCGCGGCATCGAGGCCTGCAGAGAATCGCGTCAAGTCTCTCGGAAAACACGTACTTGCCTGATGCGCGCGTCGCGACTCTCGCGTGTCTCATTCGGCGAACGCGAAATGCCGGTTGACCGAGAGAGCCGAGATGATAGCGGTTGACCCGCGCTGCGGATCTCGGTCGGGCGATTGCCGCGGTCGTGCCGCACGAGACGTCTCTTGCGAGGAGTCGAG
>JACPFM010000094.1 GCA_016182965.1 Deltaproteobacteria bacterium | reverse complement strand
GCACGGGCACGCGCAGGGCACGGGCACGGGCACGCGCAGGGGCACGGGCACGGGCACGCGCGCACGCCCGATCGAGCGCAGCCACAGACTCTCGACTCTAGACTCTAGACTCTAGACCGACTGACGACTGACGACTGACGACTGACGACTGACGACTGACGACTGACGACTGACGACTGACGACTGACGACTCTCTACGGCAGGTCCTTCGCCTTCACCCAGAAGTCCTTGCCGTCGGGCGGGATGATCTCGAGGCCCTTGGGGAACACGCGCGACCACTCGCCGACCGTGTCGATCACGATCAGCTCCGCGCCGTCCTCGGCGACGCCGATCGGCTTCACCGCCTCGTTCGCCGACAGGCGCAGCGCGACGTCCTTGGTGACCTTCACCTCTTTGGTGCTGCCCTCGACCTTCAGCTTCGCCGGCGAGATCGAGACCATGTTCGAGGCGGCGAGCGCGTCGAGCATCTCGCCCTTGGGGAACGGCTTGAGATCGGCGGTCTTCGCCCACGCGTCGATCACGAGCGAGCCGCCGTGCTGCACGCGCGTGTAGCCGGCCTTGTTCTCGCTCGAGTACAGGAGCACGCCGCCCTCGGCGACGGGCACCTCGAGCGTGAAGACCACGTCGCCCTTGGGCTCGTCGAGCAGCTCGACCGAGGTCTTCTTCAGCACGTACTTCTTCGAGCCGGCGGGGATCTGGAACTCGTCGACCTTCAGGCGGCCGACGGTCACCTCGTTGCACGCCGCCTTGGTCTTGAGCTTCTGTTGCGTGGCGCTGATGGTCGCTTCGACCTGCAGCTTGCCGGGCGAGGCGCCCTTGAGCTTCAGCTGCTCGCCGCGCCCGATCCACACGTGCGTCGGCGCGAGCGCGATGTCGGTCCGCGCCGAGATCGGGATCTTGGTGGCGTCGAGCCATCCCTCGATGCGCACCGAACCGCCGCCCTTGCCGGTCTTCACCTTCGCGCGACTCGCCGTCGGATCGGCGGGGACGTCGGAGACCTCGAGCGTGACCTCCTGCGTGGCGAAGCCGGCGATCGGGGTGCCGCCCTCCCTCGCCGAGTAGATGAACACCCCTTTCTCGAGCACGCCCTTGCCTTTGATGACGCAATCGGCGCCTGCCCCGGCGGCCGCCTCTTCGGGCGCGGCGGGGGCGGCCGGGGTCACGAGCAGGGCGGCAAGCGCGAGTGGAGCGAGGAGGGGGGTTCGGCGCATGGGGGTGCTCTCCCAAGGGAGGATCGAAAGGGACAGACGCGCGAGACGTGGGGCGATTCACGCCCGCGCAAGGTTGGCGGGCCGCCAGTGTAGGTCCGCGCGGGCTGAAAGGGACGCATGAATCGGGCCGCCAGCGGTTCCCGATGACTCTACGCAAGCGACCTTGCCGCGACGCCGCAGCGCAGATCGACGCGCACGCAACCGGGCTCCGGGTCGTGACGACCGGCGGCATGCGCCCGAAGCTCGTGCTCCTCGCCGCCGCCGTCGTCGCGTGCACCGATCCCGGCATTCCGCCGTCGCCCGGCGTCGCGCCCCTCTCCATCGCGAGCACCGCGCTGTCGCCGCCGCGGCAGGACGGTCGAACGGCGCCGGTCGTGCGGGTGACGCTCGCCTTCTCGACCGCGGCGCCCCTCGACACCGGGATGCTCGATCGGGTGGTGCTCGTCGCCGGCGGCGCCGACGAGGCCGACGTGGCCGCGCTGGCGAAGAACCGGGTGACGGCCGCGCTGCGCGCGCGCGAGGTCCCCGTCGTCACCTGGATCGCGCGCGCTGCCGCGCCGGGCGATGCCGACGTTCTGCACGTCCAGCCGTCCCGTCCGTTGCCGGCGGGGCGCTCCACTCTGGTCGTGTTGCCGCAGAAGCGCCCGCCGCTCACCGTCGCTCTCGACGTCGCCGACGACGGACCCGAGATCGCGAAGCGACTGTGGGCGTCGCACGACGTGGTGACCTTCTGCGCGAGCGAGCTGCCGCGCGAGCTCGAACCGTTCCTCGAGCTCGCGCCCGATGCGAAGCGCGCGCGGGTGCGCCGGCTGCCCGGCGTGCCGTGCTTCGACGCGATCGCGGAGACGCCGCCGATCGCGGCGCTGTTCCCGCCCGTCGTCGCGGGAGGCCGGCTCGCGCTCGATCCGTCGCCGGTCACGTCCGAACCGCGGACGCCGCGACGGCCCGAGCCGCCCTGCCCCGCCGGCAGCGTCGCGATCGACGTCCTCTGCGTGCGCGTGGAGGACGACCGGCTCGTCGTGTACGGCGGCGTCGACACGCCCCGGCTGCTGCTCGGGACGATCGCGGAGCGGCCGATCGTCGCGCCGCTGTCGACCGGCGCGCGGTTTCTGGTGCGAGGCCTCGCGCCGTCGTCGCCCGTGCGCCTCGATCTGTCGGTGCGCGACGCGTCCGGCGAGCGCCGGGTCGCGCGTACGCTCACCTCGCGCGCGGCGCGTCGGCACGTGGTGGTGAACGAGATCCTCGTGCGCCCGCCTTCGGGCGCCGCGTCGCAGCGGTTCATCGAGCTGGTGAACGACGGCGACGGCGAGGTGGACCTCGCGGGTCTCGTCGTCTCGGACGGCGACGCCGAGTGGGAGCTCGTGGACGGCACCCTCCCCGCGGGCGGCTTCGCCCTGATCACGCCCGACGCCTGGGTCGACGGCCTCGGCGGGGAGATCGCGCCGCCGCGCGGGCCGCTGCGGTTCTTCGTCGAGAAGCTGTCGCTGACCTCCGGCGTCGCGATCGTCGAGCCCGACGGGACGGTGCTGTCACGTTTCCCTCCGACGACCTCGACGCGCACGGTGGCGCGCGGAAGGCGGTCGCCCGATCGTCCCGACGACGCGCCGGACGCGTTCGGGTGGGACGCCGCGGGGCGCGCGACGCCGGGCCTGCCGAACGTCATCGCGCCATGAGCCGGCGGCGCCCGCGATCAGCCGTGCTCGCGGAGCGCGCGGGGCGCCGCCATCACCCGCTCGCGGATGAACTGCGCGATCTTGACGCGGACCACATCGGGCTGCTCGATGAGCGCCGCGTGGCTGCCGTTCTGCAGGACGAGCAGCTCGCCGTTCGGGATGGCCTCGGCCATGCGCCGGGCCAGATCGGGCGGCGTGAACGTGTCGCGCTCGGCCGCGACGACCAGCACCGGGACGGCGATCTTCGGCAGGAGGTCCTCGGCGCTGTGCTCGCCGGCCGCTTGCAGCGCGCGAAAGAAGAACCCCGGATCGATCGACGCGATGTGCTCCACGTACGGCTTCAGGTCCTCGGGGCGCATGTTCTCGACGTCGACCTCGCGCATGAGGTACGCGAGCTTCACCGACAGATCGGGCGGCATGCGCGACCAGAGCGCGCGCACGACGTCGGGGTGCGAGCCGACCCACGCGATCAGCTTCGGCAGCACCTGCGCGAGCACGTTGGTGCCCTTGAAGGTCTCGGTGACCTTGCCCGGCGCGCCGCAGCAGAGCACCAGCCCGCCGATGCCCTCGGGCCGCCGGCGGTAGGCCTCGAGCACCACCTGCACGCCGAAGGAGTGGCCGATCAACACGACCGGGGACGGATCGCCGAGGTGCCGGCGCACGGCGTCGAGATCGGCCGCGAAATCGACCACCTGGATACGGTCGGGGTCGGCCGGCGCCGCGCTGCGGCCATGGCCGCGGTAGTGCCAGTGGGCGACCGGCCCGGCCAGCGGGAGGTCAATCCCACAGGTACTTCCAGATGAAGCCATCGCAGACGATGCCGTCGGAGAGGATCACCGTCGGGCCATCGACCCCTTCTGCGGCTGGCCGCCGGCGGACGAAGAGCCTCGTACCGTCCGGACCGTACGCGCGGGACTCGGCCTCGTCGGCGGCAGCGGCGCGGTGCGAAGGGGGCGGCAGCCAGGGCATGGTCTCGGCGTGTCGGAGTAGCACGACGACGGCCGCGAGATCATGTCGGGCCTGCCATTCGCTTGCCGGAATCCCGCAGGGGGGGCACGCTGGGCTCCGAGGATCATCCGCTTGGACGACCCCCCCACGCTAGCTGCCGGTCAAGGCGGCGAGGCCGAGGCCTCGCGCGGGCGCATTCTGCTCGCCGACGACGACCGGCTGACGTGCGATTTCGTGGCCGAGATGCTCCGTCGCGCCGGGCACGACGTGGAGATCGTCGCCGACGGCGAGGCCGCCATCGAGCGCGCCGGGCGCGGCGGCATCGACCTCGCGCTGCTCGACGTGCTGATGCCCCGCATCAACGGGCTCGAGGCGTGCCGCATCGTCAAGTCGCTGCCGGGCGCCGGGTTCCTCCCGGTCGTGCTGCTCACGATGCGCACCGACACGAGCAGCCGCGTCGAGGGCCTGCGGGTCGGCGCCGACGACTACGTCTGCAAGCCGGTCGACGAGCGCGAGCTCCTGTCGCGCGTGGCGGCCATGCTGCGCATCAAGCGGCTGAACGACCAGGTCGCGGCGGCGAAGGCGCGGCTCGACGAGCTCTCCACGCACGACGAAGCGACGGGGCTGTTCAATTTCCGCCACCTCACCGTGCGCCTCGGCGAGGAGTTCAAGCGCAGCGAGCGCTACCACGATCCGCTCGCGTGCCTGCTCATCGACGTCGACGGCCTCAAGCAGTGGAACGACTCGCACGGTCGCGCCGTCGGCGACGCGATCATCCGCGACACCGCGCGCGCCGTGCGCGCCGCCGTGCGCGAGATCGACGTCGTCGCGCGCTACGGCGGCGACGAGTTCCTGGTCATCCTCCCCTCGACGCACTTCGCCGGCGCGCTGGCCGCTGCCGATCGCGTCTGGCGCGACGTGCGCGCGCTCAGCTGGTCGATCGACACGCGGGGCCGCCCGGTCGGCCGGTCCGGCTCCGCCCCGCCGACGGCGGCGCGCATCACCGTCTCCATCGGCGTGTCGCTGTTCCCGAGCCGCGACGTCCGCTCGAAGGATCAGCTGCTGCGGGCCGCCGAGGCGTCGCTCTTGCGGAGCAAGCGCGACGGCGGCGATCGCATCTGCGTCTTCCAGCACCAGGGCTACATCTACTCGCCGAACACGCAGGGCGCGCCGGCGACGCCCGCGCCGAAGCCCCCGTCGAACTCGGGGATCATCGCGGCCCGGCGCATCGAGCCGCCGGCGGAGGCGAAGCCGCCGGCGAACGTGACCTCGCTCGACGGGCGCCGCGGCAACCGGGGAGAGTAGTGGCGCGACCGACCGAAGAAGCAGGAGCACGCGGCAGCGACGCGACCGCCTCGGCGGCCGCCCGCGTCGTCGTGGTCGACGACGAGCCGACGCTCCGCCGCACCATCGCGCGCACCCTCGCGCAGCGCGGGTTCGAGGTCACCCAGTGCGAGGACGGCCAGAGCGCGCTCGAGCACGTGCGGGCGAACGATCCGGACGTGATGCTCATCGACCTCATGATGCCGGGCGTCTCCGGCATGGATGTGCTCCGCGAGGCCAAGGCGCTGCGGCCCGACGTCGAGTGCGTGATCATGACCGCCTACTCGCGCGTCGAGGACGCGGTCGCCGCGGTGCGCGCCGGCGCCTACGACTTCCTCACGAAGCCGTTCCCCTCGTTCGACGCGGTGGCGATCACCGTCGCCAAAGCCGCCGAGCGGCGCCGCCTCATCGCCAAGACCCGCAGCCTGGAGGAGCAGCTCGACCGCGGCTCCCCCGGCGGGCTCGGCGCCGAGATCATCGGGCAGAGCGCGGCGATGCGCAGGATCTTCCGCCTCGTCGAGGGCGTCGCGTCGGCCTCGTCGACGGTGCTCATCCTCGGCGAGAGCGGCACCGGCAAAGAGCTGGTCGCCCGCGCGATCCACCGCCGGAGCGCGCGCGCGACGCGGCAGTTCGTCGCGGTCAACTGCTCCTCCATCCCCGACACGCTCATCGAGAGCGAGCTCTTCGGCCACGTGAAGGGCGCGTTCACCAGCGCGAACACCTCGCGCGCCGGCCTCTTCGAGATCGCAGACAAGGGCACCCTCTTCCTCGATGAGGTCGGCGATCTCTCGCTGGCCGCGCAGGTGAAGCTGCTGCGCGCGCTGCAGGAGGGGGAGATCAAGCGCGTGGGCGCCAACGACGTGCGCACCGTCGACGTGCGCGTGATCGCGGCGACGAACGTCGATCTCGCGCAGAAGATCGACGCGGGGCGCTTCCGGGAGGATCTCTTCTACCGCTTGAACGTCATCGCCATCGAGCTGCCGCCGCTGCGCGATCGGCGCGACGACATCCCGCTGCTCGCGCAGCACTTCCTCCGGAAGTTCGCGCGAAAGTCCGGCAAGGAGGTGCGGCGGCTCGGCGCCGAGAGCCTCGCCGCGCTGACCGCGTACGGCTGGCCGGGCAACGTGCGGCAGCTGGAGAACGCCATCGAGCGCGCGGTGGTCCTCGCGCGCGGCGACGATCTCATGCCCGACGATCTGCCGGTCGACGTGGTCGGAACCGGCCGCGCGAACGGGGCCGCCGGCGCGGTCGTCGGCGTGGGCGACGCGATCGACGTCGTCGCACGCGTGCTCGGCGACGTCCCCTACGCGGAGGCGAAGCGCCGCATCATCCGCGACTTCGATCGCGCGTACGCGCAGCACCTGCTCGAGCGCTCGAACGGCAACGTCAGCGAGGCCGCCCGGCTCGCCGGCCTGGACCGCTCGAACTTCCGCCGCGTCCTGCGCAAGCACGGGAGCTCCTGAACTCCGCTACCATCGGGCCCATGCCGGTCTGCAAAGGATGTGGCGAAGAGGTCGACGCGCTGGTCACGACGAAGGTCTCCGGCAAGAGCAAGAAGCTCTGCGAGGACTGCGCCGAGCGCGCGCGCGAGCAGGAGGCCGTCGCCGAGGAGAGCGAGTCGGTCGTCCAGCAGATGATGGGCTTCAAGGGGCGCCGCTGAGACGGAGTCGTCAGTCGTCAGTCGTCAGTCGTCAGCCGAGACGCTCCGCGAGAGGCCCGGGGATCGCGCGTTCGAGGGCGCAGTCGTCGGGGGGACATCGGCCTGCGCTCGGCCGGCCTCTCGAAGGTCGAACGTCGAAGGGCCCCGGATGTCTCGGGCTTCCTTCGACCTTCGACCTTCGACACCTTCGACCGGGCCTGCGCAGCCGGCGAAGCGTCACGGACGGCTGACGACTGACGACTGACGACTCAGTCGAACTCGACGGCGCCCTCGGCGCCCTGGCGGCCGAATTTGTGCGTGCCCCAGATCGCCGTGGCGAACCCGACGAGCACCGCCGCGCTCGACATCGTGGAGGGCGCCATCGCCGTCCACGCGATGCCGACGCACGTCAGGATGGGCCCCACGGTGAGGGCGGTGTGGATCGAGCGCGGATCGGTGCCGCGCTCCGCATCGGGCGCGACGTGCGCGCTCATTCGATCTCCCCCGCCTTCGCGCGCACGAGGAAGTCGGTGACGTCGCGCACGGTGCGCGCCTCGACCTCCTGGACCGAACGCACGACGCCCTTGTCGCCGCGCGGATCGGGGTCGTACTCGTAGTTCTGCTCGAGGAGGATGAGCATGCGCTCGTCGGCGTCGTCGCCGACGCCGCGGTGCACCCACAGCGCGCCGTCGGCGACGCCGGGAGGAGGCTTCGGCAGCTTGCCCTTGAGCTCCTGCTGCTCGTCGGCGCGGAGCCACACGACCGACCACGGTTTGTCGGACGCGGAGACGTCGGCGACGACGCTCGCGTTCGCGCCGATCTGGATCTTCCGGCCGGATTCGACGGCGAGCTTCTCTCGTCGGAAGGCCTTCACGATCCACGTCGTGGCCGTCCGTTCGTCCGGCGGACGCAACACGTCGTACTGGGCGCCCGTCTGCGCGCCGCCGCACCCGGCAGCGACCGCGACCAGGGCGACCGCTGCCCATCGAGACCATCGGTCGTGCCGCGTCATCGTGCATGGTATCTACCATAGGCCTCGCCTTCCGCCCGAATCCTCGGCGAAGCTCCCGTCCGAGAGGTCCCCTTGCGCTCGCGCCCGATCACCCAGCTCGTCATCGCCGCAACCCTCGCAATCGCAGCGGCCGCCGGCTGCACGCCGTCCCCCAAGGGACCGCAGGGCCCGACACGACCGATCGCGTCCTGGGCGGGCGACGAGGCGAAGCTGCTCGACGACGGCATCGACGTCGGCGCGGTTCCGCTCGGCGACGCCGCGCCGGCGCGCGACGAGGCGAGCGAAGAGCTGGTCCCGCAGCGCATCGAGGCGTCCGACGGGGTCGTCGTCGCGAAGGTGATCGCCGTCTCCGCCGAGCCGCTCAGCGACAAGCGGAAGCGGTTCCGCGTGGAGTTGAGCGTCACCGAGACGCTCGCCGGCAAGGCGCCCGGCGCGACCCTCGAGCTCGAGATCGCGCCGAACGGCCCGGCTTTCGGCACGGTGCGGGCGCTCGACGCGCGGCTCATCGGGCGACGCCTGGTCGTGTTCTACCGCCGCTACGTGTCGGAAGACGGCGAAGCGATCACCCACTTCCACCTGTCTCCGCCGACGAAAGAGATGCTCGAAGCCGTCGGCCTGCACAAGGCGAAGAGCCAGTTCGACTGACGCGCCGCGAAAGCGCGGTTGACGCGACGGTCGTGCACGCCCATGTACGGTGAGTGGGTTCGGTCAACATCGCCTCGCCGCAAGACATCGAGCACATGCGCGTCGTCGGCCGTATGGCCGCCGAGACGCTGATCCTCGTCGGTGAGAAGATCCGCGCCGGCATGACGACGGAGGACCTCGACCGCATCGTCGTCGAGGACACGCTCCGCCGCGGCGCCAAGTGCGCGCCGCTCAACTACCATGGGTACCCGAAGAGCGTGTGCACCTCGGTCAACGAGGTCGTCTGCCACGGCATCCCCACGCCCAAGCAGGTCCTGCGCGACGGCGACATCATCAACGTCGATGTCACCACCATCTACAGGGGCTACCACGGCGACACGTCCGCCACGTTCTACATCGGCAAGCCGTCGCCCGACGCGATCAAGGTCACCGAGGTCGCGCGCAAGTGCCTCGACCTCGGCGTCGCCGAGGTCCGCGAGGGCGCGCGCCTCGGCGACATCGGCGCGGCCATCCAGGAGTACGCCGAGTCGAACGGTTGCAGCGTGGTCCGCGCCTTCGTCGGCCACGGCATCGGCAAGAAGTTCCACGACGAGCCGAAGGTCAGCCACGTCGGCAAGCGCGGCACCGGGCTGCGGCTGCGGGCCGGGATGATCTTCACCATCGAGCCGATGATCAACATCGGCGGCTACGAGGTCGAGATCCTCGACGACGACTGGACGGCCATCACGCGCGACGGCTCGCTCTCCGCGCAGTTCGAGCACACGGTGCTGGTGACGCGCGACGGCTGCGAGCTCCTCACGAAGCGCGACGCCCCGCTGAAGAACAGCGAGGGCATGGCGTCGCTGTTTCTGTAGTCGTCAGTCGTCAGTCGTCAGCCCGAGAGACGCCGCGAGCGCTCGGCACGCGTCGACGACGTACCGACGGACGGGCATCGAAGGTCGAAGCCGCCCTTGCCGAACGGCTCGCTCCTGCCGGACGTCGGCGCGCTCGGTTTCGCGAGTGAGGTCGCTCTGAAACCCTGCCTCGTGGCCGACTGACGACGGACGACTGGGAGCGCGTGAAGCAATCGGACCGGCAGGTTTCCGAGGTCGAAGGTCGAATCGAGAGCCTATTTCCACGGGGTTCCAGGGGCTCCGCCCCTGGTTCGACCTTCGACTTCTCGACCTTCGACCAAGCTCGACGAGAGATTCGAACTCCCTGACGACTGACGACTGACGACTGACGACTGACGACTGACGACTCTGACGACTGACGACCGACGACCGACGACCGACGACTCGTGTCAGCGGCCGATGTTCGTTCGGAAGATCCAGCCTTCTTGCGCGTCGTTCTCGCCGAACTTCACGTGATACCAGCTGCCGGCGGTGCCGATGACGGTGACCTTCGTGCCGCGCGAGAGCCGACCGATCGGCTGACCGTTCGTGTTCGGCGCGTCGCGCACGATCGCGGTGTCGACCTGCACCGTCGCCACGCCGGCCGCGGCCTTCTCCTTCTCGACGGTCGCCGGCGCCGTCGTACCTGCGTGCGCGGTGATCGTCACCGGGTACGCGAGCACCCAGCGCGCGTGCGCCGGCGCGGTCGTACCGGGCGCGGCGAGCATCTCCTTGAGGGAGGCACGCAGGCACTGCAGCAGCGGCTCGATCGCCTTGTCGTCGCGCCGACCGTTGCGCTGCGTGGACGATCCCTTGCCGGCGAGGACCCTCAGCGCCTGCTTCTTGAAATCGAGATCGAGCGAGAGCGCCAGCTTGCCGCTGACGCCCGCCACCGCCGGACACGAAGCGAGGGCCTCGAGACGCGGGACCAGCAACGGATCGAGGCCGTGCTCGCCGCACTTCGACGGCTTGAGCTCGGCGGCTGGCGGATCCTGGCAGTGCATGAGCGTCGAGCGCCCGACGACGATCGTGCCGAGGGAGGGCGGCTCGGCGGTGACGGTCGCGCTCGGCGCAGGTCCTGCGTCGGCGGGCGCGACGACGCTCGCGCTCTCGGCGGGCGGCGTCACCTCGCCGCTGGGCACCGCGCTCGCTTGCGCTCCCGCCCCCCCTCCTTCGTCGGGGGCGTCGGCGAACCGCAGGCCGCACGCCCGCGGCCAGAGCACGCCCGCCGTCGCGGCGACCACCGCGATCGCGCCGAGCAACGGCCAACGCGGCCTGTCGCGAGCTGGATCGGCTCGCCGAACCGTCGCGCGGGACGCGCGTGAAGCGTCGCGGGTGGCCACGAACCGTCCCCTAGCACGGGTGCGGCCCGGGCCAGCAGCAACCAGCAAGAAGGCGCGAGGCGCAGCCTGACCCCCGGCGGACGAAATGCCGCACCCCCCTGTGACCGTCGTGGGGGGACGCCCGCAAAACGACGCGAGATCCCGGGGAAACCGAGGGCCGGACGGACGGTGCGGCGCTTGCTACGATTCAGGTACTCCCGTGGACCTCCACCCTCTCACCCGCTCGGCAGCACGTCTCCTCCTGGCAGCGCTCCTCGCGTCACCAGTCGCCTGCACCAGCGACTGGGACCGGGAGCCGGAGTACCCGCGCTCTGCGTGGGAAGACGAGTACCCCGGCCGCAGCACCGCCACGCCGGCGCCCGCGGCGCAGCCCGCGACCACGACGGTCGGCGCCACGTATTACGACAACGTCGACGACACCGATCCGAGCGCGCTGGCCACGTTCCAGCCGGTCCTCTCGCCGTACGGCACCTGGGTCGAAGATCCGGTCTACGGCGTCGTGTGGGTCCCCTACCCGTCGGTCGTCGGCTCGAGCTTCTCGCCGTACCTCACGCACGGTCACTGGTCCTACACGACCGAGGGCTACTACTGGGCCAGCGACTTCCAGTGGGGCTGGGCCACCTTCCACTACGGCCGCTGGGTCTGGGTCGAAGGCCGCGGCTGGGCGTGGATCCCGGGCGCTCGTTACTCCCCGGCGTGGGTCGATTGGCGCTACGGCAGCGGCTACGTCGGCTGGGGCCCCATGTATCCGCGTCACTGCTGGCGCGGCGGCGTCGCGGTGTGGATCAACCCGTACCCGGTGCCCTACGTGTTCGTCTCGTCGGGTCACTTCTTCCACCCGTACCCGTCGACCGTGGTGGTGGCGCCCTCGGCGGGTCCGAGCCTCGTCGCCGGCACGCAGCCCTACACGCCTCCCTCTTCCGGGGGGGGCGGCGGCGGTCCCTACGTCGGCGCCAAGCCCTTCGTCGGGCCCGATCCGAAGGCGGTCGGCATCGAGCCCGCGCAGATCGCGAAGGCCAGCATCCCGGTGCCGACCAAGGGCCGCCCCGAGACGATCGCGTGGGCGCCCGCGCCCTCGTCGAAGATCTCCCCTGTCGACAAGGCCGCGCCGGGCGGCGTCGCCAAGGGCCCCGGCGCCTCCGCGCCGACGTACACGAAGCCGGGCGCCGGCTACGCGCCCGCGCCCGCACCGGGCGGCAAGTCGGTCACGCTGCCCGGCGGCGGCTACGCCCCTCCGTCGAAGGCGCCCGACGCGCCGGTCGCCGCCGCGCCCAAGTGGAACACCACGCCCGGCGGCCCGAAGCCCTTCACGCCTCCGCCTTCGTACGGGCAGCCTCCCGCCTACTCGCCGCCGCCCACGTACAAGCCCCCGCCGGCGTACTCGCCTCCGTCCTACGGCGCGGCGCCCAAGCCGTACTCGCCAGGTCCTTACGGCGGCGGCGGCTACGCGCCCGCACCGAAGCCCTACTCGCCTCCGCCTTCGTATGGCGGCGGCGGCTTCGGCGGCGGCGGCTTCGGCGGCGGCGGCGGCTACGCCCCGGCCCCCAAGCCCTACTCGCCTCCGCCTTCTTTCGGCGGAGGGGGCGGCGGCTTCGGCGGTGGCGGTGGCTTCGGCGGCGGCGGCGGCGGCTTCGGCGGTCCGAAGCCCGGTGGCGGCGGCGGCGGCTTCGTCAAGCCCGTGCCCATCAAGTGAGCAAGTGAGGTCCTCGATGAACCTGCACCACGCTTCGCTTCTCGCGCTCGTCGCGGTGGGCGCGTTCGCCGCCGCCGGCTGCTGGGTCGAACCCGCGCCTCGTCGGCACGTCTCGCCGTCCGACACCACCACGCCTGCCAACCCACAGCCCACGCCCGAGCAGCCGCGCATCCCGATCGACACCGGTCGTACGCTGCACGCCGCGCCCGGCGAAGGCGCCGGTCTGTTCGTCACCTACGCCGCCGGCGGCCAATGGTCGCTCGCGTGGACGTGCGACACCAAGCTCTCTCCAGGCAGCAACTGCCCGTTCGAGATCTCCGTCGGCACCAGCGAAGGCTTCTTCGACCTGGAGACGAGCCCCTCGACCCTCGTCGAGATGGACGGCGCGAAGCAGAGCTTCCGCATCCGCAGCACGACCACGACGACGCTCGAATCGGCGACCTTCCGCGTCGATCCCGGCGCTCCCATCGCCATCTCCATGCGCCTGCGCGGCCAGCCGTACCCGAACCTGCTCTTCTTCGTCAGCAACGGCAGGCTCACCACCGCGCCGACCGATCCGATCGAGCTCGTCCCGACCGAGCCGTGAGGCCACGGCCGTCCTAGCGGTCACCGCGCGGGCTCTGGTATACGTGGGGAGATGCCCCGCGCCCCGCGCTCCATCGCCGCTGCCGTGATCACGCTCGCGATCGCCGCCGTGCCGCTCGCCGGCTGCGCCACCTACGAGCAGGAGCTGCAGCGCGCCGAGGAACACTTCACGCACGACGAGCACGAGAAGTCGCTCGCGACGCTGCGCGCCCTCGAAGAGGACTGGTCGTCGCTCAGCACGCGCGATCGCGCGCGTTACTGCTACCTGCGCGGGATGACCGACTACCGCATCGGCTTCAAGGCCGACGCGCGCCACTGGCTGGCCATCGCGCTCGAGATCGATCGCGAGAGCCCCGGCGCCCTCGCCCCGAGCGAGAAGCAGGTCGTCGAGGAGAAGCTCGGCGAGCTCAACCAGGTCGTCTGGGCGGGCGACGTCCTCCCCACGGAGGAGCCGCCGGGCACCAAGGCCCCGAAGAAGGTCACGACGACCAAGCCCGAGGGCGAAGAGGGCGCCGCCGAACCGGCCGAGAAGAAGGAAGAGGCCGACGACTCGCCCAAGCCGAAGAAGAAGAAGTCGGCCGACTGATTCTCCTTCCGCCCGTGTCGTCGCCTGCGGCGCCGCCGAGCGACGGCACTGTGCGCTTGCCGAATGGGCGCCGAGCGGCCAAGACACCGCGCGTGCCGTTCGTAGACCGCCTCGATCTGTTCCCCGCGCGCGCCCGCATCCTGGTCGGGCTGAGCGGCGGCGTGGACTCGTCGGTGGCCGCGTTGCTGCTGCGCGATCGCGGCTTCGACGTCATCGGCGTCACGCTGCACCTGTGGGAGCCCGACGAGGGCTCGGCCGCGCCCTCCCGGTGCTGCGCGCCGGAGGACATCGAGGACGCGCGGCGCACCGCCGGTCGGCTCGGCCTCCCGTTCTTCACCTTCGACCGACAGCAGGCCTTCGCGCAGGGCGTCGTCGATCCGTTCGTCGACGCGTACCTCGGCGGCACGACCCCTTCGCCGTGCGTCGCGTGCAACCGCGACGTGAAGATCGGAGCGTTCGTCGAGCTCGCGCGCCGGCTCGGCGCCGTCGGGTTCGCCACCGGCCACTACGCCCGCACCGGCGCGTTCGACGACGAGGCGGGCCGACCGGCGCTGCTGCGCGGGACCGATCGGGCCAAGGACCAGAGCTACTTCCTCCACGGCATCGGCGCGACCGCGTTGTCGATGCTCGCCACGCCGCTCGGCGCGCTCGACAAGCCTGCCGTCCGTGCCATCGCGCACGCGCACGGGCTACCGAACGCGGGCAAGCCGGACAGCGAAGACCTCTGCTTCACGGCCGGCGATCACGCGGTGTTCGTCGAGCGCCGCGCGCGCGATCGGGTGCGGCCCGGTCCGATCGTCGACGGCGAGGGACGCGTGGTCGGCCGCCACGACGGCGTCCATCGCTTCACCGTCGGGCAGCGCAAGGGGCTCGGGGTCGCGCTCGGCAAGCCGGCGTTCGTGGCCGCGATCGACGCCGAGCGCGGCGTGGTCCGGCTCGGTTCAGCCGTCGACGTGGAGTCGACCGGCGCGCTCGTGGCCGGCGTGACCTGGCTCGACGGGGCCCTCTCCGACGGCGGCCCGCACGAGGTCACCGCGCGCATCCGCTACCGCCACGAGGGCACCCCCGCACGCGTGACGGCGCGCGAGGGCGGCGCCGAGGTGCGCTTCTCGGCCCCCGCCCGCGCGGTCAC
This sequence comes from Deltaproteobacteria bacterium, assembly GCA_016182965.1. Lineage (GTDB taxonomy): Bacteria > Myxococcota_A > Polyangia > Polyangiales > JADJMO01 > JALHOE01. The sequence continues at coordinate 11,141 of JACPFM010000094.1, read as the reverse complement.
GCCCGGGCAGGTGTGCGTCTTCTACGAGGGCGACCGGGTCCTCGGCGGAGGAACGATCGCGTCGGCGCTGCCGGCGGGAACCGAGGCGTAGGAACGCTGTCGGAAGGGTGGCCACGTCGCGTACGCTGCGGGCGCTCCCGGATGTCCGACGTCCCGATCCCTTCGCCGTCCGACGGCCCGTACGAGGAGCCGGGCTTCGTCGCTCGCCTGCGCGCCCGCGACGAGCGCGCGTTCGACCAGCTGGTGCGCGGCTACGAGCGGCGCGTGTACGCGCTGGTGGTGCGCATGCTCGGCAACCCCGCCGAGGCGCAGGACGTCGCGCAGGAGGTCTTCGTGCAGGTGTTCCGCGCGATCGAGCAGTTCCGGGGCGACTCCAAGCTCTCGACCTGGATCTTCCGCATCGCGGTCAACCTCTCGAAGAACCGCGCGCTGTACCTGCAGCGGCGCCACTCGGGCCAGCGGGCCGACAACGAGGACGCGCACGAGCTCGGCGAGCGGGTGCCGCTCGGCGCCGCCGCGAAGGGCACCGCCGGCGACGTCGCGCGCCCCGATCAGCTCGTCGAGGGCATGCAGGTCGAGCGCATCGTGCAAGCGGCGATCGCGGAGCTCGAGGCGTCGTTCCGCGAGTGCCTGCTGCTGCGCGAGGTGGAGGACATGAGCTACGAGGAGATCGCGGAGGTGACCGGCCTCCCCGCCGGTACGGTGAAGTCACGGATCCACCGCGCGCGCGCGCAGGTGCGGCTGCACGTCGAGACGAAGCTCGGCGAGCAGGTCGGCGGCAAGGTGGCCGTCCAGCACGGCGCGAGTCCGAACGCGGCCCACTCCCGAACCGGGGGGGCGAAGCGCGCGCGCAGCGCGGGAGGCGAGGACGAATGAGCGCCGAACCGATGCCGCACGAGGAAGCCGTCGGGCTGCTCGACGCGCTGCGAGACGGCGAGCTCGAGGGGGACGAGGCAGCGCGCGTCGAAGCGCACCTCGAGACCTGCGAGCGCTGTCGCGCAGTCGAGGCGGCGCTCGGCGGAGGGCTGCGCCGCGTGGTGAACGCCGGCGACGCGGCCAAGGAGCCCGACCTGCTGCCCGGCGTGCAGCGCCGCCTGCACCTGCGCTCGCGCGGGAAGTTCTACGCGCGCGACGACGCGCAGCGCGGACCGTCGTCCTGGCCGTTGCTCATCGCGTCGGTGGCGCTGCTCGTCGCGCTCGCCGCCGGGTACATCGCGCTCGGCCAGATCGGCGCGGCGACGACGGCCCCGAGCGCCGCGCCGTCGGCCTCGGCCGCGCAGTCGAGCGCGCCTCGGTAGAGCGTGCCCAGGTAGCACGAGGGCCGGCCGGCCCCGGATGCGTCGCGCGCCCCCCGCGGCTGCGCCGCGCGATCCCCCGCGGCTGCGCCGCGCGATGACGAGGCCGACACAGGCATCGACCGGTCATGACGCGCGTCGCTTGCCTCACGCTGCTCCTCGCCTGCGTCCTGTGGCCGGGGACCGGCTGCGCCAAGGCCGACGCCAAGCCGAACTGCAACAAGATGCGCGCGTGCTGCACCGCGCTGAAGGGCGTCGAGAACGGCCTGCCGCAAGAGCACGAGATCCTCTGTCACCACGACCCGGAGCTCGACGAGGGATGCGTCGAGACCATCGCCGACATCGCGAAATTCACCCCGTCGAAGACCCTCCCGGCCGTGTGCAGGTGACCCCCTTCGACCGCATCCCGCGCGAGCGCCCGCGACGTCTCGACCACGACAGAGCAGCGCGTCAGGGCTTCGCGGGCATGCGGCAGTCCTCGTGATCGGAGAGGGAAGGCATCGCGTTCACCACGTCGTCGAGGCGGCGCCGGCAGAGCACGGCGTCGTCGTCGTCCTTGCGCGTGCAGGAGACCCGCACGGTCTCGACGTCCGAGCCGGTGGCCTGGGCGGCGGCGCAGCACTGGCGAAGCTTCTGGCACTCGAGCGGGCGGCTGCCGTGACAGCCGGCGAGCGCGGCCACGACCACGATCGCGGGCATCGCGAGCGAGATGGGTCTCATCGCAGCGAATCGTACTCGGCCTCGAGCCGCACGCGCACCCACCGCATGACCGAAGCCCACGCCGCGGCCGAGAGCAGGGCCGCGGCGGCCACGCAGAGCGCCGCCTTCCGCGGCGACAGCCCCGCGTCGAGCACCGCGGCGACGCCGAGCGTGGAGAGCGCCATCGCCATGGTGAGGATCGCCCACTCGACGGCGACGACGCGCCCGAGCAGGCGGTTCGGGACGGTCAGCTGCAGCAGCTGCGTCGAGTGCACCCACACCGTGCTACCGCCGCAGTGGGCGATGACGATCGCGAAGGTGGCGATCGCCAGCGTGGGCGACGCGGCGTAGGCGGCGTAGCCGAGCGCGGCGACGGGGAACGAGAAGGCGAGCGCGCGCACGAGCCCCGCGACGGTCTCGCCGGTGAACCGCCGCGCGATGAACGGACCGATGAGCGCGCCCGCGCCGCGGCCGGCGTAGAGCACGCCGAGCGCGGTCGCGGCGGCGGCGGCGTCGTTGCGCGTGAAGACCTGGTCGGCGAACGCAGTGAAGAGCACCACGATGCCGCCGACCAGGCCCCAGCCCCCCTTGAGCGTCGCCGCGACGGCCTGCGCCGGGTGATCGCGGAGCCACGACACGCCCTCGCGGATGGCGGAGACCTTCGGCGCGTCGTGCTGCTGCGGGGGCGCCTCCTCGAGCGCCGGTACGCGGGCGGCGAGCACGAACGCGGCGCTGAGGAGGAACGAGAACGCGTCGATGACGTACGCGGTGTTCCGGCCGAGGTGCGTGGTCGCGATGCCCCCGAAGAACGCGCCGAGGGCCACCATCGCGCTCCAGGTCGCCCCGCCGAGCGCGTTGGCGGACAGCAGGCCGCGCGTGGGCACGAGCTGCGGCACGGCGGCGCCGCGCGCCGGCTCGAAGAACGCGGTGACCGACTCCTGCGCGAACGACAGCGCGTAGATGAGCGGCACGTTCACGCTGCCGTCGGCGCGGATGACGAACGGGTAGCAGAGGACGATCGCGGCCCGCAGGACGTCGCACGCGATCATCACCCGGCCGCGGTGCAGCCGGTCGGCGACGAGGCCGGAGAGCGGCGCCCAGATGACCATCGGCAGGAGCCGCAGGACGAGGTATCCGCCGACGACGTGCGCCGTGCCGCCGCCGGTCGGCAGCAGCGTGAGCAGCGCGACGATCTGGAACCAGTCGCCGAGCTCGCTCACCACCTGCGAGAGCCACAGGGCGCGGAAGCGCCGGTTGGTGCGCAGGAGCTCGATCGGTCCGAGCGGTTCGTTCACCGGTCCCCACTTACGACGATCGGCGCGCGGCGCCGAGTACGACAAAACGGCGCGCGGCGCCGGCCCGAAGGCGACGCCGCGCACGCGAACCGCGAAGGAAGAATTACTTCTTCTTCGGGGCGGGCTTGGCCGCGGGCTTCTCCGCCGGCTTCTCCTCGGCGGCGGGCTTCTCCTCTTCGGCCTTCTCGTCCTTCTTGTCGGCCTCTTCCTCGCCGTCGCCCTTCTTCATCTTCGCGACCGAGTCGGCCTCTGCGCCGGTGGCCTGCTTGATGTCGAAGACGTAGCCGGCGCCGCCCTTCAGCTTTTCGATGTGGGACGCGCTGATGTCGGCGACCTTGACCGTGTAGGTGCCCTTCTCGAAGTACGCGAGCACCTTGGCGCTCTCGCCGGACTCCGAGCCGTCCTCGCCGACTTCCTTGCCGTCGGCGGTGGTGACGGTGAGCTTCGGCCACAGCTTCATCGTCGCGCTCTTGCCGGTCGCGGCGACGGTGAGCTTGTAGGCGCCCTCCTTGGTGACCTTCCAGGTGTAGGTCTTGCCGGCGTTGGTGCTGACGCGATCGGAGCAGGTGCCGTCCTTCATCGCGTTCTCGAGGTTGGCGCAGGTGTCCGGGCCGGACTCGATGAGGAGCCCGGCGGGGATGCCGCCGACCGCGACGACGCCGCCGAGGATGAACCCGAGCATCGCGTTGCGCTTGGTCGCGCCGACCAGGGCGTCGCGGCCCTTCGTCGAGACGATCACCTTGCCGAGCATGCCGTCCTGCTTGGTGATCACGCCGCCTGCGAGCTTGCCCATGACGAAGACGTTGCCGTCGGCGGGCAGGATCTTCTCGATGGCGCGGACGCCGGTCGTGTGCTCATCGCCGCCGCTGTACGGCACGTGGCACTGGTAGCTGCCGAAGACCAGATCGCCGTAGCTGACGTTCTGCGCCTGCTCGAACGACTTGGTGAGCTCGGTATCGACCTTCTCGCGCGCGTCGACGCCGACAGGACCGGAGCCGTCATTGACGTAGAACTGCGAGCCGACCTCGGTCGTCGTGACCGTGGAGGTGCCCTTCTTGGTCTTGACGCCGTCCTCGGTGTTCTCCTGCTTCTCCCACATCCGCTCGACCTTGATCTCGTAGTAGAGGCAAGGCTTGCCGGAGCACGGCGCCACGAGCGGCTGCTGGACCTGCACTGCTCCCTCGCAGCTGATCATCCCTTTCGCGTCGGCGACCTGCGGGTTCGCCGCGATCTCACCCGTCTTCTTGAACGGGGCCGCGAGGATCTTCTTCATCTTGGTCCACTGCAGGAAGCCGACGACGACGCCGACGATCCCCAACACGATCAACACAATGCCCAACGGATGCATCGAACGCCTCCACGAAATGCGCCGCACCCCATGCGGCGAAGGGAGAAGACACCACTTGGCGGTCTTCGCCAAGCCCGGACTGCGTCCGTTCCGTCGAAACAGTGTTACGGGACGGACTCGAGCACGTCCGTGAAAACCCGGTCGGACGGAGCAGTCCCGCGGGCATTCAACGGCGCCTTCGCAAAGAACGCGAAAACTGCGCTTCTCGCCCACGGCTGGGCGCGGTACCGGGTGCCATGCGATCGCGCATTGCATCCTTCGCGGCCACCTGCGTCATGGTCCTGCTCGCGCAGATCTCCGGTGCACAGCCGGCCCCCGGCGGCGCGGCCAAGGCGATAAAAGAAAAAACGGAGAAACCGGCGGCTCCGTCGCTGCGGCCCAAGCTGGCCATCGAGCGGTTCACGCTCGACAACGGGCTGCGCGTGGTGCTCAACCCCGATCCGACCTCGCCGACGCTCGCCGTCGTCGTCTGGTACGACGTCGGCTCTCGCGACGAGAAGCCTGGCGAGGGGGGCTTCGCGCACCTCTTCGAGCACATGATGTTCGAGGGCAGCGCCGGCGTGCCGCGCGGGGAGCACGACAAGATCGTCGAGGGCCGCGGCGGCAAGCTCAATGCGTCCACCAGCGAGGACTGGACCCGCTACTTCGAGACCATGCCGTCGAGCGAGCTCGCGGTGACGCTGTACCTCGAGGCCGACCGCATGAAGTCGCTGCAGGTCACCGAGGAGGCCTTCGAGAACCAGCGCAAGGTCGTGCAGGAGGAGTACCGCATGCGCGTGGAGAACGCGCCGTTCGTGAAGGGGTACTTCCGCCTCATGGAGCTCGTCTACGAGGGCTATCACCCCTACGCGCACCCGGTGATCGGCTCGATGGACGAGCTCGACGCGGCGAAGCTCGCGTGGGTGCAGTCGTTCCACAAACGCTGGTACGGGCCGAACAACGCCGTGCTGGTCATCGCCGGCGACGTCGACGTCGCGCAGGCCAAGGCGCTCGTGACCAAGTACTTCGCCGGCGTCGCGCGGATCCCGCTGCAGCCGACGACGTTCCCCGCGTACGCCGGGCGCACGAAGCCGAGCGGGCCCGAGGCGTTGACCGATCCGAACGCGCGCACGCCCGCCACGATGCTCGCGTGGTCGATCCCGCCCGATCACACCAAGGAGCACTACGCGCTGGAGATGGCCGCCGCGGTGCTCTCCGACGGCGAGTCGTCGCGCCTGCACCGCAAGCTGGTGAAGGACCTCGCGATCGCGCAGAACGTCTCCGTGTCGACCGAGGACCACCGCGGGCCCGACGCCTTCGTGGTCGACGCGCAGCTCGCCGAGAAGGGCAAGGTCGACGACGTCGAGAAGGCGATCTGGGCCGAGATCGACGATCTCGCGAAGAAGGGCCCCACGGCCGCGGAGCTGCAGAAGGCGCGCGCCAAGGTCGAGCACGCCTTCCTCTTCGGGCTGCAGGCGAACCTCTCGCGCGCGATGGCGCTCGCGAAGTTCGAGGGCCACCACGGCGACGCGACGCTGCTCACCGGCGAGCCCGACAAGTACCTCGCGGTGACCGCCGACGACGTGCGCGCGGCGGTCGCCAAGTACCTCGTGCGCGAGAAGCTCGCGCACGTGCGCGTGCTCCCCAAGGACCAACCCGAGAAGGCGCCGAAGCCGGCGCCGGCCAAGCCGGCCAAGCCGGCTCCCGGAAAGCCCGTCAAGAAGGAGGGGAAGTGATGCGCGCCCGTCTGCTCGCCGCGCTCTTCGTCGTCACGGCCGCAGCTTGCGGCGGCACTCCGCCCGCACCCGTGGCGACGCCCACGCCGCCGCCGCCTCCGATCGCGACGCCGCCGGCCAGGCCCGCGGTGCTCGTCGATCTGCCGCCGCCCGGCGCGCCCAAGCCGCTGAAGCCGGCGGAGGTGTTCACGTTGACGACCAAGGCAGGCGTCAAGACGATCGGCATCGCGTCGCACGAGCTGCCCATCGTGCACTGCCGCGTCGTGGTGCGCGCCGGCAACGCCGCGGTCGCGGCGCTGCCGAACGGCAACGCGCGCGCCGGCCTCGCGAACGTGGTCGCCGAGCTACTCAAGGACGGCGGCGCCGGCCGCTTCGCTCCGCGCGAGCTCGCCGAGCGCGTCGACTCCCTCGGCGCCGACCTGAGCGTCGAGGTGGGGCCCGATCGCGCCGTCTTCGGCCTGTCGGTCACGCGCGACAAGCTCGACGCTGCGCTCGAGATCCTCGGCGCGGTCGTCGGCAAGCCGCGGTTCGACGCGGGCGAGTTCGCGAAGCTCAAGGCGCGCGAGCTCGATCGGGTGCGCCAGTCGCAGAAGGGCTCCGGCTCCTGGATGGCCCGCTCGGCGATGTACCGCGAGCTGTTCGGCGCCGGCCACCCGTACGCCGAGATCGACGCGAACGACGAGTCGCTGAGCGCGATGACGCTGGCCGACGCGAAGGCGTTCTGGAGCAAGCTCTACGTCGCCGCCAACGTCACCGTGGTCGTCGCCGGCGACGTCGACGCGAAGGACCTCGGCGACCGCCTCGACAAGCACCTCGCCCTCTCGAACAAGGCGCCGCCGACGATCCCGTGGACCGACCCCAAAGCCTCGAGCGGCGTGCGGGTGGTGCTGGCGAAGAAGGCCGGCTCCAAGCAGGCGGACATCCTCCTCGGCCTGTTGTCGCTGCCGCGCAGCGACGCGCGCTGGCCGGAGCTCGCGCTCGCGGTGCACGCGCTCGGCGGCGGGATGTCCTCGCGCCTGTTCGTCGACGTGCGCGAGAAGCGCTCGCTCGCCTACTCCACGACGGCGATGACCCGCGAGCTCGCGCACGGCCCCTCCGTCGTGGCGCTGTACGCCGGGACGCAGACGCCCCTCGCCCCGAAGTCGGCCGCCGCGCTCCTCGAGCACCTCGCCGGCATCCGTGCGGCGCACCCGATCGAAGACGGCGAGCTGGCCATCGCGCGCACCAGCCTCGAGACCGGCTTCCTGTTCCGTCTCGAGACGCTCGGAGCGGTCGCCGGCGTCGCCATCGATCAAGCGGTGCTCGGGCTGCCCGGCAAGGACGTCTACGACTACGTCGCGGGCTATCGCGCGGCGCTCCGCGGCGCTCCGATCGACGCCGTGCGCAGCGTCACGTCGGGCGCGCTCGCCGCCGGCGCGGTGCTCTCGGTGGCCGGCGACCCGGCCTTGGCCAAGAGCCTGCGACGGTTCGGACCGGTGCGGGTGGTCGATCCGGAGAAGGCGTTCTCGACGATCGAGGAGCTGCCGCACGATCCGAACGCCGCGCTCGAGGTCGAGCTCCCGAACGTGCCCGTGGCGAAGTGAGCCGGCGCGCGCCATGATCTCCGGCGAGGGGGACATGTCTTCGGCATCACAGTCACGCATCCCGAGCTCCGACGTGACGTACCGCGTCGCCGGGTCGGGGCGTGACCTGGTCCTGGCGCACGGGCTCGGCGGGCTGTTCCACTCGTGGTCGGCGATCCTGCCCATGCTCGCGCGCACGCACCGCGTCTGGGAGGTCGGCTTCCCCGCCTTCGACTCCGACACCACCGCGCAGCGGAGGGGCAACTCGATCGGCGACTGGAGCGAAGACCTCGCGCGCTTCTTCGATCACGTGGGGCTCGAGCGCGCGGCCGTCATCGGCAACTCCGTCGGCGGACAGGTCGCCACGACGTACGCGCACGCGCACCGGGACCGGGTCTCGGCGCTGGTGCTGCTCGCCTCCTCCGGCCTCGGCGAGAACAACGAGGGCTACAGCCTGTTTCCGGGCGACGCGGTGCGGCGCCTCATCAAGCGCCTCGAGGAGGACGTCGTGCGCGCGATCCTGCGCACGGTGTTCTCGGCCGACGAGTTCTTCGAGAAGGAGCTGCCGGCCATTCAGGAGCGGCTGTCCGATCGCCGGTGGAAGCTCGGGCTGCTGGGCACCGCGCGCCGGGTGCGCGACGCGACGATCCTGCCGCTCTTGCCGCAGATCGAGCTGCCGACGCTGCTCGTGTGCGGTGAGGACGACCGCATCGTCCCGGTGCGCTTCGCCAGGGCCGCCGCGCCGCTCCTGCCGCACGGCGAGCTCGAGATCTTCCCCGCCACCGGCCACGCCCCGCAGATCGAGCGCCCCGAGCAGACGCACGACCGCGTGCTGCGCTTCCTGCACGCCGCCGGCTGGAACTGAGTCGAGTCGTCAGTCATCAGTCGTCAGTCATCAGCCGAGAACGACGACCGGACTTTCGACGGAGAACCCATCGCTGCAACCGACGACCGAACGCTGACGACTGGCGACCGACGACTGACGCCTGGCGACTGACGACTGATGACTCGGTCAGATGTGCGCGAGCACCCAGTCGGCCATCTGGTCGGCGATCTCGTCGCGCGCGCGCGGCTCGTTCAGGATCTCGTGATAGAGGCCGACGCGCTCCTCGAACGTCTTGTCGCTCGAACCGAAGCGCTCGAACACCGCGCGCGCCGCGGGCGTGGACACGACGCGATCGGCGCCGGCGGCGATGAGCAGCACCGGCGTGCGCAGCTGCGGCGCGCGGGCGAGGAGATCCTGCTGCGCCGCCTGCGTCTCGGTGTACCAGCGCGCGGTCGCGTTCTTGTTCACCAGCGGGTCGAGGTCGTAGAGCCGCGCCAGCGCCTCGTCGTGCGTGCAGTCGGCCCCGGCGATGCCGGTCGGCACCGCGAGCTTCGGGTACAGGCGCGAGGCGATCTCGCCGAGCACCTTCTTCGACTGCGGGACCGCCGCCGACAGCCCGAAGAACGGCGACGACAGCACGAGGCCGCGGAAGATGCTCGGACGCGACAGCGCGTGCGTGGTGATGACCAGCCCGCCGAAGCTGTGGCCGAACCCGAACAGGGGCAGATCGCGTACGTGCTCGCGCATCATCGCGAGCAGGTCGTCGACGTCGTCGTGGTAGTCGGCGAAGCGCTCGCAGTGGCCGCGCGCGCCGGCCGACCACCCATGGCCGCGGAGATCGAGCACGCCGGCGGCGAGGCCTTTTCGCGCCCAGCGCTGCAGCACGTAGCGGTATCGCCCGCCGTGCTCGCCGTAGCCGTGGACGACCAGGAGCGCGGCCTTCGCGTCGGGCGGCATCGACAGCTGGTAGGACAAGGTGGGCGCGCCAGCCGCACGCTTCGTGATGGAGCCCTCCTCGTACGCGTAGGGCTCGATGGAGATGCGGGACGTCCGGCCCCGCGAAGTGATGGAGTCACGCGCCTGCATCGGCCGGCAGCTTAGCCCGGAATCGCGCGTGCTCGGAGCCTGCAACGGTCGCGGTCGCGCTCCGGCGAAGACGGCCCCAGAGTGGAGCGTTCCAAGAACGTGTCCGAATCCCGCGCTCCCCGACCCTCCGCCACGCCTCCCCGAAGGACCAGCTTCGGATGGGCGATCGTCCGCCCGTCGTCGACGGTGTCGACCGCGTCCGCGCACCCGGGTGCGACCTCGCCGCGGCCCGCGCTGCTCCGCGTCGCGTTCCTGCTCGCGCTGATCGGCGTGGTGACGGCGCTCGGCGTCGGCGGCGCCCGGTACGCGCGCGCGACCGCGCTGCTGCTCGGTCTCTCGGGCACCGAGGCCTCGTGGGCGACGCTCGTGACCACCGACTTCGCCGTCGAGACGGCGGAGATCGCCGGGGAGGTGAGCGGGGCGCAGGGAACGGTGCGCGCGCGCGTCTACCGCCCGATCGGCGTCATCGAGCGGCCGCGCGGAATGGTCCTCGCCCACGGCGTGCACTGGCTCGGCATCGACGAGCCGCGCCTGGTCGGGCTCGCGCGCGCGTTCGCCCGCGCCGGCGTGACGGTGGTGACGCCGGAGCTCGCGCCGCTCGCCGACTACCGCGTCGACGCGGAGGGCAACCTCGACGCGCTGCGCGCCTCGGTGCGCTGGCTCGCGCGCGATCCGGGCGTGAAGGCGGGCGGCGTCGGTCTGGTCGGCGTCAGCTTCGCCGGTGGCCTCGCGCAGCGCGTCGCCGCAGAGCCGGCGGTGGCCGACGATCTCGCGTTCGTCGCGTCGATCGGCGGTCATCACGACATGCCGCGCGTCGCGCGGTTCTTCGTCACCGATCGGGTCGCGACCCCCGAGGGCGACGTCGACTGGCGCGCGCACGACTACGGCCTCGCGGTGCTCGTCTACAACGCGCCCGAGCGCTTCGTGCCCGCGGAGGACGCGCCGCAGCTGCGCGTCGCGGTGCGGGCCTTCCTGCGCGAGAGCTATCGGCAGGCGGAGCTCGAGTCGCTCGCGCTGTCGCCCCCGGCGCGCGCGGTGTTCGACCGGATCCTGCACCGCGATCGGATGGCGCTCGCCGCGACCGTGCTGCGCGAGCTGCCTTCGATGGCGAAGACGATGCAGGCGGCGTCGCCGGCGGGCCGGCTCGCCTCGGTGCGCGTGCCGCTGTTCCTGCTGCACGGCGCGCACGACGACGTGGTGCCGCCGTCGGAGTCGCGCTTCTCCGCCGCCGAGGCGACCGGGAGCCGCGCGGTGCACCTCCTGGTGTCGAGCAAGATCGGCCACGCCGAGCTCGGCAAGGACGAGAGCCGGTTCG
>JACPFM010000093.1 GCA_016182965.1 Deltaproteobacteria bacterium | reverse complement strand
GCGCCGAACTGAACATCGATCTCCGCCAGCCACCGCCGAACGCCGTATTGCACGCGCGAAGGCCGGCACCCACCGACGGCTCGTCCGCGACCCGCGGTGGATCACGCGGCGGCGGTGTCCCGCCCGCTAAACACGTACCATACGCCGATGGGGTGAGTCGGTGAAAGCCCGGCGCACACGGTGCCGGCAGAGCATGGCGAGCAGGTGCCCCCACACAGATGTCCAGCACCGCCGGTTGGACACGTCGCGGATGGAATGGTCGCACCCGGACTCCAAGGCGTCGTATCGGTGTACCGACAGGCCTCGGCCAAGCCCTCGGCCGCGAGCGCCGCGCACAGGATCGGACGCGCACAGTAGAGGTTCGCAGGCGAATCCACGCTCGCGCAAAGCAGGTCTGCATCTGGGCATGCGCCACAGGGATGGGTCGTCGGGATTGCGGTCTTCGACGCGTAACGCGGCCAGCAGAGGCCCCACGACGAGTAAGCGCCGGTCGAATCGATGAACTTAACGCAGATATCGGAAGACGTCGTGCACGCTCCACAGCGGCCTGCCTCACCACCACAGCGATCCGTGCCGTCCGCGAGTGAGCAAGCCGCGTCCTCGATGTCGGGACTGTCCACGGCGCTCGCGCTATCGAGTGGATCGGCATCGGGAGGAGCGACGACGGAGTCTTCCCAAATGTGCGCGTCGATTGTGCGCTGTCATGCGGCGGAGAGGCGTCGGTGCTGCTGGCACTCGTGTCGCTCAGCCGTCCACCGCAGCCGTTCATTAGGAAACCGAGAGTGCAGATGGCCGCGGCTAGTTTGCCCAATCGGGGCTCAGCAGCCGAGAGACCTTCGCCTGGGCCGTTCGAGGAATGACGCTGTGAACGCCGCATTCTGGTGCTCCCTTGTTCAGCAGGCCATAGATGGTGACGTACTGGTCGTCTTTGGTCCCCTCGTTTGCCGTTACGAGGTGAACGGCGGTCGGCAGTATGTTGGCGCGCTGCACATGCGGTTGCATCCAGCAGAGATTGTCGCTTTGGAAGAAGGAGGTCCCGTACGCGAGCGACCTCGCCTTTGCATTGGCCTCGGCGTCTGTCATTCCTGCCGCCACTGGCCGCAAGTCGGGCGCTCCCAGGCCGGCGTCGAGCGCGATTGCCCGTTGGACGAGCGGACGCGCCACAGCTTCGTCGTAGGGCGGAGCAGGAACCGCCCCTGCCAAGCGCAGCGGTCGGCGTCTCACGGACGTGGCCACGACCGGGCGCCACGCCAGCAAGGCGATGAGGTGGCGAGGGCGCCATCGACTCGGGTGGTCGTGCGGGCGAGTTGACCGGGCTCCGGGCGGCCACGCCGGCTTGGCGGATTTCGCCTCGCAGCAGCCCCTCGGTCGGAGCCGGCCGCGGCGAGACCGGCAAGCCCACGCCCGGCGTCGGTGTCAGCGCGACGGCGGTGACTCCGCCGCTCCGCCTCCGCCTTCGCGCCTCCGCGTGCGCGTTCGCCTCCGCGTCCGCGTCCGCGTCGACTTCGGCTATGGTGCGCCCATGCTGGAAGTCGTCGTGCGCCCGTTGTGGCGCGAGTTCGGGCCCGAGCGCGTGAGCGCGGCCGCGAAGCACGCGAAGGCCGGCGGCATCGCCGTCGTGAAGGATCGTCGCTGGTCTCTGCTGGGCGACGCGGGGCCGCCCGAGGATGAGCTGGCGCCGCTCCTCGTCGACTGGGCCATCCGCGCGATCGAGGCGGACCGATGGGCCGAGGTCACCGAGGGTCCCGCCAGGGGCTGCGTCGAGGCGAAGATCACCCGCGACTGGCGCGAGCGCGTGCAGGAGTGGATCGATCGCGATCGCGCGTTCCCCGGCGCGACGACCGAGGCGACCTTCGACTGCACGCTGTGCGGCGCGTGCTGCTACGACAACAAGGTCGTCCTCGACGAGGAGGACGTCGCGCGCTTCCGTGCGGGCGGCCGCGCCGATCTGCTGAAGCGCACGTCGCGAAAGGGCGTGCTGCGCCTGCTTCCGCTGCTGCGCACCAAGGAGAAGCCCTGCGTGCACCTGCAGCGGAACATGTGCACCATCTACGACGTGCGGCCGAACATGTGCCGCGACTTCCCGGTCGGCACCGAGCAGTGCATGACCTCGCGCGAGGACCTGTACGGCACGCCGTTCCCCGCCGGGAAGTAGGCCCTGCACGGCGGTCGATCGCCGATCACCGGCGGCGGCGGCGCGACCACCACGCGACGATCGATGCGGCGACGAGGCCGGCGAGCGCTCCGTTGCCGGCGACGCCCGGCGTCGTGCAGCCGCAGCTGTCGTTGATCGGCGTCGCCCTCGGGCGCAGGCCCGCGGAGCCGGCGTCGGCGTCGCCCGGATCGCCCGGATCGGTCGGCGGCGTGCCCGGTCCCTCCTGGAGCTTGTTGAGCACGTTGATCGTGATCGACGTGATCGCCTTGCCGGTCGTGAGGCCCGGCTTCACGGTCGCCATCACGTCGATGCCGCCCCAGTTGCCGAGCCCCTCGCGATCGACGCCCCAGAACCAGTTGATGGTGCCGGCCGCGAACACGTGCGCGCCCTTGTCGTGCTGGTAGTACTGCGCGTTGAACAGCCCCAGGTAGTCGACCGCCGACCCGGACTCGGGCGTGAACACCGCGTCGGTGAACCCGAGGATCTTCTGCGTCCTCGGGCGCATCGGGTACTCGCGATCGAGGCGCGCGTTGTCCATCTCGTAGCCGACGAACCCCGGGATGCGATCGTTGTTGGCGAGGCCGGTGGCGCGGCCGTCGCGCACGCCCGCGCCGGTGAAGACCCAGTGATCGGCCCCCTCGATCACCCAGGGCAGGCCGCGGCAGAAGTGGCGCGCGTCGGCGGTGGCCGGGCAGGGCGGCAGCTTCGGGCCGTTCATCAGGCCCTCGAGGCCGATGGCGAACCGCGCGACCGAAGGGGTCGTCTTGATCGGCGCGCCCTTGTTGCCCTCGGCGAAGACCGGGCTCGGCGCGTCGGGATCCCAGTCCTTGAGGCCGGACCACGCGTAGGTCACCCGCCGCAGGTGCGCGAGCTGCGCCACCGTGTCCCCCGCCTTCTTCGCGGCGAGCGCGCGCCCGAACTCCGGATCGCCGCCCCACTCCCAGCAGCTGCCGCAGCGACCGGTGTCGGGGTAGGCGGCGATCTTGTAGGCGACCATCTTGTCGGGCCGCCCGGCGCGCCCCTGCTCGATGCGCACCTGCCAGGTCAGATCGTTGCCGGAGAACCAGGCGAGGTTGAGGCCGGCGTCGCGCGCGGCCTCGAGCCGATCCCACATCTCGGCGGTCCAGTACTCGTCGTGGCCGGAGTCCATCCACATCTTGCGGCCGGCGAGCACCTTGCCCTCGTGCAGATCGAGGCTGGTCGCGTAGGCGACGTCGTAGCCGTGCTGCTCGAGGAACTGCACGGTGGGGACCGTCCAGTCGCGCCAGATCGAGAGCCCCCAGTTCTCGCCGCGCGGCCGCGAGAGCGACACCTCGACGGCCTGCTTGGCGCCCGACGCCTTCACGTCGACGCCGGCCGAGTTGTAGCTGTAGGTGCTCTTGCCCGACAGCTGCTTGCCGGTCGCGTCGAAGATCTTCGGCCACGGATCGTAGGCGTTCTCGGTGAGCAGCGAGTCGACGTAGAGGATCGGCGCCCTCATCGGGGCGGCGTCGTCGCGCAGCACGAAATGCGTGTAGCCCTCCTTCCCCTCCGCGGTGGTGAAGCGCACCGCGTAGTGGCCCGGCGTCCAGTCGCCCGGGATGGTCACCCGCAACGAGTCGGTCCACGCGGGCTCCGCGAGGCCGGTCGTCGCGTCTTCGGGCGGGAAGGGCTGGCGCTGGCCGGCGGTCTCGGGCACCTCGTGGACGAGGCGCGAACCGATCGGGCCCTCGGGCGAGTTTCCGTACCAGCCGATGCGGTAGACGCGCGTGCGGAAGCGCGGCGAGACGGTCGACACCTTCAGCGCGAGGACGTCGCCGTGCTTGTACGACCACCTGTCCGGGTAGCCGTCGATGATGCCGTTGATGCCGATGTTCTTCGCCTGATACGTGGCGTCGAGCTCCGGCATCCAGTTGTCCCGGGCGCGTTCCACCGGTTTGTCGTTCTCGACCTGGATCGGGTTCTTCGCCGACGCGAGGCCAGCGAGACCCGACACGACGACGAACCCCAGCGCGGAGAGGAGGAGATGGCGACGCACGGCTGAAACCCCCGCGGATGGATGGTCGGCGGCCGGCGGCAGTTGCTGGACGGGTCCGCGCGGAACGGCGCGTGCTAGGCGCAGCGCGCATGCCCTCGTCGCTCGACGCCATCCTGAGGCCCCGCTCCGTCGCCGTCATCGGGGCGTCCCGAAAACGCGGCACCATCGCGGCCGAGGTCTTCCACAACCTCCTGCACCACGGCTTCCCCGGCGCCGTCTACCCGGTGAACCCGCACTCGCAGGTGGTGCAATCGGTGCGCGCGTGGCGCAGCGTCGAGGAGATCCCCGACCCGGTCGACCTCGCGGTCCTGGTGGTCCCGGCGGCGCAGGTGCCCGAGGCGGTCGAAGCGTGCGGGCGCAAGGGCGTGAAGGGCATCGTCACCATCACCGCCGGCTTCGCCGAGACCGGCGCGGAGGGCAGGGCGCTGCAGGCGCGCATCGACGAGTCGCTCCGCAAGTGGGGCATGCGCATGGTCGGTCCGAACTGCCTCGGGGTGCTCAACGCCGATCCGTCGGTGCGCCTCGACGCGACGTTCGCGCCGACGTTCCCGCCGTACGGCAACGTGGCGTTCTCCTCGCAGTCGGGCGCGCTCGGCCTGGCCATCCTCGATCAAGCGAAGGAGCTCGGCGTCGGGATCTCGCAGTTCGTCAGCGTCGGCAACAAGGCAGACGTCGGCGGCAACGACCTGCTCGAGCACTGGGAGGTCGATCCGCAGACCGAGGTGATCCTCCTCTACATGGAGAACCTCGGCGATCCGCGCCGCTTCATGGAGCTCTCGCGCCGCATCGCGCGCAAGAAGCCGATCGCGGTGGTGAAGAGCGGGCGCACCGAGGCCGGCGCGCGCGCGGCGAGCTCGCACACCGGCGCGCTCGCCGGCATGGACGTCGCGGTCGACGCGCTGCTCGGCCAGGCCGGCGTCATCCGCACCGACACGATCGACGAGCTGTTCGACGTGGCGATGCTCCTCGCGAACCAGCCGGTGCCGCGCGGGCGCCGCGTCGCCGTCCTCACCAACGCGGGCGGCCCCGGGATCATGGCCTCCGACGCGTGCGAGAGCCGCGGGCTGATCGTGGCGCAGCTGGCCGAGGGCACGCAGGGCACGCTGCGGACGTTCCTACCGGCCGAGGCGTCGGTGAAGAACCCGGTCGACATGATCGCGAGCGCCACCGCCGAGTCCTACCGGCGCGCGCTCCGCATCCTGCTCGACGACCCGACGGTCGACTCGGTGCTGGTGGTGTTCGTGACGCCGATCGTGACCGACGCCGAGGACGTGGCGGCGGCGATCATGGAGGCGTCGGCCGGCACCGAGAAGACGGTGGTCACGTGCTTCATGGGGCGCCACGGCGTGCACGAGGCGGTGACCTCGCTGCGGGCGCGGCGCATCCCGTCGTACGCGTTCCCCGAGTCGGCGGCGGCGGCGCTCGCGCGGGCGTCCGGCTACGGGGCGTGGCTCGCCGCGCCGGAGGGGCGCATCCCCGACCTCGACGGCGTCGATCGGGAGCTGGCCCGCCCGGTCCTCGCCGATCTCGGCCCGCGCGGCGCGCGCTGGCTCCGGCCGCAGGAGGTGCGGGCGGTCCTCGCCGCGTACGGCATCCGCACGCCGCGCGCGATCGAGGCGCACGCCGCCGACGAGGCCGCGCGCCTCTCCGACGAGGTCGGCTTCCCCCTGGTGATGAAGCTCGCCAGCGACACCATCACCCACAAGACCGACGTCGGCGGCGTGGTGCTCGGGCTGCGCGATCGCGAGGCGGTCCGCGCCGCGTTCCTCGCGATGGAGGAGCGGATGACCGCGCGCGGCCGCCGCGCCGAGATGCGCGGCGCGCTCCTGCAGCAGATGGTCGAGGGCGGCGTCGAGACGTTCGTCGGCGCCACGCGCGACCCGCAGTACGGGCACCTCCTCGGCTTCGGCATCGGCGGCGTCCACGTCGAGCTGTGGAAGGACGTGGCCTTCCGCGTGGCGCCGATCCGCGACGTCGAGGCGCGCGCGATGCTCGACCAGATCAAGGCGCGCGCGCTGCTCGACGGCTTCCGCGGCGGCCCGAAGGTCGACAAGGAGTCGCTGACCGAGGTGCTCCTCCGGGTGAGCCGCATGGTCGGCGACCACCCGCAGATCGTCGAGGTCGACGTCAATCCGCTGATCGCGCTGCCCGACGGCTGCGTCGCCGTCGACGCGCGCATCCGCGTCGCGCGGGGCTGAGGTCGAAGGTCGTTCTGGGCGTCTAGAGTCTAGAGTCTAGAGTCTAGAGTCCAGAGTCGAGATCATCGCGATCGCGGCACCCGTGTGTGTGCCAGCGCAGGCTCGTGACCAGCCAGACTCTAGGCTCTAGACCCTAGACTCTAGACCCTGCTCGCTGACGACTGACGACTGACGACTCACTTCGCCGGGGGCGGCGCGATCGCCGACAGGTTCAAGCCGCCGGGGTAGTGGTAGCTCGTGTACGCGCCGTACCCGAGCACCTGGATGCCGAACGGCTTGTCCGACTCGAGCACGTGCGCGCCGACCTCGCTCGGCCCCGGACCGAGCTTGACGCGGGTGACCTCGTAGTCGCCGAGCGAGTCGCCGGACTCGGTGACCTCGCTGCCATCGAGCTTCAGCTTCGTGCCGGGCTTCGCGACCACGTCGACGTAGTTCACCAGGTAGTCGTCCGGCGCGAGGAACACGTACTTGGTGCGGTACTGCTCGACCGAGGTGATCATGCTCATCGAGGGATCGCCCTTCTGCAGGCCGTCGAAGGCGTCGGGGTCGACGAGCTCGCCGCCGAGCATGAACGAGCCGACCGCGAACTCCGCGCTGCCCGTGACCACGAAGTCCTCCTTCACGACGCCGAGATCGACGACCTGACCGGCTTGGAGCGTGAGCGGCGCGCCCTTGGGCGCCGCCGGCTTGTAGGTGAGCGTGGTGCCGTCGACGTTGCCGTACAGCCTCACGACGTGCCCGGGCTTGTTGCCGTTGGGGCCGGTGGGCATGGTGACCACGTACTCGCGGCCGAAGGTCTCGGCCGGAAAGACCGACTCCTCGATGTGATCGCAGGCCATCACGCCGGACGGCTGGGTGATGCACGGCACGCCGGCGATCACCTGCACCGGGCGCGAGGCCTTGATCAGCGACCCGCTCAGATCGAACAGCGTGCCGGCCGGCACCAGCAGCTGCATCACGTCGCCGGCATTGAGCTTGAAGTTCGCGGTGGCGCCGCCGCCCGTATAGGACAGGCCGCCGCCCGCGAGGATGCGGCCCTTGCCGGTGAGCGTGACCGCGACGTCCGTGTCGTCGCGCGTGCCGGTGACCGCGACGTAGCTCGACAAACCGGAGCCGCCCCTGCTGCCGGTGATGCGGTAGTTGCCGGTCAGCGCGGTGCTCGGGAGGAGCAGCGAGGCGTCGTTGCTGAAGGAGAAGCAGCCGATCGGGCCGACGTAGCCCTCGTCGTTGATGCACGCCTTGTCGCCGGGGCAGCCGACCCAGGACTTCCCCACGGGGCCGCCCTTGCCCTCGTACTCGAGCGCGTTGAACTGGTAGACGGTCACCGGGCGCGTGGTCACGAGGTGGTAGGCCGAGCGATCGGCGCGGACCGTCTCCTTGAGGGCGGTCTGGCTGGCGCCGCACTCGTCGGCCTGGGGGCCCTTCAGCGCCGGGACCCACGGGAGGTACACCTTCACGAGGCGGCCGGGCCCGACGATGGCTTCCTTCTTGAAGCCGCCCGGACCGGTGACGGTGATCTTCGCCTCCTCGCTGCCGGCGTTGGCGACGATCGCCGCGAAGTCGAACACCTCCCACACGCTGTTGGCGACCACCGTCGGCCAGAAGTCGCAGCCGACGTAGCTCTTCGCGGCCGCGGCCTCCTCGCACGTCTTCGGGTTCATGATCGGCGGCGCGCTGTCGACGGCGGTGTCCTGGGCGACGTCGAAGCCGGGATCGGCGTCGGTGGCCAGATCGGCGCCGGCGTCGAGCGGGTTCGACGGCGTGCCGGTGTCCTCGCGCTGCGCTGCGCAGGCGACGAACGCGACGGCGGCCGCGAAGGAGAGCGATCCGAGGAGCCCGAAGGCCGGCAAGAAAGCGCGCATCCCGGGACTCTACCGCCGAAAGGGCGATCGGTCAGTTCGCCGTGCGTTGCTGCTGCGCGAGGCGCTCGAGGACGGCTCGGATCTGCTGCGCGTCGCTGGCCTTGGGCGACAGCTCGAGGTAGCGGACCAGATCGGCCCGCGCGCCCTCCGGCGCGCCGAGCTGCGCCTGCAGGAGGCCGCGATCGCGCACGGCCGACGGGTCGCGGGGCATCAGCGTGGCGACGCGCGTCGCCGCGACGAGCGCGCGCGGCGCATCGCCCTTGGCGAGGTGCGCGGTCTTCAGGTTCGTGAGGACGCGCACCAGGATCGCGCGGGTGGTGGCCGGCTCGAGGTGGCGCATCTGCAGTCGCGCCTCGGGACCAGCAGCGCGGCGCAGCCGGCGCTCGAGGTCGTCGGTCGTCAGCGGGCGCCCTCGGTCGAAGGGGTCGACGACCAGCGGCCCGCCCTGCGCGCGATCGAACCGCACCAGGAAGTGGCCGGGGAAGGAGACGCCGCGCGCCTGCAGCCCGACGCGGCGCGCCACGCCGAGCAGCACGACCGCGAGGGTGATGGGGATCCCGAGCTTGCGCTCGAGGACGCAGTTCAGGTGGCTGTTGTGCGGGTCGCCGTAGTCGGCCTCGTTCCCGCGGAAGCCGTGGATCGTGTAGAGGTGGTGCGCGATCGCCGCCGCCGCCTCGTCGACCGGGATGCGATGCAGCGCGCGCCGGTGCAGCGGCTCGGCGAGCGCGTCGAGCCGGGCGAGCTGCCCGGAGACGTCGAGATCGGGGTGATCGTCGCGCGCGACGAGCGCGGCGCCGACCTCCAGCCAGGGGTTGGACCCAACACGGTCCAGCTCCTTCGATCCCTCTCGGGCCCAGGCGTCGAAGACCAGCACGGCCACCTCTTGTTAGCACACGATCCGGCGAGCGCGGCGGGGCGCGCGCGGGCGGGGGGGGGCCGCGCGGGTGGGGTTGCATCTCCCGGTCTCGTCACTACCCTGCCTCGACCCATGGCAAGCACTGTCGAAGCGCTCAGGAGCGAGGTCGAAGACATCTCCAACACGTACGAGGCCCGCTTCGCCGGCCACTCGCGCGTCACCCGCGACGTCGGCGAGATGGACGAGCTGGTGCGCCGCACCCGCGACGTGGTGGGCAAGCTCGAGGCGCAGCCGAAGTCCGAAGAGGTCACCGCGCTCCTCGGCACCGCGCGCGACAACCTCACGCTCTACCAGAACGAGCGCGAAGAGATCCGCAAGGCGAAGTCCTCCGGCCCCGATCTCGAGGAGTTCGCGCGCCTCGGCGCCCAGGCGAACTTCGTGTTCGCGCGCTACCGCCGCCACTTCGCCGGCAAGGCCCGCCCCACGCGCGACCTCGGCATGCTCGCCGAGATGATCGACGACCTGCAGAAGCTCCAGCAGAAGATGCAGCCCATCGCCAAGCGGCACAGCGGCGTGGCGGGGCTCGGCGACGATCTCGAGCTCGTCTCCAACAACATCAAGCTGTACGTCACCGAGCGCGGCGAGATCGCCGACGCCCGCGGCTCGGGTTCGCCCGACGAGCAGGCCGACCTGCTCGCCGAGGTCGCCAACGGCCAGTTCAAGCTCTATCAGGATCACTTCGCGGACAAGTCGCGGCTCACGCGCCGCCCGCAGCTGCTCCAGCGCATGGTCTCGAACCTCGAGACGGTGAAGGACCGCATGGAGGGCCTGCGCAAGGCCGGCCTCAAGTCCGAGGTCAACGTCAAGAACATCGAGATCGTCGACTCGAACGTGAAGCTCTATCGAACCGAGCTCGCCGAGATCAAGAAGGCGCGCGCCGCGGTCAAGCTCGCCGATCTGATGAGCAACCTCGGCGGCGCGGCCAACGACGTCATGGAGGAGTACCGCAACAACTTCGCGGGCAAGCCGCGCAAGGGTCGCGACCTCGATCTGCTCTCGAAGCTCTGCGATCAGCTCGGCGAGATCAGCCGCCAGATGGCCGATCTCGGCCGCGCCGAGGTGGTCGACTTCAACCTGAAGAACCAGGCGATCGTGAACGACAACCTCGTGATGCTCGAGAACGAGTACGACGAGATCGTGAAGGCGAACGCCTCGTGATCGAGGTCTAGAGTCTAGAGTCTAGAGTCTAGAGTTCGCGATTCTCGAGCACCCTCGTTCTGCCGGCCCCGCAGGCCCGGTCGAACGTCGAAAGTCGAAAGTCGAAGGAAGCGGGGCGACCTCTTCGACCTTCGACCCGGTCTGCGCGTGCGGCGACCGCGGCTGCGCGCGCATCGGCCTCACGCCGTCAGCCGCTGCATCCAGGCGCCCTTGGTGCGCGCCACGATCTCTCGCATCTTGCGCGCGGCCGCGGCGTGCGAGACCCGTCCGCTGACGAGCGCGGCGAGCAGCTCGCTCGCCATGCGGCGGCGGCGCGTCGCGTCGAGGTAGTCGAAGGTCTTGCCGATGGCGCCGCGCACCACCTCCGAGACGCTCCTGCCGCGGCGGACCACCAGCTTGCGCTCGCGCGCGGCGACGACCTCGCGCAGGCGTGCGGTCGCGACGTCGTACGGCAGGGTGCCCGCGTGCGGATCGTGCGCCCGCACCTGCTCGATTCGCTCGAGGGCGAGGCGCGCGTCGAGCAGTCCGTAGTCGCCGTGCATCGAGAGCGCGCGCAGCGCCTCCTCGCGCTTGTCGACGATGGGTGACTCGAGCAGCGCCAGGTACTTGTGCACCATGTCGATGCTCACCCAGCGGTAGACGAAGTCGAGGCCGGTGCCCTTGATGTTCTGCGCCCCCATGATGCGCGCGTGCGCCCCCGGGGGGACGCTGCGGGCGATGCGATCGAGGACCTGATCGCCGGTGAGGTCGGGGTCCTCGAGCGAGACGATCGACTCCGCGAAGATCGCCCGGTAGGTGCGGGCGAACGCCGCGTCGACCGCGACCGGGTTCGAGCCGAGGTCGCGGGCCAGCGCGGCGTGCACCGCGCGCACGGCGCGGCGACGCGCGATCGTCGAGACGAGGAACGGCCGGAGCTCGTCGTCGATCTCCTCGGGCAGGGCGGCAGCGACCGCCGCGCGCGCGGCCTCGTAGCGCTCGCCGGGCTCGCGCGGCGCGAGGAGCCGGTCGACGTTCAGGGTGTCGACGCCGGTCAGATCGGCGCCGCCCGCGCCGAGCGCCATCAGCTCGTGGGTCACGCTGTCGGCGTCGAGCCGCACGATCTTCAGCTTGGCGAACGCCCGCTCCAGGCGGCTGCGCGCGCGCTGCAGGCGCTCGGTGCCGTCGCCGTCGAGCTCGAAGGTGGGCGAGATCGCCGCGAGGTGACGATCGAGCGCGGCGTCGATGAAGGCGCGCAGACCGCGGACGTTGGTGCCGATCAGCACGTGACGATGGGCGGCGGCGTCCTCGACCACGAAGCGCGCGAACACCTCGCTGCGCGCGACCCGGTCGGCGCGGTTGTTGATGACCGTGACGACCCACTGCGCCGGATCGGACTCGGGATCGTGCGCGGCGAAGCCGGTGCGCACCCAGTTGCCGAGCGCGGCGGTCCGCTCGTTGGCGCTCATGCCGTTGACGAACGACAGGGCGCGGCCGCGGTGCGGGACGGTCGGGTAGTCCTTGAGCACGCCGAGATCGGGCACCACGTGATCGGCCATCTCGGCGAGGGCGACGGCGCTCGGCACGCCGAGCGTGCGCGCGAGCTGCATGACCAGCGCGACGTTGCGCGGGTGCTCGGCGTAGGGGAACCGCGAGAGCACGTCGTCGGCGATCAGGTCGGCGTCGCGCGGGGCGACCACGCGCACGGCCGTCCCTCGCTCGCGCGCGCGTTCGCGGAGGATCGGGAGCATCTGCTCCTCGGCGGTCAGGAGGTTCCCGCGCGTCGGCACGAACTCGCTGATCACGGTGGCGACGTCGTGGCCGGACGGACCCTGCACGTCCTCGTGATCGGGGTAGGCGTTGGTGATCGTCGAGAAGTCGTCGCGCATCCACTGCGACTGCAGGAGGTTCACCAGATCGGGCTGCAGCGCCATGCACTCCCAGAGGAACACGCGCACGCCGAGCGCGCGCGCCAGGGCCAGCACGTCACGCTGCTCCCACACCGTGGCCTTGTCGTAGGGGCGGTAGATGAACACCTCCCGCGCGGCCTGGCCGGGGACGGCGTGGATGAACATCGCCTCGCAGCCGGTGGTCTTGACCAGGCACTCGTGACCGAGCCCCTGGAACAGCGCCGCCTTCAGCCGCTCGGTGCCCGACTTCCCGCGCGTGCCCCAGCCGCCGATGACCAGGGGGATGGCCGCGCGGTCGTGCTCGATCGAGCGGCGGATCGCCACGCCGCGCACGAGGAACGCGCCGAGCATGACCGTCGCGTACGCCGCGAGGTGCGGGAGCCGGTTGCCGTGCGGGGAGGTCGCGTACTGCACGAGATCGCGCCACAGATCGCCGAGCCCCTGCCACTCCATGCCCAGTGCGCCGGGCGCCAGGACCGACAGCGCGCGCGAGGGGGCCTCCGAGCCGCGCGCGCGCGCGTGCTCCGGCGCGTAGGTGGTCACCTTCGGCGCGAGGCCGCGCGGCGCGACGCGTCCCGCTCCGGCGCCCTCGGTGGTGAAGGTGTGCGGCGTGTAGGCCACGGTGATGCCCGTGCGCCTGGCGATCTCGTTGACGTACGCGACCTGGGTCGTCGGCTCGTCGGAGTCGAGGGCGCGGCGACGGAGGCCGGCGAGATCGGCGTAGCCGAACGTCATCGAGAGCCAACCGCGGAGCCGCCCGCCGAGCGAGGACGGCGGGATGATGGTCGTGGTGCCGGTGGACGCGACGAGCGCCACCGTCCGTTTGCGCAGCACGCCGGTCGAGAGCAGGTCGTCGACGAGCGGCAGGTGTCGCCCCCAGCCGCCGGCGCGCTCGCTCATCACGCGCTCTCCGGGGACCTGCGTCGCGGTCAGCTCCGCGAGCCCGCCGGGCGGCGCCCGCAGCGCGCCCCCCGGCCGACGGCCGACCGTGTGGACGAACGCCTGCCGCTTGCTCGGTCCGGGGTGCATGACCTCGTGGATGACGCGCCAGAGCGCGAGCGTTCGCCGCTCGCCGCGGTGGAGGACGATGCCGCCGTCGATGCGATCGACGCCGAGCGCGAAGTCGTGGATCGCGAGCACGGCGAGCACGCGGCCGAGGCGCGCGTCGTCGACCGTCTCGAGGAGCGCGTCGCGGATGATCGATCGCGAGCCGACGGGGGTCTCGCTCACGATCGGCGCGATCAGGTCGTGGACCGCGCGGGCGATCGGGTCGCAGTACACCGTCACCTGCGCGAGGGCGTCGCCGACGCGTGTGCGAACGCTGGGCGAGAGCTCGGCGCGGTCGCTCGCGTGCGCGAGGGCCGCGAGCACCGCCTCGACGGCGACGACGTCGGCGATGCCGTCGCGTCGCGCGAGGCCGGAGAGCTCCTCGGCCGCCGTGCGCACCACCAGATCGTGGGTCTCGTCGCGCAGCACGGAGAGCAGTGCCGGGATGGCCACCGTCGGATCGTGGGTAGCCAACCCGATGGCGGCGACGGCGCGCACCTTCGCGCTCGCGTCGGCGTGCAGCAGGCGCTCGAGGCGCACCGGGTCGCGCTCGCCGCGCGCCAGCGTCAGCCGCACGTGCTCGCTCGGATCGGCGAGCGCGAGGTTCACGAGGCTGCCCCAGCCGGCCTCGCCGAACGCGCCGCGCGCCGCAAGCTCCAGGATCCGTTCGCGGACCAGGAAGTCGTCGCCGCGCTCCGGGCTCGCCAGGCGATCGCGCGCGATGGCGATCCCGCCCGCTGGATCGGCGACGGCGAGCGTGGCGAGCGCCGCCGGCTGCACCCAGCGGTGCTCGTCGCGGCGCGTGAGGGCGCGCGCGACGGTGGCGATGGCGTCGAGCCCCTCGCGCCCGATGCCGAGCCGCGCGAGGTCGGCGAGCAGCGCGAGCGCCTCGGCGCGGCGGCTCCACTGACCCTGGATCCGCGCGAGATCGAAGAGGGGGGACAGGTCGGTCGGGGGGCCGAAGCCCTCGGCGAGCGCCGAGCGCGCGAGCGCGAGGGCGGCGTCGGCTGCGCGCTCCGCCTCGGCGCAGGAGCGCACGACGCGCTCGCCGAGCGTGGCGAGATCGACGAGCTCGCCGCCGCTCTTCCTGCGCGCCGAGAGGTCGCGGGCCAGCTGCTTCGGGTCCGGCACCGTCTCGCGCAGGTAGGCCTCGATGACCGCGTCGCGCTCGGTCGGGTGCCTCTCGAGATCACGCGAGAGGATCTCGAAGCGCGCCCGTCGCGCCTCGATGCGCGCGAGCTGCTCGCGCGCCCAGGCGATCAGCGCTGGGAGGCCGCCGTGCTCGAGGACGCGTCGCGCGCCTTCGAGCTCGGGGGCGGCCAGGCGCTCGCGGAGCGGATCGACCGTGAGGGCTCGGGCGTCGCCCGTAAGGGCGCTCACGTGCACGCCCGTGAGGGCGCTCACGTGCACGTGTCGTTCGTCGGAGCGAGGCATCAGCGCATCCCTCCCACCGCAGGGCCGCGCCACGGCACGTTCCCGCCGAACTGCTCGGGGAACGCGAGCTCGGGCGACGCGAAGTCGCGAAGGCCGCGGCGGAAGCTGGCGAAGATGTTCACGAGCGCATAGACCTCCCAGCCGCCGTCGACGGCGCGCATGCGACCGCCGATGCCCGGCTGGATGTCGAGCGAGCCTTCGCTCGCCCAGATGTTGAACAACGCGTATCCCACGCCGGTTACGTCGACCTTCGACGTCGGACGCAAGCCTTCCGTCGCGCGGTACCACGTCGCATCCGCCCAGCCGCCGATCTCGAAGTTGCCGAACGCGAAGAGCGCGCCCGGGCGGACTCCGGCGTGGCTGAAGCCGTGTCGAGCATCCTGGGTGGCGCGGGCGCGGATGAAGAGGATGTCGTTGATGAAGGGCACCCACCACGCGGTGAGCTGCTGGTAGACCGTCGTCGGGCGGCGGAACCGGAACTCGTTGAAGACGTTGTCGTCGACGCCGCGCAGCGTGCCGGGCCGGCGCTCGATGTTGCTGTAGACGCCGTCGTAGCCGACCCGCGGGAGCAGGAAGAAGCTCGGCGTGACGCGGCCGCTGTACTCGACGTACGCGTGCGGGTTGAGGGTGCGCGCGTCGACGCCGTGGACGTTCTGCCCGTAGACGTCGCCGAACGCGGCGAGGCGCAGGCGGAGCGAGGGGAGGTGCGTCCAGAGGAAGGCGCTCGCGCCATAGGACGACGTGTGCTCCAGGTGCTGGCGGGTCAGGGCGGTGAGGCCCGTCCACAGGCCGATCGACTCGACGCGACGGCGGTAGCCGACCGACTGCTCGAAGTAGCTGTCGCGCTCGGTGAGGCTCGGATCGCCGTCGCGCAGGGTGCCGGTGCGGGCGAGGCCGCGGACCGACAGGGTGCCGAGCGCCTCCTCGAGCGGCGTCAGCGGCCGATCGGACTTCGCGACCGTGTCGGCCCACAGCCCGTTCGGGTTGCCGCCGTCGAGCACCGCGGTCGTGGTGACGGCCTTCGGCTCGGTGACGTCGGTCGCCTCGGCGAGCGCGGGCTCGGCCTCCGTCTCCTCCAGCGCGGCCGCGTCGAGGGCCGGCCTGCCGACGCGCTCGGCGAACGAGATCGTCGACGCGCCGCCGATCGAGCGCACGCGCACGACACCGGGCTGGGCCACGGGGACCACCACCGGCGTGCCGTCGGCCGTGACGGGGATCTCCCTGTCGCCGACCTTCACGACGACCTTCGGGGTCTCGTCGGCCTCGGCCATCGCGTCGACGCGCAGCAGCCCCGGGCCGCTCATCGCGTGCGCGATCTCCTGGTCGTTCTTCACCAGCCAGCGCCACTGCAGGCCGGGCGGCAGCATCACCCACCCGACGCCGGGGACGCTCGTCGCGCCGGGGACCTCGCGGTCGAACACGACGCGCGCGATCGCCGCCCAGCGCCCGGGCGCCGGATCGAGGCCGATGGTGACGTAGGTGGCCGCGCCCTTCGGCGGCAGCGCGGGCAGCTCCACGCTGCCACGCCCGTCGACGCCCGAGGTCGGGTGCAGCGCGGCGCCGCCGCCGACGACGATCGCGCCCA
Organism: Deltaproteobacteria bacterium; assembly: GCA_016182965.1. Taxonomy (GTDB): domain Bacteria; phylum Myxococcota_A; class Polyangia; order Polyangiales; family JADJMO01; genus JALHOE01. The sequence goes on along the minus strand of JACPFM010000093.1, from coordinate 22,161 downwards.
GGTTGACGGTGATTGGGCAGCGCGCGTCGGTCTTCACGACCTCCGCCGGCGAGCGCGCCACGCACGCGAACTCGATGCGCGCCTTGGCGCCGCCGAGCCCGGTGAGCGCCGCCTTGGCCGGACGCGACTCGGTGATGGTCGCGTAGCTCGCCCGATCGAACGGCTGACCCGTGCCGATGCGCGGGCGCAGGTCGCCGTCGGGATCGATCGGGCCCTCCTTCGGCGACGAGTGCAGGCGCTGCACCTTCACGAAGTCGCCGGGGATGGCCTTGGGCACCTCCCAGCGCGATCCGGCGAGCGCGCGCGAGAGGATCGACGGTCCGCGCGGATCGACGGCGTTGGCGCTCACCGCCTCGTAGGCGCGGATCGCGAGCCCAGCGTCCCACACCTTGGTCTGCGCGCTCTTCTGGACCTTCAGCTCGTCGACCACGCCGGCGAGCTGTCCGCGCGGGCCCTTGCTCGGGCCGCAGCGCGGCGCGGCGTCGTCGAAGTCCGGTTCGATGCCGTAGGCGCGCAGCCCGGTCGGAAGCTGCAGCGGCTTGCGCGGCTTCTGCCGGATCGCGGCGCGCACCGACTCGACCACGTCCTCGCCCTTGGCGCCCTTGGCCCCGAGCACCTTGGCGGCGCGCGCGTCCTCGATGGCGGCCCGCGCCTCGCCGGCGACGGCGAGCATCATCGCGCGCGCTAGGTACCTGCGACCCTGCTCCACGCCCTCGGCGGCGAGGATCTGGCGCGACGCCTCGATCACCTTCGCCTCGTCGAGCGGCTCGGCCTCGAGGGCGACCGCGTCGGTCGCAGGCGTGGCCGAGGCGAACGCCTGGCCGGCGACGTCGTCCTGCCCCTTGGGCGCGCGGACGATCGCGCGGACCGCGACGTCCGGCCCGCCGACGGCGAACGAGCCTTGCGCCGCCCACGGCGGGAGGCCGACGCGCGCGACGCGCACCCATCGCGCGCCGTCGCCGTCCACGGCGACGAAGCCGGAGTGCTGGGTGACGACCAGGCGCGCGCGCGTGGCCGGATCGGCGTCGGAGACCACCTCGAGGGTGCCCGTCTTCGAGCCGTCGCGCAGCCAGACCTCGACGCCGGGCGCGGTGACGCTCTTGTCGAACGGCAGCGCCGGCCTCTGCGCCGCGACGCGCGGCGCGGTGATGAAGCCCCAGTGCGCGCCGCAGGCGGCGGCCTCCGGGTCGATCGCGTAGACGTGGCCCTCGCCGAGGTCGACGCGGCGCGCGCGCGCGCGATCGCCCTTCACCAGCACGTGCCACTTCACCATCGGCGAGGACGGGTTGGGCGTGAGCGTCTGGCCGTCGATCTCGAGCTTCACCGGCGCCTTGGTGCCGCAGCCGACGGCGGCCATCAGCTCGAGCGTCGGCGCGCCGCGCCAGGTGCTCGTGGAGTAGGCCGCCTCCTCCTTGCCGATCTCCGTCCACGGCTCGTCGGGCGCCTGCGTGCAGCCGCCGTCGCTCTTGTCGAAGAGGAGCGAGAGCCAGCGCACGTCGGCGAGCTCCTTCTGCTCGGCGACGACCCAGCGGGTGCCGCGCGTCGTGCCGCGCAGCCACGCGGCGCGCAGCCCGTCGTCGATCACGCGCATCGCCCCCGCGCCGAGCGCGGCCAGCGCCTTCTCGTCGCCCCGGGCGGCGGCGAGCTCCAGCGCGATGGAGGGATCGCGCGGACCGCCGGCGGCGAGCGCCTCGGCCACCTTCAGCGCCTGGGGGTCGATGGAGGCGGTGGCCGCGGTCCACCGCGCGGCGTCGACGTCCTCGCCCGAGAGCGCCATCGTCACCGCGCACAAGGCGGTCGAGTCGCTGCACGCCGCGCGCGCAGCGCGGAGCTGTCGCCCCTCGTCCTTGATCCCGGCGAGCGCGTCGCCGACGTGGATCACCGGCTGCGACGTGGAGGCCGAGACGAACGCCGTGCCGCCGTGCGCTTCGATCGCGTAGGTGTGCGATCCGGGCGGCACGTGCACGACCGCGCGGCGGAGCGACACGACCTCGGCTTGCTCGGCGGGCACCTCGAGGCCTTCCTCGCCCGAGGCGCGCGGCAGCCGCGCATGGGACAGCGCTCCGCTCGACACCGCGCGCTCGCGGGTCGCCTCGGTCACGCGCAGGCGGACCGTCTCGTCCTCGTCGCGCCGCACGCCGAAGGACCAAACGTGCAGCAGGCGCGGGCCCTCGACGGTCACCGACATCGGATCGACCGAGGTGACGAGCCAGGTCTTGTGGCCGGACAGCTCGCGCGACTTGCGCGACGCCGCGTCGCCGGGTGTCACGAGCGAGTCGTAGAAGAACGGGAAGCCCGTCGGCGAGCGCAGCGCGCGCAGCGCCCGCAGGCCGGCGACGCGACGGATCGCGGTCGCCGCGGAGCGGGCCTTCGTCTTGTCCTTCGCCCGCTCGACCGCGTCGGCGAGCACGCGATCGAGCGCGGCGAGCGTGCCGAAGTCCAGCCGCTCCGGCGGCGCGATCGCGGGGAAGGGCGCGGGCAGCGGCCCCTCGGCCCACGCGTTCACCCGCGCCTCGTGCTCGAACCACGCGTAGCCCGGGTCCTGCGTCGTCGCGCGGTGCGCGCGGACGGCCACGCCCTTGGGCACGAGGATCGCGGTGCAGAGCAGCGTCGCGCGGACGGTGACCACGCCGTCGTCCGGGCGCGCGCTGCGCCAAGACTCGGCGGTCGCGCTGCCGCTGCGGACGCGCTCGCCGACCTGCACCGGCTCGGTCGCGTCGGTGGCGATCCGGACGATGTCGCCGCCGCGGACGGCGATGACGTCGATCTCGCGCCCGCCGACGTCGAAGCCCTTCTCGATCTCGAGCGGCGCCCACTCGACCTTGCTGTCGACGGCGTGGGGAACGCCGCTCTGGGGCCGCGGGCGGCCGCACCCGAGGCCGAGGGCGATCGCGAGGGTGCCGATGATGATCGGTGCGATGCGCGTGCGCCTCGTCATGCGCCCTCCATGGCGTCGGCGAGCGCAGCCAGGACGCTCGCTCGGTAGGTGGGGTCGGAGAGCAGCGCGCGCCGCAGCGGCGCGGCCATCTCGAGGTGGAGGAACTGCCCGCCGGACTCTCGAACGATGGCACCTTGCACGTTGGTCGTCGCTCCGAGCTCCGGGTGGTCGTCGGGGAACCGCAGGACGCCCCCGTCGATCACGCGGGAGAGCGCGCTCGCGATGCGGCCCACCGTCGGGTGATTCGCTTGCCGCACGCCGCCGGAGATGACGATGGCGCCGTTGCCCTCGCGCTCGCCGAAGCCGTGCACCTGCACGACGCGCGCGGCGCGCGGGCCGCCGGGGAGGGGGGCGCGCACGATCGCCTCGGTCGCGGCCTGGAACAGCGACTCGCGGTTGTGCGCGACGTCGGCGGGCCAGTTGCCGCCGGGCGTCTGCGCCGCCGCCCTGTAGCGGTGGGCGGTGTTGATGAAGAGGGCGGCGGCGCGCCCGCGCGCGAACAGCTCGCACGCGAGCGGCAGCGTGCCCTCGTCGTGGAACGTGTGCGGCGCCTGTACGTAGAGCCGGTTCTTCGACTCGGGGCGCACGAGGTACGCGCCGCCGCCGCGCCGCTTGCCCGACTCGCGGAGCAGGAGCGCGTCGTCCTCGGGCAGCGGGACGATCTCGAAGGAGGCATGGTTCGCGTGCGCGCGCGCCTCCTCGATCGAGCGCCCGGCGAGCAGGGCGGAGATCGCCTCGCGCAGCCCGCGGCGCTCGGCCTCCGTCGGCGAGACGTACCGATCGGCGTCGAGGCCGCCCTCGCGCGCCTCGAGGAGCAGGGCGGGGCAGCGGACGTCGATCGCCTTCACGACGACCGGCTCCACCTGCGGGGGCGGCGCAGCGCGGCGACGGCACCCCGACGCCGAGACCGCGACGCTGCAGGCCAGAAGGACGACGAACCTTCGCATGTCACTCAATCCTCCAGTTCGCCTTCGATCCAGTGCGGGTCGGGCGGCGGCGCGCCGGGGAGACGCGGCTTGGCCGTCCACGGCAGGTGGACCCAGGCCTTCTTGCCGGCGGGCGGCGTGAACGTGAGCACGTGCTTGCCGGGTGGCAGATCGTCGCCGAGCACCACGACCGTTCGCACCTCGTCCTCGACGGCCAGGCTGCGAGCGGTGGTCACCCGCTCGGCGACGCCGCGATCGCGACGTGCGGGGGCGTCTCCGTCGACCCTGGCGACGAGGTCGAGCTTCTCGTGCGCGAACGCGCGCACCGGCAGGACGAGCGGCTCGCCCCGCGGGACCTCGATCTCGAACGCGACGGTCGTCGGCTCGAAGATCTGGTTGTGCCGCACGATGACGTCGGCGGCCTCCGGGCGCTTGACGCGGAAGGTCGGCGCCTTCGTCTCGGGCTCCTTGACCTCGACGTAGCGGGCCGGCAGCCGCATGACGACGCGACCGTCCTCCGCCGACTCGAACGCGGCATAGTTGCTCGGTCGACGCGCGACGTACCCGCCCCACTCCGGCTCGCCGGTCTTCGTCATCTTGGGCCACGGCTTGTCGATCGGATAGGTGGGCACCGGCCGCGGGTCGGCGCCCGGATCGAGCTCGGCGAGCGAGAGATCGAGCGTCCCCTCCGCCGGCGTCAGCGAGAGCGTGGCGGACGCCGGGAGCAGCACGTGGAACACCGCGCTGCTCGTGGGGGCGGCGTCCGGATCGCGGACGTCGTAGCGGTCGTAGATCGATCGCGCACGCGTCGCGCGGAGCGGGACGACCTGCTCCGCGCTCGTGCTCTGGGCGCCAGCCGCGCCCGTGCTCGATATGGTCGACGCGGCCTGGAAGCCGCCGGTGATCCTCGCGTCGAGGGCGATGGAGAAGGTCTCGCGCGCGTCGCGCGGCACCGGACGCCGCGCGCTGACGCGGAGCACGATCGGCTCGGCGCCCGCCTTCACGACGACGGGCCGGCCCTGGGTGGCGCGCCAACCGGCCGCGCGCACCACGCGCTCGAGCTTGCTCGGATCGCTCGCGCGCAACGAGAGGGCGCCGGGCGTCGAGCGAAAGAGCTCGATCGCGGCCTCGTAGTCCTCGGGCACGTCGACCTGGACCTCCCCCTGACCCTCGATGGTGTCGACGCGGCCGTCGCGGTGGCGCACGGTCGCGATCACCTTCGCCTGCGCGTCCGCCTCGGAGCGCGCGCGTACGCGCGTCTTGCCGCGCGCGATGAGGGCGATCCGCTCGTCGCCGCGGAGATCCCATGCGGCGAGCGCGGGGTCTGGGTCGGTGGGCAGCTCCTTGGGGTGCCGCCCGGCGAGGGCGATCGCGTGGGCGGCGACGCCCTTGTTGGCGTTGGGCAGCGCGGCCACACGGCGCCACCGCTCGCCGAGGAGCATCGTCTGCTCGTCGGCGTCGAGCTCGTCCCAGTCGACCTCGCCCGCGGAGTGGGCGAGCCGTGCGCGTCCCTCGGCGCCGAGGCGCTCCGGGCGCGAGGCGATCGACTCGGCGCCGACGGCCTCTCGGCGGTAGATGCGCACGAGCACGCCGTCGGCGTCGGCGATCGAGGAGAGCGCGATCGAGAGCTCGCCGGCCCCGAGGCCGTGCGCGTCGAAGTTGACGGCGATGGGGTCGCCGACGACGAGCGCGGCCTCCTCGGGCGCGACGCGCGCGGTGGTCCCGGGCGCCTTCAGCCTCACCTCGTCGGTGCGCGCGCCCTTCTTCCCCTTGGCGGCGAGGATGAGCCGCGTGTCGTGACCGGTGGCGCTCAGCGTGCCCTTCTTCACCGCGTGCACCACCACGCGGAACACGTCGGTGCCCGGCTCGATGGGGACGCGCAGCGCGCCGCCCGGTCGCACCTCGTAGACGATGACGCGCTGGGCGCGGCTGCCCTCGGCGGCGAGGACGCGCTCGACGCGTGCCACCTCGCGCACCGCGAACACCAGCCCGGCGGCGATGAGCGGCAGGGCGAGGAGCGACCAGCGCACGGGGCGCAGGCCCACCTCCCGGGTGGTCGGCTCGAGGATCGAGAGCCGGGTCAGGCGACTCGTCAGGCTGCGATCGGGGTGGCTCACGCTCGACCGGCTGACTCGTCCCCTGTGGTTCTTCGGGTTCATGGACCTTCGCCTCTTCATCCGTGGCCGCGCCTGCGCGCGGAGATCCGTGGCCGCGCACGCGCGCGACCGTTCAAGGAGCTGCGGCGCGGCAGACTCCCGCCGCGTCGAGAACGGCCGCGCAGTCGCGCAGCGTCTTCGCCTCGGTCACCTTGGAGTCGCGCGGAGCGCGCGGATCGAACGACGGAGCGCGCGGATCGAACGGCAGCGCGGCGGCGATCCAACCCTTGTCGTTGCGCGCGACGAGCACGAGGAAGTCGCCCTGCCGGCCGTGCACGATGCCCGCGCGCGCCGCGGAGGACGACAGGACGGCGGCGAGCGATCGCCGCGCGACGATGCTCTGCTCCATGGTGGAGCGGCGCGCCAGATCGAGCACGTCGACGTTCGGCGCCGGAAGCCCCTCGGGGATCGCCGCCGCGAGCTTGGACGCGGCGTCGACGAGCGCGCCGTCATGCGTGAGGAGCGCCGGGAGGGCCGGGGTGGTCAGCGATCGGGCCGAGAAGCGCGACTCGTCGAGCGACAGCGCGTGGAGGGCGGCGCGATCGAGCGTCGCGGCGACCAGGGGCGTCTCGCCGAAGAGCGCGCGCGCGCCGAGCTCGCGCGGCCCGAGATCGAGCGGCCCCTCGATCGTCTGCACGCCGAGCGCGGACAGCGTGCTCCGGGTGAGGGCGGCGAGCGGCTCGCGCCCCACGCCGCCCCACGCGCCGATCGAGACGACGCCCGGCGCGGTGCGCTCGTCGATGCCCTCGTAGAGCAGCACGATGTTGGCGACGCGCCCGGCGACCTCCGCCGACGCCACCGCGTGCGCGAGGCGCAGCGCGTTGCCGCCGCGCGAGCCGCCGCCGTGCTCGAGACCGAGCAGGAGGGCGTCGGCGCCGAGGCCCAAGGTCACCCGGATCGCCGCGTCGCGCATGCGATCGTGGAAGCCGTGGGGCACCTCGACGATCGTCCCGGTCACGCCGGTCGTGCGCACGACCGCGGCGAACGGGCGCGGCGCCGCGGGGCGAAGGACGAAGGCCTCGCCGCCGTCGGCGAGCGGCGAGGGACCGAGCAGCTCGTAACCGAGCTTGCCGGCGCTCGCGCGGACCAGCGTCACCAGGTGAGGGCGCGGCGCCGTCGACGGCGTGAAGAGCGGCTCGAGGACCAGGCGGCGCAGCGCCAGGAGGTCCTCGAGCGAGGCGGTGGCGGTCGTCGCGCGGACGTCGTCGAGCACGGTGGCCAGGGCCGCAGGGCTGGCGATCGACGGCGGCGTCGCCTTCGGATCGCCGGCGAAGAGCTTCGCGATCGCGGACTCGGGCAGCTCGATCACCACGTCGGGGCCCTGCGCCGGACCGGCCGCGCGCGGCAGCGGACCGGTCGCCCGCTCGAGCGCGAGGACCAGCGCGTCGACGCGCGCCGCCGACCCGCCGTCCCCGCGAACGGAGACGCGACCCTGCGCACCCTCGGCGCGCCGCAGCGCGATCACCGCGCCGGGGGTGTCGCCGCGCGCAGACAAAGCGCGCGCGACCTCGAGCGTGGCCCGCGCGAACGGCGCGGTGTCGTCGCCCTGCTGGCCGGCGATGACCGCGGCGTCGACGCGCCCCTCGGCGACCAGTCGGCCGGCGAGCGCCGCCGTCTCCGGCGCGCCCACGGGACGATCGACCACCAGCGTGACGCGCCGACCGGCCGCGCGGCCCGAGGCGGTCGCGAGGACCGCCGGATCGCCGAACCGATCCTCGAGCGACTGGAAGGGCTCGCGCAGCAGGAACACCCCGCGCTCGAGGCGCTGCAGCTCGAGCGGCCCCGCCGCGTGCTCGTCGCTCGCCGCCGCGCGATCGACCTGGCCGACGACCTCGGTCGCGGCGACCGGCTTCGGCCCCTTGCCCTCGTGCGGCGTCGTGCGCGCCAGGGCGCCGACCCACAACGCCGCGGCCTCGGGATCGAGCGGCGCCCTGCCGAGCGGGCGCGTGATCGCGGCGCGCGCCGCCGAGGGCGCGGTGTCGACCATCGCCGCGGAGAACCCGATCAAGGTGCCGAGCGCGAAGGCGCCGACGCTGACCTGCGCGGTCGGCAGGAGCACCAGCGGCGCGCTGCCGCGCTGGGCGATCTTCACCGCGAGGAGCGTGGGCAGCAGGTAGCCGAAGCCCATCAACCCGACGACGTCCGCGCCGGGGAGGCTGCGGCCGACGATCGACGCGAAGACGAAGCGCGCCGCGTAGTCGATGGAGAAGAACAGGACCAGGCGCCGCGGACCCTCGACGTTCGCGCGACCGAGGCGCGTGCTCTTCAAGAGCGCCGCCGCGATCATCACGATCACCACCGCCTCGATGAACGTCGCCCCGAGCTTCACCGGCTCGAGGACGACGAGCGACAGCAGGGCGGGGACGAGGATCCCGTTGAAATCCCAGCCGTCGAGCACGTTGGCCGCGGCGGCCAGGATCGCGCCGGTGATCAGCAGGATGTACGCCTTGGGCGAGTCGAGGAAGCTCGAGGCGACGTCCTCGGTGGCCAGCTCGAACCCGGCGAGCGACAGGTTCGTGTGCGGCAACAGGACGAGCTTCAAGAGCAGGTACACGAGCAGCGTGGGGACGCCGCTCTGCACGAGGCCCTTGGCGAGGCCGGTCTTCCAGCAGGCGTTGGCCGCGAGCGGCACCACCACGAGGCCGATCGAGAAGAAGGATCCGGCGGCGTGGGGCGCGAAGCGCGGGAGCAGCGCGCCCTCGACGGCGAGGCGCACCACGATGCTGCTGAGGACGATGAGCAGGAAGCGCTCGCGCCCGAACACGCGCGAGGTGAGGCCGGTGCGCGGGAGGTGCTCGCCGATCGCGCGCGAGAGGCCGTAGGTGAAGATCGCCTCGGCGACGTCGACCATGCCCGCGCGCGGATCGATCGCGAAGACCGCGGCGAGGTATCCGGGCACCACGAGACCCGCGAAGACCCACCCGAACGTCTCGGTGAAGCACCACGAGATGAGGACGCCGAGCAGCACCGGCGTCGTCGTCGATCGATCGAAGCCGGCGGTGGGGAACAGGTGCAAGGGGTTCACGTCGTCACCTCGAATCCGGTGGCGGACCGGTAGTCGTCGAGCACGGGTAACGATGCCGGCGAAGGCCCGTGTATCGCGGGGCGCGAGTTGGAGATCCCGCGGGAAAGATCGGGGAATTCGACGCGCTACGCGCGAGCGTCGGCGTCATCGCGTGACGCGCGCGTGGTCGTGAAGAGGCGCGCGCGTCACGGCAGGCGCGCGATCGCGATCGTCGTCGTCCACGCCTTGGGGCTCTTGCCGCCGCGCCAGCGGTAGCCGATCGGGACGTCGCCGGCGTCGACCACGAGGCCGATGGTCCCGCTGCCGAGCCCGGTCGTCGTCTCGTCGCCGCGCGCGTCGTCGGCGTGCGGCGAGTCGGTGCTGTCGACCACGCGGAGCAGGAGCTCCCGCGCGCCGCCGATCGCCGCCACCGCCTTCGACGGCTTCGCCTGGCCGAGGCGATCGAGCACGATGGCGAGGTGACCGGTGTTGGTGCCGATCAGGTCCGCCGGACGCAGCCACGCGATCACGTCGCCAGGCGCGACGTCGCCGCCGTGCTCGACGCGACGCCACGGCGCGTCGGTGGCGGAGAGCCCGGTGAAGAACGTCACGAAGTCCTCGGCGCGCGGGCGCCCCTTGACGCCGACCGGCACGAGCCCGAGCGCGTGCTCGTTCACCCTCCATAGCGCGTAGGCCACGAACCCCGAGCAGTCGAACTCGAACGTCCCGCTCGCCTCGTCGACGCGCGTCTTGTGCCGGTAGCGCGTGCTGCGCATCGCGCGGAGCTCGCGGATGGCCTCGGCGACGAGCGCGGGGGCGCCGCCGTCGGCCGTCGCGTGCGGCTCGCCGATCGTCGCGCTCCAACCGGGATCGTCACCCTCGACCAACGTCGCCTCCGTCTCGCTTGGGCCAGTGGGAAGAGCGGGGGGAGCCGCCGCGCTCGCCGGCGCCGCGGGGCGCCCGCGTTGGCACGCCGAGAGCAGCAGCGCGAGCGCCGTCGCGAGACGGCCGGTGGAGCGCGAGGAGTCCAGGGCGATCGTTGGACGACCGGCGCGCCCCTCGCGTCGCGGACTCACTCCGAGGGCACGGTGGTCCTTCCCTCGATCACGTCACGCCGCAGCGCCTCGACGCGGCTCTTCACGGCCGCGGGGATCAGCGCGCCGTGCGGTCCCTCGTGGACGTAATCGACGCCGGCCTCGGACAGCCCGAGCACGCGCATCCCACCGGCGAGGTCTCTGCGCTTCGCCGCGGCGATCGCGTCGAACACCGAGACGTCGGCCTGCTTGGTCATCGAGGTGAGCACCGTCCCCGGCGCCTCGTCCCACTGATCGGCGTCGACGCCGATGGCGTACACGCCGGCGTCGCGCGCCGCGCGGAACACCCCGAGGCCGGTCGAGCCGCTCGCGTGGAACAGCACGTCGCTGCCGGCGGCGATCTGCGCGTGGGCGATCGCCTTGCCCTTGGCCGGATCGCGGAACGCTTCGGGCGTGGTCCCCGCGTACGCCACGTGGAGCACGCAGCGCGGACACACCGCGGCCACGCCGGCGCGGTAGCCGGCCTCGAACTTGTGGATGAGCGGCATGTCCATCCCGCCGACGAAGCCGACGTGCGAGGTCTTGCTGACCAGCCCGGCCACCGCCCCGACGAGGAACGAGCCCTCGTGCTCGCGGAAGGCGAGCCCGGTGACGTTGGGCGGGATGGGCACCCCCGGCACGAAGGGCGGTGCGTAATCGACGCAGGCGAACCTCGTGCCGGGGTGCGCGCGGGCGACCTCGTCGACGTCGCGCGAGAAGATGAAGCCCACCGCGATGACCAGATCGAACCCGCGGGCGGCGAACAACCGCAGCGCGGCCTCGCGGTCCTCGGCCCCGGTCGGCTCGACGTACTCCGTGTACGCGCCGAGCTCCCTCTGCGCCCGCTGCAGGCCGGCCCACGACAGATCGTTGAAGCTCTTGTCGCCCCGACCGCCGACGTCGAACACCAGACCGACGCGGAAGCCGCTCGCCGCGGCCCCATGGGTCGGCGTGCTCGCCGAGGTGTCGCGCCGGCCGCGGACGAAGGCCAGGCCCACGGTCAGCAGGGCGAGGAACGCGAGGACCGTCGTACGTCGTCGCGGCACGACGCGCAGCGTAGCGGAACCAGCCTGTGGGCGGGGTTGAAGTCCCGATCCTATGCTCCTAAAGCAATCCTCCTCATGAACCCTCTGTCGGGCCGGGTCGCCCTCGTCACCGGCGGCTCCCGCGGCATCGGCGCGGCGATCGCCCGGCGGCTCTCGTCGATGGGCCTGCGCGTCGCCATCGTCGGCCGCTCGCGCGCGCAGCTCGAGGCGGTGGCGAGCGAGATCGGCGCGGTGCCGATCCTCTCCAACGTCGCCGAGCGCGGCTCGGCGGAGGCGATCCTCGCCGGCGTGAAGAGCACGCTCGGCGAGGTCGACGTCCTCGTGCCGAACGCCGGCGTCGACGCGTCGTTCAAGCTCTCCGACACCACCGACGAGGTGTGGGACCAGGTGATGGCGACCAACGTCGGGTCGGTCTTCGCGCTGTGTCGCGCGGCCATCCCGGGCATGATCGCGCGCGGTCGCGGGCGCGTGGTGGTCATCGCCTCCACGGCCGGCCTCGCGGGCTACCCGTACACGGCGGCCTACTGCGCGAGCAAGCACGCCGCGGTGGGCCTCGTGCGCGCGATCGCGGCGGAGATCGCGCGCTCGCAGGTGACGATCAACGCCATCTGCCCCGGCTTCGTCGACACCGAGATGGCGGCGCGCTCGGTCGATCGCATCGCCGACAAGACCGGCGTCGGCCGCGACGGCGCCAAGGCGGCGCTCGAGCGCATGTCGCCGCAGGGTCGCTTGATCAAGGCCGAGGAGGTCGCCCACGCCGTCGCCGCGCTGCTGCCGGACGAGGCGCGCGGCATCCACGGCCAGGCCGTCGTCGTGAACGGGGGAGGGACTTTTGGCTGATCCGATCCGCGTCGTGCAGCCGCCCGAGTGGCCGCGTCCCCGCGGCTACGCCAACGGGGTGATCACCGCCGGCGGCGGCGAGCGCATCCTCTACGTCGCCGGCATGGTCGGCTGGAAGACCCTCGGCGACTCGCCCGAGGGCGTGTTCGACACCGACGATCTCGGCGAGCAGTTCGCCATCGCGCTCGACAACGTGCTCGCCGTCGTGCGCGCCGCCGGCGGCGCGCCGAGCCACGTCGCGCGGATGACCGTGTACGTCACCGATCTCGAGGCCTACCGCCGGAGCACCGCCACCATCGGTCGCGCGTGGCGAGAGCGCCTCGGCCGGCACTACCCCGCGATGGCCCTGGTGGGGGTCGCCGGGCTCCTCGAGCCCGGGGCGAAGGTCGAGATCGAGGCGACGTGCGTGCTGCCCGCGGCAGCAGGGAGCCCGCCATGAAGCGCACGCCGGATCCGATCGCGATCTCCATCGTCGTGCGCCTGCTCGCGGCGCAGAACCTCATGCTCACCGCGCTGCGCCGCGGCCTCGGCCCCGACCTGTCGCTCGCGCGCTTCGACCTCCTGATGCAGCTGTCGCGCGAGGACGGGCAGACGCTCGCGCAGCTGTCGCGGCGCATGCTGGTCACCGCCGGCAACCTCACCGGCCTCGTCGATCGCGCCGAGCGCGACGGCATCGTCGAGCGCCGGCCCGATCCGAGCGATCGCCGGCTGACGCGCGTCTCGCTCACCGCGCGCGGCCAGAAGCTCGCGCAGAAGGCCATCGCGCGGCATGCCGAGCTCGCCGAGGAGATCCTCGGCCCGCTCGGCGCGCGCGAGCGCGACGAGCTCCGGCGCCTGCTCGGCCGCCTGCGCGAGGCGCTCGACACGGCGGTGTCGCCCAAGAAGTCCGGCAACGGCGCCGTCGAGCAAGAGGTCACGCGATGATCGAGAGACCGTCCACGTTCCGCTTCGAGCTCGACGCCGGCGTTGGCGTCATCACCCTGTCGAGGCCGCGCACCCTCAACTCGCTCACCTTCGAGGTCTACGCCGAGCTGCGCGACTTCCTCCCGCGGCTGAGCGACGCCGACGAGGTCCGCGCCGTCGTGATCACCGGCGAGGGCAAGGGCTTCTGCTCCGGCGGCGACCGCGAGGCGATCATCGCCGAGCTGTTCGCGCGCGACATGAAGGGCATCCTCGAGTTCACGCGCATGACCGGCGCGCTGATCCGCAACCTCCGCCGCGTGCGTCGCCCGGTCGTCGCCGCGGTCAACGGGGTCGCGGTCGGCGCCGGCGCGGTCATCGCCCTCGCGTGCGACGTGCGCGTCGTCGCGGCGAGCGCGCGCTTCGGCTTCGTCTTCCCGCAGGTCGGGCTCTCCGGCGCCGACATGGGCGCGGCGTACCTGCTGCCGCGCGTGGTCGGGCTCGGGCGCGCGAGCGAGATCCTCTTCACCGGCGATCTGCTCGGCGCCGAGGAGGCGCACCGCATCGGCCTCGCCAACCGCGTCGTGCCCGACGGCAGGGCGCTCGACGAGTCGCTCGCGCTCGCGCGCCGCCTCGCGCGAGGGCCGGCGTTCGCGCACGCGATGACCAAGCAGATGCTCGAGGACGAGCACGACATGTCGCTCGACGAGGCGATCGAGGCCGAGGCGCAGGCGCAGGCGATCTGCATGATGCACCCCGACTTCAAGACCGCGTACGAGGCGAACGTCGCCAAGAAGCCGCCGCGGTTCCAGGGAGCGCCGGAGTGATCGATCGCACGGTCGAGGGGAGGGGACCGGGACTGTCGACCGACGATCTCGGGTTCCTGTTCGAGGATCGCCACGCCGAGCTCGCCGAGCGGGTGCGCCGCGTCGTCCGCGCGCTGCTCGCGCTCGAGGCCTCGGGCAAGGGCGACGACGACCTCGCGCGCGCGACCGTGGCGCTGCTCGGCGAGGCCGGCCTGTGCCGCCTGTTCGCGCCGGAGCAGGGCGTCGACCCGTCCGCGCCGCAGCGGGGCGTCGACCTGCGCGCGCTGTGCCTCGTGCGCGAGGCCCTCGCGTGGGCGAGCGGCGGCGCCGACTCGCTGTTCGCGGTGCAGGGCCTCGGCACCTGGCCGATCGTCGCGTTCGGCAGCGAAGCGCAAAAAGCGAAATGGCTGCCCGACGCGCTCGCCGGCCGCGCGGTCGCGGCGTTCGGGCTCACCGAGCCCGAGGCCGGCACCGACGTCGCGTCGCTCCGCACGGTGGCGGTGCGCGACGGCGCGGGCTGGCGGCTGAGCGGGCAGAAGACGTTCATCTCCAACGCGCCGGTCGCCGATCGCATCGTGGTGTTCGCCAACGCCGCGCCCGAGAGGGGCCGCAAGGGGATCACCGCGTTCATCGTCCCGCGCGGCGCGCCCGGCCTCTCGGTGCGCGCCGATCTCCCGCTCGTCGCCGATCACTCGATCGGCTCGCTCTCGCTCGACGGCTGCGAGGTGTCCGACGACGACCGCCTCGGCGAGGTGGGCGACGGCTTCCGCGTCGCGATGTCCACGCTCGACACCTTCCGCGTCACCGTCGGCGCGGCCGCCGTCGGCATGGCGCGACGCGCGCTCGAGGAGGCGGTGCGGCGCACGACCGTGCGCAAGCAGTTCGGGAAGGAGATCGCCGAGTTCCAGCAGGTGCAGGGCTACCTCGCCGACTCGAGCGCCGAGCTCGACGCCGCGCGGCTGCTCGTGCTGCGCGCCGCGCGGCTCCGGGACTTCGGCGCGAGCTCGATCACCCAGGAGGCGGCCGTCGCGAAGATGTTCGCGACCGAGGCCGCTCAGCGCATCATCGATCGCTCGCTGCAGCTGCACGGCGGGCTCGGCGTCGTGCGGGGGGTGGCGGTCGAGCGGCTCTATCGCGAGATCCGCGCCCTGCGCATCTACGAGGGGACGACCGAGATCCAACGGGTGGTGATCGCGAGCCGCCTGATCGCGACCGAGAAGCAGAGGGGGGATTCTTGAGGCCGACGTTCCCGGATCGTTTCAACCTCGCCGACTGGTTTCTCTTCGACCGCCTGCGCGAGGGGCGGGGCGATCACGTGGCCATCCGCTACGGCGCGCGCGCGTGGACCTACGACGAGGTCGCCGCGCGGACGACGCGGCTGTGCGGCGCGCTGCAGCACCTCGGCGTGCGCCCCGAGGAGCGCGTGCTGATCATCCTCCCCGACACGCCGCCGTTCGCGTGGTCGATCTTCGCCACGCTGAAGATCGGCGCCGTGCTCACGATGGGCAACCCCGAGGCGCCGCCGCACGATCTCGCGTGGCTCGTCGAGTACACGCGCGCCTCGTGCGTCATCACGCTGCCGCGCACCGCCGCCGCCATCGACCACGCGCTCCGCGCCTCGCCCACGCTGCGGAAGGTGCTGCTCGTCCCCGAGACCGCGACCGGCGAAGACCCCGAGGCTCCGATCCCGGCGGGGCAGGACTGGCCCGAGCTCCCGCTCACCGCCGCGCTCGCCGACGCGATGGCCGGCGCGCCTCCGCCGAAGCCCTTCCAGACCCACCGCGACGATCCGGCGATCTGGCTGTTCACCTCCGGCTCCACCGGCAAGTCGAAGGCCGCCGTGCACACGCACCGCGACTTCGCCTTCAACACCGAGGTCTACGCCAAGCGCACCGTCGGCTACCGGCCCGACGACGTGACCGTCAGCGTGCCGCGCCTGTATTTCGGCTACGCGACCGGCACCAACCTGTTCTTCCCCTTCGCGGTGGGCGCCACCACCTGCCTGTTCTCCGAGCGCCCCACGCCGCAGTCGCTGGTCTCGGCCATCGAGCGCCACCGGCCGACGATCGTCACCAACGTGCCGACCATGCTGGGCAAGCTCCTCGAGCACGACGCGGAGCTGCGCGCGCGCGGCGAGGGGGGGCTCGATCTGTCGTCGGTCCGCTTCCATCTCTCCGCCGGCGAGGCGCTGCCGCCGGCTTTGTTGAACAAGTGGCTGGAGCGCTTCCCCGGCGGCGACGTCTACGACGGCATCGGGTCTGCCGAGATGTTCCACATCTACGCCAGCAACCGCCCCGGCGACGTGAGGCCCGGCTCGCTCGGCCGCGTCGTCGACGGCTACGAGATCCGCATCCTCGCGCGCGACGCCGAGGGGCCCGGCGCGCCGCCGCTCCCGCCGAACGAGATCGGCGTGATGTGGGTCCGCGGCGACTCCGTGGCCCTCGGCTACCACGAAGACCGCGACAAGAGCTTCGAGACCTTCCACGGCCACTGGTGCCGCACCGGCGATCTGTTCCGCGTCGACGAGCAGGGGTACCTGTGGTTCGCCGGGCGCGCCGACGATCTGATCAAGGTGAGCGGCCTCTGGGTGTCGCCGCTCGAGGTCGAGGACTGCCTCATGCAGCACCCCGACGTCGTGCTCGCCGCGGTCATCCCCGCCGACGACGCCGGCCTGCTGAAGCCCAAGGCGTTCGTGGTCGCGCGCGAGGCGGCGCGCGGGCGGCAGGATCTGGTCCAGGCGCTGCAGGCCTGGTGCAAGGACCGCCTGACGAAGCACAAGTACCCGCGGTGGATCGTGGTCGTCGACGATCTCCCGAAGAACGACCGCGGCAAGGTCGACAAGAAGACGCTGAAGGAGCAGGAACGCGCATGACCGAGCAACGCGAATCGGGCCGCACCATCCCGGCGCCGGCCGGCGGCTGGTCGAGCTGCTCGCTGGCGATGGGCGAGCTGACCACCGAGGAGCTCGCCGCGCTGGTCTCCGGGGGAAACGCGGTCGCCCTGGTCCCGCTCGGCAGCACCGAGCCGCACGGCCCGCACCTGCCGCTCGTCACCGACGTCGTCCTCTCCGACGAAGCGTGCCTGCGCGCCGCGCGCTCACTCCGCGATCGCGGCCTGCCGACGGCGGTGGCGCCCTCCATCGCCTACGGCGTGACCCGCTACGCGCGCGGCTTCCGCGGCGCGATCGGCCTCCGCGAAGAGACGCTCATCGCGCTGCTCGCCGACGTCGGGCGCGCGCTCCTCGACGACGGCTTCGCGCACGTGGCCTTCGTGAACAACCACCTCGAGCCCGAGCACGTCGACGCCATCGACCGCGCGGTGCAGGAGATCCGCGACGAGCGCGGCCCGACGTGCGTGAGCTTCCCCAACCAGCTCGGCAAGCGCTGGGGCCGCACGCTGACCGACGAGTTCAAGCAGGGCAACTGCCACGCCGGCCAGTACGAGACCTCGCTGGTGCTCGCCGCGCGCGAGGAGCTGGTGCGCCGCGAGCTGCTCATCGATCTGCCGCCGCTGCCCATCTCGCTGTCGGCGGCGATCCGCGCGGCCGACGGCAAGGACCTGACCTTCGCCGAGATCGGCATGGAGCGGGCCTACACCGGCGCGCCGGCCCACGGGTCGCGCGAAGAGGGCGAGCAGAGCTACCTGCGGCTCGTCGAGATGATCGTCACCGAGGTGCAGGAGCACCTCGCCGAGGAGGGCGAGCACACCGCCCGCGGCGAGATCCCGGTGCTGGAGAAGACATGAAGATCACGTCGATCGGCGGTGGGCCCGCGGGGCTGTACGCCGCCATCCTGTTGAAGAAGGACGATCCATCGCACGACCTCCACGTCGTCGAGCGCAACCGGGCCGACGACACGTTCGGCTTCGGCGTCGTCTTCTCCGACGCGACGATGGAGAACCTGCGCGCCGCGGACCCGGAGAGCCACGAGGCGATCACGAGGAGCTTCCACCACTGGGACGCGATCGACACGCACGTCCACGGCCGCGTGCTCACCTCGCGCGGGCACGGCTTCGCCGGCTTGTCGCGCCAGCGGCTGCTCGACGTGCTGCAGGCGCGCGCGCAGGAGCTCGGCGTGCGCGTCTCCTTCCAGACCGAGGCCCTCGATCCGGAGCCGTTCCTCGAGGCCGATCTGGTGCTCTGCGCCGACGGCGTCAACAGCCTGATGCGCGCGCGGTTCGCCGAGGCGTTCCAGCCGGAGATCGACTGGCGCCCGAACCGCTTCGTCTGGCTCGGGACCACCTGTCCGTTCCCGGCGTTCACCTTCTACTTCGATCGCAGCGACCACGGGCTGTCTCGAGTACTGCCGGAGGCTCTTCGCCCACCGGCTCGGCGACCATCGGCTGATCGCGAACCGCTCGGTGTGGCGCTCCTTCCCCACCGTGAAGAACGGCCACTGGTCCCACGAGGTCGCGCGGCCGTCGGGCGGGCGGGCGCACCTCGTGCTGCTCGGCGACGCCGCGCACACCGCGCACTTCTCCATCGGCTCGGGCACCAAGCTGGCGATGGAGGACGCGATCGCCCTCCGCGACGCGGTGGTCGAGCGCCCGGGCGAGCTGCGGCAGGCGCTCGAGGGCTACGAGCGCGCGCGCCGCCCGGCGGTCGACGCCGTGCAGCGCGCCGCCTCGGTCAGCCTGCGCTGGTTCGAGGAGACCGAGCGGTACTTCGGCGCGTTCGACCCGCTGACGTTCACGTTCAGCATGCTCACCCGCTCGCTGCGCATCCACCACGAGAACCTCTCGGTGCGCGATCCGGCGTTCGTCCGCGAGGTCGATCGCGCCTTCGCCGAGCAGTCGATGCGTCAGGCGGGCGTGCCCGTCCCGGTCGATCCGCCGCCGCCACCGATGTTCACGCCGTTCAAGCTGCGCGAGCTGGTCATCCCGAACCGGGTCGTCATGTCGCCGATGTGCATGTACTCGTCGACCGACGGGTTCCCCGACGACTTCCACCTCGTGCACTACGGCAGCCGCGCGATGGGCGGCGCCGGCCTGATCATGACCGAGATGACCGACGTGAGCCCCGAGGGGCGCATCACGCCGGCCTGCGCGGGGATGTGGAGCGAGCGGCACCGCGACGCGTGGCGTCGCATCGTCGAGTTCGTGCACCGGCACACGCCGGCGAAGATCGGCATGCAGATCGCGCACGCGGGCCGCAAGGCCTCGACGAGGAGGATGTGGGAGGGCATCGATCAGCCGCTGCCCGACGGCAACTGGCCGATCATGAGCGCGTCGGCCATCCCCTACTTCCCGCACAGCCAGGTGCCCAAGCCGATGGACCGCGCCGACATGAGCGCGGTGGTGGCCGAGTTCGTCCGCGCGGCGACGCTCGCCGACGAGGCGGGCTTCGACCTGCTCGAGGTGCACATGGCGCACGGGTACCTGCTGGCGAGCTTCCTCTCGCCGCTCACCAACGTGCGCGACGACGAGTACGGCGGCCCCATCGAGGCGCGCATGCGCTTCCCGCTCGAGGTGTTCGCGAAGGTGCGCGCCGCCTGGCCCGCGCACAAACCGATGTCGGTGCGCCTTTCGGCGACCGACTGGATCGAGGGCGGGTCGACGATCGAGGACGCGGTGGTCGTCGCGCGCGCGCTCGTCGCGCTCGGGTGCGACGTCATCGACGTCTCGACCGGGCAGACCACGCCCGAGTCCAAGCCGGTCTACGGGCGCCTCTACCAGACGCCCTTCGCCGATCGCGTGCGGCTCGAGGCCGAGGTGCCGACGATGACCGTCGGCAACATCAGCTCGTGGGCGGACGTGAACGCCATCCTCGCCGCCGGGCGCGCCGACCTCTGCGTCATCGCGCGCGGCCACCTCTACGATCCGTACTGGACGCGGCACGCCGCCTACGAGCAGGGGTTCGAGCTGCCGTGGCCGCCGCAGTACGCGCCGGCGCGATCGTTTACGCCGAGAGGGGCCTGACCGGTCCGGGTGCGCCGAGCTCGCACCCCGCGCGGGGGCATCGCGCTTGCGACTCCCCGGCCATGCAGCTCTCGGAAATGCTCGGCCGTGCCGTCGGCGTCCTCGCCGCGCCCGTCGCCTTCACGACCGCCGCGTTCAGGCGCGCGCGCCCGTTCCACCCGCACGGCGTCGTGCACCGCGCGGAGATCGTCCCGCACGGCCGCGTCCCGCTCGAGTTTCGGACGATCGCCGCGCGACTGTCGGGACCTGCGCTCGTCCGGCTGTCGAGCGCGTTCTTCGCCCTCGAACGAGGCGAGCGGCCGGATCTGCTCGGGGTCGGCATCGCCATCGGCGGCGACGCCCCGCCGCAGGACCTGCTGTTCGCCAGCGCGCGCTCGCTGTTCACGCTCCTGCCGGCGTTGCTCACGACCGACGTGCACGACTTCCTCGACAACGACTACTTCGCGATGTCGCCGTTCGCCATCGACGGGCTCGGCCGCGTGCGCATGCGCCTGCGCGCGCGGGCGCCGTCGCCGCATCACCCGAAAGCGGACGACCGCGACGTCCGTGTCGCCGACGCCGCCGCCAGCGGGCGCGCCGCGTTCGATCTCGAGGTGAAGCCCGGTGGACGGCGCGGGGAGTGGACGCCGCTCTGCACCGTCGTGCTGCACGAGCAGGTCGAGGTGCCCGAGGACTCTCTCGAGCTCTCCCCCTTCCACGACGGCCGGGGCGTGAGACCGGTCGGCTTCGTCAACGGCGTGCGACGCGTGACGTACGATGCGAGCCAACGCGGTCGACGCTTCGCCCGGCGCACCAAGGGCGGACCCGAGGCCGAGGTGGAGTGACGCGCCGCGCCGTCGCGCGGGTGGGGTCCCACCGTTTGACCTTCGCCCTTGTTCGCGCGGCGCCACCACGATACCCAGCACGCGATGAACATCGCCGAACCGCTGTCCCTCGAAGCGCTCACCGCCATCGAGCACCTGCTCACCGAGGAGGAGCGGATGATCCGCGACTCGGTGCGGAGGTTCGTCCGCGAGAAGTTCCTGCCGCGCGCCGGTCGCCTCTACGAGGACGAGCAGTTCCCGCAGGACCTCATCCCGCAGATGGCCGAGATGGGCCTCCTCGGCGCGAACCTCGAGGGCTACGGGTGCGCGGGCATGGGCGCGGTCGCCTACGGCCTCGCGCTCCAGGAGCTCGAGTACGGCGACTCGGGCATGCGCAGCTTCGCCAGCGTGCAGGGCTCGCTCTGCATGTACCCGATCTGGCGCTACGGCAACGAGGAGCAGAAGGAGCGCTTCCTCCCGCGCATGGCCAAGGGCGAGGCGATCGGCTGCTTCGGCCTCACCGAGCCCGACTCCGGGAGCGATCCCGGCTCGATGACCACCTACGCGGTCCGCGACGGGAACGAGTGGATCCTCAACGGCGCGAAGATGTGGATCACCAACGCGCCCTTCGCGCACCTCGCCGTCGTGTGGGCGAAGGTCAAGGAGGGCGACAAGGCCTTTGGCCCCGAGACCATCCGCGGCTTCCTCGTCGAGCGCGGCATGAACGGCTTCGAGACGCCCACCGTGCACGGCAAGATGTCGCTGCGCGCCTCGGCGACCGGCGAGATCGTCCTCACCGACTGCCGCGTCCCCGACGCCAACGTGCTGCCCGGCGTCAAGGGCCTCGGCGGTCCGCTCTCGTGCCTCAACCAGGCCCGCTTCGGCATCGCGTTCGCCGCGCTCGGCGCCGCCAAGAGCTGCTACGAGACGGCCGTCTCCTACGCGCGCACGCGCGTGCAGTTCGGCGTGCCGATCGCGGCCAAGCAGCTGATCCAGGCGCAGCTCGTCGAAATGGCGAGCGAGATCGTGAAGGGCGAGCTGCTCACCTTCCACTACGCGCGGCTGAAGGAGCTGAACAAGCTCACCCCGCAGCAGGTCTCGCTCGCGAAGAAGAACAACGTCGGCTGGGCGCTCGAGATCGCGCGCATCGCCCGCGGCATCCTCGGCGGCAACGGCATCCTCCTCGAGTACCCGGTCATCCGCCACATGATGAACCTCGAGAGCGTGTACACGTACGAGGGCACCAACGAGGTGCACACGCTGATCCTCGGCAAGGCGCTGACGGGTATCGACGCGTTCTGAGCTCGCGAGCGGCCTCCGTGATCGCGTGAGGCCAGGCGGCGCGCCGCACGTCCCAGTCGTCGAACGTCTCGCGGCCGGGACGATCGGTTCGGCACGTGTGCCTGTCGGCAGATCCGCATCCGATCGATCGACGAGCCAGCACATGCGAGCGGCTTCGGTGGCTGGCGTGACACGACGATCGACCACCCACGTCCCCGTGGCAGCGACACTAGTGGTCGCACCTTCTCGTAGCCCGCGCCGCACCCGAGCGTCCAGTCAGCCGCGAGAAACTCCCAGCAAAAACGCCAGATTGCCTGATGCCGCGTCCCGCCTCTCGCGTGTCTCATTCGGCGAACGCGAAATGCCGGTTGACCGAGAGAGCCGAGATGATAGCGGTTGACCCGCGCTGCGGATCTCGGTCGGGCGATTGCCGCGGTCGTGCCGCACGAGACGTCTCTTGCGAGGAGTCGAG
>JACPFM010000101.1 GCA_016182965.1 Deltaproteobacteria bacterium | reverse complement strand
GCGGCGCGGGCGGCGTGGGCGGCGAGCCGGCGGACAGGGTCGGGACCATCTGCACGGTGAGCGGGCCGACGGAGACCAACTGTGGCCGCTGGGCAGGTGCCGGCGGAGCCGGTGGAGCCGGTGGACGCGGCGGCGGGGGCGCTGGTGGGTGGACGATCGGCGTGGTGAAGGTCGGCACCGCCAAGGCGACGATCGACACCGCGACGATCTTCAAGCTCGGCGCGCCGGGCGCTGGTGGCCTCGGCAAGAACAGCGGGTACGCGCCGAACGGCGATCGCGTCCGCGAGTACGCGATCGAGAAGTAGCAGGCAACCGACCTCCAGACCGCTCCGGACCAAGTCCGGAGCGAGTCGGAGTCATACCGAGTCCAGCCCCGAGTCCGAGGCTGGACTGGCGCTGGACCACGTCCCCGCGCCGGCCACGCGCGATCGGCGCGATTTCCCGTGGACCGGCGCGCTCGGCCGGCCGGCACGCGGCTTGGAATGCGCCTGCCCCTGTCACGCCAGCTCCTTCACCGAGGCTCGACCCAAGATGACCGGAACACGGTTCGCCAAGGCACTCTCGATCGTCGGCGCGGTCACCGCGCTGTTCGTCACGACCAACGCCCTCGCGAAGGGGCTCGACGCGACACGCATCAGCCTCCCGAAGGGGCCCGGCTCGGTCGAGGGACTCGGAAAGAACTTCACGCCGTCGCTCGCGAGCGGCACCGCGTCCTACGGCGTCGACATCGCCGTGCCGCCGGCCGCGGCCGGCTTCGCGCCCAAGCTGTCGCTCGACTACGACTCGGGCGGCGGCATCTCCGATCTAGGCATCGGCTGGCAGCTCGGAGGAGTTCCCGAGATTCGGCGGCGCACCGAGAACGGTCTGCCGAAGTTCGATGCGACCGACGCGTTCGAGATCGCCGGCTTCGGCGCGCCGAGTGACTTGCTCGAGATCGCGACCAACGTCTTCCGACCGCAGTACGAGTCCGGGGCGTTCGTGCGCGTGCAGCGGAGCGCGGACGGCAAGACCTGGGAGGCGCGCGACAAGAGCGGCACGACGTACCGCTTCGGCGGCGACGGCTTCACCGAGGAGGAAGGCGGCAGGGTCGCGACGTGGCTGCTTCGCGAGCAGCTCGACGTCTACGGCCACTCGATCAAGTACAGCTGGAAGACCGACGGGAGCCACGGCCGGCTCGACCGCGTCGTCTACAACGACTTCTCGCCGGAGGCGCGGAACGAGGTCGTCCTCAAGTACGAGCCGCGACCCGATCCGCACACGAGGTTCACGTCGGGGATCAAGGAGGAGTTCAACTATCGCGTGACCGCCGTCGAGGTGATCCACGGCGGCGCGCTCGTTCGCCGGTACGAGCTGGCCTACAAGACCGGGCTCCACAGCCAGCTCGCGACCGTGACGCTCGTCGGCAGCGACGGCGTGACGAAGCTCCCCACGCTCTCGCTCTCGTACGCGGAGCCGAAGCTCGCGCTCGACGCCGGCGGCCTCGTCGCCATGAAGTCGCCGCCCGGGCGCTCGCCTGCTGACGCGAACGTCGACCTCGCCGATCTCGACGGCGATGGCCTTCCGGACCTGCTGGTCACGAGCGCCGGCGCCTACCGCACGTACCTGAACCACGACGGTCTGTCGTGGAAGCCGCCCATGGACTGGGGCGCCTCGGCGAGCCCCTCGCTCGAGCTCTCGCAGATCGGCGTGCAGCTCGCCGATCTCGACGGCGACGGCGCGATCGATCTCGTGGCCAAGAGCGGCACCTCGTACTTCCGCTACTTCCCCGGCAGGAGCGCGACGTCCTTCGCGACGCCGGTCTCCATCAAGACCGTCCCGAACTTCACCTTCGAGGACGCGGACGTGCGGGTCGCCGACATGGACGGTGATCGACGCGCCGACGTCGTCGTCACCACCAGCGCTGGGATCGCGATCGGCTACAACAAGAACGGCGTCGATTGGACCGAGCCGGCCACCGTCGGCATCGTGGATCCGAAGCAGCCGCTGCGCTTCAGCGACGGCAAGACCCAGCTCTGCGACGTGAACGGCGATCGCGTGCAGGACCTCTGCTACCTGCGCTCCGGAAGCCTGGTGTACTGGCTCGGGCGCGGCCGTGGGAAATTCGAGCCGGCGAAGATCGCGACCGGCGTCCCCGAGTTCGATTCGACCGCGCCGTGGCAGCTCGTGGATCTCGACGGCGACGGCTGGCTCGATCTCGTGCACGTCGGCGTCTCGAACGTGCAAGTGTCGCTCGCGACCGGCGAGGGCGTATTCGGGCCAGCGAGGACGATCTCCGGCACGCCGACGAAGGGCCCGAGCGGCGTCGTGAAGTTCGCTGACATGAACGGCACCGGGACGACGGACATCGTCTGGATTGACGTCTCGGGCTCACCGGAGACGGCGTGGCGGTACCTCGAGCTGTTTCCGGAGGGCCGCGGGGGGCTGCTGCGCACGATCGACAACGGGCTCGGCAAACGTGTCACGATTACGTACGGACCTGCGTCGAAGGACGCGGCCGTCGCGCGCGACGCCGGTAAGCCGTGGTCGACGCGAATGAACACCGCGATGCCGGTGGTGAAGGCGATCGAGCTCGATTCGGGGCTCGGGGATCCGATCATCCGGACCGAGTACGTCTACCGCGACGGGACGTTCTCGCCGGCCGAGCGAACGTTCGCAGGGTTCGCGGGCGGCGTCGAGAAGGCGGTCGGCGACAGCTACACGCCCACGCTGCTCACCGACTCGACCTTCGACGTCGGCGTCTCTGACCGCACGCTTCGCGGCGTGCTGCTCGCGACCGAGTCGCGCGACGAGAAGGGCTACATCTTCACGCGGAGCGCCAGCACCTGGACGACGCGCGCGCTCGAGGCGGCGCTCGACGGACGCGTGGTGTCGTACTCGTACAAGAGGGCCGAGCGCGTCGAGCACGTCGAGGGCACCGACACCTCGAAGGCGCGCGTCACCTTGACCGAGTGGGAGCAGGACAACTTCGGCAACGTCACCGCCGAGAAGAAGTGGGGCGAGGTCGTCGGCGACGACAAGCTCGCCGGGAACGATGAGGCGATCGTCGTCCTCACGTTCGCCAACAACACGAAGGACTGGATCCTCGGCCGGGTCGCGACCGAGGAGCTGCGGGACGGACGGGACGCGCGGGCGCGGCTTCGTCGGCTGTACTACGACGGCCCGGCCTTCGAGGGACTGCCGCTCGGGCAGGTCGCGCGCGGGAACCTCTCGCGCGAGGAGGGCTGGGTCTCCGACGCGAAGTTCGAGCTCGTCAACGCGACCCGCTACGACGCCGACGGCAACGTCGTCGAGACGCGCGACGCGCGCGGCGGCGGTCGCCTGTTCGAGTGGGATCCGATCACCCGCGCATTCGTCGTGGCCGAGGGCGTGAAGACCGGCACTCGGGTCCTCACGCAGCGCGCGACGTACCACGCCGGACTCGGGACCATCGTCTCGTTCACCAACTTCAACGGGGCGGTCTCGTCGTTCGGCTATGACGCTCTCGGTCGGGTCGTCTCCATCGTGAAGCCCGGGGATTCGGTGGAGAAGCCCACCGTGCGCTACGCCTACGAGCTCAGCGCGCCGCTGTCGCGCGTGTCCACCGAGGCGCGGAAGTTCAGCGGGCACGACGACGTCGAACGCGCGTTCTCGATCGTCGACGGCCTCGGTCGCAAGCGCGCCATGTTCGCCGACGACGGAAACGGCCGGTGGGCCGTGTCCGATATCGGACTGCTGGACGCCCGCGGCAACGTGCGACGCGCGCTGATCCCGACGTTCGTCCAGGGCGATCTCTCGGCGTCAATCCTGCAGAAGGATGGGCCCGGTCACGACACCTTCCGCGACGCGCTCGGCCGAGCGATTCGTACGCGTTCGCAGCTCGGGATCGAGGCGCGCGCCGAGTTTGCCCCGTTCGTCACGAAGCAGTGGGACGGCGCGCAGCTCGATCCGAAGTCTGCCTATGAGCACGTGCCGGTCATCGAATGGCATGACGGGCTCGGGCGACTCGTCGCCTTGACGCGCACCGTGAAGGGCACCGCGCTGACTTCGTCCTATGGGTACGACGCGGCGGGAACGCTGCTTTGGCGCAGCGATCCCGAGAAGAACCTCGCGCGATATGGCTATGACGGGCTCGGGCGACGCGTGCTCGTCGAGGATCCCGACGCGGGCAAGTACACGTTCGTGTACGACGCGACCGGCAACCTCACCGAGCAGCACGCTCCCGACGGTCTCGTTCGCAGGTACGCGTACGATCTCGCCGGCCGCTCGATCGCGGAGGACTGGGACGGCGACACCAAGCCGGAGGTGCTGCGCACCTATGACCAGGGTGGCGATCTCTTCCTCGGGTTGCTCTCGAGCGCCGTTGATCCGAGCGGTGGTGTCACGTTCACGTACGACGCGCGTCAGCGGATCACCGACACGGTACTCACGATCCTAGGCACCTCGTACCGGGTCGGCGCGGCGTACGACGCGCAAGATCGGAAGTACCTGCACAAGTACCCGGACGGGTCGTCGATTCGCATCAATCACGGCCCGCGCGGTGTCGTCGTCGGCTACGGCAACGGCGCGGTGCGCTTCGCGCATGACGCCGACGGCCGCGAGGTCGAACGCGCGTTCAACACCGGCGTCGTCGAGACGGGCGGATACGACGCCGACCGCCGTCGCGTCGAGCACCGTGTGAAGGCGGCCGACGGCGTGATCGTGCAGCACCTCGAGTGGACCCTGGACGGCGTCGGCAACATTTTGGAGTTGCGCGATCGTCGTCCGGGCATCGATGCGTCGAAGGACCGGTCGGAGGTCTACGGCTACGACAACACCTATCGCCTCGTGTCCGCGAAGGGGCGGTGGGGCGAGACTGCGTGGGCGTACTCTGCGAGCGGCAACCTCGTGTCTCGTGCGAGCACCGACCCGCGGCAGCATGCGGGGACGCTCACGTACGGCAAGACGGCGGGGCCGCACGCGCTGACGTCGTTCAGGGCGCGCGCGATCGCCTACGACGCTCGCGGACGCATGCTCGACGACGGCGAGCGCTCATACGGGTGGGACGGCGCCGATCACCTCGTCGCAGTGAAGACCAAGGCCGGCGCGACGCAGGAGAGCATCTTCGACGGCGCCGGTGCGCGCCGCGTTCGCGTCGAACGCGATGCAGCGGGACAGACACACACGACGCACTTCGTCGACGTCTGGAGCGAAGTCAGGGACGGGAAGCTCGTCCGCTACATCGTACACGGCGACCAGCGCATCGTGCGCCTCGCCGACGGCAACGGCGCACCGGGCGAGAAGGCGGCGTCGAGCACAGCGGCGATCGAGAAGGAGGGCGAGGAGCCACCAGGAGCGGCGAAGCAGGGATCACGGACGATGCCCCTCCCGGTCGAGGCCTCGAGCTACTTCATCGCGGTCGCGCTGATCGCTGCTCTGCTCTCGCGATATCGCCGCCAGCTGGCGCGCGGACTCCCCGCCATCGTGCCCGTCGCGGTGGTGTGGCTGCTGGCGGCGACAACCAGCGTCGGCTGCAAGGGCAGCGGGGAAGAAGAGCCCAAGCCACCGATCGAGCAGGGCACGATCCTAGTCCTCGGTGAGCGCGACGAGATCCTCTTCTCCGACGCGATCGGCTCGCTGACGGAGACGACCAGCGGCAGCGGCAAGCCAAAGGCCACGACGGCGACGTTCCCCTACGGCCTGACGCGCTTCGACTCCTCGAGCGAGACGAGGAAGTTCGCGAACACGCCGCGCGATCAGGGCGTCGGGCTCGATCACATGGGCGCGCGATCGTACGCGCCGGAGCTCGGGGTGTGGACGAGCGTGGACCCGCTCGCGCTCGCGCCCGATCGGCTGGTCGGCGCCGAGATCGGGAACGCGAACGCGTACGCGTACGGTGGCGCGAACCCGGTCAGGCTCGTGGATCGCGACGGGCACGCCGCGGGCGCGATCGCGCTCGGCGCCGCGATCATCGTGGGCGTCGTCTTCACGGCGCAGTACGCGAACGCGCCGAGCCCGACCGACCAGCTCTACCACAAGTCGGGCGGCGAGATGGCGCTCGACATGGCGCACAATACGGCGCTCGCCTACGGCACGTTCGCTGCCGGCGGCGCGGTCGGCGGCGCCGTCCGCGCGACCTATATCGCCACCGAGAGCGCCACCGCGGCGGTTGTCGCCGGCACGAAGGTCGCGGCGGAGATCGCCGTCGTTGGGCACATCGCCTCGAACGCCGGTGACGTCGTCGAGGCAAGGCTCGGGCCGGATGCGCGGAAGGTCTTCGACATAGCGGTCATCGCGGGCGGTAGCGCGGCCTCCAAGGCCAAGACGCCGGAGGGGGCACTCGAGGGCGGCGTCGGTCGCACCAGCCGAATCTACGGCAAGCAAGACAAGGCCATCGGGTGGGCGAAGTCAAAGGACGCGAGCGGCGTGCCCCGATGCGAGTATTGTGGCAAACGCATGGTCAAGACGTCGGGACGTCCCGACTCCTACGAAGCCGACCACCGCGATTCATGGAAGAACGGCGGCGGAACCACCCAGGAGAACCTCGCCCCCGCTTGCCGCACGTGCAACCGATCGAAGGGCGGCAAGACTCTGTACGAGCAGTGGATTCCGCCCAAGGACCTGAAGCAGTCGAGATGATGGAAGGAGCGCAGATGAGTCAGGACATCCCGCGGCCGCATGGGCACGCTGAGATCGCGGCGTTCGTCTGTGGTGACGTGTTCGATCGAACCAAGGGGATTCTCCTCGCGGTGCACGACGAAGAAGGTGATTGGCAGTTCCTGTGCGGTGGGGAACATCCGGAAGGCGATCACCCGCGCGTCGTAGGGCTGAATCACGTGACGGAAGCAGACCCGTCTATACGTGAGGTGATGGACATGCCTCCCGGTTGGTTGGCCGAGCGAACCGCGGTCGGTGCGGAGTGGACGCGAACGCGACTAGGCAGCTGATCGGACCCGTTGCGGAGGGCGCGAACGAGGCAACGCCTCAGCGGCCACCGCAGCCGGCCGTCAGGGCAGGAGCACGACGTGGCAAACCGATCCTCCGAGATGACGGTGAGTGGAAACGCGGCAGCCACGCACGGTCTGCGCGACGAAGAACAGCCGGAGCTCGTCGCGCGCGCCTCGCGCCTCTCGGACGTCGCTGGGGTGTCCAGGCTCGTGCGCTTCGTCGCCTCCTACCTGGTCGAGAGCGGTCGGGTCCTGCGCGACGGTGAGACGGTCGCCTACGGCACGTGGCTCCTGAAGGCGGTTCGCGCAGGCGAATTCCTGGAGCTTCACGAGTTCGAGCCGCGCACGCAGGGCTTCGTTCCGACGATCTCCAGTGCCGTTAGGCTCCGCGAGCAACAGGACCAGAAATGCCGTGAGCACGGGCTCGTCTGCGACCCGCCCACCTTCCATCAGAAGGTCGCGATCTCGGAGGGGTACGAGCAGCCCGGCGTTGTACTTGAAGGGGTGCGGTACCACGCTCCCCCGCACATGTCCGGCTGGTACATCACGACCGACTCATTCTCTGGGAATGTCGGCGAGCTGCGTGGCATCCACGCGTGGCACGTTGTCGCGCACGCGAGGCCAGAGGTTGGTGGTCTGTTGGGTTTGCCGGCTGGATCGCGGTTTCGTGTCGAGCGCGACGGTCAGGTGACAGCGTGGTTCGACGAGAAGGTGGCGTCGGAGTCGGCGTGAAGGACAGCGACGGCGCTCTCTGCCGAGGCACCCGCGGGAGCGCCTCCTGGGAGGCATCGAACTCGCGGAGGGGCGTTGCGGCACGCCACAAGTAGGTGTGCTAGATCGGCAGAAATCATGGGTTTCCGGTTCACGGCCGCCGCGTCGTTCGTCGTCCTTTCAGCTGCTGGACTCGTCGCATGCGCCGACCTCAGTGCGTCAGGAAGATGCGCATCGGACCCCGGTGCCTGCGATGGCGGGGAAGACACCGCGAACGGGTTCGACTCAGGCGCCGATACGGCCCTCGATCTCGACGTGGCTGGGGACGGGCCCGAGGACACGACCTTCCCAACCGACGGCGCGAAAGACGAGGGCTCTGACGTGGCCGTTCCCGATGCAGTCCCCGATGCGTGCGCTGCGGCAGGCGCATGCATCCCGGGCTCGACTCGAATCGGCGGCAAGTGCGCGATCGACGAGATCGGGACGGAGAAGTGCTCTCCCGGGTGCGCCTGGGAGACCACGTGTGCGCCAAGGAAGGGGTGGCGCACGATCGCCACGCCCCCGACTGGGTTTCGTGGCCGAAGGTTCGGTGCCGTGGCATGGACGGGCTCGCAGATGGTAATCGTCGGCGGCGAGACCTCGACCGGTTACGCACTCGACGCCGCGTCATACGAGTACGCGACCGACACATGGAAGGCGCTGCCGGGCCTGCCGTCCGGGATGGAGGCGCGTCGGAGTGCATCGGCGGTCTGGACCGGGAGCGAGGTCGTCGTCTGGGGCGGCCTGACGCCCATGGACTATGTCGGCGACGGTGCAACGTTCGACCCCGTCACGAACACGTGGAAGAAGATTGCTGCGTCTCCGCTGGCAGCGCGCGGTCAGCACGGCGCTGTCTGGGCGACCACTACCAAGCAGATTCTGGTCTGGGGCGGCCGAGGCAAGTGCACCGGGATCGTATGCGACGATGGCGCAGCGTACGATCCTGCCACGGACACATGGTCGATGCTCCCGGCGGCGCCGCTGACCCCGCGAGACGAACACTTCGTGGCCTGGACTGGCAGCGAGCTGCTTGTCTGGGGCGGCAACGCGGGCGACACCTTCTACCGCGACGGGGCGCGATACAACCCGAGCACGAAGGCCTGGACGAAGCTTCCGGACCCGCCCACCACCATCACCGGCCACCTCGGGATGGTGACTGTGTTCGTCGGCGGAGAATTCTACGTGTGGGGTGGCGAGAACAAGATCGACACGACGAACAACGGCGCTCGCTACGTGTTCTCGTCGAACGCGTGGAATACGCTCGCGCTGCCCGTCTCGACTCTCCTGAAGCCACGCAGTCTCGCGCACGGGTGGTTCGGCAACGGACAACTATTTGTGTGGGCCGGATCCGAGAGTCTCGGCACGTCGGGCGCGGTGACGGTGAGCGGCGGTGCTGCGTATTCGCCCACGTCGGACGCTTGGCTCGCGGTCGACAACAGCGGGCAGCCGAGCGCGCGCGTCTTCGCGGATGTCGTGTGGACCGGCAGGGCTGCGATCGTCTGGGGCGGCCAGGCACCGGGCGCCTTCCTGGGTGACGGCGCCGCGTTCATCCCCTGAGAGCCAGGGGCGAGGGATCAGATGAGGACCATCGAGGTTGTGCTGCTGCTCGCGTCGCTGCTGCAAGTCACGTCGTGCTCCGGCCAGGCGGAGAACCGGACGATCGTCGACGCAGCCGAGGACGTAGACTACGGCGACGGTCCGACGACGGGACGTCCGGACGACGGCCCCGACACATCGGTCACGCAGGACGCTGACGCGGACCTCGGTAGCGATGCGACGGCCGCGGATGCCGACGCCGCCGAGGTCGCCGATGATGCGGCGAGCGCCGACACCGCTGATGTGGCGGACGCCGGCTCGCTTTCCCCAAGTCGCGCTCGCATCAACGAGGTGTACGTCGATCGCTACTTCGAGGGCGACGTCGTCGAGTGGGTCGAGATCACCGCCCCGCCTGCGACACCGATAGACGCGCTCTGGATCCGCGTGATCGACAAGGCCGGCGCACCCGTCCTGAACCTCCGCGTGGCCGATGCCGGCACGAAGATGAAGACGAGCGGCTTGTGGGTCGTCGGTTCGGAGGCAGTCGCGAAGGTCGACAAGGCCTACGACCCCAAGACCACGTGGGGGCTCCCGAACGAGGGTGGCTCCATCCAGCTGACCCGCAACGACGGCGTCGTGATCGAGCTCGTTGACGTCGTCGGCTACGGCACGGCCCCGGCGAGCACCGCGACCGAACCCAAGAAGACGATCGAGACCGCTGCGGCCGCGCTGCCGACGAGCGGCTCCACCGGCAAGACGATCGGTCGCAAATCGGTACCGGGCGACACCGACGACAACTCGAAGGACTTCTGTGTGATGTCGGCGACGCCAGGCGCCCCGAACGGCGCTTGCCCCTGAGCCAGTCAGCGCGACAAAACGACGAAAGGCCGCCCCTCGTGGGGGCGGCCCTTCTATCGTCGGTTCGCTCGCTTCGCGAGCGATGTGGCGTCCAGCGTGGCGACCGAGCGTCGGAGCGCTTCGAGCGCCTCGCCGTGCCGTTGGACGGTCTTGTCGGTGGTCTCGGTGCGGATCTCCAGCGTCCTGATCGCGATCGCCTGTCCCTGACAGCTCCGCGTGAGCTCGTCGAACCGCGCCGAGTGCGCGCGCTCGGACTCCTCGCGCGCCGCGGTCTCCTTCGCGAGATCCCGCGCGGTCGTCCGGATCATCACGGCGATGCCGACGATCGCGGCCTCGAACGCGAGCCCGACGCCCGCGGCCGACACCAGCAGCGCGGGCGTGATCTCAACCTGCACCGCGGCGCGCCTCCCACCGCGCCCGGCGCAGCCGGAGAACGCGTCGTGCCTCGATCGTGTTGGAGGCGGCGCTCGCGAGCAGCGCGCTCGGCACGACGACGCCGGCAGCGATGGCGATGAACAGCGCCAGTGTGGTCATTGTCATGGCTCCTTCGGTTTCATTGCGGCGGCCGCGGCGCGCGCCCTGAGCGCGTCGAGCGTGGGCGCGCGCGCGGCCTCGAAGCTGTAGAGCGACGCGGGCTTGCCCGCGTAGCGGTCGAGGAAGAACGACAGGTCGTCGACGGTGAACGCGCCCGGCGGCTTCGACGGGTGCTCCTTGCCGTAGGTGACGCCGATCGGCCAGACCGGCCGGACGCTCTTCGGATTCGCAGCGTGGAACTTCGCCCACCCTTCGTCGATCCGCGGCAGGTGGAAGCGCGCGCCGCGGTTGTCGATCTCGCTCCAGTACGCCTGCGGCAGCCGCGCGTTCACGCGCGTCGCGAACTCGGCGAAGGGGAAGCCAGGGTGGTAGTGCGGGTAGGCCCAGGGCGCGTCGGCGATGAACACGCCGGGGAGCGCCTTGTCGAGCGCCTCCATGAACTGGAGCGCGTTCGTGCGCTGGCCGAAGTCCCACGGCGTCTCGGCGTCGATGATGACGCCGTCGGCGCCCTCGTCGACGAGCTGCTTGAAGACGTTGACCTCGGCGCGCCAGCTCCAGGGGCGGGAGTAGATCCACGGGTACACCCGGAGCCCTGCGTCGTGGTACCGCCGCACGTGCTCGCGCGCGGCGGCGGGCTGCCACTGGCGATCGCGGAAGGTCCCTTCGCCCGCGCGAGGCGCGACCCACCGGGCGCCGAGCTCCACTATCCTCGGTGCGATCCGCTCGTGACCGCCGGCTGCGGCAGCGAACGCGACCCAAATGCCGAGCCCCTCGAGCTCGCCTTGCCGCTTCTGCGCTTGCTCGCACATCACTTCGCCCCCGTGACGCAGCTCGACGTGTAGCGCCGCGCGTTGGTGTTCGAGAGGTAGGTCGAGCCGGCGGCGACACCGGCCATGAGCGCGGCGGAGACGGCGAGGGCGGTGCGGGCGGCGGGATCATCCACGGCGATCCCGCCGAGGCCGGTCGAGCCGCTCACGATCCCGGCGCTTGCGCCGATCGCGCCCCAGGTCGACTGCGCGCCGTCCCAGGCGCGGCACTCCTCGGCGCTCGCGCGCTCCTTCTTCCTCGAACCGGCATCGGCGGGGGGCTGCAGGGACGCGCAACACCCGAGAGAGGCGCTCGCCGCCATGAAGACGATCCGCGCGGCTGCGCGAGCGATGACGTTCTCTTTGGACAAACGATCTCCTTTCGCCGCGGCGAGCGCCGCGGTCGTTCGAGCCACACGGACGGTCGCAGCTACGCCGCGGGCGAACGCTCGGCGTTCACCCACGCGCGACCGGAGGGATCTCTCTTCAGTTGCGGGTAGCTGGCGCTGACGGCCCAGCTGATCCCGTTCTTGAACTCGCGCCCGCGATCCTGCGGGATGCGCAGGTCGATGGCCCACCCGGGCCACATCGGCACGATGAACAGCGCCGTCGCGCCGTCCTCCGGCACGACCGCGCTGTCGAAGACGAGGAGGTAGCCGGCGGAGTCCGCGACGCCGAAGAACGACCAGAGCGTGCCGGGCTTAGGGAGCACGACTCGCTCGGGCGCGAAGTCGGTCGGATCATCCCAGGACCGCTCGGGGTACTTCGGCGTAGACAGCGCAACGCAGAGATTGCCGTCGCGATCCAGCTTGCACTCGTCGAGCGCGCCGTCGGGTCTTCGCCCGTGCGCGACGAAGCGGAAGATCTCGTCGTACCAGGGCATCAGGGCCTCACGAGCTGCGCGACGAGCGCGGCGGGGCCGAGGATCTGCACGTTCGCCGACGCGCCCAACGTCTTGAACTGCACCTTCACGTTCACGTCGCCTGCGACGCCGACGCGATGCACGGCGCAGAACGCGCGCGGTTGCGTGCCCGCAGCGGGCCACATGCCGAACGCCATCTCGGGGAGCTCGGTGAGCGTGCCGTCGCTCTCGATGACGGCGACGCGGTAGACGCCCGCCAGCCCCTCGACGCGGAAGTCGCCGTGGAGGTGGATCTGCACCCACTCACGCGCGTGCGCGCCGCGCAGCGTGACCGCGAGGCCCGCATCGGTCCACTCGGAGTTCACCGTGGAGAGCGGGACGGTGAAAAAGCGATGAAACGCGCGCCCGACCTCGGTCCTGCGCGCGCTCTCGGTGTGTCGCCAGAGGCCCACGCCGGACGAGGGCTTGACCGACCACGGCGGCTCCTCCGCGTCCGAGGTCGCCGCGTCGTACCAGTACACGCCGTGTCCGGTGACCCACCGGACGTCGAGCGCCTGCATGTCGGCCACGCCGCGGAGCGCGCCGAAGTCAGCGGAGCGCCGCACGCGCCGCACGCCGTGTGTCTCGATCTGCTCGCGCAGGTACGCGGTGCGGTTCGCGAGCTGCTGGTAGGGCACCTCGAACGCGCCGCCGGTCGCGAGATCGCCGTCGCGCGGGACGCTCACCGGCGTCGGGAAGAGCGCAGCGTTGTCGATCAGATCCTTCGGCATCGGTCTCTTAGGTTCTCCCGGTCAAAGCGCGAGGAACGCGGCCTTGCCGCCGAGCGTGGTCCCGTCGCCGAGGCTCCAGCCGGACCCGACGAGTCGCCCCGACCAGAGCAAGATCACGTGCCCGCAGACGGTGTGCGCGGCCTTCCATTTCCGGATGACACGGCGAAGCAGCTCGAGCGGCTCCGTCGCTCCGGTCATTCCGAGCGGCGCCTCGCCGAGCATGGTCCCGTCGCCGATCGTCCACGGAGGACCGACCGGGAGCGGCGGCTCGAGGACGACCCAGAACATCCACCAGGTCCCCTCTTCGCCGCTCGCCGCCCAGTCCTTGTCCTCGAAGATGACGACGGAGGTCAGCCCGATCGTCGCGAGCGCCTCGCGGACGCCCTTGTTGGTGCCAGCGAGGCGCCAGGTGTCGAACGCGTGGAGCAGCCGCGCGCGATACGACTCGACAGGCTCACCCGGGACCCGCTCGATGCTGCGATCGGCGCCCGCGTAGGGCAGGGCGTCCGTCGGGCAGCCGCCGATGAACCGCAGCTTGACCGCCTGCAGCGCGCCCTCGGCGAGCGCGTCCTTCGCCAGGCCGAGCGCCTGGTGCCACGCGGCGCCGACGCGACGGCGAAGCCACGGCGCCGCGAGCTCGGTCTCGAAATCGCGGTAGCTCACGTGGGCACGTACGACAGCGCGTTGACGAAGGTCGCGATCTCGTCCGGGGCGAGCACGATGTCGTCGACCACCGGGACTAGCGGCGCGCCCGAGGCACCGCGCAGCGAGACGTTGCCCACGCCGGGGGCGTCCATGATCCGTTGAATCAGCTCGGCGACGGGCACGCGCGCGCCGATGTCGAGGGAGGACTGCAGCGCGGTGATCTCCGCGGCGATCCGCGCCTCAGCGGCGTCGCGCAACGCCGCCTGCACGCGGACCTCGCCGGCGAGCACAATCGACCGAGCCTTTGCTGCGATCACGTGGACGGTCACGCACTGCGGCCTGCGCCCGTCTTCGAGATACGCGGCGACGGTCTTGACCACCGTCGCGTCGGCGATGGGTCCGCCGCTGGACGCGATGACGACGGTGACGTGGCCGCCCTTGGGGGTCGCCTCGTAGACGCGCTCCCGGGTAACCTGCTCGGACGCCCGCTTCACGTGGTACGCGTACGCCGCTGCGTGCCCTCCGGCGCCGAGCGTCGACCACCGCTCGCGACAGCGCTCGGCGAGCGCCGCGTCGGACTCGACGTCGACGCCGGCCCGAACGAGCCAGGTCCCGAGGCTCGGCAGCGAGAGGTTCTCGATCGACACGCCGGGCAAGGGCGTGAGCAGCGTCGTCAGATCCCCGGAGGGAACGTTGTACGCGGCGCCGGGCGACTCGGCCTGCCAGAGCAGGTCGAGCTTGCCTCCGAGCGGCAGCGTGCCGCCTGTCACGTTGTTGAACCGGAGACCGGCCTTCGACGCGGCCCACAGCTGCCCGGGCATGATCGTGAACGGCCCCCCGACGCTGTCGGTCAGCCTCGCGTGCCCGCGGGCGAAGACCGCGTCGCGGCGATCGACGCTGTAGATCTCCGCGGCGAGGAGCGTGAGCCAGTCACCCTGCGCGAGGCCGAGGAACCCGCCGCGCGCGATGTTCGCGACGGTCGCCGACAGATCCGAGAGCGAAGCCGAGAACGCCTCGACGAGCGCGCGCGGTACGCTCGCCGCGTCCCAGCTCGTGACCGGAAATCCGGCGAGCTTGAGCAACCCGAAGACGGTCTTGCGCACGTCGTCTCGCGACAGCGGACGCACGAGCGATTGCAGCGTGACGGCCATCTACGTCGGTTCGAGCAGCGAGAGTGAGAGGTCGTCGATCGCGACCACGAGCGCGAACGGGCCCTCCGCGATGCGGATACGGGCACGGATCACGAGCCGCCTCGTCGCCGCGGCGAGCTCAACCTCGACGTGTGCTTCGAGGACGCGCTCGTCCTCCTCGGCCTGGGCCGCGAGCTGCGCACGCAGGGCGAAGAGGGCGTGGGGCGACAGCGCGCGGCTCAGGAGCTCACGGACGTCGATCCCGAACGCCGGATCGTAGAAGAGCGCGCCGGTCGGGGTCGTCCAGCGGCGTACGATCGCCTCGGCGACGACGCGCGGCCCGGCGATCGGCCGGAAGAACGGATCGAGGTCGCCGTCGACGAACGTGGAGACGTCGAGGCCGTAGGTGTCGTCAAGGCGCTCAGGCAAGCAGCTTGTCGGCGCCCGACCGGATGACGCCCTCGAGCGGCACCTGTCCGGTCGGCGGCGTCGCCTTCACGCCCGGCAGGCCGAGCGTCACGAACGGCACCGGCGCGACGGTCCCCGGCTTTCGATAGCTGAGGGTCAGCGTCGTGCCGGCGGGATCGACCGCCCACGCGATCGCGCCGGCGTCTGTGGTGTCGCCGACGCGCGCGACCTTGCGCGTGCCGCCGTCGAACGAGAGCTCGAGCAGCGCGCCGGGCTCGAACGACGTGGCGATCGGGGTGCGCCCGTCGCCGTTCTCGAACTCGATCATGCAGCGCGCGCCGGGCGGCACGCGCGCGGTCACGCCGGGCAGGCCGTACCGGATCGGCACGCCAGTGAGGCCGGGGATGCGATCGCTGTCTGGCCGGACCTGCAGCGTGCCGTCGCTGTCGTGCGCGATCACCCGCGCGGGGTAGGGCTTGTGGTAGTCCACCTCGCTCATCACCGCGCGCACGACGGCGAGGAGCGACGCCTTAAGACGATCGAAGACGGAGTCGCGTTCGATCCACGCCTCCGCGCGCAGCCGATCCGGCCCGAATGAGTGAACGACCGCGGACACACGCCGCCCGCCGAACACCACGCCGGGTCTCAGCAGGGGCAGGTCGCTTCCGATCTCGATCCGATCGTCGGCCGGGTCGGTGCGCAGCAACTGGTGAGGGAAGTCGAGCTCGGGCCACGTCTCGCGTCCGAGCCACACCGACCCGTTCGGCATCACCCTCCAGCTAGCGCCTCCGAGCTCGGCGAGATCCTGCAGCGCGCTCCCAGCGGGTCCGCGCGTACGTGACCACTTCGGGAGGAGCGTCGCGAGCGCGGCGGAGTCCGACGACGGCGAGAGGGTCTCGCCGACCTCGCCGAGAAGATCCGTGAGCGCGAGGCGGAGCGGCACGCCGCGGTAGAACTTCGCCGGCACGTCCTTCGACAGGCCGTTGCTGCCGCCG
This sequence comes from Deltaproteobacteria bacterium, assembly GCA_016182965.1. GTDB lineage: Bacteria > Myxococcota_A > Polyangia > Polyangiales > JADJMO01 > JALHOE01. The sequence goes on along the minus strand of JACPFM010000101.1, from coordinate 50,812 downwards.
ACGATGCGGCAGTGGAACGTCTCCTGAAAGACGTCCCCGCGGAAGATCGCCCCGTTGAACGCGAGCGCGCCGTCGCCGAACGAGAGCTTGACCGCGCCGCGGAGCGCGTCGGGCGAGTCGACGACGAGATCGGCGTGCCACCGTCCGACGCGCGGGAGAGTGAGCGAGCCGCGGATGACGCGCCGCTCGTTGAGCGTGCAGAAGGACATCGATCTCTTCCCTTTCACGTCAGGGGCGAGCCAACTTCGAGCTCGGCTTGGTGGGCAGCGCTGCGGGCGACCCATCGCGACGCGTGCCGCCGCTGCCCGCCGCCGGCTTGGACCCGTCCAGCGCGTTCCAGAAGCTCTTGGTCGCGCTCGAGGTCGAGGCGGCCGTCTTCTTCGGCTGCGGGAAGAACTCGAGCATGTCGAAGGCGACGTCGTAGAAGTCGTCGATCTTCTTCGGCTTCAGCTTGCGGATGATCGCGCGCGAGATGCCCCAGATCGCGAGGTCCGGGTGCACGACGTCGACCGGATCGGGCGAGCTCCGACCCGGCCGCGGTCGAAAACGCGGAGCGAGCGCGAGCCACTCGACCCACTGCGCGCGATCCCAGATGCGGAGCACGATCTGGAAGCTCGCGGGCGTATAGCCCTGGTACGTCTCCGTCGCGCCGTCGGTGCCCGGCGCCTCCTTCACGTCCCACTTCGACGCGAGCTCGAGGCCTTCGATACGGGCGAGCCCCGGGAGCCGCACACCGGAGACGATGACGGTGTCCCAGCTCTCCGGGTCGTCATTCCAGAACGGCGCGGTCGCGGGCATCTACGGCTTCGCTTCTCAGCTTCACCACCAATGATGGAAGAGGCGTGATCACGCCGCCTCCGGGTACGCACCCGTCGCAGGACCGAGCTGGAGCCCGAGCTCCTCGAAGAGCGCGACCACCCGTGCGCGGATCTCGTCGCCGGCAGCGCGGCCGAACGCCTGCGCGTCGGGCGTACCGGCGGGCACGTTCACGACGATGTCGCCGATCGACACCGTGGTGCGGCTCGAGCCGGCACCGGCGCTCGCCCCGCCGCCGACCAAGTTCGCCGGCGTCACCATCGGCCCGAGCGCGCCCTCGGCCATGTCGCTCTTGCTGTCGAGGCCTTGCGCGAAGCCCATCGCGGTGAACTCGCCGAGGCCCGCCATCACCTTCGACGGCGACGCGATGCCGAGCTTCTTCTTCACGGCGCCGACGACCGCGTCGCCGAGGCCTGTGACGGTCTTCACGACCGTGTCCCACCCGTCGGTGATCCCTTGGATCAGCCCGTCGATGAAGTCGCCGGCGATCGAGACCGCGGAGTCCCAGAGGTCTCCCGCGGCGTCGACGATCCCGTCGATGAAGTCGACGATCGCGTCCCACGCCTCGCCGAGGCTCTCGCCTAGCAGGCCGAGCCCGTGCACGACGCCGGCGATGATCGTCCACGCGAACGCGGCCACCGCGGCGTTGACTGCGACGACCCACGCGATGAGGTCGATGATGATCCCGAGGATCCAGCCGAGCACGGCGCCGAGCGACTTGAACATCGCGAGGTACCGCGAGTCCGCGCCGCCGCCCTTCTCGGGGAAGATCTTGTTCCAGATGCCGATCAGCGGCTTGACGGCGCTCTTGATGCCGTCCCACATCGGCCCCGCCATCGCCTTCAGGTACGGCGTGACGTAGCTCATCACGGTGTCGATCTCGTCGAGGAAGTCGACGATCCCGCCGAGCGCGGCGCCGAGCGCCGTCGGGTCCGAGATCGCGTCGACGAGGTCGCCGACCTTCTCGAACATCCGCGTGAGGAAGTCGCGGAGCTTCTTCCCGGTCTCGCTCGACTCGCTGAAGAGCGAGTTGATGTTCTTCAGCGCGCGGACGAGCGGTCCCGTGATCGAGCTGTCCTGGAACAGCCGGCGCAGGCTGTTCTCGAACACCTGCATCTGCCCGGTGACCGAGCCGCCGCCGAGCTGCTTCGCGAGCGCGCCGAGGCCCTCGCCCTTGTCAAAGCCCTGGTGGATCGAGTCGAGGACGGAGGCCATCCCCTCGTCGGCAGACACCTTCCCGGCCTTGATCAGTCCCTCGATCTCGTCGACCGCGACGCCCTTCACGTCGGCGAGCGACTGCTTGAACCGGTCGAGCGGGACGCCGGCCTTGGTGACGGCGTCGAGGGCCGACTTGTCGAACAGGCCGTTGTCGCTGCCCTTGATCGACTTCATCAGCTCGAGCGTGGCGTCGCCGGCCTTGTCGCCGTTGGCGGCGGCGACCGAGAGCGACGCCGCGATCGCGTCGAGCGCGTCCTGCGTCTTGAAGCCGTGGAGGCGGAGCTCCTTGAACTTTTCGACGAGTGCGCCGACGTCCTTGCCGGCGTTGTCGGCCATCACCTCGAGCGTCTTGTGCGCGACGTCGGCGACGCGCGCGCTGCCTTCGAGCGCCTGCAGCCCGGCGAGCGCCTGCTTCTTGGCCTCCACGGCGCCAACGACGAACTTGCCGAAATCGAGGCCCTTCTTGCCGAGCGCGGCGATGGCCTTCCCGACCTTCTCGATGATGCCGAGCGCGGCGTCGACGCCCTTGGCCCACTCGCCGATGTTGGCGCCGAAGTCCTTCACGCCGGCCGCGGCGTCCTTGATCCCGCCGGCGAAGCCCTTGAGGCCCTTCACCATCTTGCCGGCCGGACCAGTGACCTGGTCGACCAGCTTGAACATCCAGCTGAGGGTCTCCATCAACGACGCTCGCACAGCGCGCTACGCCCCAGCACGCCACCCGTCGTGGCACGGTGAGACAGCTACCACCGGCAGAGCGGGTGGCTTGATTGAAGGCCCCGGAGAGGCCGTCCGTATGTTGCTGGGCGGGGGCGGAACGGCTGTCGCCGCGGCGCCGCCGCCCCTTCACGCGCCCACATCGATATGGCGCCCCAGTGTCGGCGGCCATCCGCGCTCTCAAAGAACGTGAGGCCAGCGCGGCGCACCGCTCCTCGCTCGGGGCGTGGGTGGAGCGGCGCGGAGGATCATCCCGCGAGCGCGTCGCCGTGCCACAAGAACTTCCACGTGATCTTCTGGCCGGCAGGCCGGTGCGTCGGCAGGTGCGGGAACTGCGCGTGCCACTCGTGTGGGTGGCGCGTTTCGAACAGCCCGACAGCGCGAGCGAACTTCACGAACGGATACGTCATCGCCAGCCCGGAGTCGTCGGACTCGCGATGCAACCGCGTTTGGAGTCCCGGCTCGACGCTCCTTCCGCCACACGACGGGCACCGAAGCGCCCCACTCGGCGTGGCCCAGTTCAGCCGCCAGTTGCCCTCGCCGCAGGCCCGGTGAAGACAGTACTCCCGCGTAGAGACCGGGCCCCCCGCTGACTTGAGCGTGCGAAGGCCCAGCAGAACGATCTCCTCGAACTCGCGCATCAGCGCGAACGCGAAGAGCCGCCGAACGTGTGGTGACAACACCGTCGTGAACAGCTCATCCTCAGTGATCACCGAGCGCAGGTGTTCGCCGAACGCCGTCGCTCGGTAGCCGCCTGCAGTCGGCGCGACCAGGCCGAGCGCAAGAAGTCCGCCAACGAGCTTCTCGAAGTACTCGTCCTTCACGCGCGCCGTGCCGGACGCGACTTTGTGCGCCACCATCGGATCGTACGGGCGCTGCCTGAACACGGAGGCGAACGCGCGCCACTTTCGGCGAAACAAGGTCTTCAGCTGTTGCCCGCCGACCGCGTCCCCGCCGATCAGGGAAAGGAGATCGCGCAGGGAGGTCGGATAGATGTGGGCGAGGTGACGCTGGCCCACGCCCTTGATCTCAGTGAGGGTATGTTCCACTGCCGCGACGACGCTGTTGGGCTCGCCGCCGGCCAGATCGATGATGATGTCGCGCTCTGGATCAATGGGCCGTTTTCCCGCGGGAACGCGGAGCAGGCCGATCCCGGCTTGCGAGCAGAGCGCACGCATCGTCGTTGCGGCTTCGGTCTTGAACTCACCTTCCGGGAAGAACAGGAACGACAGCATGCCGAGATTCCGATAGGTGAGCGCCTGCGCGAACGCCTGTGTCCCGACGTGGCCGCCCATGCGCAGCTTGCCCTCTCCCATCAGGGGTAGCTCCGTCGAGTTGCTGACGACGATCCCGTAGACGTCTGGCTCGACCTTGATCCCGCCAAACGTCAACGAGATGCCGCTGCCGCGCGCCTGCGGCCCCGAGTCGTGCCGCGTGAGCGCCTCGGCGGCTCGCCAGTGTGTCACGACGAAGTCTCGGACCTTCGCGTACATGGCGCTTTCCGTGGTCATGCGTCCCAGTCTACGCCACTGGACGCCTGAGAGCGTCGGCACAACGTTCCTTACCGAGAGCAGGACTCGGCGTTACAGCATCGCGAGGTGCCCGCGACTGAGTCGCGCGATTGCGCTTCGACGTACGACAACGATGCGATCGCGTCCGCGACACCGCACGAGGTACTTGGCCTGGTTCCGCACCCGGCGCACGGTCGTGCGTCCGACGATGACGCCGAGGTACTTCCGGCCGCGGCGGGTGAACTTGATGGGAAGGTTGATGGGGAGCGTCATGGGCCTACCGTGCGCACTCCCCAAGATCGCCGCAATTTCGTGGGTGGAATGCGCGCGCTAAGGCCCCGCATTGCCCAACGAAAGGTCGTCTTCAGTCCGTTGGCGTGAGCGCGCGGATCACGCGCAGCATGAACTCCGCCTCGATCGCGGCGCCGATCTCCGCGTCGTCGCTATCGTCGCCGCGGCGGTACGCGCGCAGGCACTCGCCGGCGATCCAGGGGTTGCGGAGGGCCTCCTGGTGCCGGCTCAGAGTTTTCGGGCTTCGAGCCCGTCGACGTAGCCGGCGGCCTTCAAGATCGCCTTCGAGAGCGCCGTCGGCAGCGCCGGCAGCCGCTCGAAGAGCTGCTTGAACTCGTCGCTCTTCGGATCGGGGAAGACGATCACGTCGCGCGCGAGGTTCTCGTCGGCGTGCATGCGCTTCGCCTCGTCGAGCGCGGTCGCTTTGAAGCGGCGGTACTCCTGTGGCGTCGGCTTCCGGAAGGCGATCTCGTCGCCGTCGTCGGTCTCGACCACCCACACCGCGCCGTGGGTGGCCTTCAGGTCGCTGCGCTTGTCGTCGTCGATGAGGAGCGTGGGCATGGTCACCGGAGCAGTCCCTTGAACGGCGCGATGCCGTTCATGAGGATGTACATGGGGTTGAGGTTGATCTTCACCTCGGTCGGATCGGTGCCGGCCGAGTTCGAGTGGTCGTCCTCGTCGAGCGTGCAGCCGACGATGGTGTCCGTGACGAGCGGCTGCCCGTCGTTCGCGTACGAGACGGTCACCGGGAACACGACGTCCTGGTAGCCGTCCCCGAGCTTCTTGATCAGCTCGTCGAACTCGAGCCGGAACAGCGTGCACGACGCCTCGCACTTGTACTGCCCGCGCGTCTTGGCCAGGCGCTGCAGGGGCGTGCCGCGCACCTCGCCGCGCTCCCGCGTGTTCTTGTACGCGATCTCCTTCACGCCGAGGATCAGGTTACCGTTGAGGTGGAAGACGATCGAGCCGAAGTCGTATCGGCAGCCGTTGATGAGCGGGTATTCGATCGGCATGGGTCAGACCGGCGCCAGCGTCGCCAGGGCGGGGTTCAGGAACCCGATCTCGACCTCGACCTCCTTGGGGTACGCGTAGGGAATCGCGCGCACCTTCCAGCGGTCTGCGCGGAGAGGTAGTCGAGCATCGCGTCGTACGAGGCGGCGCACGCCTCGTCGATCACGAGGCCGCACTGGAGGAGCGCGAAGTCGCTCGTCGACGACGCCATCGAGTAGGGGTTCGTGACGAAGAACCCGCGTCGCCCGATGACGGTCCGCAGCGTGACGAAGCGCGCCGCGTCGAGCGCGGACGTCTTCCGCTCGTCCCGGTACAGCGAGCGCACGGACGACGGGAGCGCGCCTTCGGGCGCGCCGATCCACGCGAGGTCCTGCGAGATCGGGACCTTGGCCGCCCGCGTCGCGATCGGCCACGCGGCCGAGCGCTTGAAGCTCCGGCCCGAGAGCGCCGACTGATGCTCGATGTACCCGGCGGCGACCGCGACGCGCGGCTCGACAAACGTCGCGAACGCGTCGACGAGCGCCTTGTCCGCGACGTCCGGCGCCTCGACCAGGGCGCGGGCGTACCGGTGCGCCCGCGCGGCCTCCGCCATCTTCGAGCCGACCGCGGCCGCGAGCGCGACGGAGGCGCTCGCCTTCGCCGAGTCGGTGCCGGTCGAGGGCGCGCCGACGACGTGCGCGAGCTTCCACTTGCGTGCGTCGGCGAGCAGCGCGGCGAACGCCGCGAACAGATCGGTCGCGCTGAAGCCGGGTGGGGTGCAGCTGAACGCGTAGCGATCCCGCGGGATGTACGTCCCCACGCCGAACGACAGCGTCAGGCCGGTGCCTTCGAGCGGGTAGCTGCCCGAGAGCGGCGTCGCGAGCTCCGGCGAGGCGGTGTCGCCACCGTCGATCGAGACACGGAAGCTCGCGACGCCGCGCGCGCCGCCCTGCACGATGTCGACGACGACATCGAAACCGTCCTTAGGTGTGCCGGCGGCGGTGATCGCGGGGGTCGTCGGCGAGGGCGCCGAGCCGGTTCGGGTCACGGCGCCCACCGTGCCCGCGATGCTCGGCGAGACGGGCACCACCAGGACGGTGCCGCCCGCGTCATTCAGGGAATCGGCGGCGGCCTCGACGACCGGTCCGCCGGCGAGCGTGGCGGCGAGCGTCTCCTTCTCGGTGAACGCGTAGACGCGGTTCGGCTCACCCGCCGTCGCGACCCCGACCTTCGCGGTCGTGGTCTGCGCGGACGTATCGATGAGCCCGAGCGCGCCGTCCGTCACGCGGACGTCGACATCGGGGATGGAAGGCAACTACGGCTCCTCCGGAGCAGAGGGATCAGCGAACGGGCAGCTCGGCGGCCGCCTTCACGGCCGCGTCGAACTCCTCCTCGAGGAGCTCGCGGCCGCGCGGGAATCGGTGCAGTGCGCGCGTCGCGGCGCGCAGCCAGCGGGGGACGTCCTTCTCGACCTCCCAGACCTCGATCGTCTTTCGGCGCGGCCCTTCGGGCGCACCGCTGCCGTCGACGCGCTCGTCGCGCGCCGTCTCTTCGGCTTCGCTCATGGCGTCAGCCCTCCTCGGCTTCCAGAACCCCGTCGGTCGACGCGTCATCGGGATCGAAGCCCACGGCGTCGGCGGTGATCGTCGTGCTGCGTTGGTCGCCGATCGCGGGCGCCTGCGCGGGCAGGGTGGGGGAGCTGGGCAACGTCGCCGCGAGCAGCGGCAATCGCACGCGCACCTCCATCACCAGCACGGCCCCGCAGGTGGCGTAGTCCTGCTCGACGATGTCTGCGTCCCCGAGCTCGTAGCTCCGCCCGCGGAGCACGCGCCGGAGCACGAACGCGAACGCTTGCCGGAGCCGCTCGCAGTCATCCTCGTCGACCCCCCAGCAGTGGATCTCGCCGATGTGGAGGTCGTCTCCGATGGATCGGGGGTTGCCGCCGACGGCGCCGGGGCCGCCTGCCGGCGAGATCCTCCGGCGCACCCACACGAGGCGCGGCGGCACGTCGTTCTGTGCGAGGAACCGTTTCCCGTCGAGCAGCGGCGCGACAGTCGCGAGCTCGTCGCGGACCGCGGCGATGATGTCTCTCAGCATGGCTCCTTCACGTCTTGCGGAAGAACTGGCGCACGATGCGTGAGGCGAGCGCCTGAAGGCGCGACGTCGGTGCCGGGCCCCAGCGCGCTGCAGGGACCATCGGGCGCGCGGGGATGACCGCGCGGCGTGCACCGAACGACGAGCGCCCGCGCGCCTTCTTGGTCGCGCGCCGCCGGCCTCGCAGGCGTGCGCCGCGCTGGTGGACGGACGCATAACTGACCGCGTTCGTGACGCTGACGCCCTTCGCGGTGACCGAGACGTCGAAGCCGCTGCGGAGCGCGCCGGATCGGATGAGCGGCGCGCCCACGTTCGACTTCAGCGGCGGCCACGCGGTGCCGTCCGGGCTCCTTCGCTCGCGAAACGAGCGGTCGATCTCCTCGCGCGTCTGCTGCGCGAGCGCGCTGCGCATGGAGCGCGCGAGCTGACCCGATGAAGCCCGCGCGAGCAGCTCGACGAGCTTGCGGAGCTTGCCGTCGTCTCCTCGAACCGTCACGCACGCTCCGGGAGCCGATCCGGAGCGTTCCGATCGACTCGATTAGTTCATTCGTCGCCGCTTGTCGGCCGAATCGACGGGCTCGACACGGAAGCGCTCGTCGTCGTACCCGTCACGCACGACGCGGGGCTGCTCGAATGCCTGCCGGAGGTGCATCAGCCCCTTGGCGCCCGAGGTCTTCTCGAACCCCATGGCGCGCCAATGCGCTGCTTCGGCCTCGTTGGCGTAGGGGACGACGACGAGCGCGCATGCGCTGCCGACCGTGTCGCACAGCCGTCGAACCACCGCGAGCTCGATGTTCCGGCCGCGCCACACAGGAGCAAGTTCGAGCTCGCTCACGTAGAGCAAGTCGTGACCGAAGCCCTCCGCGAATTCGTCCTTGAGCCATTCGCCGTCGAAGTACACCGAATAGAGCGCCTCGAGCTCGCCGCTGTCGGCGTCCATCGCGTCGCACAGCTCATCGCCTGCGACCGCGGCGTGGATGATCGCGGCCCGACCACGGCCCACGCTCGCCTCGTCCTCGCGCGCACCGCTTTCGACGATCTCGATGTCGAGCCAGGAGATGAGACCGCCGTCGGCGTCCGGCTCGTCCAGCTGCGTCTCAGTGCTCATGCGGATGTGCATGGACGCGTTCGTGCCAGCGCTTCGCGCCGGATTCAATGGCGCGCTGCGGCTCGGTGTCGTCACCAGCCGCGGCGTGGCGACGTTGCTACGCGAGGCGCGCCGTCGCGCGTGATGGGCGTCGAGTCGACGACGTTCGGCGCGACGAGGCCGCGCGAGACGTCCTTGAACCACGCCATCGCCTGATCGTACCGGGCGAGCCAGACGTCGTTGCCGGGCGAGTCGGGGTTGAAGCCGCGCTGCGCGCTCAGGATGTCCCACGCGGCGAGCATCGCGACGTGGCGTCGCAGATCCGCGCCCCAGCTCACGAGCGGAAGCCGGAGCTGGGCGCGCATGTAGCTGTCGGCCGTCTCGCTCGCCGCGACGAGCGCCGCGGTCAGATCGACGTCCGTGATTCCCGCCGTCGCGAGCCGCTTGAGCCCGAGGCGCGCGAGATCGTCCAGGTTCGCGTACGGCTCCTTCACCGATCCGACTTCCGCCGCGTCGCGAGCGCCGCGAGCTCCTTCGCGTGTGCGTCGCGGAGCGCAACGAGCTCGGCGCCGTGCTCGGCGGCGATCGCCTCGAGCCGCCCGCGGAGCGACGCGATCTCAGCGCGCGCAGCCGCCAGCTCATCCTCGAGCGTCGGCGCATCCGCGCGCTCGGCGGCCTCGAGATCGCGGACGTCCAGCCACGCGTCGCCGCGCAGGGTCGCGGCTTCATCCGCGGCGACCTCGACCCGAGCCCATTGATCCGCGGGCCACGGGCGCGAGCCGCGGAAGTACGAGCTGCCCGTCCGCGACTTCACCGCGATGCGGACGAGCCGCCCACCGTCGGCGCTCTCGCTCTCGCTCACGCCTTCGCCTTCGCCGCGAGGAACCACAGCCCGAATCCGACGTTGCCGCGCGCGTCGACGCCATAGACGAACTTCTTCCGACGGAAGACGTTCTCGCTCTTCGGGTCGTTGAACTGCACGAACTGCGGCGCTTGCCGCAACTGGAAGAGGAACGGGCGCACCGCGCGCGAGGTGTCGAGCAGGTACCAGGTCGTCGGATCCGCCGCGAGCTCCGGGACCACGAGCAGCTCGGCGCTGCCCTTCAGCGTGTTCGTGTTGGTGCCGACCTGGGGCGCGCCCGCGAACGAGGCCGGGGCGATGTAGTCGGCGTGCAGGATGTACCGCGCGATCTGCTCGAGCTGCGGCGGGACCATCAGCAGCCGCGGCATCACGCCGAGCGGCGACCCGTCCTCGCCGACGAGCGACATCATCGCCGTCCGGACCTTCGAGTAGTTGTCCGGGTTGAGGGGCATCCCGCTCGGCCAGTAGTTGCCCTGCGTCCCGAGCGAGGGCGCGAACTTGTCGATCGGGTGCGCCGGATCGAAGAAGTTCTGCCCGTCGTAGCAGAGCGACGTCTCGCCGGCGCGGACCAGCTTCGCGAGCTGGATGTCGGGCCACTTGCGGACCGCGCGACCCATCTCCTCGGCGACCGGGTTGAAGATCCCGTACGTGTCGTCGAGGATGTCGTTGCGGTCGAGCTCCATCGTGAGCTCGTAGTCCTTGTTGGTGACCGTATAGCCGTACGAGCTGATCGCGTGGGTGACGCGCTCGCCGACCCACTCGCGAAGCTGCGGCAGCTTCGCCATCCACGCGTAGGTGTTCTGGCGGGTGTTGCTCGGCCGCTGAACGGCGATCTTGTCCCAGAAGAGCGCCTGCTCGGCGCTCAGTCCCTGTTGAAACGAGAGATCGAAGGCGTTGAAGAGCGCCTGGAGGTTCGCCGGAGTGATCTCCACGAATGGACTTCCTCGATGAGCTGGAGATGGATGGCCCCGCCCCGGCGAGCGCGCGCACCTCGGGTCGCCGAGGCATGCCGCTCGGCTCCTCGGAGGTGCGCGCGCTCGCGACGCGTGCGGCGCGGCGGCGCACCGCATGTGCGCACAGCCGCTGTTGGTCAGGGGCGAGCGATCGCTCGCGGGGTCACGAACGGCGCCGTCGCTCCGGGGGCACGTTCACAGCCCGATGCCGAGCTGCACGAACACGCCGTCGGGCTCGAGCTGCACGACCTTGCCGGCGCGAGAGCGTGCTCCGCCGCCGTCCGTACGCGCGACCGTCTGGTCGTCGACGATGAAGCAGTCCTTGCCGACGTCGGCTTGCGTGATCGCGTCCGGCCCGAGGGAGTTCGCGAGCTTGAACGCGCCCTGCCGGACGGGCGCGAACCGCGCGCCGTCCGCGCCGCCCGTGTTGTCGATCGTCTCCTCGGCGATGCCGAGGGCGACGAGGTCCTTGGCCGACGTCCCGGGCGCGACGTAGCCGGCATTGAGCACCGCGATCGCGCCCAGGTAGATCCTCGCGTTCGCCTTCATCGGCTGGTACAGGAGATCGACGACCGTGCGCTCGGAGAGCTTCTGGACCTTGCGCTCTTGCGTCATCGCGGCCATCGATCAGCCTCCTCCGAAGCGGATGGCGCGGTGCTTGACCGCTGCGAACCGCGTGGGGTCGATCCCCGTGTTCTCGCAGATGCGACGCTCGTCATCCGAGAGTGCGACGGCCATCGTCGGCAGCTCCCCCGGAGCGACGGCCGCGCGTGCCGGCTCTCGCACCGGCTCGCTCCCGGCGACGCTCGCGCGCGCGGGCGTCACGTCGAGGTAGCCGCGGAGCTTCCCGGGATTGTCCATCCCGTAGGAGAGCGCCCACTCCCGCTCCACCGGCGCGAGCTTGCCCGCCTTGATCGCGCGGGTGACCAACGCCTCCACCTCGGTCTTCCGCAGCTTGCGCTCGAGATCGGCGATGCGGCGCCCGAGCGATACGTTCGAGGCGTTCGTCTTCGACAGCGCCGTCAGCGCGCCGATGATCTCCGCCTCGTCCGACTTGCCCGTCGCGGCGCGCGCCGCGGCCTCGATTCGCGACGTGGTGCGCGGAGCGCGACGAGGACCCGACAGCGCGCTCGTTCGCCGAGCCTGGCGCCGCGTCTCCTCGTCCTCGTCTTCGGGATCCGCCTCGACCTCTTCGGCCGACAGCGTCGCCTCTTCGTCAGTGAGCGCGGATCCGTCTCCGCCCGGCTGCTCGCTGAGCGCGGCGCACTCCTCCTCGACAGCCGCGAGCTCCGCGCGCAGTCGCTCCGCGCGCGCTCGGGCGCTCCGCAGCTTCTCGGTCTTCTCGTCGGCGCACTCGGTCGACGCGTCCTCTGTCGTCGCGGTCGTGTTCTCTTCGTCCATCAGCGTTGTGCCTCGGTGCGCGGCGACCAACGGCGTCAGGCCCTTGGTCGCGGGGATGTTCGTGAGCGCGAGGTTGACGAGCTCGAGGATCCGCCCGGAGTCCTCCTCCGCCGTGAAGTAGGGGCTGAAGTAGAGCCACTCCTTGTTCCCGAGCGCCGCGGCCGCGGTGGGCGTCCAACGGACGTCGACGGCCCAGAGCCCGTCGTCGCGGAGCTCGAGGGAGAACGAGCCGGCGGCCTTGCCGTCGCCGGCGCGGGCGCTCGGATCGACGGCCTTGTGCTCGTAGTCGATGGTCAGCCGATTGCCGTAGTCGCGGAAGCAGTCGATGACCGACTCGGCAGACGCTCGATCGAAGAGGAACGTCCCCTTCGTCGTGCGGATCGCGCCGAACGGCCAGATGCGGAACTCGCCCGGCGCCGTCGCGGTCGGCAGCGGCCTTCCGAGCGCGATGCGTCTGGTTCGCGTCATCTCGTCGTCCCTCACCCTTGTCGGGGGCGTGTCCGTAGTTGACCGTCCTTGTCCGTCGACGGACACGCGGTCACGCCGCGCGCGGGAACGGCGAGCGCGGCGGCGCGCCGGCCGACGCGCCGGGGTCGGGCTCCGTCGGCGCGACGAGGGGCAGCCCGAACCGCTGCGCGTACGCGCGAACGTCGAGCGGCACACCGGCCTGCACGAGGGCGGCCAGAGCCTGCGCGGCAGCGAGCGCGGTGTCCGCCTCGTTCTTCCGATCCTCGGTCGGGGTCGTCTTCCAGCCGAGGAGCGGCGCGAGCGCGCCGCCCCCCGGGACGTTGAACCGGCAGTACGGGACCAGCACCTGCGCGCGGAGATCCTCGCTGAGCGTGCGGCCGTCGAACGCGATGATGTCCATCTTCACGTTCTCGTGGACGCGCGCCGCCGCGAGCGAGCCGCTCGTGACCTCGGTCGTGAGGTTCTGCCCGAGCAAACGGATCGCCATGCGCGACTCGCACTTGTTCATCAGCCGCTCGAAGCCGTCCGCGCTGCCGGCGCTGTTCGGCCAGAGCACGTCGAGGTCGAACTTCTCGCCCGAGAGGGCCTGCGTCAGCAGCACGGTCGTCTCGCTGCCGAGCGCGGCGACCTGCGAGAAGAAGCGCTCCTTGTCCTCGGCGTCCGCGCTCGCCGGCGCAATCGCTTTGCGCACGCCCATCGAGTACAGCTCCGACCACCGCTGCCAGTCGCGCCACGCGTACGCGCGCGCAAGCCACGGGATGGATACCGAGCGGATCGCGCCGCTCATCCAGCCTCGGTCCGTGCCGAACGGGGTATAGAGCAGCCACTGCCCGTTGCCGGGCTCGATGCGAACCGGCCCGTCGGTCGTGATCGCGAAGAAGGCGCGCAGGTCCTGGCGGTAGTAGACGAAGCTCGGGTGCCAGACCTGCAGCTCCGGCGTCCACTCCGTGCCGTCGTCGTTCGAGTGCCAGATGATCTGCGCGAGCGCGAAGCCGAGCAGTACGCCGCACCGCAGCAGCTCGGCGAGCGTCGAACGCGGGAAGATGCGATCGAACTGCGCGTCGATCGCGCGCGCGACCTTCTTCGAGCGGCGCGGGTCGGCCTCGTTGCTCGGATCGACGCGGCGGGGCAGGCCAAGGAGGCCGAGCACGCGCGTGCCGAGCACCGCGTCGAAGGTGTCGTCGCGCGTCATCGCGTCCGCGAGCATCGCGGCCGACATGAAATGCCCGAGCTCGTGGCTTCGGAGCGCGTCGTCGACCTCCGCCTTCGCCCAGTCGTTCTTCCAGACGACGGAGGGCAGGGGCGTGTGGACGTGGAAGGTCGGACGCGTGGGCGCTGTGCAGGTGGACGGCATCTTCGGAACGCGACCGATCGAGCTTTTTCGGGGGAGTTGGGCACACAGCACCGTCGCCGATCGCGATGGCTCACGACGGTGCCGGCGTTGCGCCAGGTTTCGTCAGCGACGATCGCGCGGGCGCTCGTCGTACGTTGCACGCGGCGTCGCGCCTTCAGCTCCAACCACGAGGCTCATCGCGTATCTGGTATCAGCAGCCGTGGGCCTCAGCCGCATCGCAGCCGCATCGCCGTTGACGGTCTTCTCGCGAAGTTGTTAGGCTGCCAAGCTCAGCAGTTTCCCGCAATCGGACTGCCAGCGTTGCGCAGCGGTGCACCAACAGCCGGCGTCGCGGCGTAGCGCAGATGAGGAAGGGAGATGAATCATGCCAGTTGGTGACAGACAGAGCCTCAGTGGCGCGCATATCCAGCGGATCTTCGGCACGCCGGAGATCACCGGTGAGCTGGTCTACGAAAACGAAGTTGCGGTCAAAGAGTCGGACTACGACGTTGACAGTGGCGCCGAGCTTCGCCACGGGGATTGGTTCACGCTCTCGGCAACCGGCAAGATCTGGGCGGGCGTGTGGTTGACTGGCGAGAACGGCCCCGATGGGTGGCCCAACTACGATGGTGATCCGAAGTTCCCACTCCGCGGGAGTCACCCGTACGCGCTGATTGGTCGTCTAGATGGGCGCTACTTCTATGTCGGTGCGAATCTCCCGACCCGATTCTACACCGGTAGAGGTAGCCGCCTGATGCTTCGCACGAACGACGACGCGCCGGGCAATGGGTCGGGCGCGTTCCACGTCCGCGTTCAACAGTGGCGCCGCGTGGGCGGGTAGGTAGGTAGTCATCGCGGGCTCGCTGCGCCGGCACCGGAAGGGCCGATCGTCAGACGTCGGAAGTGTTTCGGGTCAGGACCACCGCGCCTTCGGCATCATCCGTCGAAAGCGCTCGAGCTCCCGCAGGTTCGGCGGAGGCGCGGCGAGCATCGCGAACGCCCCCGAGAGCGCGTCGACCTGGTCGTCGTGCGCGCCCTCGGGGAACCCCTCGAGCTCAGCGAGGAACGCCTGGCTCCAGGCGCCGCGCACGACGCGGAAGTTCTTCGCCTCGGCCTGCGCGCTCGCCGGCTGCGCGCGCGTGATCTTGTCGCCGGTCGGGCGGATCTTGCGCACGTTGTAGCCGGCGAGCGCGCGCACGTAGGCGTCGGCCTCGAACACGCCGGCCGAGCCGGGATCCTGCTCGATCCCAATCGCCACGCCGCGGCCGTCAAGCGCCGCGGTGAGCTGCACGCGCGCCATGACCTCGTGCGGCCGTCCGCGGAACCGCACGACGTCCTCGACGAAGAAGAGACCGTCCCGGGTCCGCGCGAGCTTCACGCCAGCGGTGTAGTCGGGGTCTCTCCCGCGCTTGGCGTCGGACTCGCCCGTCGCCGCGCGATCCCAATAGCGCACGCGCACGGCGTCCGACGGCGCAGCGTCGACGCGCTCGAGCCAAGCGGCCTTGAACAGCAGGCCCGCCGCCGGACGCGCGAGCCAGTTGCCATCGAGCAGCTGCGCGCGTGTGACCGGATCGAGGCCCCGGAGCCGCTCGATGTACGACGGGTCACCGTTGGTGAGGTACGGGTTGTCGGAGACCTTCGCCGGGATGAACACGCGCGAGAGCGCGCCCTCGGTGCCGCGCTCGACCCACCGCGGACCGTCCTCGTCGTTCTTGTAGAAGAGCGGTTCACTCGGGTCGGCGTGCACGTCGCAGGTCGGGTCGAGCCACGGCGCCCAACGGCGCATGACCCATTCGTGGCCGTCACCGCCGGGGTTTGTCGCCGCGCGGATCCGGACCGGGAGCCCGCGCGACGATCGCGCGCGCGAGAGCAGGTACGTGTACTGCGACTCCGAGAAGTGCGTGAGCTCGTCGAACGCGATGTAGGAGAACTCCGCGCTCTGGTACGCGTACTTGTCCTTCTCGTGATCGAGGTGTCCGAAGAAGACGCACGCGCCCGAGGGGAAGCGCCAGACCTTCTTCGTCTCGTTGTACTCCGCCTCCGGGTACGCGGCGCGGAAGAACGATCGCGCGCGATCGATGAGGCTCCGCTCGAGGTCTGCGTACGTGCGGCGGAGGATGAGCGCGCGGAAGTGGGAGACGCTGACCCACCGGAGCGCGCCGGCGAGGAGCGCCTCGGACTTGCCGCCGCCGGCTGCGCCGCCGTACAGCGCCTCGTACGCCGACGAGCGCAGGAACGCTTCCTGTCGGGTCGTCGGTCGCCAGGCGGGCGCGACGCGGTCGACGTGATCGGCGGTGTGTGCCACGATGGGAGGTGTGAAGGTGGGGCGCGACGACGGTCCGGACGCCACGCGGACGATCGCGTTCTGCCGGTCTTGCGGCGCCTTCGAAGTGCTCGCGTGCGACGCGCTCTTCGAACCGTGGGTCGCCGCTCACGAGTGCGAGGCGGAGTCCGAGGTCTCGCTGGCGTGGGTGGTCGACGGCTCCGCCTTCGCGGAGCCGTCCTCTTCGGCGGGCAAGTAGACCTGCACGCCGCCCGAGTGCTTCACGTCGGCCTGGACCTGGATCTTCTCTTCCTTGCCCCACCGATCGCGGAACCGTCGTTCGAGCAGCCCGCGCGCCGCCTTCCAGTCCTTCATCGCTGCGCGCCGCCAGAACGCCACGAGCGCGAGCTCCATGTCGTTCTCGGCGCGCTCGACGGCTTCGGCGAACGCCACGTACCGCGCGCCCTTGCCGCTCTTCCCGAGCTCGAGCCAGTGGAAGAACGTCGTCCGGCCGACCCCCGCGTGCCGCGCCGCCGCCTCGTAGTGGCTGCCGGCGCGAATCGCTTCGCAGACCTTCGCCTGCACATCGTCCGTCAGCTTCGTCGGTCGAGCCATCGCCTCTCCGCGTCACGCGGCCGCGTCGGGCGCGGCCTCGGCGGCGTCCCCCGCGAGCTTCGCGTAGCGACGCCGGATCACGTCGCAGTACCGGGGATCGATCTCCATGAGGTAGGCCACTCGGCCGGTGCGTGCAGCAGCGATCAGCGTGCTGCCGCTGCCGCCGAACAGATCGAGGACGCGATCCCCTTCATTGGTGCTGTTGCGGAGCGCCCGCTCGATCAAGGCGACCGGCTTCATCGTCGGGTGCTCCTCGTTCTTCGTCGGTCGCGGGCACTCCCACACCGTGTCCTGCGTGCGGTCGGCGACCGCGTGGTGCGGCGCGCCCTCCTTCCACCCGTAGAGGATCGGCTCGTGCCGCCAGTGGTAGTCCTGGCGACCGAGGACGAAGCGGTCCTTCGCCCAGACGAGGCACTGCGAGAGCTTCCAGCCGACGTTCCGGACGGCCGAGCGGAACGCGAGCCCCTGCGTGTCGGCGTGCGCGATGTAGAAGCACGCGCCCGCGCGCATCGCCGTGGACGCGGTCGAGAACGCCTCGACCAGGAACTCGAGGAAGTCCTCGTCGCTCATCGAGTCGTTCACGATGGTGAGCTTGCGGCTGGTCCCGCCGACGTAACCGACGTTGTACGGCGGATCGGTCCACAGCAGATCGACCTTCGCGCCCGCGAGCAGTGCCTCGACGTCCGTCACCGAGGTCGAGTCGCCGCACATCAGGCGGTGGGGGCCGAGCTGGTAGATCTCGCCCCGTCGGCTCTCCGGCTCACCCGTCGGCTGCGCCGGAGCTTCGTCGGCCTCCTCGACGGCGGCGAGGCGACGCACCGCCGCCTCGCCGCCGTCGATCGACTTCAGGAGCGCGTCGACGTCGCTCTCGGCGTACCCCGACCCGGCGAGGTCCATCTCGGCGCGCAGCTCCTTGAGCAGCGACGCGAGCAGCGGATCGTCGTACTTCGCGACGTCGCTCGTGCGGTTGTCCGCGAGGAGGATGCGCCGGGCGGTCTTGTCGTCGACGTCGGCCCAAAGCACGGGCACGTCCGGCATGCCGGCGCGCTTCGCCGCGAGCCACCGGTGGTTGCCGGCGAGGATGTACCGAGTCGAGCGCTGGACGACGATCGCGCCGTAGAACCCGTTCTTGCTGATGCTCTCGACGATCGCGTCGACGTTCCCCTTGCGCGGGTTCCGGGGGTGTTGCCGGAGCTCGTCGATCGCCACGCGCTCGAAGTGATCCGTCCGCTGTGCGCACGTCATGCAGCGTCGTCCTCCATCTCGTCGTCGAGCTCGACGTCAGTGCCTGGCGAAACCCGGCGCACCGCGCTCGCGAGCGTCCGGTCCGCGCGTCGGAGCTCGCACATTTGGGTCTCGATCTCCTCGAAGCGCTCGCGCAGCAGCTCGACGATCTCGTCGCGCCGCACGAAGAGCTCGGGGCAGTGCTCGTGCAGCAGCGCCAGCGTCACGTAGTGCACCGGGCGCGTCGCGCTGCCGCCGAGTCGGAGCATGATGTCGACCCCGAGCAGCCGCTCCTTCGCGCGGAGCATGCGGAGCAGCTTCTTGCGTGCGTAGTCGCCGCCCGGCATGCCGAGCAGGTGCGCGACCTGGGTGAGCGTCAGGTACTCGGTCACCTTCGGCCGCCACTGCTCGGCGATCGGGCGCTCGTCACGGCTGGTGTTCGACAGGATCCGCGGGTCCATGATCAACGCCCTCCCTTCGCGGCGAGCTTCAGCGCGGCGAGGTGCCCGGTCTTCGGCTTGGTCGCGCCGTCGTACTTGGCGCGCGACGCGGCGTAGCGGTCCGCCGCGCGCGCCAATACGGCGTGCGCGGTCTCGCGCACGGGGGACAGCGTCGCGAGCGCGGCGCGCTTCTCGATGCGAGGCACGTTGGCCTCCTCCTTCTTGCGCGCGTCCTCGCAGAGCGCGGCGAGCGTGCGCTCACCGCTGGCGTGTTGCCGCGACGCGATCAGCATCGCGATCCCCGAGTAGCGGCCGAAGAAGCTCCAGACCGCGTCGTTGACGTACCGCTGCAGGATGCACCAGCGCTGCAGGACCCGGACGTCCTCGATCGGCAGCGCCTCGAGGATCCTGCGGATGCGGCGCTCTCGTGCGACCGCGCGCAGCTGGCCGTCGGTCGGCTCACCGGCGGACTCGCGGAAGCCGAGCTGGCATCCGGTCACGAGGACCTGCTGCTCGAACGCGTTGTAGGACGAGGGCGGCGTCAGCTCGCCCTCGGCGTCATTGAAGAACCAGCGGACGTCGTCGTCGTCCTTCTTGCTGATCACCGCGTCGAGTCCGGGCGCCGTCGTCGGCATCGCTGCCTCCTTGCACCCTTCCAGCGGGAGTGTCCGTCCCTGACCGTCTTTGACCGTGCACGGCGTCGTGGCGCTCTTGTTCGACATCGTCGTTCTCTCCTCGTTCGTCGCGCCGCTCTCCAAAGCGACGTCGACGGAGCTGAGAATGGCGATCGTCGGGAGAAGCGGAGGGAAGACGGCGGAACGCGAGAGAAGTCGAGAGAAGACGCGGCGCCAGGGTCAGCCGACGGGCTTCAGCACCGCGTAGCGAAGGCCGGGCGCCGGCTGGAACCGGTACGCGAGATCGGCCTTCGCGGTGCCCGGCTGCGTGACGAAGAACAGCCACGGCTCCTCGTCGGCCTTGGCGCGCGCGTTGGTCACGCACTTGGTCTGCGCGGTGATGGAACCGAGGCTCACGAGATCGCGCGGTCGGACGAACGCACGCCGCTCGACGAGCTCGACGAGCGCCGCGGCCTCAGACGGTGTGAGCCGGGCCTCTCGAGCGCCGCGGCGGCTGACGACGCGATAGCCACCAGCGGGCGCCGGCGCCGCGTAGTCGATGAACAGATCGAGCTCGCCGGCGCGCGCGACGATCGCCTCGTACGCGATCGCATCGATCGCCTCGGCGCCGCGCTCGGTGATGCACACGGCGACCGCGGGGTCCACGGCCGGCGCGGTCGGAGCGACGCGCCACGAGTCGCTCGCGCGCACACCCGTCGCGCTCTCGACGAGGGTTTCCTCGAGGAGGTGCAGCTCGATGCAGCGCGGGAGCGGCGTGCCCGCGAGCACCTCGCTCCCGTACGACAACGCGATCAACACGACCGGGTGCTCGGCGGGCTCGAGCGCCGCGAGCACTTCGCGCAGACCGTCGCCGCTCGGATCGAGCGCGAGCAATACATCGGCGATCGCGCCGCCGCGCGGCGCCTCACCGACGACGAAGACCTCGGACGCGATCTCCTCGCTCGGAGGATCGGTCGGCTCGACGCCGAGCGCCTCGCGTAGCAGCGCGCAGAGCTTCTCGACCGGCAGGGGCTCACCGGGGTGTTCGTCCAACACGCCGAGCCGCTCGAACGCCTCCCAGATCCCGGTGGGCGGACCCAACACACGCGTCGCTGCCGGTGCCGTCGCGTGCGCGAAGACGCGTGTGGACCTTCGCGGTGCTCGTCGCAGGAGCGCCGCGACGCGGCTGCCGCGTCGCGGTCGTGCTCGAGGGTCGTGGAGAGGGGGGCCCAAGAACTTCAGCCTCCAGCCTTGAACACCATCATTGTCCCCCCATCGGACGCTTTCGCCAGTGCGCGGAGCGCGCGCGGGGGGGCGCGGCAGTCGGACGGGCGCGACCTTGGGGCCCCCCAACCGGCAGACCGCGGGTACCGGGCCGTCGGGCGCCGGTGGACCGGTTCTTGGATGCGGCCAAGCGCCTCAAGCCATGGAATTTTCACGGCTTTTCTTTGCCTCCGGGACTGGACTTGTCCCGACCTGATGAGCAACGGTGTGCACACGCAAGCCTTTGATCTGAAAGGAGAAATCACCGGATGGACCCAATCGCCCCGACCCCGACCGCCTCGCCCACCCCGGCAGCCGCTACCGAGCCGGCTTCGCCCCGCTTCGGCGTCGAGATCGAGACCGTCGGTCGCACGCGCGAGCAGGTCGCCCGCGCGATCCTCGGCGTGGTCGGCGGGACGATAGAGTGCTGGAACACCCACGACGTCACGGTCGTCGATCGCCGCGGCCGCCGCTGGGCCTGCGTCTACGACGGGAGCCTCTCCGATCGCGGCGCACACGCCGAGGTCGTCACCCCGATCCTGAACGAGGAGGACATCCCCGAGCTGCAGGAAGTCGTGCGCGCGGTGCGCGGCAGCGGCGCGCGCGCCGACGCGAGCACCGGAATCCACATCCACATCGACGGAGCCCCGTTCGACGCGCGCGCGGTGCGGAACCTGATCAAGCTGTTCCACAAGCAGGAGGAGCTCATTTTCCATGCGTTCAAGGTCTCGCCGAACCGTCGCGCGCGGTTCTGCCGCGACGTCGATCCCGAGTTCATGCGGCGCCTCGAGCGCGCGCGCCCGACGTCGAAGGAGGCGATCAACGCGCTCTGGTACGGCCGACGCCGCAGCAGGGACTCGTTGCACAAGCTCGACTCGTCCCGATACCGCGCGATCAACCTGCACTCGCTCTTCTACCGCGGGACGATCGAGTTCCGGCTCTTCGAAGGGACGCTGCACGCGGGCGAGGTCAAGGCATACGTGCAGTTCGTCCTCGCGCTCGCGCGCAAGGCGCTCTCAGCGCGCGCCGCGTCGTCACGCAAGCGCCCGTTCGATCCCGCCACGGCGAAGTACGATTTCCGCGTGTTCCTCCTGCACCTCGGCTTCATCGGGAGGGACTACAAGAACACGCGCGATCACCTCACCAAGCACCTCCAGGGCTCGGCGGCGTGGAAGCACGGCCGGCCGCCGCGCCGTCCGGCGAGCGTCGAGCCGGCCGCGGCGGAGCCGGCCACCGACGGCGGCGCTGCGCGTCGGAAGGAGGAAGCGGCGTGACGATGAAGAAGCCGATCCTCTACTTCGCCTACGGCTCGAACCTCGACCGCACCCAGATGAGGCAGCGGTGCCGCGACGCCGCGCCCGCCGGCCCCGCGACGCTGAAGGGCTACCGGATCGGGTTCGCCGGGAGCTCGGCCAGCTGGGAGGGCAGCGCGGTCGCGACGCTCCTCCCCGCGCGCGGCGCCTTGGTGAGCGGGTTCCTGTACGAGGTCTCGCCCGAGTCGATCGAGGTGCTCGACCGGTACGAGGGCCACCCGCGCTTCTACGTGCGGTGCCGCGTCTCCGTGTCCGACGAGCGCGGCCGACGCCGCGTGGCGCAGACCTACTGCCTCCCGCTGGAGCACCAGGAGGGGATGCCCGCTTCCCGGTACCTCCAGAAGATCGTCCGCGCGTACCAGCGCCTGGGCTTCGGGCTGGACCCGCTCCTCGCCGCGGTGCGGAGGGCAGCGTGATGCCCGACGTGCACACGCTGATCTTCGTCTACGGCACGCTGCTCCGTGGCGAGCCGAACCACGGCCACCTGCGCCGCGCACGCCTGGTCGCGACGGCCGTCACCGCGCCGCGCTACCTCCTCGTCGACCTCGGCGCTTTCCCCGCGATGCTCGACGGCGGGCGCGCGTGCGTGCGCGGCGAGGTGTACGCGTGCGACCCCGAGACGCTCGCCGCCCTCGATCGGCTCGAAGGACACCCGCGGTTCTATGTGCGAGGCGAGGTCGTCCTCGCGCGAGGTCCGGCGGGCGCGCAAGCCTACTTCCTCGCCTCCCATCGCGGCGACGCACAGACGATCCACACGGGCGACTGGCGCGCGCACCGGCGCGAGAAGGACGATGAGCGCGACCCCATGGGCGCGTTCCGCGACCTTGCCCGCGGGCGGCTGACACCGCGCGCGTTGTCAGCGCTAGTGGCCGCGCGCCGGTCTCGAAACCGCGGGCCAAACGGCGCTGGATAAGGTCATCGGAGGGACCAACCGAGCAGCGGACTGTTGGGCTTTTCGTGCGCAGCGGCTCGGCCGCCGCGAGGTTGGCGAGAGCGCGAGGCGAACGACGAGTGTCATTCTTGCGTTACAATGCTGCCCGAAGCGATCGGAGGAGATCTCCATGGACATCGACATCGGCATCGAAGCGGGCAAGCGGGAGGAGATCGCGAACGGTCTGTCGCGAGTCCTCGCGGACACGTACACGCTGTACCTCAAGACGCACAACTTCCACTGGAACGTGACGGGGCCGATGTTCCAGACGCTTCACCTGATGTTCGAGGCGCAGTACAACGAGCTCGCGCTCGCCGTCGATCTCGTCGCGGAGCGCATCCGGGCGCTCGGCTTCCCTGCTCCGGGCACGTACAAGCAGTTCAGCGCGCTCTCCGCGATCCGTGAGGAGGACGCCATTCCGAAGGCGCAGGAAATGATCAGGAAGCTCGTCGAGGCCCACGAGACGGTCGCCCGCACGGCGCGTGACGTCTTCAAGGTCGCCGAAGGCGTCAGCGATCAGCCCACCTGCGACCTGCTGACGCAGAGGATGCAGGTGCACGAGAAGACCGCGTGGATGCTGCGGAGCCTGCTCGAATAGGTCATCGGTCCGGGACGGCCTCGGGAGTCGTTCGCGGCCCGCACGGCCACTCGCGCATGATCCCCGAAGGGCCGGTGGTCGTTCGGTGGTCGTGCGGACTGCGGCCCAGACCTACGGGCAGGGGAAGATGGCGTCGAGCGCCGCGAACAAGGCGGCCTCGTCGGCCATGGCTGCACGCTTCGCGAGCTCGGCGCGAAGCACAGCGGCCTGCGCTGGAAGGCGCGCGGTCGCCTCGCGATCGAGGAACCCGCCGAGGATGCGCACGCCCTCCCAGGTGCCTCCGCACGCGCGCTTCGCCGCGCGCTGCCGCACGATCGTGGCCATGCCGCGGAGCAGCGCTCGATCGAGCTGCGTGACCGCGCGATCGCGGAGCGCCAGATCGCTCGCCGCGCCGGAAGGGTTGTCGAGATCGCGCCAGCAGCGCACGCCAAGGATCGCGTCCCAGGTGCGCTCATGTGCCTGCGGGCTGCGCGCCCGGATCACGCGAGAGAGCCCCTTGGCCGAGACGCGCGGCTCGCCACCCGTGTACTTCGCCCACATCGAGTCGCAGTCGTTGGCCTTGTCGGCGCACGAGCGCGACTCCTTGTACGTCGACACGTAGAAGAACCAGAGGAGGGCCGCCTCGATGCGCGCCGCGTTGCCGAGCGGATCGACGCCCTTCGCGCCCTGCTCGAAGGCCGCGTTCAGGATCGGCGCGAGCTTCGCCGGCCCGACGCAGCGATCGGCGTTCGCGGCGATCTCGGCTGGCGACAAATCCCTGCACGCCTTCGGCGCAGGCGGGTAGTGCTCGTCTTCCCTGCGCGCGACCCGCGACGCGATGCCCTCGTCCTGCGCGTACACCAGCCGCGCGTCGAGGAAGTCGCTCGCCGTCGGGACCTTGGCGGTGCCGAACCCCAGGATCGACGCGATCTGCTCGAAGGCCGCGACGCGCGTCAGCGATGAGACGCTCGCGCTGAACGGATGGTAGACACCATCGTCGGAGATGCAGGCCGGCCAACCGTCCGACGCGGAGCCCGGCACGTAGTCGTCGGCCTTCCGGGCACAGCTCGCGTCTTCGGGGACGAGGAGGGCGCCATCGTCCGCCGCGCAAGCGGCCGAGACGTTCGTCTCTCCCGGAGCCGCGTCGGCCGGCGAGGTCTCTGCGGGATCGGCGGCTTCGCAACCGAGCAACGGCGCTGCCACGACCAGGAGCCAGAGAGGACCTCTCATGGTGCGCCCTTTACCCGAGCGCTCGGCAAACGGTGCGTCTTGCAAATGAAAATGACTTTCAGTATCGTTTCTGGTGCATGAGGTGGGTGGCTGTCACACTGGCGAGCGTCGGCCTGCACGGCCTGATGGTGCTGTTGCCCGCTCCCGGCGCGGCGCGCGTCGACATCGCACGCGCCGAGTCGCCGCCGGTCGTCTGGGTCGAGGAGTCGCCGTTCGCTCGCACAATGACGGCCGAGGCCGATGGGTCCTCACCGGCGAGCGAGTCTCCTTCACCGGTCACACAGGAATCCTCCGCCGAAAGCAAGCCAGCGGCGCCGCGTGCGAAGGCGGCGATCGCCGCGGGTGACGAAGACGACCCGTACGCCGAGGAGCTTGCGAGCTCGCACGCGAATGCACCTGAGGTCGCCGCTGCGCCGGGCCGCGGCGGCGCCGACGACGGCAGTGGCACCGGAGGCGGCGCGGCGGCCGGCGGCAACGGCGTGGGGAGCGGTGTCGGGAGCGGCGGCGGAACGGCCACCGCCAAAGCGATTGCGCAGGCCCCCGTCGACGCCGCCGGTCACCCCGATCTGCGGGCGTTCGGCGTGTCCCTCGCGAAGCGGATCGCGACGAAGCGGAGCTACCCGGCGCTCTCGCGCGAGCGCGAAGAGGAGGGCTCCGTCGCGGTGCGCGTGCCGATCGCCGCCGACGGATCGCTCCTCCCGGGCGTGCTGCTCGTGAAGTCGTCGGGGTTCGCCCTCCTCGACGCCGCCGCGTTGCAGATGGTGCGCGCCGCGCAGCCGTTCGACCGCCTCCCACCGGCGTACGCGACGGGCGCTGTGTTCATCGTGCCCGTGAAGTTCGAGCTCGAGGACTGACGTGCGCGTCGGGCCTTCATCGATCCTCGTGCTCGCGTGCCTCGTGTGCGCGAGCCGCGCGCGCGCGGAAGAAGCGCCGGAGGTGTCGGTGAAGGCCAAGCGGCCGTCGCTCGAGAAGAAGGCGAACGCCGCGCTGCCGATCGTGGTCGTGGGGCCGAAGGAGATCGAGCGCCTCAACGGCCGCACGGCCGGCGACCTGCTCGATCGCATCCCCGGTGTCGTCGCCGAGGGGCCGACCAACCAGCGTGATCGCGCCGCGAGCGTCCGCATCCGCGGGTTCGAGCCGCACTACACCCTCGTGTTGATCGACGGCGAGCGCACGACCTCGTCGAACGGCAAGGGCACCTTCGATCTCTCGCAGATCCCCGCCGAGTCCATCGAGCGCATCGAGGTCGTGAAGGGACCGATGGCGGTCATCTGGGGCAGCGACGCGATCGGCGGGGCCGTGAACGTCGTCACGCGAGGCGAGCCGGAGAAGAGCCGCGCGGTGCTGCGTGCGAGCTACGGATCGTTCGACACCCTGACGTTCGCCGCCCTCGGACAGGCGAAGCTCTCGTGGGGCTGGGCGACCCTCTCGACGCGTCGCGAGACCTCCGACGGCTGGACCGACGAGCACGATCTCGACCGGAAGCTCCGGCAGATCACCGCGAAGTCCGACGCGCGCGGCACCACCCGGCATCACGCGCTCCTCGACGTCGGCTGGAAACCGGGCAAGGAGCACGTGCTGCGGCTCCGCTTCCGGTGGTTCGACGGTCTCGGTCACATCCGCAAGATCAGCGAGCTCTATGCGGAGCGCGGGACCACCCTCGGTCTCGAGCACAAGACCGATCTCGATCCGACGCTGGAGTGGTCGTATCGACCCGGCAAGAAGATCGAGCTCAAGACCACGCTGCACGCATATCGCCACGTGCGCGCGCAGAGCGAGAGCCGGACGGCCGACCTCTGGTCGTCGGGCCGCCACGTCGGCGCGCTCGAGACCGCCGACGCCGATCGGATCACCGACGGGCTCGCCGGGGCAACGTCGATCCTCCGCGTGGAGCGCGGCGCGCACCTCCTGACGGTGCTCGGCACGGCGCGCTGGGAGTGGCGCACGTCCGACAACCTCCGCGGCCGCGTCGAGCGCGACCCGAACGGGCTGATCGTGACGGACGCCGACTTCCGCGATCCGTCGAAGATCTACTCGAAGGACCAGTCGGTCGTGGCGATCGCGGTGCAGGACGTGATCCGCCCGATCCCCGAGCTCTCGTGGGCGATCGGCGCGCGCGGGGAGCGTCACTCGCGCTGGGGCCCGTTCCTCGCGCCGGCGACGACGCTCACCGCGCACGCCGGCGGCGGGGTCTTCGTGCGCTACGGGGTCGGCGCGGGCGTGAAGACACCCTGGCTCGACGCCATCGCGCGTCCGCCGATCCCGGATCTCGACGTCAGCGCATCGAAGTGGGTGCAGGGAAACCCCGATCTGCGACCGGAGCGCTCGGTCGCGCAGGAGGTCGCGATCGGCTGGATCACCGACGACGACGACGCGCCGTGGGCGCTGCGCACGTCGATCGCCGCCTTCCGCAACGATTTCCGCGACAAGATCCAGAAGGAGATCCTCGAGGACTGGGCCGGCAGCGGCCTGCCGCTGGAGCGCGAGGTGAACATCGGCCGGGCGCGCACGACGGGCGTCGAGCTCGAGGCGATCGCCCGGATCGGCAAGCGGCTGCACGTGGGCGGCAACACGACGCTCCTCGGGTCGCGGAACCTCTCGTACGGCGGGCCGCTCGACCGCACGCCGCGGCGCACCGCGAACCTCCGCGCGCAGTGGGACGTCCCGAAGATCGCGACGAAGTTGTCGGTGACATGGCGCTACATCGGGCCCGCCGACCGCGTCGACGCGATGGGCCGCCCGGTCGAGCCCGGCGTGCAGCCGGCGCTCTCGGTCGTCGACGTGTTCGCGCAGAAGAAGCTCGGGGAGCACGCGGGGGCCTTCGTGCAGGTGTTCAACGCGCTGTCGTCGAAGTGGGACCGGGACGGCGACGGCGACACGGACATTCCGCCGGTGAACGTGATCGTGGGGATCGAAGGAAGTCTCTGAATCGAGGAGCGAGGTGCGACATGGCGCGTCGGAAGATCATCGGGCTCATGGGTGCAGGCGTCGTGCTGTTCGCGGCGTCGCCGTCGCGTGCGCAGGCGATCCAACGCGTGTTCGATCCCCAGCTGAACGGGCCCTGGACGGTGATCCCTTTCGGCTCGACGGAGAAGCTCTCCGAGTCCTGGGAGCTCAAGGCGCTGAAGGTCGGCCCCGACGGCGGCGTGTACATCATGGGCAAGGTGCCGATCGGCGGGCCGCCGACCGGCGGCGGGATCTTCCGCGTCCGCGACGGCAAGGCGGAGCTGATCGGCGGCAAGTTGGTCGACGATCCCCACGCGTTCGGCGTCGACGAGAGCGGCAAGGCGTACGTGGGGACCAAGGGGATCACGCGGCCCAACGCGTTCCACGTCCTCGACGGCGACGGGTGGCGGAAGCTGCTCGACGCGCCGGCCGGCGGCGAGCCGGGCGCGATCCTGCCCGATGCCGGCGGCCTGCTGCTCGCGACCAAGAACGATGGCATCTTCCGGTTCGACGGGACCAAGGCGGTTCGCGTCGGCGCCAAGACCACCGTGCTGCCCGACGGGTTCAGCTGGACGACGATCGGCGACTGGACCGTCGAGCTCGAGCGCGTCGCGCGCCTGCCCGACGGCGGATTCGTCGGCATCGGCAAGGACATGCGCGTGCGGCGGTGGAACGGCAGCGCGTGGAGCGATCTCGGCGATCTGTGCGGGCCCAAGTTCGACGAGACCGGCGCGCTCTTGTCGTACGTGCGCGAGCCGAAGGCGATCGGCGTCGCCGCCGATGGGACGATATTCGTCGGCACCAAGGGGATGACCGGGCCCGAGGGCAAGGACGTCGGCCTGCTCTTCCGCTGGGACGGCGCGGCGTGGGCGCAGGTCGGCACGCCGCCCGTCATGCGCAAGGAGGTCAAGGCGATCGCCTTCGTCGGCGGCTCGATCCTCGCCGGCACCACCGAGAGCGGCGTGTTCCGCTGGGATGGCGCCGCCTGGTCGGCCGTCAACGACGGGCTCGTGAAGACCACCGACGGCAAGACCAAGGGCGAGCGGCTCTCGCTCGAGCCGGACGGCGCGCTCTACCTCGCCTCCGCGAACACCGTCATGCGGAGGGAGGCGACCTTCGGTGGGACGGAGACGTGGAAGGAGATCGGCTTCTTCTCCGGCGGCGAGGAGATCAAAGCGGTCGCCGCCAAGGCGGACGGCACGGTCTACGCCGGCGCGAAGGTCGGCACGTCGAAGGGCGCCGTCTTCGTGCGCGCGCCGGGGGCGACGGAGTTCAAGGTGCTCGGACCCGATCTGCCGCGCGACGTCGATCGCGTGGTCATCGGCGCCGACGGGACGGTCTTCGTGGTCCTCGGCGGCGGCGGCGGCGCCTATCGCTTCGGTTCGGGGGCGTGGGAGCCGATCACGGGCGCGCTGACCGGGAGCCTGGCCGCGTTCAAGGATCTGCTGCCGCTCGAGGGCGGCGAGTTCCTCGCTCCGACGAAGGCTGGCGTCGTGCGCGGCGTCTACCGCAAGGAGCCGATCGAGACGGTCGACTTCGCGACCAAGAACTGCGAGGTGAAGGCGCTCGATCGCATCGGGTCGCACACGATCGCGACCTGCAAGGTCGGCGGAGTGTTCCGGCTCGCGAAGGCCGAGGGCACCGACGACGGCTTCGGCTGGGTGAAGACGACCAAGGGGTTGCCGGAGGTCGAGGCGGAGACGACCACGGCCATCGGCGACGACGTCTTCGTGGTCGCGAAGAAGCTCCTCTACCGCGGCCGCTTCGACGGCGAGGGGCTGCTCTCGGTCGATGCGTTCGGGCCCAACCCGGGGAAGGCTTCGCTCGGCGGTGACGGGCAGCTGGTGTTCGCAGGTGAGACCGGGTTCAAGGCGATAGCGCGCTTGCCTGACGGGCGGTTCGTCGTCGGCACCGACGACGGCCTCTTCGTGACGGGCGCGAGCGGCGGGACGTGGGCGCTGTTCAACGGGCCGGCCGAGGTCAAGGGCGTCGCGGTCGTCGGGCGGTTCCTGTACGCGACGGTGAAGGAGAAGCGGTACCCGAAGCCGGTCGACGATCCGACGCTGGTGATCGAGTCGTCGTCGCTGTGGATCCGCGATCTCGACGCGGCCCCGATCCCGGAGCCGCCCGCGAAGCCGGTCGATGCCGCCAAGGAAGACACGGACGTCGGCGGCGGGTGCGCGGTGTCGACGCGAACGGCGGCGGCGTCGTCGTGGATGCTGCTCGGGCTCGCGGCGACCGCGGCGTTGCTCCGGCGGAGGCGCGCGTGACGGCGCAGCGTCCCGTCCTCGAACGCCTGCTCCGCGTCAGTCGCAAGGTCCACACGTGGAGCGGCGTCGCGCTCGCGCTCCTCGTGCTCGTCGAGGCGGTCACTGCGATCTTCCTCCTGAACAAAAAGGCGCTCGCCACCATCGACAAGGTCGCGATCGATACGCGCGCGCTGCCGTCGCACTACGCCCGCGCACCCAACGAGGCGCGCGCGTTCGAGGTGCTCGCCGTCGATCCGCGCGACGGTGCGCGCCTGTGGGCGGGCACGAAGTGGGGGCTCGAGGAGAGCGTGGACGGCGGCGCTACGTTCACCGAACGCGCTGACGTCGGCCACGTGAAGAGCATCCACTTCGACGGCGACGCGATCTGGACCGGCGGGCCAGGCGGGCTCTTTCGCTGCGATAGCGACATGCGCTGCGCTCGCCGCGAGGGCGTGACGGAAGTGCGATCGATCGCGAGCCTCGCGCCCGGAACGCTGCTGGTTGCGACGAAGCAGGGGCTGTTTCGCAGCGACGACCGGGGCGCCACGTTCCAGCCCACCGCGAAGGCGGAGACGAACGCCTCCGTACCTCTCGGCAAGGTGCTCGGCGATCTGCACACGGGGAAGTTCTTCGACGGCAAGCTCGATCTCGCCTACGACGCCCTCGGTCTCGCGCTGGTCGTCTTCGTGATCACCGGCCTCCACCTGTGGGTCACGCCGATCCTCGCGCGACGCCGCAAGGCGCGCGCGGCGCCGGGCGCGCGCAGGGTCGTGGCCAAGCCGATCGGGCCGGTGGAGACGGAGGCTTCGTAGGTGCTTGATCCCGGCCGCCGGCGACGGCCGTGGTCTGCGGTGCTCGTCACCGCGCACCTCGTGCTTTCGGCGTCCTCCCACGCGTTCGCCGCGGACATCGAGCACATCGAAGCGACCGGCCTGGGATCGACGCGTCTCGAGACCTTGACCGAGCTCCTGCCGCGCGATCTGCCCGCCTCCTTCACCGAGGACGAGATCGCGGAGCTCGAGCGCCGCGTGCGCAACCTCGGACTGTTCGATCGCGTGGACGTCACCGTGGTGGGAGGCGTCCTGCACGTCGACGTCGATCGCAAGGAGAACGTCGAGCCGGAGCTCGCCTTCTCCTCGGGCGCCACCCTGCGCGACACCGAGGCCTCGGGCGGGGTGGTCCACCACGACATCGACGGCAAGGGCACGCTCTTCGGTGTCGGAGCCGGATACGGCGAGCGCTTCGCGCAGTTCGAGATCGGGCTCGTGCAGCACGGGTACCGCGCGCGGAAGTGGTCCTGGGAGCTCGAGGGCTTCTACGGCGGCTCGGAGGTCCGCTTCGAGGACGGCTCTCGCCAGTGGGTCCGCGGTCGCCTCGGCGGCGAGGTCGAGCTCAAGCCCGCGTACTCCTACGCGACGCCGATCCGCGTCGAGCTCAGTCTGCGCGCGTACGCGGAGAAGTCCGTGTTCGCGGAGGGCGGCCCGGCGCCGCGCGGCGGCACGTTCGTCGGAGCCATCGGCGAGCTCTACTGGGACCGCTGGACGTTCCACGATCTGGTGCCGCGGGGACTGCTCGTCATCGCGAGCGCCTCCCCAGGGTTCCTCATCGGCGCGAACGAGCCCCGCCACCACGTCCGGCTCGAGGTCCGCGCGTTCGCGCCCTATCGAGAACGAACGGTCCTCGCGATGCGAGGCGTCGCCGAGGCGGTGAACGCGGGGAACGCGAATCACAGCCTGCTGCTCGGGAGCATCGAGGGCGTCCGCGGGCTTCCAGACACGCTGTTCCGCGACCGTGCGCACGCGTACGCGAACGTCGAGCTCCGCCACGCGATCGATCTCGGGCGGCGATGGCACGTGCAGCCGGTGATCTTCGCCGACGCTGCGCGCTTCCAGGTGATGGATGCGAACGGAGCCCCAATGGCTGCGCGTTCGGCGCTGAGCGTCGGCGCGGGCGTCCGGCTGCTCCCGACCGCGCTGATCGACACCTGCCTTCGCGTGGATGTCGCGCGCCGGCTGCTGCCGAGCGCGACATGGTTCGTGCAGCTCGGGATCGACCAGTACTTCTGATCTGAGCTTCAATCAGCGTGGCACTGCCGCCGTTCAGGGCGGGCACGCGCCGTGGCAGACGAGCGCGCCGTTCGGGCACGTCTTCACGTCCTCGCCGCAGCGCTCGATCTTGCAGTTGGTGCCGGCCTTGCACCGCGCGATGCACGTGCCGCTGCCGGGACACTCGACCGTGCAGTCGGCGTCGCACAGCACGTCGCACCCGCCGGAGCCCGTACAGGACACGCGTCCTTCGTCGCCTACCGCGACCGCGCAAGGACCGGAGCCGGTGCAGGCCGTCTTGCACCCGACGCCGCAGGCGAAGTCGCAGCCGCCCGAGCCGGCGCACTGCAGGTTGCAGTCGCCGAGGCAGTTCATGCGGCAGTCACCGGTGCCGGGACATACGCAGTCGCCGCCGCGGCACTCGATCTCGCCGCTGAACGGCGGAGGCGGATCGTCGGCGCAGCCGACGACCAGCGATGCAAGCAGGAGAAGACGAAGGACGTTCATGGTGTCGACCTCATGGGAGTGGGATCAGCCGCAGACACCGGTCGTCGGCAGGGTGGTGAGCGGGGCGACGCCAAAGTTGTCGAGCAGCGTCGCGTTCGACGACGGCACGGTCGCCGATTTGCAGAACACGTTCCGCAGGTACACGCCGCCGTTGCCGGTGATCGAGGTGGTGCCGCGCACGACCGAGAAGCTGATGCCGAAGTTGTTGCCCTTGGAGGCGAGGTTACCGGTGAGGGTCACACCGCGCACGCGCACGCCGCCGCCCTCTGCGCTGATCGACCCGTCGATGACGACCTCGTTCTTCGCCCAGCCCTCCCCGAAGATGACCACGCCGCTGCCGGTGATCTTCAGATCGCCTTTGTAGACGCCGGGGCCGAGGACCACCACGACGTCGTCTTGCGCGAGCTTGTCGGTGATGGTCGCGATCGGATCGGTGGGCTTGTAGAAGAACGCGCCCGAGGCCTTGCCGACCGCGTAGCGGACTGGCGTGCCGTCGAAGTATGCCGCGTTCGCGCCGCTGAGCGCGATCGGTGCGTCGTAGACGTCGCCCTCGGCGACCACGGTGTGCGTCAGCTTCGCGTCGCCGACGGTGACCTCGATGGGCCCGGTGGGCACGCCGAGCACCGCCACGCCGTCGACGGTCTTGGCCGCCGCGGTGCCGATCTTCACCGGGACGTCGTTGCGCGCGGTGCCGAGCGACGCCGGCGTGCCGCCGGCGTGCCCCTCGTTGACCGTGGGGTTGAGCACCGCCACGAACGCCGTCGATCCGGCGAGCACGTCCGGATTGTTCGGCGTGCTCGCCGGCGATTTGTCCTCGTCGTCTCCACCACACGACACTGCCAACAGCGCCACGGCCAACGCAGCGACGAGCTTCATTCGGCGATCCCTCATTTGATCAGTGCGTTGCACGTCTTGGTGATCGGGTTGCAGACGCCCGAGCAGCACTCGCCGTCGGTCGCGCAAGTGCCGCCCACGGGGACGCAGGTAGTCACCGGCGGCTCGCAGACGAGCGTCGCCGGGTTGCAGTTGCCCTCGCAGCAGTCGCTGTGGCTGCTGCACTTGCCTCCTTGCGGGACGCACGTCGCGCCGCACTTGAACGTGCCGTCCGGCTGCGGCAGGCACTTCTTGTCGCAGCAGTCGACGTCCGACTTGCAGACGGACCCCGCGGGGGCGCACGGCAGGCCGCCGTCGACGACGGTGCCCGAGCCGCAGCGCTTCACGCCGGCGACGCCCACGACGCATTTGGTCTTGCCGATGTCGCCGCCGGGGCAGCACTCGTGGAAGCTCGGATCGCAGACCTCACCGGCGCCGGCGCAGCCGCCGGGGCGTTCGCACCGCTTGATGCCGCCGCCGGGTGCGGTCACGCACGTGCCCGTGCAGCAGTCGCTGTCCTTGTCGCAGCGCTCCTTGTCGGGGCGGCAGCCGCCGAGGAACTGACACGTGAGGAACCCCGTGCCGTCGTTGGCGCAGGCGTTCGAGCAGCACTGCGACGGGCCGGTGCACGCCTCGCCGACCGCCTTGCAGATGCCCGGGTCCTTGCAGCGCTTGGTGCCGCCCGACTCGATGCACGGGCCGGTGCAGCAGTCGCCGTCGGTCGCGCACACCTCGCCGATCGAGCGACAGTAGGTGCCGTAGAGGCAGCGCATCTTGCCGTCGGAGGCGGGCTTGCACGTCTTGCTGCAGCACTCGCCGTCCGACGAACAGACGTCGCCGCCGGTGCGGCACCCGCCGAGCGCCACGCACTTGCTACCGGTGCAGACGTTGGAGCAGCAGTCGCCCGGCTTGGCGCAGTCGCCGCCCGAGATGGTGCAGAGCTTGCCGTCGACGCACTTGCCGTCGGTGCACGCAGTCGAGCAGCAGTCGCGCGCGGTCGTGCAGGTCGCGCCGGCGGCGAGGCAGCCGCCGGTGGGCAGACACTTCTTGCTGCCGTCCGAGACCGTGCCGCACCCGCCCGAGCAGCACTCGGCGCCGCCGACGCACGACGCGCCGACGCCGAGGCACACGCCGCCGTCGGGCTTCACGATGCCGTCGGTCGGAACGCTCGTATCGCCGCCGCCGGTCTCGTCGACCGTTCCGTCGACGGTCGCGTCGTCACCGACGATCGGGTCGAGCCCTTCGTCATCGTCGCCGCCGCAGGCGAGCAACATCGACGCGAACACGATCCCGAGCCAGCGCATGCTCTTCATCGATCTCACCTCGAGTACCACCAGTACCCGTAGCCCAATCCCGCGGCTCAGGGCCAGGCGATCTCGAGTGAAACCGCCGACGCGAGCCAGGGGCGCCCCCACAGCGCGACCTCTCGTCCGGCAAACCGCACGGGAGCGTCACGGAAGGACCAACCCGCCCAAAAGCCGCCGACCACGGCGAGCCGTGGCGCGAGCGGTACGGACAGGTCGAGCGTCGCAAACGCCGAGGCGCGCGTCGTTCGTTCGGTCACGCCGCGGTAGCCGGTCGAGCCGTCGCCCGCCGCCGACAACCAGGTGAACGCCGCGCCGAGCCCGGGGCGAATCACGATCGGACCGAGCTCGAGGGGTGTTCGCAGGTCGAGCGTCGCCGCAGTGGCCGAGAGGCGCGAGCTTCCCTCGTTCTCCCGCAGGGTCGTCGATGCGAAGGGCACGAACGTGCCTGCCGCGATGCCCAAGCGGGCGTGCGGCCACCATTGCAACGACGCGAACATCGCGGGCGCGAAGCCCCACGCCCCGGGCGAGCCATGCGCGCCGACGCCGACCGCCGCGCGGAGCTGCGCTCGGTTGGGCGACGGCGACTGCGGTCTGGTCCACACCACGACCGGCGTGGGGGCCGTCACCTCGCCGCGCGAAGGATGCGGGGCGTGCACCTCGAGCAGGCTCGCGCGCAGCAGCTCCACCGCGCGGATCGTGACCAGCTCCGGATCCGCGCCTTGCTCGAGCGACACCTCGCGCAGCGCCGCTTTCCCGGTCACGCGATCGAAGATCCAGATCTCCACGCCGGTCTTCGACGGCCTCACGCGAATGGAGGCGATCGCGCCTGCTTTGCGCGCGACCTCGCGCAGCTCGGCCGTGCCTGTCTCCTCGGTGCTCGGGAGGATCTGCACCGCGAAGCCGGTCGCTCGCAGCTCCGCGTCGAGGCGCCGCGTGATCGGATCGGCAGGATCTCCGAGGACCACGACGAGCGGGCGCTCCGCGGGCTCGGCGTGCGCGGGAGCGGCGGCGAGCACCGCGATGAAGGCGAGGAGCCGGCTCATCGCGGAACGCCGCTCAGTTCTTCACGATGGTCCTCGCGAGGCCCGCGTGCGGGCCATCGGGCCAGGTCGCGAGGTAGCGCTCCGCGGCGGCGCGTGCCGCGCCCACGGAGCCGGCGCGCTGATGCGCCTCGATCACGCGGCCGGAGGCCTCGCGCGCGAAGGCTCCGTTGGGCTGCTCGCGTAGGTACGTCTCGAACCATGTGGCCGCCTCGGAGTAGGCGCCCTTGCCGTCGAAGGCAACGCGTCCGAGCGCGAAGGCGGCGTGCGCCGACCGCGCATCGCCGGGGAAGCGCTTTCGCAAGGTGGTGAGCGCCTCGGTCGCGCGCGCGTGGTTGCGCGCGAGCCGCGCGACCTCGCCTAGCTGGTAGAGGCCCGGCGCGTCGAGCGAGGCGCACAGACTGGAAAATCCGTGCTTCTCCGCGCTCTCGAGGGCCTCGACGTACTTGCCCTCGGCCGCGAGCCGGCGCCAGCCGGCGATCGCCACTGCCGGCTTTTCGGGCGCGGCGGGCGCAGGCGGCGCGACGACGACGGGCTCCTCGACGATGACCGACGCGGAGGGGACGCTCGGAGCGAGGACCGGGCGACGCTCCAGCGTCCCCCGCGCGACGTCGGCGACGAGCACCTCGCCCGCGACGAGCGCTTGACCGGCGCCGGCGATCCCGCCGCTGATCAGCACCGATCCCTCGCGCATCACCATGGTGAACCGCGTCGCTTCGGGATCCCACGCGAGGCGAAACGCCGTCCCGATGACGCGGACGTCGAACGGGCCGGCGCCGAACCGCCACGAGGTCGCCGCGCGACGGACCACCGCGGCGTCGAGCGCGCCGGCCTCGACGACGACGTGCGCGCCGTGCGCGTCGACGGCGGCGACGCGGACGCGCGCGGCCGGATCGGCGACGAGCGCGCTCCCATCGGAGAAGCGGAGGTCCACGCTGCGATCGGAGGGGGCGGAGATCCACGCGCCGGCGCTTCCGGCGTCGTCGCCGACGGTGAAGGTCATCGCGCGCTCGCGGCTCCCACGCAGCGCGACGATGGCGAGGACGAGCGCGGCGGCGGCCGCGACGACTGCGAGGACGCGCACCGCCCGACGTCGCGTCGCGCTGCTCGCGGACCCGAGGACGCGGCGCCGCACGGTCGCTCGCCGCTCTACGCCGATCAACGCCCGGTCCTGCTCCTCGGCGACGCGCCGACCCAGCTCTTCGAGTCGGTTCATGATCGTCCTCCCTCGAGCCACTCGTGGAGCGGCGGATGGTTGGCCGCGCGCTCCCGGAACTTCTTCTCGGCGACGGCGAGGCGTCTCTTGATGGTCGCGAGCGACACGGAGCACGCCGCGGCGACCTCGACCAGCTCCATGCCGTCGATGAAGCGAAGCGCGAGCGGGATGCGCTCGTCGGCCGGCATCGCCTCGAGCGCGCGATAGACGCAGGCCACCGCCTCGCGCGCCTCGTCGGCGAGCTCGGGCGCCGCCGGCTCGCTCGCCTCTGCCTGCTCTTCGCTGGCGAAGAGGCGGAGCCATGCGCGCCGGCGACGCGAACGGAGCCTCTTGCGCGCCGTGAAGACGGTCACGCGTGTCATCCACGGCGTGAGCGCGGAGGCGTCGCGGAGGCCGTGCAGCGTCGCGAACGCCGACAGGAAGACGTCGTGCAGCAGATCGTCGAGCTCCGGATCGGCCGCGCCGAGCACGCGAACCAGCAGGCGCTCGGCGTGCGTGACGAATCGGTCGTAGAACGCCGCCCTCGCGCTGGCGCTGCCCGCAACGACCCCGCGGACGAGCTCGGCGTCGTCGCCGTCGAACGCGAGCAGCCGAACGGCGCTGCGGCGCTCGTCGGTCTGTCGGCGTCGGGGCTCGGGCATGTCCTACCAGTACCCGATGGGAGACGTCGCGGCTCGTGGCCACTCTTTCCCAGCAGCGATGTCGCAGGTCATGGAGCTCCAACCGTCGTCCGCGGCGACGGCGGAGCCAGCGCGGTGCCGCTCACTTTCTCGCCGGAACGGCAAGAGGAAAACGGGCGGGGGTCCCGAAACCTAACGCTGCCGATTCTTATTGGACTTGCGGTGACTTGCGCGGGTTTCGGGACGTTTCGTTGATTGCTCGGCGCGTCCCAAAACCACTGGCACTCAAGATCACGCGGGGCCATGGGACCGCGACCAACACGCGCGGTCGGCTGCGCAAGTGGGTGTGGCCGGTGATCGGGCCGTTGCCGATCGCGACGGTCGCGAAGGGCGATCTCGAGGCCGTCGTGCGACACCTCGATCGTGCGGTTGTCGACGAGAAGATCGAGGCCAAGACGGCCGAGAACGTATGGGGAGACGTCACCGCGATGTTCAAGCAGGCGTGCAAGTCGAAGGAGATCGCGCTGCGTGTGCGCCACGACGACCCGACGCGTGAGGTCCTCGGGCCCGACGGCGGCATCGCGAAGCAGAAGCCGGTGCTCTTCGCCGACGAGGCGCTGCGACTGCTGACGTGCGAAGCCGTTCCGGTCACGCGCCGGCGCATCTATGCGGTAGCGATCTATCTCGCGGCGCGATCGAACGAGATCGCGGCGCTCACCGCGGCAGACTTCGATCTCACGCACCAGACCGTGACGATCGCTCGCCAGCGCGATCGCAAGACCGACCTCGACAAGAAGACCAAGACGAAGCGGGCGCGGACCACCGACATCGAGCCGGCGATCCTGGCGCTCGTCACCCATCTCTGCGCCGAGCGCCCGAGCGGCCGCCTCTTCGACGGCGAGATGCCGACCGACGAAGAGCGCGCGACCCAGCTACGTGCCGACCTGCGCACCGCATGCGTGCTCCGTCGCGAACTCCACACCGAGGGCGATCCGACGCGGTTGCCGTGTTGGTTCCACCACCTGCGTGACACCGGCCTGACGTGGATGGCGATTCGAGGCGACGATCCGCTGCGCATCCAGTGGCGAGGAGGCCACACCGACTTCAAGATGACGCAGCGCTACATCGCCGAGGGGCGCATGCTGGCTGCCGGCGCGGGCTTCCGGATCGTGCCAGCGTTCCCCGAGATTCCGCCTTGCATTCTGCCGCGCCAAGGTGACGGAACCTCGGAAAACCAAAGGCAGACAGTAGCGTCCCCAACGGGATTCGAACCCGTGTTAGCGGCGTGAAAAGCCGCGGTCCTGGGCCTCTAGACGATGGGGACGGTACGCGACGCCTTCGGCGAAGCGGGCGGTTGCATACCTTCCTCCGCCGGGACGTGCAACCAGATCGTGCTCCCGCCCGGTCGTTCCGGCCCGAGCGCGGCCGTTCAGTCGTCATCGCCGAACAGCGAAAGCTGCTTCTTCCGGGCCTTGGCCCGCTCGCCGGCCGTCTCCACCTCGCGGTGCCCGGTCTCCAGCTGCCGCTCGAACAGCCGCTGGACCGCCTCGAGCGTGTCGGCCTCCTCCGGCCGCTTGTCGTCGCGGATCCGAACAATCCTCGGGAACCGCAGCGCGAACCCGCCCTTGTGGCGGGCGCTCCGCTGGATGCCGTCGAAGCCCACCTCGAGGACGATCTCCGGGCGCACGAGCCGCACGCCGCCGTGCTTCTCGATGGTGATCCGCTGCAGCCTCCTGGTGATCTCCTCGATCTCCTCGTCGGTCAGCCCGGAGTACGCCTTGCCGACGTTGACCAGCTCCTCGCCGCGCCACACGCCGAACGTATAGTCACTCAATACACCGGCGCGCTTGCCCGAGCCCTCCTGCGCCGCGGTGATGACGCAGTCCAAGGTGGCGAAGGCCTTCTTCACCTTGATCCACGACTGGCCCCGTCGACCCGCCTCGTAGGGCGCGTCGACCTTCTTCAGCACCAGACCCTCGTTCCCGCGCGCGCGCGCCGCCTCGAACTCGCCTTCGACGTCGCCCATCGCCCTCGCTTCATTCAAGACGAACGCCGTCCGCGGCCCGCGCGTCGCCGCCCACTCCTCGAGCCGCGCGCGCCGCTCGCGCCACGTCTCGGCGAGGTGATCGCCCTCGTCGTCGGCCAGCAGATCATAAGCAAAATATGCGACGGGCACCGACGCGAGCAGGTCGGCGGAAGGCGTGGCCTTCCGCAGCCGCGTCTGCAGCGCGAGGAACGGGCGCGGCCTGTTCCCGACGCCCACGGCGACGATCTCGCCGTCGAGCGCCACCGATCCCTTCACCATCGAGAACGCCTCGACGATCTCGGGGTACGCGTCGGTCACCCGCTCGAGCCCGCGCGCGAAGATCGAGACCTCCGATCCGTGCTTGTGCACCTGCGCGCGCACGCCGTCGATCTTGTCCTCGATGACGTGCAGCGCCGGATCGGGCGCCGCGGCGACCGTCTCGATCGGCGTCGCCAGCATGTAGGCGACCGGCCGCCCGATCGCCACGTGCGCCTCACGAAGCCGATCGCCGCGCGCGAGCACCGCGAGCTCGCCCGGATCGGTGACGATCGGTGACGATCGCCGCGGCCGCGCGCACGTCGTCGATCGGGCGGCCGAACGCGCGCGCGATCGCCCCCTCGAGCACGCCGCCCTGCGCGCCGACCCGCAGCGACGCGTGGAAGATCTTGGCGAGGTACTTGGTCTCGAGCGGCGTCGCGCGCGCGAACGCTCGCAAGAGCAGCGCGCGCTTGACCTCGCGCTTCCCTGTTCCCGCCAGGGCGTCGTACAGCCTCGAGACCTCGGCGAGCGGCAGCCCCTCTCGAGCGTCCACCCCGGGCAGCCGCGCGATCAACAGCCCGAACGCCTCGCCGAGCTCGCCGACCCGCCGCGCGCACTCGCGGAGCACGTACGCGTCCCACCCGGTGCTCACGCTGGCGACCTCGAACAAGAGCGCCCACCCGACGCCGAGCGGACGCGGATCGCTCACCGACATGGCGATCCCGGTGGCCATCCGGGCCGCGGTCGCCAGCTCGACGTCGCCCTCGATCTCGCGCAGCGCCCCGGCGAGGATCTCCTCCTTGCCGATGCGCGACCGCATGATGCGCGTCGCCTCGAGCGCGGCGGCGAGGCGCCTCACGACCCGACCTCCTCGGCCGCGGTGTCGATCGCGTGGCGCTCGCGCGCTTCCGCAGGAATGCCCGCCTGGTTCAGCTCGTACGCGAACGGCACCGCGTCGCCGTGGGTGGTGTACACGTGCGACGCCCCGCTCGCGCGCACCGTGGCCATCAAGTCGTCGAAGTCGGCGTGATCGGAGATCACGAAGGCAGCGTCCGCGCGGTAGCGATCGACCTGCGCGTCGACCAGCGCGTGCCCCGAGACGAACGCCACCCGCACGCCGCGGCGCCCCTTGATCATCGGGGTGGCCGCCGCGCGCGGCGGCGCGACCAGCGCACCGCGGAGCTTCGCGCGCGCCCCGATCTCCGCGTACGGCCGCACCGCGCCCGCGCGCACGCCGACCTCGACGCCGAGCGCCTCGTACGCCTCGCACATCTTGAAGATCGCGCCGTGCGCCACCACCGGGAGGCCCGCGGCGACCAGATGCGCGATCAGCTCCTGCGCCTTGCCGAGCGAGTAGGCGAGCACCACCGCGCCCTCGTCTCCGTGACGGCGGCACCACTCGATCAAACGCGCGATCGTCTGCGCCCGATCGGGCCAGCGGAAGATCGGCAGCGCGAACGTCGACTCGATGGCCAGCGTGTCGCACGTCACCGCCTTCCCCACCGCGTGGGTGAGCCCGCCGCCGCTCCGGTAGTCGCCGGTGTAGACGAAGCGTCCGAAGGGGTGATCGACCACGAGCTGCGCGGCGCCGAGGATGTGACCTGCCGGCGCGATCGACACGCGCGCCATGCCGCGATCGGTCGCCATCTCGAGCGACGCGTCCCAGTCGACGACCTGCTCGCCGGCCAGCGGGCCATGCCGCGCAGACAGCAAGCGCATCGTCTCGCTCGACGCGAGCACGGTGCCCGACGCGAAGCCGCTCCCGTGATCGGCATGGGCGTGCGAGACGAACGCGCGCGGCACGTCGCGATCGGGATCCAAGTACAGGTCGAGCGCCGGCAGGTACGCGCCGGCGGGCCGGATCTCGAGCGCGAACGGGGGAGCGGCCATGGGCTAAGCCGCTGGAATCACAGCTTGTTTCAGGTAGCTGTGCAAAATACTGGTCCCCCGTTCAGCACTGCGATTACGTATCGACGCATGCTCACCGGCTCGACCCTCCCCCGCATGGTCCTCCGCGCCGTCTACGCCCTGACCGAATCCGGTGCCTCTGCCTCGTTGCGCACCGTGCTCTCCGTCGTGCCGGCGCCGGCACCCAGCGTCGAAGCCACCATCCGCGCGCTCGATGCCCAGGGATACCTCGATTCGAGCAGGATGCGCCTGACCATGCGCGGGCTCGCCGCCGCGTGCGCGCCGCGCATGGTGGCGACCGATCGACGCAAGGCCCCGCGCGACGGTCATTGGGCGGGGGCAATCGCGCGACCGCAGAAGCCCGGGCTGCGCAAGGCCGCCATCGTCGCGTAACCTTCACGGCGCATGGTCGGTCCAGCAGAAGGAGGAGAACGCGCTCCTCGCGGTCTGGCTCCGGGAGGCCTCCTCGGCGAACGCTACGAGGTCATCCGGGAGCTCGGTCGCGGTGGAATGGGCGTGGTCTACGCCTGCTACGACCGGGCGACCGCGACCAAGGTCGCGCTCAAGCGCGTCGATCGTCCGGGCCGCGCGTCGCCGACCGGAGCGAGCGGCGAGACGTTCTGGTTCCACCAGGAGGCGCGCGCGCTCGCCTCGCTCGATCACCCGGCGATCGTGCGTGGTCGCGACTTCGGCGTCCTCGACGACGGCTCGCCGTACCTGGTCATGGACCTCATCGCCGGCCGCTCGCTGTGGTCGCTGATGGAGCTCGGTCAGGTGCCGTGGCCGATCACGTGGGCGATCATCGATCAGGTGCTCGGCGCCCTCGCGCACGCGCACGCGCGCGGCGTCATCCACGGCGACCTCAAGCCGCAGAACATCCTCGTCGAGACGACCTCGACCGGCGACATCGGCCCCGATCCGCGCGTGCACGTGCTCGACTTCGGGCTCGCGTTCCTGCTGCGCGATCGCCACGACCCGCGCCTCGACGGCTCGACCAAGGCGCAGGTCGCCATCCCCTACGGCGGCGGCACGCCGGGGTTCATGGCCCCAGAGCAGATCCGCCGCGCGGTGCCGCACGTCGGCCCGCCGACCGATCTCTACGCGCTCGGCTGCATCCTCTTCCAGCTGCTCGACGGGCGGCCGCCGTTCATCGCCATGCGCGACGGCGAGCACGGCCCCGAGTGGGACGAAGAGAAGGTCCTCCAGCTGCACAAGCGCGCGCCGGTGCCCACGCCCGACTTGCCCGCCGGCGTGCCGCCGCAGGTCGCCGAGCTGGTCATCAAGATGCTCGCCAAGCGGCCCTGGCGCAGGTTCGAGCTCGCCGGCGATCTGCGCGATCGCTGGGAGCACGTGCGCCCCACCGTCGCCGCCGAGACGATCGAGATCGGCGACGACGACACCTTCGCCCTCCCGTCGCAGACCAGCGCGCCCGACACGCGCATCGACGTGCTGAGCGTCGCGCCGATCAACGCGTCGGCGCCGGTCGTGCCGCCGCGCGGCGCGCCGGAGCTGCTCGGCCTGCGTCCGCCGGCGATGGTCGGGCGCGGACACGAGCGGCTCGAGCTCCACCGGCTCGTCGATCTGGTGTGCGCGTCCGACGGCCCGCGCGCGCGCATGGTCACGCTCGACGGCGAGGCCGGCGTCGGCAAGAGCCGCCTCGCCGAGTGGCTGTGCGAGCGCACGCACGAGACCGCGAAGATGCTCCCGCTGCGCGCGCGCTACCGCCGCATCAACGGCCCGCAAGACGGCCTCAACGGCGCGGTCCTCGCGCACTACGGCCTCGAGCGCGTCGATCGCATCCTGGTCGAGCAGGCGCTGATCAACGTCTGGGAGGTCGAGAAGGACGACGACGAGGGCATGACCTGGGTCGCCGCCACCGCCGAGTGGCTGCGCCCGTCGTCCTTCGCGCGCGGCGGCGACGAGGCGCAGGCCTCGGGCGAGCGCCGCACGCGCGATCGCCCGCAGGTCGGCCCCACCGGCAAGCGCTTCACCCTCGACGAGCCCGAGCTGCGCTGGCTGGTCATCCGGCGCATCCTCGAGCGCATCGGGCGCGACAGGCCCATCCTGCTCTGGCTCGACGACGCGCACCACGCGCCGCCCGCCACCTTCGACGGCCTCGTGAAGATCCTCCGCGAGGTGCCGCGGCTTCGCATGTTGATCGTCGCGACGGCGCGGCAGGAGGCCCTGGTCGGCGACCGCACCATCGATCGCCGCCTCGACACCATGCGTCGCGCCCTCGGCGGTCCACGCATCCGCCTCGCGCCGCTCGAGGTGGCCGAGACGCACGCGCTGCTCCGCGCCGCGCTGCCGCTCGACGACCGCGCGATCCACGAGGCGCAGACCCGCAGCAAGGGCAACCCGCTGTTCGCGCTGCAGCTGCTGCACGCGTGGGCGGCCACCGGCGGCCTCGAGCTCGTCGGCGATCGGTATCGCGTGCGCGAGGAGGTCCTCACGCGGCGCGCGACGACGACCGCCGATCTGTGGGACGAGCGGATCGCCGCGCTCGACCCGCTGCACGGCGCGGCTGCCGAGGCGGCGGCGGCGCTCGGTCACGAGTTCCGAGGCGACACGCTCCGGCGCCTCGTGGCGTGGGTCGTCGGCCTCGGCGGCTTCGGCGTGAACGTCGCGCGCGCCCTCGACGCGCTGCAGAAGTCGCACATCCTCGTCGCGACCGGCGAAGACAGGTTCCGCTTCCCGCACGCCCTCCTGCAAGAGCACCTGCTCCATCGCCTCGCGGCGCGCGACGACGCGCGCGAGGTCTTCCGCGCCGCGGCCGAGGTGCTCTCGCACCACCCGCTCGCCGGCACCCGCCGGGTCGTGCGCCACCGCGTGCTGAACCTGCTGCGCGCGGGCGACGGCGACGCCGCCGCGGAGCTGCTCCTCGATTACGTCGAAGAGGCGTGGAGCCGCGTGCGCGACGCGACCCGCACCCTCGAGGACCTCGCGCTGCTCGACGTGCGCCGGCTCGACGTCGTCGCCAAGCGACCCGACGCCGAGCCGCTCCCCGCCGGCTCCATCCCGCCGCCCGCCATCGGGCAGGTGTGGAGCGCCAAGCACCTCCGCTGGCGCGCCGAGGCGCTCCGCCACGCCGGCCGCTTCG
The DNA here is from genome assembly GCA_016182965.1 of Deltaproteobacteria bacterium. GTDB lineage: Bacteria > Myxococcota_A > Polyangia > Polyangiales > JADJMO01 > JALHOE01. The sequence goes on along the minus strand of JACPFM010000101.1, from coordinate 6,509 downwards.
AAGAGGCGCGCGACGCCGCGCAGAGGGCGCGGAAGATCTTCGTCAACCTCGGCGAGGAGCGCGACGAGGCGCACGTGCAGCGCCTGCTCGGTCACATCGCCTCCGAGATCGGCGAGCCGACCGAGGGGCGCAAGACGGTGGCGCGCGCGCTCTCCATGTTCGACCGCCTCGACGACGATCGCGGGCGCGCCACCTGCGAGGTCGTCATCGGCGAGATCGACTACCTCCTCGGCGATCACGTCAGCGCGCGCGACGCGCTGCACCGCGGGGCTCGCCGCTTCAAGACGATCGGCGATCCGCTCGGCCGCGCGCAGTGCCTGCTCCTCCTCGGCCTCATCGAGCTCGCCGAGGGCCAGCTCCCCAAGGCGCGCGATCTGCTCCTCGAAGCGCACCAGGAGTTCGACGGCATCGGCTACCGCCTCGGCCTGTCGCAGTGCGACGTGGCGCTCGCGCACGTCGAGCACCGCGCCGGAGATCTCGAGGGGGCGCGCACCCGCGCGCAGGCGACGCGCGCCGCCCTCCGCTCGCTCGAGAACCCGCGCGGCCTCGCCGCCGTCGAGCGCCTGCTCTCGATGATCGCCATCGATCAGGAGGACGCGGCGGCCGCGCAGCGTCACGCGGTCGACGCGCTCGACCTCTACACCAAGCTCGGCGATCCCTGGGGCGTCCTCGAGTCGCGCCTCCTGCTCGCGCAGGAGGACTTGCTGCGCGGCGCGCTCGACGAGGCGCGCGCCGAGCTCGAGACCTGCGATCAGGTCTCCATCACCGAGGCCGAGCCGCAGCAGCACCGCCACCTCGTGCACGCGTGGCTCGCCGCGTCGCAGGGCTACTTCCGTAAGGCCGCGCAGGCCATCGCCGACGCGCAGAGCGTCTTCGCCGACAGGCGCCGCATGGGCGATCACGCGGCGCAGCTGCTCCAGCGCTTCGATCAGCTGCAGTGGAAGGAGCCCGCCGGCCCGGCGGTGCGCGAGTGGTGCGACGCGATCGCCGGCATGCGGTCGACCGGCGCGTTCCCCTCGGTCGAGCGGAACGAATCATGAACCGGCCCGTCCCCCGCATCGTCGGTGCGCGCACCGTGCTGACGCTCCCGCCGCCCGCGGCCGCGCCGCGCGTGCTCGCCTACTTCGTGAAGAACCGCGCGCGGCTCGAGCCGGTGAGCCCGCCGTGGGCCGAGGGGTTCTTCACCCGCGAATACTTCGAGCGCCGCCTCGCCGCCTCGCGCGAGGATTGGCAGCACGACGCCTCGCTCCGCATGTTCCTCTTCGCGCGCCATTCGGCTGGGGCGCGTGATGCGGAGGACGGTCCGGTCGTCGGCGTGGTCTCGTTCACCCAGTTCGTCCGGCTCGCGTGGCTGCGGTGCGTGCTCGGCTACTCGATCGATCAGGACCACGAGGGGCAGGGCCTCCTGCGCGAGGCGCTCGAGGGGGCGATCGCGTTCGTCTTCGACGAGCTGCGCTTCCACCGCATCGAGGCCAACTACATCCCGACCAACGAGCGCAGCGGCAACCTCCTGCGCCGCCTCGGCTTCGACGTCGAGGGCTACGCGCGCGACTACCTGTACCTCGGCGGCCGCTGGCGCGATCACGTGCTGACGTCGAAGACCAACCCGCGCCCGCTCACGCCGGCGTGATCACCTTCGTCGTGCGCGCGACGCGCGGGAACGCGGCGAGCGCGCCCTGCTCCCGACGAAGGCGAGCAGCGCGACGAGCAACGCGGCGCTCCCGCCTGCGCGCCCGGGCGTGGTGGCACAGCCGCCCTCGTCCTCGGGCGGCGCCGGCGCGACGCAGGTCTTGCTGCCGAGGTCGCAGACGAAGCCGTTCACGCAGTCGAGGCTCGATGCGCAGCCCGTCCGGCACGCGCCGAACGCCGGCTCGCACACGTACGGCGCGCAGTCGAACGCGACGACCGCGTCGAGCCCGCACTTGCCGCCGGGGCCGGGGCAGTACGCGGGGCCGACGCCGCCGCTCTGCGTCGTGCAGCGGTTGCGCGCGCACATCGTGCCGTTGCCGGCGCCGATGCACTGGCCGGCGCCGTCGCAGGTGCCGAGGCACTGCAGCGCGGGGCCGCAGTCGTTCCGCAGGTCGACGCCGATCGGCGAGACCGTGCACTTTCCGGGCGACGTGATCAGCGCGCACGAGTGGCACTTGCCCTCGCACGCGGTGTCGCAGCAGACGCCCTCGACGCAGAAGCCGCTCGGGCAGTCGCTCGGCTTGGTGCAGCGGGTGAACTCGGCGCCGACCTTGGGATCGTCGGGGAGCTTCGTTCCGCCGTCGGCGACGCCGGTCTCGACGCCCGTGCCGGTCTCGACGCCCGTGCCGGCGTCGACGCCCGCGTCGCTCCCGGCCCCGCAGGCTCCGCTCGCGAGATCGCACGTGCCGGCGACGCAGTCGCCGTCGCCGCTGCACTTGCTCTTGCAGGTGGTCGCGTCGGCGCACACGAGGCCGCCGGGGCAGGGGGCCGCGCCGCCGGGCAGGCAGCGCTCGTCGGTCCCGCTGCACTTGCCGGCCGCGGTGAAGGTGCTGCCCGAGCAGGTCGAGGCGCCGCCGCCGCACGCCTTCGAGGCGGGCGCGAAGCCGCACGCGCCTGCGACACACGCCGTCGTGCACTCGCCGGTGAGGCACTTGCCGTGTTTGTCGGCGATGCCGTCGAGCTTGCTGCAGGTGCCGAGCGAGCCGCTCTGATCGCATGCCTCGCAGGCTCCGTCGCACGCGACGTCGCAGCAGCGGCCGTCGGCGCAGAACCCGGTCTTGCACTGCGCCGCGGCGGTGCACGCCGCGCCCTTGTCGACCCGCGGCGCGCACTTGAACGTGGCGTCGCAGTAGTGCGTGGCGATGCAGTCGGCGCTCGTCGCGCAGGTCGCCTTGCAGTCGACGGCGCCGCACACGTACGGATCGCAGGTGCCCTTGCCAGGCGGCGGCGCGGTGAGCGACTTGCAGGTGCCGACGCTGCCCGTCTCGGTGCACGACTGGCACTTGCCGGTGCACGCCTCGTTGCAGCACACGCCGCCGGCGCAGAAGCCGGACGTGCACTGCCCGTTGCTCAGGCACTTGGCGCCTGCGACCACACCGTCGGCGAGGAGATCGGTCGTCGCGGTGATCACGCGCGCGCCGCTGCCGCTCGGGTTCTGGATGTCGCCGCCGATGGCCACCGCGCTGCCGCCGCCGATGTCGAACACCAGCGAGCTCGCGCGCGAGACGGACAGCTTGCCCGCGTTCGACCACGCGTTGAGGACCGGATCGTAGAGCTCGGTGTCGAGGATCTCCGGCGTGATGTACGGCTGCGCGCCGCTGACGACGATCACCTTGCCGGTCGAGAGCACCGCCGAGCCGTACCGGAAGTGCTTGAACGCCGTCGGCGGCCCGGCCGAGAACGCCGCGGTGGTCGGATCGTAGATATCGACGCTGGTGTAATAGGCGGCGTTGCCGCCGTCGCTCTCGGACCCGCCGATCACGATCACCTTGCCGCCCGGCAGCGTGTGCTGCTGGTGATACAGGCGGTTGTTGCTCATCGTCGCCGTCGCCGTGAACCTGTTCGAGACCGCGTCGTAGAGATCGGCCGTCGCGAACATGTTGCCGTAGGCGGCGAGCTTGCCGCCGGTGATGAGCACGCGGCCGTCGGCGAGCTTCGACGACGCCGAGTAGACCCGTTCGTTCGGCATGGCGTTGACGCTCGTCGTCCACGTCCCGGCGGCGACGTCGAGCAGCGCCGCGTTGTTGTAGCCACCCGCGCAGCTGCGCCCCGCGAGGATGGCCACCTTGTTGCCGGCGAACGCGTACGCGTGCCCGAGGTACCACTTCTTCGGCATCACCGGCCCGGCCGACCAGGTCCCGGCGGCCGGATCGTAGATCTCGGTCGAATCCAGATCGACGCAGCTGCCGGTCGTGATGCCGCCGAGCGCCATCAGCTTGCCGTCGGTGCGCTCCACCAGACCGAAATACGAGCGCGGCACCGCCATCGATCCGGTGCTGGTCCACGTGCCGGTCGCCGGATCGTAGATCTCCGCGGTCGACAGCACGCCCACGGCGGTGAGCTCGCTCTGGCCGCCGACGACCAGGATCTTCCCGCTCGGGAGCTTGAGCCCGGAGTGCCGCACGCGCGGCGTGCTCATCGCGCCGGTGGGGCCCCAACCGGGATCGAGCGCGATCGGGTACACGAGGCCGGCGCGATCGAGCGTCGCCTCGAGCCGGAACGCGACGCCGTCGCGCGCGAGCGTCAGCCGCGGAACCCGACGCGTGCCCTGCGCGTCGACGGCGAAGATCGGATCGGTGCGCAGCCACGCGCGGCCCTCGGCGTCGAGCGCCTCGACGAAGCCCTCGTGCAGGCGGAGCGACGCGAGGCCGGGCCCGAGCCGCACGCGCCAGCGCGCCACCGGCGAGGCGTGCTCGGACTTCGACACGCGGATCTCCTCGACCCGATCGCGCTCGGCGATGACGAACGCGTCGACGTCGCGGCTCGCCTCGGCGTAGACCATCGCGCCCTGCGAGAGCCGCCCGGGCGCGTCGGCGTCGTGCTCGGCGACGACCTCGAGGTAACGGGCCTCGTCGCGCGCGACTCGCAGCGTCGCGCGCGCGGTGCTCGGTACGATCGTCGTGATCGCGCCCGGGTGCGCCTGGGTGAAGCCGCGCGAGATCGGCACGAGGTCGGTCGCGGCCGAGAGGCGCTCGCCGAGCACCGGCACCGCGCGCAGTCGGGCGACCGCGCCGCCGACCGTGCCGCCGCCGTCGTCGCTGCGCTGCGCCGATCGCGACGTACAGCCCACCGCCAGCGCGGCCACCGACACCACGAACCAGGTTCGACCCATCATCCCCTCCCGCTGCGTAGCTCGACCGTACCTTATCCGGTTCGACCTACGGAGCGGAAGCCGGGATGCGTTCAGTCGTCGGCGCGGCGGCGGTCGCGGCGGTCCCGATCGTGGTCGCGATCGCGATCGCGCTCGCGCTCTCGCTCGCGCTCGATGTCGGGCACCACGCGTTCGAGCCGCGATTCGATCATCTCGGTGACGAGGATCCACAGGCGATCGGTGTCTTCGCACTCGGCGAGCAGGCCGAGGGGGATCTGGAAGCCGCCCTTGTCGGCGCGGCCGCCGCCGTACGGCTTGCCGTCGCGATCGCGACCGAAGGCCGTCTGCAGGAAGACCGCCGGATCGACGCTCGGGCTGTTGGTGCGCAGCGAGCCGTCGACCCGATCTTCGACGACGCCGTACACCAGCACGGTGTCGATGTCCTCGCGCATGAGGATGTAGTCGGCGGCGCTGCCGATCGCGTCGCGATCGCCGAGCGGCACGAACCCGACGCCGGCGAACGCGAAGTCGCGGATGACGCGGAGGTTCGACAGCGCCTGCCCGAGCACGTTCATCGCGGCGGCGCTGACGGTGCGGCGCCCCACGCGCTTGAGGATGTCGGCGTCGCAGAACGCCTTCGCGTACGACGCGGCCGCGAAATCGGCGGGCGTGGCGTTGGCGAAGTCGTCGGTGTCGGTCTGGATGCCGAAGAGCAGCGCGGTGGCGACGCGCGCGTCTTCGCGGCGCTCGCCGGTGAGCGGCGCCAGCCCCTGCTGGAGGTACTCGGCGTAGATCGAGCAGGTGGCGCCGAGCTGCGGGCGCAGATCGACGAACGCCGCGTCGACCTTGGGGCCGCCGACGCGAGTGTGGTGATCGACGACGGTGAGGAGCTTCAGGTCGGCCGGCAGGTCGATGCTCGTCTCGACGGAGCTCGTGTCGACGAGCGAGAAGTACTTGTACGCCGAGAGCTCCGCCGGGTTGGCGATGTGGTGCATCTCGATGTTGAGGAGCTTCACGAGCGCCCGGTTCTCGCGGTGCGACACCGGCAGCACGTGCGCGATGGTCGCCGGAATGCCGAGGCTCTCGCAGATGCGCTGATGAGCCAGCGCGCCGCCGATCGCGTCGGGATCGGGGTGGCCCGTGAGCAGGATGACCAGCGGCTGACCGGCGATCGACCCGAGCACGCGCCCGAGCGCCTCCCGGGGCGGGGGCCTTTCGATCGCTGGCGTCACGGGGAGCAGACTATCCCGGGCGCGATGAGGTCCGCTAGCTGCGTCTTGCCCGCGTCGAGAGAGCGGCTCGACGGGCGTGACGAGCGGAGCGGCCGGCGTGCGGTCGCGCGATGGGGGCGATGGCGGGGTCGGAATGGGCTCCTCCGTGTGGGGATGCTCGCGGCCGCTTGCGCGGCGTACATGAGGTGGCGTGTCCTGGTCGAACCGCGCGCCAGGCGCAAGGGTCGCACGAACCGCGCCGCGTGGAACTGGTCGTCCGTTCCACCTGCTTGCTAGCGTCCAGTCGCCATGCGGTTCTCTGCGTCGTCCTTGATCCTGCCGCTGATGCTGTCGGCGTGCCCTCGCGACAGGAGTGAGGGCGGGACGTCACCGAGGTTCGATGCGCCGTCGCCCGATGCGGGCGCGCTGCCGGCCCCGTCGGTCCCCGCCCCGGCCGCGCCGACGACGACGGCCGCGCCGCCGACGACGGCCGCGCCGCCGACGACGGCCGCGCCGCC
>JACPFM010000100.1:76564-103582 GCA_016182965.1 Deltaproteobacteria bacterium | reverse complement strand
AGCCGATGATGTCGGTGTCGTCGACGCCTGTGTCCCAGCCGATGATGTCGGTGTCGTCGCCCGTCTCGGAGACGGCGGTGTCGAGATCGCCGGTGTCGCCCTCGAACGGTCCGGTGGGATCGAAGTCGCCGAGGCCCCCGCGACCGCAGCCGGTGCCGAGCAGGGCGAGCGCTACCAGGGCGGACCCGAGAACCGAAGCACGCGACATGACGACCTCCAAGGAGCGCGGGAACTCTAGCACGCGCGGGCGCGCTTGCCGCCGGGCCTCCCACCGCGCAACCTCCGCGCGTGGTTGGTGCCCCTTTCACGGCAGCCGCGCGTCTCGCGCTGGTCCTCGCCCTCGGGGGCGCGTGCTCGCCGGCGCCGAAGGGTACGACGACGGCTCCCCCGCCCGTCGCCCCCTCGGCGTCCAGCGCGCCCACGCCGCTCTCCAGCGCGTCGGCGCCCAGGGAGGCTGCCCCGCCGCCCGACGATCCGGTCGCGACGATCGCCGCGTCGGAGGGCGTCGGCATCGCGTCCGGCCCCGCGGGGCACCTCGGCGCCTGGCTCGCCCTCGGTCCGTTCCGTCTGACGACCACGGTCGCCGATCTCGCCGAATGGCGCCCGCCGATCCGCGACTCCAAAGGCATCCCCGATCCGACCGCGACCGTCGACGACCACGCGCTGCGCCCCTCGCTCGGCGCGACGCTCCCCACGCGTGTCGACGCGTTCGCCAAGAGCGCGAAGGACGGCAAGGGCACGTGGAACACCGCGCCCGCGACCTGGACGCTCGTGAGCAGCGGCGAGGGCGCGATCGATCTCGAGCGGCTCTTCGGCTCGCAGGGCAAGCCGGCCGTCGCGTACCTCGCCGGCGTGCTGCGGGTGCCCAAGCGTGCGAGCCTGCTCCTGCTCGTCGGCAGCGACGACGGCTGCGAGGTCATCGTCGACGGCAAGAGCGTGTTCCTCCGCGACGCCTCGCGCCCCCAGCGCGACGACGACGATCTCGTCCCGCTCGATCTCGACGTCGGCGATCACACCGTCGTCTTCAAGCTCCGCCAGCGCGACGGCGGCTGGGCCCTTCGCGCCCGGCTGGTCGATCGCACCTTCCGCCCGCCGCACGGCGTGCGCCTGCTGCTGCCCGGCGCGACGTCCGACGTCGCGCAGACGCTCGCGCGCGCGATGAGCTGGGTGCGCATCGTCCGCGAGCCGACCAGCAGCGGGTACGCCATCTCCACGCTCGTCCGCTACCCCGAGGGCGCGCCGCTCGGCACGCCGCTCGAGGCGCAGGGAGGCGTGCTCGAGGGCACCACCGACCACGTCGCGATGCACCCGCTCGGCGCGGTGCCCATCGGACCGCGCGCCGTCGCAGAGCTCCGCGCCGACATCGGCGAGCTGCCCGCGGCGATCGACGACGCGAAGAAGACGCTCACCGTGCGCGTCGACGTCCGAGGGCGGGTGGTCGAGGGCAGCCTCGCCCCGCGCGCGCCGGTGCGGCTCGCCATCGCGCGGGCGCGAGCGCTGTCGGCGCGCACCGATCTCGCCCTCGCCGACGACGTGCGCGCGACGGTCGAGCACCTCGAGTCGCGCCTGTCGCAGCAGGTCGCCCGCGGCGATCTCGACGTGAAATCGCAGCTCGCCGACGCTGCCTTCCTCGACGCGTTCGTCGCCGACGCCGAGGCCGGCGCCGATCCGATCGCGAAGCGCACCGGCGTCATGCGCCTCGCGCACGTCGCGCGCGCCGACGGCCAGCCGCAGCCCGTCGCGGTGTACGTCCCCAAGAGCCTCCCCAAGAGCGAGAAGAAGCTGCCGCTCTTCGTCGGGCTCCACGGGATGAACGGCGGGCCGATGGCCATGCTGCGCGTGTTCTTCGGCGGCGACGACGACAAGAAATCCATGGCCGAGCTCGACCGGGGCATGGGCCCGACGCCGCCGCTCGGCGCGTTCGTGATCGCGCCGCACGCGCACGGCAACGCGATGTACCGCCAGCTCGGCGAGGAAGAGGTCATGGACGCCATCGCCTGGGCGAAGGCGCGCTGGCCGCAGATCGATCCCGATCGCGTCTACCTCACCGGCTTCTCGATGGGCGGCATCGGCGCCGCGTCCATCCCGCTCCACCACCCCGACGTGTTCGCCGCCGCGCAGCCGCTCTGCGGGTACCACTCGTATTTCATCCGCCGCGACGTCGCCGGCCGCCCGAAGCGGCCGTGGGAGCAGCTCCTCATCGAGGAGCGCTCCAACGTCTCGTGGGTCGACAACGGCGCGCGGCTGCCGCTGTGGATCATCCACGGCACCCGCGATCTCCCGGTCGAGAACAGCGACGTGCTCATCGAGGCCTACGAGAAGAAGGGCTTCACGGTGAAGCACGACCACCCCGACCTCGGCCACGACGTGTGGGGCTTCGCCTACGACAAGCTGCAGCACGTCTCGTGGTTCTCCGGGTTCAAGCGCGCCGCGCACCCGAAGCACGTGCACCTCCGCACCACGCGCCCGCGCTGGGGCCACGACGCGTGGGTGCACGTCGATCGGCTGAGCGCGGTCGACGAATGGGCGACCGTCGACGCGCGCGTCGTCGACGGCGCGCACGTGACCGTCGCGACCAAGGGCGTCGACGCCCTGCACCTCGACCGCGATCCGGCGCTGCTCAAGCCGGCCTCGGTCACCGTGACCATCGACGGCACCGCGCTGACGTTCGCCCCGGGCGAGCCGCTGAGCGCGCAGCGCGACTTCGGCACCTGGCGCGCGGGTGCGCCGGCCGAACCCGCGGCGGCGCCCGGATCTCCGGGCGACGGTCCGCGCAAGGAGGGGAACATCGCCGGCCCCATCCGCGACGTATGGAACGAGCCGCTGCAGATCGTCTATGGCGAAGGCGATCCCGCGCAGACGCAGGTGAACCTCGAGGTGGCGCGCGCGCTCGCGACCATCCGCTGGGGCGTCGACGTCCGCTACCCGATCCTGAAGGACTCGGAGGTCGATCCCGAGGTCGCGCCCACCCGGTCGACGATCCTCGTCGGCAACGCGCGCTCCAACCGCGTGCTGCGCGCGCTCGAGCCGGCGCTGCCGATCCGCGTGAACGACAGCGATGGCAGCATCCGCTTCGACGGCAAGACGTTCACCGGCAGCCAGCTCGGCGCGGCCTTCGTCGTGCCCCACCCGAAGGCGAAGCAGCACTACCTGCTGGTCGTCGAGGGCGCCGACGCCCTGGGCACCTTCCGCGCGCTCAGCCTTCCCGAGCTGCTGCCAGACTTCGTCATCTGGGACCATCGCCTCGCGGCAGCGCGAGGGCAATCTCTACTCGCGTTCGGGACGGTGCTCTCCGCGGGCTGGTTCGACACACGCTGGCGCCCAGGGAAGAGCTTCGAAGATCCGCTGCTCAAACTGCCGAGCGCAAAGTCGGAAAAAGATGCGACTCCCTACCTCCCGTAGTCGCGAGCAGGTCATACGCGACCCTTGATCCCTGGTGCGATCCTTCCAATGTTGCGCCGCATGAATGCCAACTGGCGTGCACGTGCCGCGAGCGCGGACGAGGTCATCGGGCGACTCGCGAGTGGGATGAAGGTCTTCGTGCATGGCGCCGCGGCCACGCCGACGACGCTGATCGACGCGATGTGCCGGCGCAGGGACGTCGAGGCGGTGACGCTCTATCACCTGCACCTCGAAGGTCCGTGCGACTTCGCGAGCGAGGTTCACAAGGGGCGCTTCCGATCGGTGTCGCTGTTCACCAGCCCCGGGCTCCGCAAGCCCGTCGAGGAGGGGCGCGCCGACTTCATGCCGATCTTCCTGTCGGACGTCCCGAAGCTCTTCAGCACGCGGATGGTCCCGCTCGACGTGGCGATCGTGCAGCTCTCGCCGCCCGACAAGCACGGCTACTGCAGCCTCGGCACGTCCTGCGACGCCGCGCGCGCGGCGGTCGACGGCGCGCGCGTCGTCCTCGCCGAGGTCAACGAGCAGATGCCCCGCACGCACGGCAACACCTTCGTGCACCTCGATCGCCTCGCAGCCTTCGTCCACACCAACCGCCCGCTCCCGACCGGGCACGTGTCGGAGATCGGCGAGGTCGAGGGGCAGATCGGCGATCAGATCGCCGCGCTCATCGAGGACGGCTCCACGCTGCAGATGGGCATCGGCGCCATCCCCGACGCGGTCCTCGCCCGCCTCGGCAACAAGCACGACCTCGGCGTGCACACCGAGATGTTCTCCGACGGCCTCGTCCCGCTGCTCGAGGGCGGCGTGGTGACCAACAAGCACAAGAAGGTCCACCGCGGCCGCACCACCACGTCGTTCGTGAACGGCACCAAGCGCGTGTTCGATCACGTCGACGACAACCCGGCGATCGAGTTCCACCCCTGCGATCGCACCAACGACACCTCCCTCATCCGGCAGAACCCGAAGGTCGTGGCGATCAACTCGGCGATCGAGATCGACCTCTCCGGTCAGGTCTGCGCCGACTCCATCGGCTACCGCATGTACTCCGGCATCGGCGGGCAGATGGACTTCATCCACGGCGCGGCGCTGTCGGTGGGCGGCAAGCCGATCATCGCGCTGCCGTCGACGGCGGCGGGCGGGAAGGTCTCGCGCATCACCCCCTCGCTCAAGCCGGGTGCGGGCGTGGTCACCACGCGCGGCCACGTGCACTGGGTGGTCACCGAGTACGGCGCCGCCAACCTCCACGGCATGACGCTGAGGGAGCGCGGCGAGGCGCTGATCTCGCTCGCGCACCCCGACTTCCGCGCCGAATTGCGCAAGCAGCTCGCCGACATCCGCCACTACACCTTCTCCTGAGCCGTCGCCGCCAAAGTACGCCGCGTCGGCTGCGCGCCATCGCTGGTTACATCGCCGGGCGCGCGGTACGCTCCGGGCGTGCGCGCGCGCGTCCTCCTCCTCCTCATGATCCTCGTCGTGACCGGCGCGGCGATCGCGGCGACCGGCTGTCGTCGTCACCGGGCCAAGCACCCGACGACCCACCAACCGGATCGCGGCTACGAGCCCGGCCCGGCGTACGGGGGCACGGACCCGGCGTACGGGGGCGAGGGCCCGACCTACGCCGGCGGAGGCGCAACGCCAGCGGTGACGTGCAACGAGGCGTGCGCGCACTACCTCGCGTGCAAGGGCGTCGCCGATCAAGGCGTGCAGGCCGACTGCGTGTCGCGCTGCATCCAGGCCAAGTACTCGCCGCAGATCCTCGCGAGCTTCGTCCGGACCGACTGCGCCTCGGCGATCGCGATCGTCGAAGGGCAGAAGAAGACCGGCGGCGGCGGCGGCGGCACGGGCAAGGAGTGCCAGGGCTGCGTGTGGGACGGCTCGAGCTGCATCTGGATGTCCTCGAGCAACTGGGGCTCGGGCCCGTACTCCGGCGCGTATACGTCCTGCAACGCGTACTGCTGCCCCGGCCACTGAGGAGCTCGCCGCCGATCCCGTCGTGGCCGTTCGCGCCGTCGCGCCGAGCGCGAGGGGCGCGATCGGGGCCGTTCGCGCGCCTCGCGCACGCTCTGCCGTTCGTCGGGTGACGGCACCGCTGTTGCGGAAATCGCGAGGCGGAGGTACTCGACGATGAGCTGCCGAACGAGTTCGTCGCTGGCTGCGGCCGTGGCCACCCTGTCCGCGATGATCCTTGTCGGAGGAGGCGCCGCCGGCTGCGCGCGCCACCGCGGCCCGCCCGCCGCCCGTGTCGCCCGCACGACGAGCACGACGAGAGCTCTGCAGACGGCGCCGGTGATCGTCCAGCCGGCGCCGACCGCGGTCGGCGGCGGGCCGTCCGGCGACGAGGTCCGCGCCGAGGGTCCGCAGCGCCTCGACGCCGCGCGCGTCGAACGCTCGATCGAGGCACGCAAGGACCGGCTGCGCAACGAGTGCTTCGCGCCGGAAGAGGGCGTGGTGTCGTTCATCATCGACCTGCAGGTGGCGCCCGACGGCCGCGTCGAGCGCGCGAAGACCCGATCGGTCGACGGATCGCACGACGTGGCGGAGTGCGTGCGCGCCCGCCTGGAGAAGACGTCGTTCCCGCCGAGCGTCGAGGGCGGCACGCACTCGGTGACGTTCCACTTCGGGCGATGAACAACGGAGCCCTCGCGCCGGGGCGACGACGCGGCGCGAGAGTCCCGGACTCGTTTTTCGGCACCTTGTGCGCAAGTAAGTGATTACTTACAGTACGAGGATGCAGCTCGTGGAGCGGACATCCTCGCGGGTGCGGCTTGGCTGGCCGCTGACCGGGGCGCTCGCCGTCCTGTTCGGCGCGGCCACGCTGACGGCCGGCGCCTCGGTGCTCTCCGGCCACGGTTCGGCGGAGTCGGGGCCGATCGTGCTGCCGGTGGTGTGGTTCAACTTCCTCGCCGGGTTCGCCTACGTGACGGCCGGCGTCGGCCTGGCCACGCGGCGACGCTGGGCGGCGCACCTCGCGCTCGCGATCGCGGTGGCCACCGCCGTCGCGTTCGCCGCCTTCATCGCCGCCTCCATCGCCTGCGCGGCGGCCGGCGGCGCGCACGCGCACCGCACGGTCGTCGCGATGGTGCTGCGCACCGGTTTCTGGTCGGTCGTCGCGTGGCGCGCCCGCGCCTCGCTCGTCGCGCGGTAGGAGGCGGGACCTCGTCCCGCGCCGCGATCGCCGCCCTTCGCATGTCCAAATGGGTGGGCAGCTTCTGGCAACCGTCGTGACCAAGGGTGTGGTACCGCTCCTCTACGTGGTGTCCGTGAAGACCCTGCACGTCATCGAGTGGAAGCCGGACGCTCACGACGCCGACGCGCCGTCCGGTCCCGAGGAGGTCACGCGCCATGCGACGTGAGCCGACGGAGCAGCGTCGCCTCCAGATCGCCGACGCCGCGCTGAAGATCATCAGCGAGCAGGGGCTCGCGCGCTTCACCACCGCGGCCATCGCCGAGGAGGTCGGCCTGACCGAGGGGGCGATCTTCCGTCACTTCGGGAGCAAGGAGGAGATCGTCCTCGCCGCCATCGATCGCATCGAGCAGCTGCTCGCCGACGACGAGTCCGACCTCGGCGGCGACGCGCTCGAGCGGCTCGGCGCGATCGTCCTGCGGCGCGTGCGCACCGCGCGCGCGCACGGCGTGCCCCGCCTCGTGTTCTCGGAGGACCTCGGGTTCGCCGCCGGCGCCCGCGGCACCGAGCGCGTCGCGGCGCTCCGGCGGAAGACGAGCGCCCGCATCCGGGCCCTGCTCGAAGACGCCAAGGCGCAAGGCGTCCTGCGCGAAGGCCTCGACATCGGCCCGACCGCCGTGCTGGTGCAAGGCACCATCATGGCGTCGGTGCTCGCGCGCGACGCCGGCCCGATCGAACAGGTGTGGGCGACGCTGGCGAAGCTCCTGCGGCGCGAGGCGCCGGCGGCCAAGCCGAAGCGCCCGCGCCGCTGAGGCGTCACTCCTCCGGTTCGGCAGCCGGCTTGGGCGGAGGCGGGGCTGCGTCGACGCGGAGCGTGCGCAGCACCTTCATGCACACCTCGTCGGTCTTCGGCGAAGAGGTGTCGAGGCTCGAGCAGCCCAGCTCGTAGGCCTTGCCGTCGCGCACCACCACCGAGACCGAGATGCGCTCGCCGCCGGTCAGCTTCGTGGCGAAGCGGAGGTCGATCTTGCCGAAGCTCTCGGTCCACCGCTTCGACTCGAGGAAGTTCTGATCGAGCCAGGTGTCGGCGTCGCCGGTGTGCGGGCCGACGTTGAGGCGGACGGCGTGGAAGTGCTTCTCGTCCTTGTAGACCTCGCCCTCCTCCTCCTTGTCACGCTGGAAGGAGGTGTGGAGCTTGAACTTCGCCGGCGGCTTCTTGATGGTCTTGACGTCGGGCGGATCGGCGGGCTCCTTCGGAGCGGCCGCCTCGGTCTCCTTCGCCTCGGCGCCGTCGCTCTTCACGCAACCCTTGCCGTTGCAGAAGTAGTCGGCCGTCTGGCCGCACCCCGTCGCGCGATAGGCGCCCGTGTCGAGGTCGGTGATCTTCACCTGGCCGAACGAGCACTGGAAGTCGTTCGCGGCGCGCGTGCGGATCTTGTCGCTCGCGCAGCCGATCGCCACGACCGCCAAAGCGGGCACGAGCCAGGCACCAGCTCTTGGGTTCCGTTGCATGGCGTCGCAGCGTACCCCAATCGGAGCGGGGCGGCGTATCGGATCGAGCAGGCGCCGCCCCGGCGCGCTGCACGTGGCTTGCGTGGAAGCGTCGCGATTTCGCGTGCCTGCGCGGCATCGGGAGCCCGGAGGGCAAGACAGATGGCTGCTCGTCCGTGGACCGTGGGCTCGTTGGTCGTGATCCTCGTCGCCTGCAGCCACCGCGACGCGCCGCGGGCCGTCGCACCGACACAGTCGGTCGCGCCCACCGACGCGCCGCCGCTGTTTCCGGGCCTCGGATCGCACCGGCGCGAGGTGACGACTCGATCGCGAGAGGCCCAGCGCTACTTCGACCAGGGCCTGATCCTGCTCTACGGGTTCAACCACGACGAGGCGATCCGCTCGTTCCGACGCGCGGCGGAGATCGATCCGCAGTGCGCGATGGCGCACTGGGGCGTGGCGATCGCGAACGGTCCGCACATCAACTTCCCGATGGTGCCGCCGGATCGCGCCAAGGCGGCGCACGAGGCGCTGGTGCGCGCGCGGGCGACCGCGGCCGGCGCGACCGAGGTCGAGCGCGGGCTCATCGCCGCCCTCGAGAAGAGGCACGCCGATCCCGAGCCTGCAGACCGCAAGGCGCTCGACGGGGCGTACGCGAGCGCGATGCGCGCCCTCTGGAAGGCACACCCCGACGACGCCGACGTGGGCGCGCTCGCCGCGGAGGCGATGATGGACCTCCGGCCCTGGGATCTATGGACGCCCGACGGCAAGGCCCAGCCCGGCACCGACGAGATCGTCGCCGTCCTCGAGGACGTGATGGCGAAATCGCCCGCCCACCCCCTCGCCAACCACTTGTACATCCACGTCATCGAGGCCTCGCCGAACCCGGAGAAGGCCGCCGGCGCCGCCGAGCGCCTGCGCGGCCTTTCGCCCGGCGTCGGTCACCTCGTCCACATGCCCACGCACATCGACGTGCGAACCGGCCGCTGGGAGGAGGCGATCGCCTCCAACCGCGCGGCGATCGAGGCCGATCGGCGATACCGCGAGAAGAGCCCGAAACAGGGCTTCTACGCGGTGTACATGGCCCACAACCATCACATGCTGACGTTCGCGGCGATGATGACCGCCAAGAGCGCGCTCTCGCTGCAGGCGATCGAGGCGATGGTCACGGGCATGCCGCCGGAGTTCGTGCGCGACAGCCCGGCGATCGCCGACGGCTTCGTGGCGATGCCCTTCGAGGTGCTGCTCCGCTTCGGGAAGTGGGACGCGGCCCTCGCGCGGCCCGAGCCCGACGCGCGCCTGCCGCTGGCGCGCGCGCTGCGGCTCTACGCGCGCGGCGTCGCCTGGGCCGCGAAGGGCGACACCGAGCGCGCGCGCGCCGAGCAGGCGGCGTTCCTCGCCGCCAAGAGCAAGGTCCCGGCCGACGCCGCGTTCGGGAACAACAAGGCCTCGGACCTGCTCTCGGTCGCCGAGCACGTCCTGGCTGGCGAGATCCTGTTCCGAGAAGGCAAGCGCGAGCAGGGCGTCGCCGAGCTGCGCACGGCGGTCGTCTACGAGGACCAGCTCCGGTACGACGAGCCGCCCGACTGGATCCAGCCGGTGCGGCACGCGCTCGGCGCGGCCCTGCTGAAATCCGGCAAGGCCGCGCAAGCAGAGGCGGTCTACCGCCAGGATCTGGCGCGGCTGCCCGGCAACGCGTGGTCGCTCCACGGTCTCTCGCGGAGCCTGCGGCTCCAGAAGAAGGACGCCGAGGCCGAGGCCGCCGAGGCCCGACTCGCCAAGGCGACCGCGGGCGCGGACATCGAGCTCACGTCGTCGTGCATGTGCCTGCCGGGCATCTGACGCCGGGGAGCCTTGATGCCGCCTCGGTCGAGCGGTAGGTCGGCACCATGCGGCTCTACTTCGTCCTGCCCCTCGCGCTGTCGGTCGTCGCGTGCGCCAACTGGCCCAAGAGACACGGCACGCCCGCCGCGACCGAGGAGGAGGCGCCGGCCAAGAAGAAGGCGGTCGCCGAAGACGACGAAGAGAAGCCCAAGAAGAAGAAGAAGCCCGCCAAGAAGGGCTTCCACTGGAAGGGCTACGCGGGGCCGAAGGCCAAGACGACGGTCGGCACCAAGATGGCGTGGGCGGTCAGCCCCGTCGGCCTCGACGGCAACTTCGGTATCGCGAAGATCGCGCTGCTCGAGTTCATCAAGACCGAGGGCGACGAGCACGTCTTCAAGACGACCGGCACCGAGCAGCTCTTCGTCCCGCAGGCGATGGTCCGACCGACCGAGAAGGTCGCCGGCGTGAAGAAGGGCACCGCGCTCTTCGTGAACGTGGCGGCGGCCAGCGGCTTCGGGCGCGCCGTCGACGCGCCGAAGGACGACGGGCCCGTGAAGTTCCAGTACGAGTGGGGCGGTCAGGTCTCCGAACAGGAACTGCCGCTCGACGAGGTCATCCTCCTCGAGGACAAGATCGCGTTCGGCCACCCCGTCGCCATCCCGCTCCCCGGCGGCGCGCGCGAGGTCGGCACGGTCATCTTCAGCGACGCGACCGACACCTGGGTCCTGCGCGAGACCGGCGCGCCCGAGAAGTACCCGACCGCCGACGTCCGCGCGATGAAGGTGAGCAAGCCGCTGAAGAAGGGCGACAAGGTCCTCGCGCCGTCGCCGTTCGAGCTGAAGCCCGGCCGCGTCGTCGACATCCTCGAGAACGGCGTCCGCTACAAGGTGAAGGCCGACGAGGGCGGGAAGGAAGAGACCTTCTCGTTCCACAAGGTGACCGCGCCGCTCTGATCGGCCTCATGGGACCCCCGGCCTGAAGGCCGGGGCACCGAAAGCTGCTCAAGCCCGGGGGGTGAACCCCGGGCTTCACGTTGTCGCGAGCCAGGCTGGCGTAGTCGCCGCATCGTGTCGTGCCGTTCTGCCGGAGCACCGCGAGCTATTGATCGCCCGGCAATCCCGTTCTGCGGCGACAACTGCGAGCGAGCGAGCGCCAGCTGCTGCTTTCGGCCGGGGGAAATCACTTCTGCGGCGACAGCTGCGAGCGAAGCGAGCGTCAGTGCTGCGAAGACGTGAAGGCCGGGGTTCATACCCCGGCCTTGAGGTGCAGTCGGTGCCCCGGCCTTCAGGCCGGGGGAAATCATGTCTGCGGCGACAGCTGCGAGCGAAGCGGCCGGGGGGATTTCAGAGCCCTCAGTTGATCGCCGGCGGGCAGGTCGACTGCACGTCGATGCTCGACAGGATCGGCGTCGTCTTCGCGTCGACGGCCTCGAGCCGGAACTCGACCTCGAGGTACTCGCCCTTCGCGGCCTCGCCGAGCTTCGCCGCGAGGTCGATCGGCGGCACGTCGCCGGGGATCTTGCCGACGAGCTGCCACGGCGCTGCCTTCACCGAGACGATGTCCTTGCCGGTGCGCGCGCGGACGGTGACCGAGGTGCCGATCGGCGCGGTCGCCTTCCAGTCGATGTTCATCCAACGCGCCGTCGGGCCGCAGCCCTTGAAGAGCTGGAGGTACTTGCCGAAGGGCGCCGCTGCGTTGCGCAGCTGGAAGCCGGTCATGTCGCTGTAGGTGTAGGGGCCCTTGCCGACCAGCACCTTCGTGACGTCGTAGGTCGCCGGGTCGATCTTGTAGGCCTCGCTGCCGGCCTGGTTGATCGACCACACCATGCCGTCGAAGTCGATCGCCATGCCGACGAAGTTCTTGCTGGTGCCGAGCGGGATGCTCTTCACCACGGTCAGCTTCTCCATGTCGATCTGGTGCACGCCCATCGAGGTGGAGGCGACCCAGACCGAGCCCTTCGCGTCGACCGCCAGACCGCGGTTGAAGCCCTCGACGGAGACCGACTCCCACGCGCTCGCCGACGGCGTGTAGCGCGCGACGCAGTTGCTGCCCGAGGTCCACACGCGCCCCTTCGGATCGACCGCGATTCCGTACGCGCACGGCGGGTTGGCGATCTGCTTGAACTCGTTCGTCGTCGCGTCGATGTAACCGACGCCGCCGCCCCAGACCCAGACCTTGTGGTTGGCGTCGATCGCCGCGCCGTACGGCTTGAGCGGCGCGACGTTCACCGTCGCCAGGATCTTCCCGGTCTTGGAGTCGAGCTTGAGCATCTGGCTCTTGCTCCAGAGGCCGACCCACACGTTCGTCGAGAGCTCGCCGTCGACGCCCTTCTCCGCGTCGAACGCGGCGGCGCGGCCGAGCGAGCCGCCGTCGAAGGCGGTGTTCCACAGCACGCACTTGTCGTCGCCCCAGGCGCGGACGTCGGTCGCGCCGGTGGAGGTGCCGCCGCCGGGCCCGGTGCACTCGAGCGGGTTGGCCGCGATCTTGGTGGCCGACGCGCCGCCGCGGTTCACCACGACGACGTCGCCGTTGAGGCTGACGGTGGTGCGCGAGGGATCGGGGCTGCCCGGGCCGGTGCGATAGCGCGCGAGCTCCTTCATCGTGCGCGTGTCGATCTTCGAGACGGTGCCCTCGGTGCTGTTGGCCACCCAGATGATCGGCGAGGTCGTGCCGGCGAAGCCGGTCGGATCGAGGACGACGTTGCCCTCGGGGTCGAGCTTCACGCCCGTCGAGCCGTCGTTCTTCGGGTTGAACGGCGTCGTCGTGCCCTTGCCTACGGAGGTGGTGCCATCCTCGCCGGTCGGCGCGGGATCGATCGAGCCGCCGCCGCCGCCCGCGCCGGTGCCGCCGCCGCCCGGGTTGTTGGCGTTCGGATCGCCCGGGGCGTTCAGATCGCCGATGTCGCCGTCGGCCGTGGTGCACGACGCGGTCAGTCCGAGGAGGAGGGCGAGGGCGAGGGTCCGCAGCATGACCGTCTCGGACTGCACACGCCGTGCTCACGTCGGAGACGGAGAATTCCACTGCGATCCGCGATCCTCAGCGTCACACGGACGTGACCCCGTCATCGGGTCGAACCGGCGTCGATGTAGGTCGACGCAGTGCGCGCTCAAGGTGCGAGCCACACCGGGTTCGTCACCGCGAGCGCGCGGTCGTAGCCGGTGAGACCCGGCGCCTCGCCGATCAGCGGCGCCTCCACGATGACGATCAAGGGTCGCTTGCGCGACTGCTTGGGGACGTCGATCTCGGCGACCCACTCGCCAGCCTGCAGCGTCGGATCGGGCGCGGCGACGACGTCGGCGCCGATCATCCAGGTGACCTTGGGCGCGCCGAGCCACGAGCTCTTCGCGACGGCGACGCGGGCGCGCGACGGGCCCGCCACCGTGTCGCCCAGCGTCGCGCCGCCCACCTTCACGTCGAGCAGCGGCCCGCTCGAGACGTACGCGCGCCCGGCCTTGAGCGCGTCGACCACGCCCTGGACTGGACGGTCCTTGCGCCACCCCGCGCCGACGCGCACCAGCGTGCGCGGGAAGCCGGCCCACGGGAAGCCGATGCCGTGCGAGTCCGAGGAGCCGGTGGCCACGTGCGGGTCGCCGGCGTCGAGCATGCGCGCCCACTCGACGAGCAGCGTGCGCACGCGATCGACGTTCTTCAGGTCGTAGCCGTTGAACACCTCGATGGCATCGTAGTCCCGCCGGTAGGTGCCCTTCGCGGCGCCCGTCTTCGGATCGCGGGTGATCAGATCGAACCAGCCGATGCTCGTCCCGTCGCCGTTGCGCATGCGCGGGTGGTTCACCTGGAACACGAACGAGCCGGGGAGCGCGCGCACCGCGTCGAACAGCTCGGTCACCGTGGTCGCCTTGGTCTGCGGGATGGCGGCGCCGGCGGGCCAGGGGAACACGTTGAAGTGTCCGAGCGTCGGCGCCACGGTGGTGAGCTCGACGCCGGACAGCGCCCGGAAGCGATCGTGCAGGTGCAGCTTCTCGGCGGCAGGGCCGTGATCGCCGACGTGATCGTGCTCGGTCGCGGCCGCGCAGTCGACGCCCACGGCCACGAGGCTGCGCACCCGATCCTCGTACGACACGGCCTTGGCGTCGAAGCTGCCGCGCGCGTGCACGTGGAAGTCGCAGCCGATCCAGTCGGGGAGCGGCTTCTCCTCGGCGAGGTCGAGGACGACGCGCCGCACCTCGCCCGCCGCGAGGTCCACGTCGTGCCGCGCGATCGACCAACCGAGGCCGTGCGTCGCGCGCAGGCGCCACTTGCCCCCGGGGAGCGAGACGGTGGTGCGCGCGGCCGTGACGTCGACGAGCGGGATGGTCGGCTCGGCCTCGCGGCTCGGGTCGAAGACGATCTTCTCGCCGCCGCCGTCGCCTTCGAGCCAGACGCGCGAGGGCAGGGGGGCGCCCGTCCTCACGTCGCGGACGTCGATGCGCAGGTCGGCCTTGGTGCGCGCCGGCGCGCCGGAGAGCTTCGACCCGAGCGCGCGCGCGTCGGCGTCCGAAAGCGCGATCAGCGTGCGCGTCTCGGTCGGCGCGCTTGACGCGCCGCCCTGGGATGGCGCGCCCTGGGACGGCGCGCTTGACGCGCCGCCCTCGGACCACGTGACGGCGGTGATGCCGTCGACCAGGTCGAGGCCCTGCGGCGCCCCGATCACCAGCGGCCCGACGACGGCGTAGCGCGCGCGGGTGGTGGCGAGCGGCTCGTTCGGCTCCCACGCCGCGCCCTTGTCGAGCACCACCGGCTCGGCGCCGCGTGGCGTTCCGAGGTGGACGGCGAGGCGCTGCCCGGCCGGCAGGTGCGGCGCGCGCGCGCGGAGGACGATCGCAGGGATCGCCGGATCGATCGTGAGGAACAGCTCGGCGTTCGTGCCGTCGAGCCGGTGACGGATCGCGGCCGCTCCGTCGAGCGTGACCACCCCGCGCTCGACGAGGTTCCGCCGCGTGCCGCCGAGCCAGGCCTCGATGGTGATCGTCGGCCGACCGGGCCACGGCGCGATCGCGATCGACGCCGCCGCCTCGTTCTTGGCGACCGCGAAGGAGGGGATGGCGCCGCCGCGGATGTACTGGCCGTCGCTGCGGTCCTCGACCGATACGCCGCCGGCGTCGTGGTGCGTCGGCGCGTGGCGGCACGCCCCACTCGCGAAGACCGCGAGCGCCGCGGCCAGCGGGACGGACTGCCACGCGCGCATCAGTGCACCCGGAAGGGGACCGGCATGAACAACAAGACGAACAGCGCCAGCGTCGCCCAGGCGACCCACTTGCGCTTGCGTGACAACTCGCCGTCTTGCGTGGGCGGGTGGTCATTGCCCCGGGTGAGGAAGAACAGGAGGATCCACCAGAAGATCCAGTTCTTGCCCTCGGCGAACGCCCACAGCACGTCGCTGCGCGAGGCGTGCGCCCGGAGCGCCTTGATGCCCCAGTACATGCCCACGATCGCGGCGACGACGAGCAGCGAGTGGTGTGCGATTCGCGAGTAGCGATCCTGCTTCGGGCCGAAGATCGAGTAGGCGACGTGCCCGCCGTCGAGCTGCCCGATCGGCAGCAGGTTGAGCATCGTCAGCAGCAGCCCCGTCCAGCCGGCGAACGCGGTGGGGTGCAGGAACACGTCGTGGCCGTCGGGGATGGGACCGACCACGATTCGTTTGACGGCCAGATAGAAGAGCGACTGCCCCTCGTCGAGCCCGTGCTCCGGGATCGGCATGACCTTCGAGAGGTGCAGCCCGAACACGAGCACCGGGATCGCGACCACCATCCCCGCGAGCGGCCCCGACGCGCCGATGTCGAGCAGCGCGTCGCGTGTGCGGATGCGGCCGCGCATCGAGATCACCGCGCCGAACGTGCCGAGCAGCCCCCACGGAAACGGGATGAAGTACGGCAGCGACGCCTCGACCTGGTGCCGCCGCGCTTGGATCCAGTGGCCGAACTCGTGCGTGACCAGGATGGCGAGCAGCGGCACCGCGAAGGTCCAGCCCCGGAGGGGATGCCCCGTCTCGCCGGCCATGTCCGCGCCGACGTAGAACGTCGACGCCACCGTCGCGAGGAAGAGCGCGAGGTTCACCCACGGCACCCGGTCACGCACGGGCGCGCATCTCCCTTCCGAGCACGTCGGCGATGGCGGCGACGAACGACTCGACCTGCGTGCGCAGCTCGACGTGCAGCTCGCCGACCTCGCTCGCCGCGTGGAGCGTGCCGTCGGGCAGCTCGTCGACACGCAGCTCGACGGCCCCGAGCTCGCGCAGGTGCGGGCGCAGGCGCTCGATCGTGGCGGCGTTCGCGCGCACCACGATCTTGCGCGCGGCGGCGATGCTCCCGAGGGCCTGACGCGCCCACGCCACGAGGTGCTCGTCGCGATCGAGCGCGGCCCCGAGCGCGCGCTCGGCGACCGCGCGGGTCGCGGTCACGACCAGCTCGGTCGCGCGCTCGGCGAGCGCGTCGGCCTCGCCGCGCGCCCGCGCCAGCACCGCCAGCGCCTCGGCGTGGCCGTCCTCGCGCCCGCGACGCGCCGCCTCGGCGCGCACCGCGCCGGCCTGCTGCCGCGCCTCTTCGAGGATGCGGGCGGCCTCGTCGCGCGCGGCGGCGATCGTCCGCTCGGCCTCGAGGCGAGCCTCCCACCGGGCGGCGTCGACGCGGCGCGCGCTCGGCGTGAAGTCGCGGCCGCGCGGCGCCGGCGCGCGCGAGCCCTCGCGGAGCACGCGCGCGGTCATGCGAGCGTCCCGCGGTCGACCGCGCGGCGCAGCGACAGGAGACCGTCGGCGAGCGCCTCGGCGCGCGCGCGGCGATCGCCCGAGCGCTCCTCGAGCCCGAGACGCGCGCGCGCCGTGAGGAGGCCGCGCGCCTGCTCAGGCGAGAGGTCGATGCTCGGCGACAGGGACCTTTCGGGCGTCCTGCCAGAGGGTGTCGAGGTCATAGAAGCTCCTGGCGTCCTCTTGGAAGACGTGCGCGACGACCTCGCCGAAATCGAGGATCACCCACGTGCCCTGCGGCCGACCCTCGACCGCGATGGGCTTGCGCTTGGGCGTTTGCTTGACCAGCTCTTCTTCGATCGCGTCGGCGATCGAGAGCACGTGGCGGTCGCTGCGCCCGCTCATCACGACGAGGAAATCGGTGTAGTCGACGCGCCCAACCACGTCGACGATCTGCACGTTGAGCGCCTTCTTGTCGAGCGCGGCCTTGGCGACGAGCAGCGCGAGCGCCTTCGACGCCTCGGCGGCCTCGCTCCTGACCTCGGTCGTCGCGCGGCGCGGCTTGGCCGGCGCGGCCGCGATCGCGGCGCTGCGCGCCGCCGCGCGCGACGGCTTCGGGGTCGCGGGGCGCTTGGGACGAGCCGGGACCTCCTTCGCCGCCTTGGCGGTGCGCTTCGGCTTGGCCGACGCGCCCATGCTCGGCTTGCCGGGCGCGCGGGCGCCCTTCTTGGCGCCGCCTGCCGCCGCGCTCCGCGCGTGCGAGCTGGAAATCTTCGGTCGACCTGCCCCGTCCTTCTTCGTCGTCGCCATTCAGCCTCGAACCTCGCCGTTTCCGTAGACGATCCACTTCCGGGTCGTGAGCTCCTCGAGCCCCATCGGACCATACGCGTGAAGCTTCGAGGTGGCGATGCCCAGCTCGGCCCCGAGGCCGAGCTCTCCGCCGTCGTTGAAGCGCGTGGACGCGTTGATCAGCACGCAGGAGGCGTCGACCTCGCGCAGCCAACGCTGCCCGTGCTCGTACGAAGGCGTGAGGATGGACTCGGTGTGGCCGCTGCCGTAGCGCGACACGTGCGCGATGGCGCCGTCGACGCCGGACACCGCGCGCACCGCGAGGATCTTGGCGAGGAACTCGCGCCCGAAGTCGTCGTCGGTCGCCGCGACGCTGCCGGGCATCTTCGCCCGGGCGACCTCGTCGGCGCGCACCTCGACCGACTCCTTCGCGAGCGCGTCGGCGAGGCGCGGCAAGAGCGCGTCGACCATGCGCTCGTGGACGAGCAGGCACTCGAGCGCGTTGCAGACGCCCGGGCGGCGCACCTTGCCGTCGAGGACCATGGCCACCGCGCGCTCGACGTCGGCGCCCTCGTCGACGAACAGGTGACAGACGCCCTGGAAATGCGCGATCACCGGCACCCGCGCGTGCTCGGCGACGAAGCGCACGAGGCCCTCGCCGCCGCGCGGGATGACCACGTCGACGATGCCGACGAGCCCGAGCAGCGCGCGGGTGGCCGCGCGCGCGTAGGAGGGGGAGAGCACCACCGCGTCCTCGGGGAGACCGACCTCGCGCAGCGCCTCGTGGACGATGGCGGCGAGCGCGGCGTTGCTGCGCGCCGCCTCGGAGCCGCCGCGCAGGACCGCGGCGTTGCCGGACTTGAGGCAGAGCGCCGCGGCGTCGATGGTCACGTTCGGGCGCGACTCGAAGATCATCGCGATGACGCCGATCGGCACGTGCATGCGGCCGACGACGATGCCGCTCGGCCGCCGGACGAGGCCTTCGACGCGGCCGACCGGATCGGGAAGGGCGACGACCTCCTCGACGGCGCGGGCGATCGCCTCGACGCGCGCCGGCGTGAGCGTGAGCCGGTCGATCATCGCCGGCGGCAGGTCGTTCTTCGTCGCGGCGGCGACGTCGTCGGCGTTTTCGGCGACGATGGCGTCGGTGCTCTCGCGCAGCCGCCGTGCGATGGCGCGGAGGGCGCCGTCCTTCTGCGCGGTCGAGGCCGCGCGCAGGGTGCGCGAGGCCTCCTTCGCGCGGAGGGCTGCGGCGCGCACGTCGCGCTCGACGGCGTCACCGGCGAGGTCGGTCGGGCTCTGGGTCACCGCGGGGAGCGTAGTCGACGAACCGCTCGCCGTCAGCGTGCGAGCTGGTCCCGGCCCCTCAGTGACACGACGGCGGCCCCTTGGGGGCGATCGGCGCGACCGGATCGGCCACCACGACGGGCGTCGATCGCGTGCACGCCGCGGCCGCAGCAGCGACGAGCAGCGCGCGACGGATCACCGCGCGAACGCGGCGGGCTTCAGGAGCCCGTGCAGCGCCTCGTCGACCTTCGCCGGGTTCTGCTTGGGGTCGATCACGCCGGCGTTCACGACGGCGCCGAACACCACCTCGAGGCGCGTGAGCTGCGCGCGCTCGCCCCAGGTGCAGCCGCCGGTCACCTCGCAGATGCGCACGGCCGTACGGACCGTCTTCAACGCCTCGGGGGCGTTGCCGAGCTCGAAGAGCGCGCGGGCGTGCGCCGCGGCGACCGCCGCCGAGTCGCGCGCCTCGGTGGACGCGGACTGCTCGATCGCCAGCGCGACGCCCGGGGCGCCGGCGGCGATCTGCGCCTCCATGCGCTCGGCGAGGCCTTCGCCGGGCGCGGTCGACGGCGCCGTGGTGGCGAGCTTGCCGTCGCGGCCCTGCGGCGCGCCGAGATCGACGACCACCGCCAGGGCGAGGCCCATCCCGACCGCGAGCAGCGCCGTCGCTGCCCCTTCGCTTGCTCGGCTCATGACGAACCTCGACATCGTGGCACGACCAGTGTTCCCGATCGAACGGGACCGGGGCTCCGATCGTGTGGGACCCCGGTCGGGCCCGGGGCTTGGACTGCCTCACTTCGCGACGACGCTACAGTCGAGATCCTCGGTGACCAGCTCGCCGATGCCGCTGCCGCTGTCGCGGATGTAGGCCACGACGAACCCGCCGTCCTTCTGGGCCACGAGCCGCGCTTCGGTCGCCTTCTCGTCTTCCTTGGTGACGCCGTAGGGCAGCCCCGAGGCGCGGAAGCCCGCGTTCACGGGGATGATCTCGAGGTGGCCCTTCCCCTTGTCGGCGTTCTCGATGTAGGCGATCCAGCGCTGGCCCTTGGAGTCGCGGAGGAACTCCGGGCGTGACTCGGCGTGGCTGTCGTCCTCGTCGGTCGTGACCTTCGACCACTCGGCGGGCAGCTCGGGCTTGGTGCCGTCGATGCGCATCGCGCGGAGCACCGACCCGTTGTTGCCGGTGCTCATCGACGCGACGAGGACGTCGTCGGGCCCGTCCTCCGACGCGTCGGGCATGTTGAAGTACCCCGGGTAGGTCTTCTTCGTCTTCGTGTTCTTGTCGTTCTGCAACTGCGCCACGAGCATCGAGCTGCCGTAGCGGGCGGCGACCAGGAACGAGCCGTCGGCGAGCTCGTGCGAGAGCGGCACCTCGAAATCGACCGGCTTCCAGTCGAGCTTCTTGGGCTCGATCTTCTGCACCCTGACGTCGAGCTCCTTGAGCTTGCCGTTGACGCCGCTCTCGACGAACAGCTGGCTCGCGACCTTCGTCAGCTTGTCGCCGTCGAGCACGATCTCGAGCCGCGACCCGACGATCCACTTCTCGTCGCGCTTGGGATCGAAGAACGAGCGGCAGCCGCGGATCTCGCGATAAGGCTTCACCGGGTCGATGACCACGCCCGCGGCCTTCGCCTCGGCGGCCAGCGCGGCCACCGGGTCCTTCGCCAGCTTCGGGTCGAGCCAGTACGCGGTGCCCTGATCGACGACCCACTGCCCGCCGCCGTCGACCGGCCCGCAGACCACGCGTTTGTGCTTGGCGTTCTGCTCCTTGTACTCGTCGTGGAAGTCGACGAACGCGTGCGCGACCTTGTCCTCGAGCTTCACCGGGGTGACGCGCCAGATCGTGCGCACGCCGTCGCCGGCCTTCGGCGCCTTCGACGCGAAGGTCGACTGCGGATCGATCTGCACCTTGAGCAGCTTGCCCTCGCCCTTGGTGCCGATCACCAGCACCTGCGGCGTGTTGCCGAGCGCGTAGCCGACGGCGGTGCGACCGTCGCTCATCGACGTCGCGGTGAGCCCGGCGAGCAGGTTCACGCCCTTGGCCCACGTCTTCTGCGCGTCGACCCGGCAGACCGGTGGGGTCGTCGGCTTGGCCGGCTCCTCGTCGTCGTCGGCGGACTTCTTCGCCTTCTTCTTCTTCTTGCCCTTGCCGCCCTCGTCGCCGTCGGACTCGTCGGACTCGTCGGACTTGGCGGACTTCTCCGTCTTGTCGGACTTGTCGGACTTCTTGCCCTCCTCGCTCTCCGCGGAGGGCGTCTTGTTGCACGCGACCATCGCGACCACGAGACATGCGAGGAACAGCCGGTGCTTCGCCATGCGGCGATGCTACCTGACCCCTCGCGATTCTCGAAACGTGCCGCTGCCACACGCGGCGCATCCCTCGGTCGTCAGTCGTCAGTCATCAGTCGTCAGTCAAATCAGAAGGACAGCGAGAAACGGAGATGCCCCGTCTCGAGCTGACGACTGACGACTGACGACTGATGACCCGGTCCTCACGAGCAGCGACACGAGTCCCAGAATCAGGCGACGTCGAAGCCCAAGGCGGAGGGCTCAGCGCTCGGGGCGCCGATGCACCACCAGATCGTCGCGGTGCACCACCGCGTCGATGGCGCGCCCGAGGACGCTCTCGACCTCCTGGGCTCGCTTGCCCGCCACGCGCGCGACGTCGATCGCCGCGATCGCGGCGAGGCCGCGGCCGATCTCGCGGCCGGTCGGATCCACGATCTGCACGGCGTCGCCGGCGCCGAACCCGCCGCGCACGCCGAGCACGCCGACGGCGAGCAGGCTGCCGCCGCGCGCCTCGAGCGCGTTGGCCGCGCCGGCGTCGACGAGGATCGCCCCGCGCGGGCGCAGGGTGAACACGATCCAGTGCTTGCGGGCGGCGAGCGCCTCGGTGGCAGGGACGAAGAGCGTGCCGACGTCGTCGCCGGCGAACACGCGCTCCAGCGTCGTGTCGGCGCGCGCGTCGGCGATGATCACCGCTGCGCCGGCCATCGTGCCGCGCCGCGCCGCCTCGAGCTTGCTGCCCATGCCCCCGGTGCCGACCGCCTCGCGACCGGCGACGAGCGGCGCCGCGCCGACCAGCGGCAGCGCCTCGCGCTCGACGTCGTGCACCACCGGCACGCGCGCGCCGGCGCGATCGAGCAGGCCCTCGACGTCGCTCAGGAGCACGAGCAGCTCGGCCGACACCAGCGACGCCACCAGCGCCGCGAGCTGATCGTTGTCGCCGAAGCGGATCTCGTCGACCGCGACGGTGTCGTTCTCGTTGATGATCGGGACGGCGTCGGCCTCGAGTAGCGCGTCGAGCGCGGCGCGCGCGTTGTTGGCGCGGGCGCGATCGGCGAGATCGGCGTGGGTGAGCAGCACCTGCGCGACGCGCGTGTCGACCTTCTCGAAGGCCTCCTCGTAGCGGCGCATGAGCGTGCTCTGCCCCGCGGCGGCCGCCGCCTGCAGCTTGGCCATCTCCTTGGGGCGCGTCTTCCAGCCGAGCGCGCGGAGGCCCAGCGCGATGGCGCCCGAGCTGACGATCACGATCTGGTGCCGCGCGGCCCGGTGGGCGGCGATCGCGCGCGCCATGCGCTCATACACCGCCGGATCGCTCGCCAGGGTGCGCGAGCCGATCTTCACCACGATGCGCCGGGCCTTGCCGACGAGGGAGCTCCGGTCCGTCACGCGCCCTCTCCGTCGCGCATGCCGCGCGCGACGTCGTCGAGCGCGGCGTCGAGGCGCGAGGCGATCCACTCGGGCAGGTGGGCCGCGGTGATCATTGCGGTGTCGATCGCCTTCTCGACCGTGCTCCGGTAGTCCTCCGGCGGCTCGTTCGCGAGGAGGCCCTCGCCGGCGAGGCCGGGGCGGATGACGCGCAGGGTCGCGCGATCGAGCAGGTCGCGGATGACGTGCGCCTCCTCGCCGTCGACGCGCACGACGCGCCCGCGCGGCCCGGAGGAGCGGTACTTCTCGAGGTAGCGATCGAGCAGGCGCCCGAAGGCGATGGTCTCGAGCGCGGTGCGCACCGGCGCGAGGATCGTCGCGTACGGGCCGACGCGCGCGAGCACGCGGCCGGCGACGAAGGCGATGGTGTCCTTGGCCATGCCGGGGTGGCGGCCCCCGTGCGCCGGCTCGGCGAGGATCTCGCGCGCCTCGGCGGTGAGGGCGAGCCCGTGCTCGGCGCAGATGTCGTGCGCCATCGCGCCCCGGATCATGCGGAGGATGCGCCGCGGCAGGATGGGCAGCGGCACCGCGCCGGTGACGGCGCCGGCGAGCGCGAAGACGGTGACTCGGGCCTGCGTCGAGCGGGGCATGTCTCCGGCATAGTCAGGCCGCGACGCTCCGGCTAGCGTGACGGGCGAATGCGTCCGAAGTCGGGCCCCACGCCGCGGTGGTTCGTCGCCCGCGCC
This sequence comes from Deltaproteobacteria bacterium, assembly GCA_016182965.1. Lineage (GTDB taxonomy): Bacteria > Myxococcota_A > Polyangia > Polyangiales > JADJMO01 > JALHOE01. The sequence goes on along the minus strand of JACPFM010000100.1, from coordinate 80,589 downwards.
CTCGACGGGTTCGGCCCGAAGCTCGCGCTGTTCGACGCCGCCGCGGCCACCGTGATCGCCGTGGTGGCCGCCGTGGTCTTTCGGGTCGGCGGCGGCCCGCGCGCCAGCTTCGAGGAGCTGGTCCCGATGCTCGGCACCGGCCTCCGCTGGTCGGTGGCGCTGCCGATCGCGTGGGGAGCCCTCGGCGCGATCGAGGCCGACCGCGCGGCGGGGCTCCTCGATCTCGCGCGCCGTCGCGGCGTGCCGATGCGCCGCTGGCTCGTCGGCCGTGCGCTCGGCGCCTCCGCGCTGGTCGCGCTGACGGTCGGCGCGCCGATGATCCTCCTCTCGCTCGTGCTTTCAGGCCTCGGCGGCGGGCTCGATGTTCCCCTCGGCGCTGATGGGCGCGGCCACCGGCCTGGTCTTCGGCCTCGGCGCGGTGATCATCGGCGCGCTGGTGCGCTCGCGCCTCGCCGCGATCGTGATCCTGGTCGCCCTCGCGTCGGTCGGCGTGCTCGTCGATCTCGCGGTGCCCGGCGTCGTCGGCCTCGCCGCCCACCAGATCGTCTCGCCGTTCCTCGCGCTCGAAGACCTGCAGGCCCTCGTCTTCGCCGCGCCGCGCAGCACCACCCGCGGCGCCGCGGCCGCGGTGGCCGTGGCCATCCTCCCGCCGCTCGGCCTGCGCGCCGCGGTCGCCGCACTCGAGGCGCGAGCGGAGACGCGATGAGCGGCACCGGCTTCCAGGGAGTCGTCGCCGGCGGCGCGAACGGAGCGGCCGGCGCGCTGCGCGGCTTCTCGTTCTTCTTCAACACGCCGCTGACCGTGCTGGTCGACGCGGCGCCAGACGACGGCTCGCCCTCGGCCGCCGCGCTCGCGCTCCGGCTGCTCGCCGGCATCGGCCGCCCGCGATCGGGCCGCGTGTTCGTCTTCGACGCCGATCCCGCGGCCGATCCGGCGCTCCGCCGCGCGATCGCCCTGCTCGGCGACCCGGTGCTCCTCGGCGCGGAAGACACGGCGGACGACCCGGCGGGCTCGGCGCGCGCGCTCGCCGCCGTGCGCGACGTGCCGCTCACCACGGTCGAGCCGCTGCTCGCCGACACCTCGTCCGAGGGGCGCCGCGCCCTCGCCGACGCGCTCGCCAACGTCGAGCGCGCGCGCCTGGTGCTGCTCTCCTTCCCCGAGCGCTACGTCGATGCGACGGCGCGTGACGCGGTGCTCTCCCGGGTGCGGGGGGCCGTCGAGCGCGGCGCGCAGGCGGTGATCGCGACCCGCACCCTCGATCAGGTCCTCGCCTTCGCGCCCGACGACGGCGCGGTCGGGGTGATCCTCGCCAACGGCGTCGCGGCCGCCGCCGCGCCGGCGCACGCGCTTCCCTGGGCGGTGCCGGCCGACGGGCTCCGCACCCGCGCCGTCCGGGTCGTGGTCTCCGGCGCGGCGAAGCTCGCGGCCGAGCTGCTCGCCGACGAGTCCGTCGCCAAGGCCCTCACGCTGATCGAGCCGATCTCTTCCGACGAGGTCCGCTTCCACACGCGCGATCCGCGCGCGCTCGCCCGCGCGATCGGCGCGCGCGCGAAGGAGGGCCTTCCGGTGCGCGCGCTGACGGTGCTCGGCGCCACGGCCGCCGAGGTGCTCGGAGGCTACCGATGATCGCCGCGCGCCCGCGTCCCCTCGAGCCGCGCGAGCGGCGCGTCCTCCTGCGCGCGCTCGGCATCGGCGCGCTCGTCGCCATGGCGTTCGCGGCGCCCGCGACGATCAGCCTGGTCCGCGGCCAACTCGCGCCGACCGAGTCGCGGCTCGGCGAGGCGATCGCCCACGCGTTCGGGGGAGTGACCCTGCCGATCCTCGCCGCCGCGGTGGCCGCCGGTGTGCTCGGCGACGGAAGCCCCGTGCGCGCGCGCGTCGACCGGCTCGTCGCCGCCGGCGCCGATCCGCGCCGCGTGCTCCTGCGCCCGATCCTCCTCGCGATGATCGCCGCGACGCTCGCCGGCGCCCTCGCGAGCACTTTGACCGTCGCGCTGCTCCGCCTGTCGCTGAGGCTCGGCGCGCCGTCGCTGCTCCTGTTCGACATGCTCGCCTCGGCCTGGGCGACCATGCTCGGCGCCGCCGCGTGGACGGGCCTCGCCGCCCTGCTGGTCGCGCGGACCGGGCGGCCGGTCCGCGCGTGGCTGGTGGTCGCGATCGACCTCGTGACGCGGCTCGTTCCGGGCGCGCTCGCGTGGATCGCCCCGAGCGCGCACGTCGAGAACGTGCTCGGCGCGCCGCCCCCGCGCGGGTTCGTGCACGTGCCGGTCGTGCCGCAGCTCGCCAGCGTCGCCGCGCTGCTGGCGATCGCCGTGATCTCCACCGCGATCGCGGCGCGCCGGTATCAGGGGACGCCGGCGCGCTGATCCCGGCGCCCGAGCATGCGCCGTCTCGACGGCGTTGGGCGACGCGTCCCCCTCGAGATCGCGCTCTGCGATCGCGGGCTGAAAGAATCAGCCCGCACGACCTCCGGAGGCTGAAAAAATCAGCCCGCCAGGCGAGAGCGAGAAAATTCGACGTGTCGCGCCCCAGGCCGGCACGGCGCGAAACGAAGTTCCGCGCCTCCGCCGCGTCTCACCCCGCCGCGTCCGGCTACTTCATCGTCGCCGTGCCGCCCGGTTGCCACTGCCACGCGCCGCCGCCGCTGCAGACCGTGGTGAGGTTCTCGACGCGGATGGTCACCTTGCCGGCGACGGGCGTCACGGGAGGGAAGGTCAGCGAGCGCGTGGCGGTCTTCAGGCCGGCGCCGGCACCCTGCGAGAAGGTGTACGTCCCGACCTGCGTGCCGTTGAGCTTGATCGCCCAGGTGATGGTCGTGCCGCCGCCGCAGTAGGTGCTCGTCGTGTCGTTGAACTGGAAGCTGAGGTCGAGCCCGCTCACCGTGGTGCTGCGGGTGAAGGCCTCCTCGACGTACTCGCCGGCGACCCAGAAGTACTGCGAGCCGGAGCCGAGCGACGCGGTGCCGGTGCCGCTCTTGTACGTGGTGGAGATCGACGAGGGGAAGGTCACCGTGGTGGTCACCGTCACCGGCACGCAGCTGGACGCGTAGCAGGCGTAGCCGCCCGGGCACGCGTTGGAGCAAGCGCCGCAGTGCGAAGGATCGCTCGACAGGTTGACGCACGACGAGCCGCATTTGGTGGTGCCGCCGACGCAGGCGAGGGCGCAGACGCTGCCGCTGCAGACCTGACCGGCGGGGCACACGGTGCCGCACGCGCCGCAGTTGGCCGAATCGTTCGTCAGGTTCTTGCAGGTCGTCCCGCACTTCGTGGTGCCGCCGGTGCACGCGAGTGTGCACGCGCCCGCGCTGCAGACCTGACCGGCCGAGCACGCCGCGAAGCACGCGCCGCAGTTGGCCGGATCGTTCGCGGTGTCCCTGCAGGCGCTGCCGCATTTGACCGTGCCTCCGGTGCACGACAGCGTGCAGAGGCCGCCGCTGCACACCTGCCCGACGGGACACACGTTGCCGCACGCGCCGCAGTTGGCGGGGTCGTTCGCGGTGTCCTTGCAGGTGGTGCCGCACTTGACGGTGCCGCCGGTGCACGAGAGGCCGCAGACGCCGGCGGCGCAGACCTGGCCCGTGGGGCAGGCGTTGCCGCACGCGCCGCAGTTGGCGGGGTCGTTCGCGGTGTCCTTGCAGGTGGTGACGCACTTCGTCGTGCCGCCCGTGCACGACAGCGCGCAGGCTCCGGCGCTGCACACCTGGCCTGCGGGGCAGGCGTAGCCGCACGCGCCGCAGTTGGCCGGGTCGTTCGCGGTGTCCTTGCAGGCGGTGCCGCACTTGGTGGTGCCGCCGGAACAAACGAGACCGCACACGCCGGCGGCGCAGACCTGGCCTGCGGGGCAGGCGTAGCCGCACGTGCCGCAGTTGGCCGGATCGTTCGCGGTGTCCTTGCAAGCCGTGCCGCACTTCGTCGTGCCGCCGCCGCAGGTGAGCGCGCACGTCCCGGCGCTGCACACCTGGCCGGCGGGGCAGGCGTTGCCGCACGTGCCGCAGTTGGCCGGATCGTTCGCGGTGTCCTTGCACG
>JACPFM010000100.1:0-76532 GCA_016182965.1 Deltaproteobacteria bacterium | reverse complement strand
GCGCTGCACACCTGACCAGAGGGGCAGGCGTTGCCGCACGTGCCGCAGTTGGCCGGATCGTTCGCGGTGTCCTTGCACGCGGTGGCGCACTTGGTCGTGCCGCCCGCGCAGGTGAGGCCGCACGCGCCGGCGGCGCAGACCTGGCCGGCGGGGCAGGCGTTGCCGCACGTGCCGCAGTTGGCCGGATCGTTCGCGGAGTCCTTGCAGGCCGTGCCGCACTTGGTGGTGCCGCCGCTGCAGGTGAGCGCGCACGTCCCGCCGCTGCACACCAGGCCCGCCGGGCAGGCGTTGCCGCACGTGCCGCAGTTGGCCGGATCGGTCGAGGTGTCCTTGCACGACCCGCTGCAATCGGTCGTCCCGGGGCCGCACGAGGTCGCGCACTTGCCGGCGCTGCACACCTCGCCGGTCTTGCACGCCGTGCCACAGGCGCCGCAGTTGGCGGGATCGTTCGAGGTGTCCTTGCACGCGCCGCCGCACAGGGTCGTGCCGCCGCCGCACCCGAGCGAGCACTTGCCGGCCACGCACGCCTCGCCGACGCGGCACGCGGTGCCGCAGCCGCCGCAGTTCGCCGGATCGGTCGCCGTGTCCTTGCAGGAGCCGCTGCAGTCGGTGGTCCCCCCGCCGCACGAGAGCGCGCACTTCGAGGCGCCGCACACCTCGCCGGCCTTGCAGGCGACGTTGCAGCTGCCGCAGTTGGTCGGGTCGTTCACGAGCGAGACGCACTTGCCCGCGCACTCGGCCTGCCCGTCGGGACAGGACACCTGGCAGACCCCGGCGACGCAGATGCTGCCGGCGGTGCACGCGGTCTCGCACGAGCCGCAGTGGTCACGATCGGTCTTCGTGTCGACGCACGCCGTGGCGCAGCGTTGCTCGCTGGCGCGACAGGCGAACCCGGTGTCGACCGCGACGGCGACGTCCTCCTGCGACCCCGTCGAGCAGCCCACCTGCCCGAGCCCGATCCCCGTCATCGTGAGCACGAGCGCGACGAGCAGCTTCTTCATCCCGACCTCTCCCCGCTGGGCGACCTCGCCCGAACGCCCCATTGTCGGGGCGCAACGAGCCGAGCGCAAACGGCCTGGAATCGAACCGTTTTCGTCGGGTCACTCGATGGAGAACTCCCACGCGCAGAAGTAGTCGCGGTCGCCGGCGTCCGGAGGGCAGGCGACGCAGCGGGTCCGGATGCGCGGATCGACCGTCTCGGCGAACCCTGTGTACTCGACGATGCCGACCGACTTGCAGGGGAAGTCGGGCAGCCCCTTGCGCCTCCGCGCGGACTGCACGCGGCAGTCGACCATCCGGAACACCGCGCGCTCGTCGCTGACCTCGATCGCGTCTTGATCGTTGAGGCGCGCGTACAGCCGGTGCTTCAGGCACTCGAGGAGCGCGGGGATGCCGCCGCCGGGCTTCGAGCCGAGGCGCGCCATGATCCGCTGCGCCTCGATCACGGTGAAGCGCGCCCACGCCTCGCGGTCGGCGTCGATCGCCGCGTCCATGCCGTGCGCCGCCTCGACCGCCTGGAACCACAGCCCGTCGTGCGCGAGCCAGTTCTTCGCGTCGTCGATGACGAGCGCGATGAGCTCCTCCTTGCTCATCGCCTCGAGCACCTTCAGCCCCTCGCGCGCCTTGTCGTCCGCCATGCGGACGGCCGTAGCGCGCCGCCCTGTGCGCCGGGCTGACGGATGATCGAACCCTCGGGAGGCCGCGCCGGCTCCGAACCACCATGTTCGCCCAGGCGTGCGAGGAGTCGACCCGCGCGAAGGGTCGGCTCGTGCGGATCGGTCCCTTCGAATGGACGGGCCTGCCGGAGCCGCCGACGCTCACCGTCTATCTGCCCGCGGACTACGACGCGTCGCAGCGTCGCCATCCGCTCGCCATCTTCTTCGACGGGCAGAACATGTTCGACGACGAGGGGTCGTACCGCGGCGGCTGGCAGCTCCATCGACAGCTCGATTGGCGCGCCTGCCGCGGCTTGCCCGTCCCCATCGCCGTCGCGATCCACACGGCCGGCTGGTCGCGCGGGTCGATCCTCTCGCCGTGGCCGCACGATGGGCAGGCCGGTCTCGGCGATCGCACGCTCGACTGGCTCACCCGGTGGCTGATCCCGACGCTCCGCAAGGAGCTGCGCGTCGAGCCGGGCCCGGAGAGCGTGCTCCTCGGCGGCTCGTCGCTCGGCGGGCTGCTCTCGCTGTACGGGTTCTTCCGCCACCCCGATCACATCGGACGCGTCATCGCGATGTCGCCGTCGATCGCGATGGCCGGCGGCCCCTTCGCGGCGTGGGTGCGCGAGTCGTCGCGCAGCGGCGGGACGATCTACCTCGAGGCGGGCGGGCGCGAGTGCGAATGCACGAGCATCCTCCGCGACACGCGCGAGCTGGCCGAGCTGCTGACGCACAAGGGCTGGCGCATGGGCGACGACCTGCTCTTCCTCCCCGATCCCGACGGCGCGCACGACGAACGGAGCTGGAAGCGAAGGCTCCCGGGCGCCCTGCAGTTCGCGCTGCGCCGGTGACGCTCCCCTGAGCGGGTGGTATCGTACCTCACCCATGAGGTACGCCTGGATCGGGCTCGCGATCGTGCTGCCGGCGTGCGACGGCACGCCCGACGACGCGCCCGCCCCCGACGCCCTCCCGCTCGACGGGGCAGCGGTGGTCGACGCCGCCGACGTCGGCGGCGACGCCATCGTCCCCACGTGCGGCGACGACGCCGCGCTGCCGCCCGAGGTCACGCGCACCGACGAGCGGACCCACACCGTGTCGTGCGACGGCGCCGCGACCGCCCTCGCGATCACCACGCTCGACGACGGCATCGTGCGGCTGCGCTACGGCGCGCCCGGGCCCGAGCCGCTCGTGCCGGTCGAGCGCCCGCTCGGGCCGCCGACGCTCGCCGGACGCCGCGGCGAGGCGCTCGTCGTCTGCACGCCTTCGCTCGAGATCTCCGTCGTCCCCGGCAGCTGCGCGCTCGTCGCGAAGGACCGCGAGGGTCGGGTGGTGCTCGAGGATCGCGACGGCGGCGCGTTCTTCACCGCCGAGGGCGAGATCGGCGTCGCGCGCAGGCTCGCCGAGGGCGAGCGCGTCTACGGCCTCGGGCTGCACACCGCCAAGGGCCTCGACCTGCGCGGCGCGCGCGTCGATCTATGGAACACCGACGCGTACGTCGACGCCCACAAGGGCTTCCCGCCCGACGCGCCGAACCTCTACGAGTCGCTCCCCTTCTACGTCTCCCTCCGCGAGCGGCGCGCGCTCGGCGTCTTCACCCACGACACGCACCGCATGCGCTTCGAGATCGGCGCCGCCGCCGCGCCGAACGAGCTCCGCGCCGTCGCCAAGGGCGGCGCCATCGATCAGTACCTCCTGCCCGGCCCCGAGCTGCGCGAGGTGCTGCGCCGCCACTCGCGGGTGACCGGCCGCATGCCGATGCCGGCGCCGTGGGCGATCGGGTTCCATCAATCGCGCTTGGACGAACCGTGCGACGGCGCGCCCTCCGAGCGTCCGTTCTGCTCCGCCGCGCAAGTGCTCGAGGTCGCCAAGAGGTTCCGCGACGCGAAGATCCCCGCCGACGGCATCTTCCTCGACATCCAGCACATGCGCGGGTTCCGGACGTTCACGTTCGATCCGATCCGCTTCGCCGCGCCCGATGACCTCTTCGCGAAGCTCGGCGCGCTCGGGTTCCACGCGCACGCGATCGTCGATCCCGGCATCAAGATCGATCCGGGCTGGGACGTGTACGCCGCCGGGCTCGAAGGCGGTCATTACCTGAAGAGCGCGAGCGGCGCGCCGTACGAGGGCGTGGTGTGGCCGGGCCCCTCGGTCTACCCCGACTTCAGCGCGGCGAAGACGCGCGCGTGGTGGAGCAAGCTCGCGGGGGGGATGGTCGGTCGCGGCGTCTCCGGCCTCTGGATCGACATGAACGAGCCGGCGAACTTCGCCGGCGGCACCGTCCCCGACGAGGTGACGTGCGACGGCGACGGTCGCGCGACGACGATGGCCGAGCTCCACAACGCGTACGCCTTCTTCGAGGCCAAGGCGACGTTCGAGGGCATGAAGGAGGCGGCGCCCACCGAGCGCCCGTTCATCCTCTCGCGCGCCGCGTTCGCCGGCTCGCAGCGGTACGCCGCGGTGTGGACGGGCGACGCGCCGAGCACGTGGACCTCGCTGTCGATGACGCTGCCCATGCTCCTGCAGCTCGGCATGTCCGGCATGCCGTTCGCGGGCAGCGACGTCGGCGGGTACTCCGGCCGCGAGGAGTCGACGCCGGAGCTGTTCGCCCGGTGGATGGCGCTCGGATCGATCTCGCCGTTCTTCCGCGCGCACGCCGAGAAGGACGCGAAGCGGCAGGAGCCGTGGTCGTTCGGGCGCGAGGTGGAGGACGCGTCACGCGCGCTGATCGGCTGGCGCTACGAGCTCTCGCCCTACCTCTACTCGGTGTTCCACGAGGCGAGCGAGACCGGCGCGCCCATCCTGCGGCCCCTGGTATTCGAGTTCCAGGACGATCCGCGCACGCACGCCATCGCCGATCAGGCGATGCTCGGTCCGTCGCTGCTCGTCGCGCCGATCCTCGCCAAGGGCGCGCGGGAGCGCAGCCTGTACCTGCCGAGCGGACGCTGGTTCGAGCTGCACTCCGGCGCCTCCCACGACGGCGGCAAGACGCTCACGCTCACCACCGATCCGGAGCCGCTGCCGCTCGACGCGCTGCCGATGTTCGCGCGCGAGGGGGCGATCGTCCCGCGCACGGTGCGCATGGCCCACGCCGGCGAGAAGCCCGACGCGCCGCTGCTCCTCGACGTCTTCTCGGGCGCGCGCGCCGGCTCGTTCGTGCTCTACGAGGACGACGGCAAGGCGGGCGGCGCGTCGTCGCGCACGCTGCTGTCGTTCGAGCCGACCGGCGACGGCGCGCGCCTGCGCGCCACCCGCGAGGGCACGTACACCCCGAAGCACGAGCGGACGGTCCTGCGACTGCGCCGCGTCGATCGCGGCGTCGGCTCGGTGAAGCTCGACGGCGTCACGCTCGCCAAGGACGCGTACTCGTGGGACGCGAACGCTCGCTCGCTCGTCGTCGACCTCGGCGCGCGTGCGACCTTCACCCTCGAGGTCGTCTACGACAAGACGCTCGACGAAGACGGCACGGTGAAGGTGCCGATCACCGTGCAGGTCCCCGCGGGGACCTCGACGAGCACCGCGATCCACGTCGCCAGCTCCGCCTGGGGCTGGACGCACCGCCCGCTCGACCGGACCGGCGACGTCGCCACCGGCACGCTGGAGGTCCCGCGCGGCAAGTGGTTCTTCTACAAGGTCACGCGCGGGGCGTGGTCGACCGTCGAGAAGGACGCGACCTGCGCCGAGCGCTCCAACCGCTCCGCGCTCGGCGGCGCGGCCGCGCTCGCCGTCACCGTCGAGCGATGGGCCGACGGCTGCCCGTGACTCACTTCCTCGGGAGGCGGATGAAGAAGGTCGTGCCCGCGCCGGCGGCGCTCTCGAACCCGACTTGACCGCGGAGATAGTGCTCGCCGAACAGCTTCATGCTGAAGGTGCCCAGGCCGCGACCGCCGCCGGGTTTGGTGGTGAACGAACGCTTGAACACCTGCGTCGCCACCGCGGGCGGCATGGTCCCCTCGTTCCACACGCGGACCTCGACGCCGTCCGCCGTGACGTCGGCCCAGGCCTTCACGACGCCGTCTTCGGGCGTCGCCTCGAGCGCGTTCTTCAGCATGTTCACGAGGATGCGTACGAGGAGCGACTCGTCGGTCACGATGGTGCCGGTGAGCGCGCCGCGTCGGATCTCGAGCTGGCGACGGCGCGCCAGGGGGTGACCGTCGAGCGTCGCGGCGGCCGTATCGAGCGTGGCGTGGACGTCGACGGCCGAGAGCTTCAGCTCGAGCGAGCCGTTCTCGGCCTCCATCAGCGTGCGGTGGTCCTCGATCTCGCGGCACAGCCGATCGGCGAGGAGCCGGATGCGCGCGAGCGCGTGCTCGCGGTCGTGCGTGCCGTTCTCGAGCGTGCGCAGCCAGCCCTGCAGACCGGAGATGGTGTTGCCGACGTCGTGGAGGAAGACGCTCTCGAGCGCCTCGCGTCGCTTGTCGGCGCTCATGTCGCGCATGGCGAGGACGGTGAACTCCTCGCCGTCGATCTCGAGGCGCGAGGCCCGGACCTTGAGCTCGCGGCCCTGGAGCATCTCCTCGCGGACCACGGACATGAAGCAGTCGCGCTCCACGACGCCTCGCGCGCGCTGGCTGGTCAGCACCGCGAGCACCGAGCCGCACGAGCTGCACGCCGACGCGGTGCCGCAGCCGCCCGGCCTCTGCCGCGCGTGGATGCAGCCGAACGCCTCGCCCGCGCGCTGCCCGACGAAGGACGCGCTGTCGCCGCCGCCCGCTTCGGCGAGGAAGTGCCCGTTGGCGTAGAGGATCTGTCGGTGCTTGTTGAGCACGGCGATGGAGACGCCGGCGACGTCGAGAACCGTCTGCAGCAAGGGGTGCCGCGCGAGCGCGGCGATCGACGCGTCGAGCTCCTCGGCCGACGCGCGCTCGGCCGACGCGAACTCCGTCGGCGGCTGGACCGCGGGCGACACCGGCAGGGCGCGCGCGTTCGCCCCCGGCTTCGCCGGCGCGATCGTCGCGGGCTCGCCCAGGTCGTCCAGGCGAGAATGATCGAATCGCGTCGCCATGCGCCTAATGCAGCGCGAGCATGCCACGCGACGGCGGAGGCGGCGAGGCGAAAGCACGGTCCCGTCCGGCCGAATCGTCGCTTTGGAACGTGACGGACAGGTTACGATTCTTGCGATGCGTCACCTGGTCGTCGCGCTCGTCGCCCTGACGGTCGGCGGCTGCGCGTTCGATCGTGCGGGGCTCGGGGGCGACGAGCTCCTGTCGCGAGACGACGCCGCGAGCGACACCACCGTCTCGTCCGACGCGATCCTGGACACCATCGCCGAGGACACATCGACCGACACGTCGGCGGACACCTCGGCGGACACGCCGGCGGACTCGTCCGTCGTTGCCGACACCTTCGCCGACGTCGCCGTCGACACGGGCGTGGTCGACGTCGGGAGCGACGTCGCCGACGCGCCCGATGCCCGCGACGCCGACGCCGCTGACGCCGCCGACGCCGCCGTGGTCCCGTGCACCGATCCGGGCGGCGTCCTCTCGGGCGGCCACTGCTACTTCCCGATCGCCGCGACCGGCACCTTCGCCGCGCAGCGCGACGCCTGCATCGCCAGGGGCGCGCACCTCGCCGCGATCACCTCCGGCGCCGAGCAGGGCGTCGCCGCCGGCCGGGGCACCGGCGATCGCTGGATCGGGCTGATCAAGGACTCCACGGCGCCGAGCGCGAAGTCCTCGTTCCGCTGGATCACGGGCGAGTCGTCGGCGGTCTACGACCACTGGGCCGCCGGCGATCCGAGTACCGCCGGCCGGAAGTGTCCGCATACTTCGAGCGATGGGCCGCGGTACGCGGCAGCGGTAGCGGGCGCGGGAGCGGAAGCGTGAGCGGCGGCGGCAGCGGTCAGCGGGATGGGCTCGCGATCCGTGGTCCGCTCCCGCAATCGCTACCGCTGCCGTCACCGCGTCCGCCTCCGTGACCGCTTCCGTCATCGAACGTCCCTGGCCAAATTTCCGGCCGGCGGTACTAGCATCGTCGCCGACTGAGGGCGGGCGCGAGCTGTGCTAGGACGCCCCAGCCATGGTCAGCCTCCGCCGCTTCTTCGCGCGCTCCGAGCACCCGGTCGCGCGCACCGTCCGCACCGTGTACCGGGGAGCGAGGAGCGTCTCGGTGCCCGCCCCGCGCGCGGTCGTGGTGCCGCTGCGCCTCGCCTACGTCGCGGCCCGAGACGCGTACGATTTCTCGTTCCGCGTCCTCGTCGCGGAGCCGATGTTCAAGGCGGCCTGCAAGCGCTACGGGCGCCGCTTGCGCACCGACAACTTCATCCACTGGGTGCAGGGGAGCGGCGATCTGATCGTCGGCGACGACGTGGCGATCGACGGCAAGTGCAGCTTCAGCTTCGCCTCGCGCTTCAGCGATCACCCGACCCTCGAGATCGGCGATCGCACCGAGATCGGTCACGACTGCACGTTCACGGTGGCGAAGGCCATCCGCATCGGCAAGCGCTGCCGCCTCTCGGCCGGCTCGTGGTTCTTCGACTCCAACGGTCACCCGGTGCACGACGCCGCCGCGCGCGCCGCCGGCGCGCCCCCCTCCGACGCCGAGGTGCGGCCGATCACCATCGGCGACGACGTGTGGATCGGCGGCCGCTGCATCATCTTCCCCGGCACCGTGATCGGCGACGGATGCGTCATCTCCGCCGGCTCGATCGTGCGCGGCACGGTCCCTCCGTACTCGCTGATCGCTGGCAATCCCGCGAAGAAGATCGCATCCTTGCCGCGGCCGGACGGCCGCCGAGCGGCCGAACCCGAGGGGAGTCCATGAGCAGGGAAGCGTTCTTGAACAAGCTCGAGGCGATGCAGGAGCTCGCGCAGAACAGCCTCACCGGCGCCGAGCGCTACGTCGAGCTCCAGGGTTGGGACTCGCTCGCGGTGCTCGCCTTCCTCTCGCTCGCCGATGAGGACTACGGCGTCACGCTGTCGCCCGACGACGTGCGCCGCTGCAACACCGTCGACGATCTCTACGCGCTCGTTCAGCCGAAGAAGGCCGGATGATCCGCGCCGCGATCCGCGCCGTCGACTACCACCTGCCCGAAGCGCGCCTGAGCAACGACGATCTCGCGCGCGAACACCCCGAGTGGTCGGTCGAGAAGATCGCCTCCAAGACGGGCATCGACGAGCGTCGCATCGCGGCCGAAGGCGAGTGCGCCTCCGATCTCGCGGTCGCCGCGGCCACGAAGCTCTTCGTGCGCGGCGTCGTGCAGCCCGACCAGGTCGACTACCTGTTGCTCTGCACGCAGACGCCCGATCACTTCCTGCCGACGACCGCGTGCCTCGTGCAGAGCCGGCTCGGCCTCCCGACGACGGCCGGCGCCCTCGATCTCAACCTCGGCTGCTCCGGCTACGTCTACGGCCTCGGGCTCGCCAAGGGGCTCGTCGAGAGCGGGCAGGCCGAGCGCGTGCTGTTCCTCACCGCCGACACGTACTCGAAGGTGCTCGACCGCGAGGACAAGGGCGTGCGCACGATCTTCGGCGACGGCGCCGCCGCCACCCTGATCGAGCGAACCGAGGGCGATCGCGACGCGCTCGGCCCGTTCGCCGTGGGCACCGACGGCCGCGGCGCCGAGCACCTCATCGTGGCGCGCGGCGGGTTCCGGCACGGCCCCGGCGGCGAGCGCCCGACGCTGCACATGAACGGCCCCGAGATCTTCACCTTCACGCTGCGCGTGGTGCCGCCGCTGATCGCGCAGCTGCTCGAGCGCGCTGCGTGCCGGCTCGACGACGTCGATCTGTTCGTGTTCCACCAGGCCAACGAGTTCATGCTCGAGCACCTGCGAAACAAGCTGCGCATCCCGCGCGAGAAGTTCTTCGTCGGCATGCGGCGCTGCGGGAACACCGTGTCATCGACCATCCCCATCGCGCTGTGCGACGCCGCCGCCGAGGGGCGTCTGCCGTCGGGCGCCCGGGTGATGCTGGTCGGGTTCGGCGTCGGCTACTCGTGGGGCGCGACGCTGATCCGCTGGCCGTGAACGCTCAGAGGGTGTTCCACAGAAAAGCCCGTCGCGAGGCCCATCAGACGGGTGCAGATGCGGGTGACCCGGAGGCGCGGACACCGGAGGCGTACTGGAAGTACGCCGAGGATTCCGCGCCGAGGAAGCGCCCCCCCAGCGGCGCCGAAGGCGTCCGCGTTCAACGATGCGCCCGGATGATGGGCCGCAGCAGGGCGCTTTCTGTGGAACACGCCTCTCAGGCGTCGGACGCCGTCGTCTCGACCATCACGACGCCGATCACCTTGCGCGTGCCGAGCTGCTTGAGCGCCAACCGGAGATCGCTCTTGCGCGATGCGCCCTCCCGGGCGACGACGAGCAGGCCGTCGACCGCGGTCTCGAGCGCGTTCGCGTCGCCGCCGCCGAGCACGCTCGGGCCGTCGATGATCACGTAGTCGTAGACCTGCGCGAGCAGCGCGAGGACGTCCTGGAAGAACGCGCTGTGCAGCGCGCGCGGGTGCCCCGGCTCGTTCGACGACTCCGCGAGCACGTGGATCGAGGGGCCGACCGCCATCAGGCACCACGGCGTGACGTCGCCGCGCATGGTGCTCATGATCTGCGCGGAGAGGCCGGCGCCGGCGGGCACCGAGAACCCGAGGAGCTGCGCGAGGCGCGGGCGCTGCAGGTTCCCCTCGACCAGGGCGACGCGCGCGCGCTGCGACTCGGAGAGGACGAGCGCGAGCTGCGCCGCGACGGTGCTCTTGCCCTCGCCGTCGCGCGCGCTGGTGATCGCGAACGTGCGCATGCCCTCGGCGTGCAGCAGCTCGAGCCGGTGGCGGAACACGCGTAGCGAGGAGACCGTCTTCGGATCGTCGCCGATGACCGCGAGGATCGCCTTCGACTGCGGCGTGGCCAGCGCCGGAAGCACGCGGATCGGCCAGCCGGGGAACGGCTCGTCCTCGACCTGCGTGCGATCGACGACGATGGCGCCGGGACGCGCCCCGCTGGTGCGCGCCAGCGCGGCGATCGCCTGTGCGCGCGCCGGCACCTCGGCGGGCGGACCGACGACGGTGCCGACGACCGGCACGAGGCCCTCGAGATCGCCGGCGTCGTGCACGCGATCGTCGACCATCACGCGCAGGAGGACGTAGAGCAGCGCGAAGGCGAGGGCGCTCGCCCCGCCGAGGACGGCGGTCATCGCGCGGCGCCCCTTCATCGGCCGCGTCGGCCGGTAGGCGGGCTCGACGATCGAGACCAGATCGGCCTTCGCGGCCTCGGCCGCCTTGAGCGCGAGCTGCGCGAGGCCGCGCAGCAGGCGCGCCCAGTCGGCCTCGAGCGTGACCTGCGGGCTCGCGGCGAGATCGACAGGCGCAGGCTCGGCGCTCGCAGCCGGCTTGGCGCCCACCTTCGCGAGCTGCGCCTCGCGCGCGGCGATCTGCGCGATTACCTGCCGCAGCTTCGCGGCCTGCGCGTCGTCGGGCGCGGCGGCGCCCTTCTCGCCCTTTCCGTCGCCCTTTCCGTCGCCCTTTCCGTCGATGAAGGCGAGGCGCGCGCGCGCCTCCTGCAGCTGCTTGGACGCGAGGGCCACCGCGGCCCGCGCGCTCTGCAGATCGGGGTGCTCCGCCGTGAGCTTGCCCGACTTGGTGACCAGATCGGCCTGCGCCTCGGCGTACGCCTTGGTCGCCGCGTCGAGCTGCGCCACGGCCTGATCGCGCGGGAGCGAGCCGGGCGCCGCGAAGACCGGCGGAGCGCGCAGATCGGCCTCGAGGCGTGCGCGCTGTCGCCACAGGGCGGCGAGGACCGGGTCGGTCTGCTTCATCGCGACGGCGCTCGAGTCGACGGCCTTGGCGCTCTTGATCCCGAGGCCGGTGAGGCCGACGGAGCCGCCGGTGGCCGCCAGATCGATGGCGAACTCGGGGTGCGCGGCGAGGAAGACGGTGACCTTCTTGATGTGGTCGTCGATCTGATCGTTGGCCGACGCGACCTCCTTCAAAAGGAAGGTGGTCGAGGTGCGCAGCTCGTTCATGCTGCCGCCGAGGTAGTCCTCGGCGATCGACTCGGCGAGGTGCTGCGTCACCTGTCGGACCAGATCGCGCGTATCGACGCCGTCGATCTCGGTCGTGTCGAACGAGACGACGTAGCGACCGCTCTCTCGCGCGCGCAGGCCGACGTGCGGCCGCATGATCTCGACCGCGTCGAGGATGCCCTGCCCCTCGACCACCGACGGGTAGAGGTTGAACTTGCGGATCGCCGCCTCGAGGCGGGCGCGCTCGTGGACCATGTCCTTGAGGCGCGCGGCGCGCTTCGACGAGGAGTCGGCGCTGTCGTGGTCGCCCGGCGCCTCGGCGGCGCGGACCGCGAACGTGCACTCCGAGAGGTAGCTGCGCCTCACCCGCAGCGTGACCGCGACGGCGAGCGCGAGGCCGAGCACGAACACGAGCACCGCGCCGAGCACGAACGTCTTGCCCCGCCGAGCGAGCACCAGCGTGCGGGCGAGCCGCTCGGCGGGCCCCGGCCCGGCAGGGTCATTCGTGGTCGATCCCGACGTCGTCATCGCTGCCCCGCGCGGGCCGCCCACCATACTTCCCGGGCGCGCGGCACGCCAGCACGGCCCCGTCAGCCCGCGACGCCTGCGCGGCTCACGATCCAGACCGACGCGAGGATGGCCAGGGAGAACGCCGCGATGCCGAGGAGGTCGCGCCGCGTCATCGTCACGCGGAAGTCGGGCGCCTGCGCGCGCACGGCGCCGTGCAGCGCGAACGCGAGCCCGAGCCAGACGAACAGGAGCTGCTTGTAGCTGAAGGACAGGAAGTACACGCCGACGAACACCCCGAGGAGCGAGATCGCCAGCGCCTCGGCGAAGCGCTGAAGCTGCGGATCGAGCCCGGGCGGCGGCCGCTCGGCGACCTCCACCGCGATCTTCAGCGACGACCACAAGAGGCCGCTCCACAGGAGCAGCCCCGGCAGACCGAGCTCGGCCGCGACGAGCAGATACGAGTTGTGGGCGGTGAAGGGGATCGAGATCTCGTGCACGAACTGCGCGACGCCGACGCCGAGCAACGGGTGCGCGCGCACCAGATCGATGCCCTCGAACAGGATGGTCGCGCGCTCGAGCGACGACGCGTCGGCCTCGGCCCCTTCGCGCCACGAGAGGAGCACGACCGGCAGCGACACCGCGGCCGCGACGATCGACCCGGCCGCCCCGTAGCGGCGCACGAACGCCACGAGCGCGATCGTCCCGAGCACGATCTGACCGCTGCGCGACTGCGCGAGCACCACCGCCCCGAGCGAGACGGCGACGATCGGCGCGATCGACAGCGCCCGACCGAGCGCGCCGCGCGCCCCGCGCGCCCCGGGCGCCCCGGTGAGGAGGAAGAGGAACGGCAGCACCGCGCCGACGAACACCGACAGCTCGTTGGGATCGGCGAGCTGCCCGCGGTAGCGCACGCGGCGCCCGGTGGAGAAGGTCCCGAGCATGCCCACGCGCTCGCACACGTAGTCGACGTCGGGCCGACCGTTGTTCTCGCAAGCGCGTGCGCCCTCGCACTCGCGGCCGTCGGGCGTCCACTCCTCGCCCTCGCCGGGCTCGTCGCGCACCTCGATGCACTGCGGCGGCTGCACGCCCTGGTGCACCGCGACGACCGAGATCGTCGCGAGGCACGCCACGAGGACCGCGGCCAGCGCGCGCAGCCGCTCGCGCGTGACGGCGGCGAGCCCGACCAGCACCATGAAGATCGCGGCGAGCGTGATCGTCGCCCACGCGACGCCGAACCCTTCCTTTCCGAGCTTGGCGATGGTGACCGCGAAGCTCCACCCGAGGAAGGCGATCAGCCAGGGGACCTGCGGCGAGAGCACGAGCCGACGGCGACGGACCAAGACGTCCCACGTCACGCCGAGCGCGATGAACAGCGTGAGGACCTCGAGCGGCCGCAGCTGCGCGATCGCCGGCACGATCTCCATCGGCCGGATCAGCAAGAACACGACGAGGACGAGCGCGCCGAGGATCGCCACGTCGGACCTACGCCGGCGCCGCGCGGGGCCAGTCGGGAGAGAGCGCGTAGCGCACGAGACCGGACGCGAAGCCGATGGCGTGCGAGACGTGGAGGACGGGGAAGATCGCCCACACCACCGGCACCGCGCGGAAGCCTTCGCCGTGGGCGACGCGCACCGCTTCGACGAGCGTGACGAGCGCGTACGCGGAGGCGGCGATCGCGGCGACCGGCGGCGCGGCGATCGCGAGGACGAGCTCCCCGGTGAGCGCGAGGAACGGCACCGCCGGGCGCACCGAGAGGAAGCGGCCGTGCTTGAGGAGCGTGCGCGCGCGGCCGACGCCGTACTTGAAATACTGGCGCGCGAGCCCGCCGAAGCTGTCGCGCGGGTAGTAGTGCACGACGATCTTCGGGCTGAGCCACACGCGCCCGCCGTGCGCCCAGATGCGCTGGTTGATCTCGGCGTCCTCGTTGGTGATCGCCTTCGGATCGAAGAGGCCGACCTCCTCGAACACCTCGCGCCGGAACGCGCCGGGGAACACGCTCTCGACCCAGCCCTCGTTGCGCTCGTCGCGGTACTTCGAGCCGCCGAAGGAGAGCGGGCTCTTCAAGGCGGCGCACACGGCGGCCTGGAACGGCCCCTTGGCGCGCGGGCGGGCGGCGCCGCCCACGTTCCACGCGCCCGTCTCGTCGAGCACCTCGACGCAGCGACGGACGTAGTCGGGCGCGTAGTCCGCGTGCACGTCGGCGCGGATCACCACGTCGCCGCGGGCGCGCCGGATCGCCTCGTTGAGGCCCGCGGCCTGGATGCGACCGGGGTTGTCGACGACGCGCACGCGCGGATCTTCGCGCACGATCGTCTGCAGGATCTCGCGCGTGCGATCGGTGCTCCCGCCGTCGGCGACCAGGATCTCGAGGCGCTCGGCCGGATAGTCCTGCGCCCGCAGCGCCGCGAGGCACGCCTCGACGTAGCGCTCTTCGTTCAGGCACGGCACCGCGATCGACACGAAGGGCGGTGTCATCGGGACGACCATACTCCGTTCAGAGGGGGTTCCACAGAAAAGCCCGTCGCGAGGCACATCAGACGGGCGCAGATGCTGGTGACCCGGAGGCGCGGACACCGGAGGCGTACTGGAGGTACGCCGAGGATTCCGCGCCGAGGAAGCAGCCACCAAGCGGCGCCGAAGGCGTCCGCGTTCAACCATGCGCCTGGATGATGGGCCGCAGCAGGGCGCTTTCTGTGGAACACCCTCTCACCGACCGATCGGGATCGGGTCGGTCGGGCGCACCAGCGTCGCCATCGGGGCGATCCGCCCCTCGCCGGACCAGGCGAGCGACAGCCCGAGGAACACCACGTGCCGCACGAACGGCGGCGGCGCGCTCGGACCGGTGAAGCGGCCGAAGCGGAAGTCGTAGCCGCAGAGCAGGCCGAAGCCCTGGCCGAGGTTGTAGCGCGCCTCGACGGACGCGGTCCCGGCGTCGACCCGCGCGCCGTCGTTGGTGCCGGCGACGACCTTGGTGCTCTGCCCGGCGGCCTCGGCGATCAGGTACAGATCCTCGTGGGCGGCCCCGCCGAGCGGCCGGCCGACCAGCGAGAGCGTGACGGTGCTCGCCGGCCCGGGGCCGACGCGCGGATCGGTGAACGCGTACTGGAAGCCCGCGAGCGCCGACGCCGACCAGCTGGTCGTCGCGTGCACCAGGCCCGCGCTGACCGCCGGCAACACCAGCGCGGGATCGCCGATGCGCGGGACGGCGAGGCTGACGCCCGCCTCGCCGAGCGCGGTCAGCGCGCGGGTGCGCGCATGCACGGCGCCGAGGGTGAAGGTCGCGGACACGCTGTCGAGCGGCCCGACGTTGCGCGGCGTCGCCGAGCGATCGAGCACGTACGCGGTGTGCATGCGATCGAGGCGCAGCGCTCCTTCCACCGTGGTGCGCGCGCTGACGCGCCTGGCGAGGCTCGTGCGCGTCGACCCGACGATGTAGTCGAAGCCGCGGTGCACCGACCCCGCGCGGCCCGGCACCTCGTCGCGGACCGTCCCGCCGATCTCGACCCCGACCCGCCGCGCGAAGAGCCACGCGCGCGAGACCTGGTGCGCGAGCACCGCGGCGTTGGAGGTGATCCACGCGGTGCGCCGGGTGGAGAGCGGATCGAACGAGACCTTCGCCCCGTCGGTGCCGCGCGCCGCCTGCACCGAGCCGAGCGTGGAGATGCTGGTGGTCGTCACCATCGTGCGCCAGCCGAGGCGCGTCGCGCCCAGCCACGCGAGCCCCACCCGCCCCTCGCGCCCCTCGAAGGAGGGCCCGAGCGGCGCGTACTGCTGCAGGCGGCCGAAGACCCGCACGTCCTTTATCTCTTCGGCGAGCCGACCCGCTCGACGAAGGCCGTACGAGCCCTCGAGCCCGACGAACGCCGCGGGGTGGCGCGCCGCGGAGCCGTCGGAGCGCTGGGTGACGAACACGTTCGAGTCGACGCCGGAGACCACGGCGACCTGGGCGGCGACGTCGGTCGTGGAAGGGGGCGGCGGCGTCGTCGGCATCGGGCTGCGAACGGGAGCGGAGGACGCGCGCGAGCATACCGCACGCCAGCTGTGCTAGTCCCTCGCGGGCCGATGACCGCGGAGGCCGTCCAGTCCGTTCAGGCGCGCGCGGTGCGCAGCGCCGGGTGGACGATCGCGGCCGGGCTGGTGACCCGCGTCCTCGGGCTCGTCGGATCGGTCGCCATCACGCACTACCTCACGCCCGACATCGTGGGCGAGGTCGGCGCGGCGGTGGTCCTGGTGTTCACCGCGAACCAGCTGTCGACCGTGGGCGTCGGCAACTACGTGGTCGCCAAGCCCGACGAGGGTCCGAAGACCGTCTTCCACATCACGGCCTTCCACCTCGTCATCGGCGTGGTGGCGCTGTTCGCGATGCTGCTCCTCGCCGCGCCGTTGTCGGCCGCGTTCCACGCGCCGCGCGCGGCGCTGTACGTGCCCGGCCTCGCGCTCTCGGTGATGCTCGATCGCATCGGCTACGTGCCCGAGCGGCTGCTTTCGCGCTCCATGCGTTTTCGCCGCATCGCGGGGGCGCGGGCGGCCGGCGATCTCGCGTTCACCGTCGCCTCCCTCGCCCTGGCGATCGCCGGGTTCGGCGGCATGGCCATCGTGCTCGCCAACGTGCTGCGCAGCGCGCTCCGGGCGGCGCTGTACGTCGGCGCCGTCCCCATGGCCTCGTGGCTCTCGCCGCACCGGCTCGAGCGCGCGACCTACCGGCGCGTGCTTCGCTTCGGCGTGCCCATCTGGCTCGGCTCGCTGGCGGTCTTCGCCGCCTCGCGTTGGGACAACCTGCTCTTCTCGTATCTCTTCGGCATCCAGGTGATGGGGCAGTACCAGGTCGCCTACAACCTCGCCGACGTCCCGGCCGATCAGATCGGCGAACAGGTCGGCGAGGTGCTCCTCCCCTCGTTCGCCCGCATGGATCGCGCCGGCCGCGGCGAGGCGCTGGTCTCGTCGACGGGCATCCTCGCGTTCGTCGTCTTCCCCGCGGCGATCGGCTTCGGCGCCATCGCCTCCACGCTGGTGCCGATCGCGCTCGGTCCGGCGTGGGCGAGCGTCGCGCCGATGCTCACCATCCTCTGCGTGCTGTCGGTGATCCGCCCGCTCAACTGGCAGGTCTCCGCGTACCTGCTCGCCAACGATCGCCCGCGCGTCGAGATGATCGGCTCCTTCCTCAAGCTGATCGTGCTCGTCGGGGCGCTGCTCACCCTCGGCCGCCTCGGCCCGCTGTGGGCCTGCCTCTCGGTGGGGCTCGGCTTCGGCGCGTACCTGCTCGCCGCCCAGTGGACGATCCAGGTGACCGACGGGATCCGCATCACCACGCTGCTCGGCCGGTGCGTGCCCGCGCTGCTCGCCTGCGTGCCGATGGTGCTCGCGGTGCTCGGCGCGCGATGGGCGCTGGCCTCGCTCGGCCTGCGCGCGCCGGTCGTCGGCCTGCTGCTCGAGATCGCCGCCGGCGTGCTCGGCTACGTGGTCGGCGCGTTCACGCTGGCGCGCGGCACCACCCGCGAGTTCCTCTCCCTGGTCGCCGCGGCGCGCGCGCGGCGCGCGGAGACGGGCGCTCCCTCGAGCGCAGCGGCCTGATCACACCCGCTCGGCCATGTGGACGATCCACTCGGCCTGCACCAGCAGCAGCGCGAGCCCCGCGACGACCAGGAGCTTGCGGCGACGAGGATCGACGGCGAAGCCGCCCTCCTCGAGCCGCCGCGCGAGCGCGACCGCGCCGATGAGCCCGAGGAGGGGCGCGATCGGGAAGTGATACGTCGGGTGCGCGAACGACACGAAGTAGGGCAGCGCGTAGAGCAAGGTCAGCGCGCCCGCCACGCGACGGAGCGCCCGCTCGCCGTCATCTCGCGGCGCGGCGCAGAGGCCGAGGAGCGCGAGGCCGGCGATGGCGATCCAAGAGACCGCGTCGGCCCCGAGCACCGCGACGCCGGCGAGCTTCGCGCCGCGCTTGCGCACGAGCTGCGCCCCGGTGAACGTGTCGAACGCGAAGAAGGTCCGCGCGCGCGCGAACGTGCGGACCGCGAAGAGATCCGGCCTGGCGCGCACGTGCGCGGCCGCCGCGGCGGTGAACGCAGGATCCCGCTCGGCGGGCGGCAGCGCGCCGATGCGCGCGTGATCGAGCACGAACCCGGCGGGCACCCCCGGCTCGCCCGCCTTGTGCGAGCCGAACCACCACGTGCGGTAAAGGGGCGTCCACGGGTTGTTGCCGTAGTAGAGGTTGCGCGCGTTGGCGGTGTTCACGAAGACGAACCGCCCCGCGAGCGAGGTCGCGCGCAGCTCCCACGCGCCGACGACGAGCACGAGGACGAGGGGCGCGAGCAGCGTCACCGGCCGTCGCACGCGAAGGAGCGCAAAAGCCACCACGACCAGCGCGAGCAGGGCGTTCGACGGTCGCACCAGCACGAGGGCGCCGAGCGCGCCGCCGAGAGCCGCGGCGTGCGGCGCGCCCGTCCAAGCGGAGCGCCGCGCTCCGCGCGAAGCCGCGCGCGGCGCCTCGGCGAGCGACAAGGCCAGCCACAGGGTGACGAGCAGGAGCGTCGCCGTCGGCAGCTGGGTGAGCGGCGTGACCGACAAGAGCACGAACGACGGCGTGAACGCGAACGCGGCGAGCGCGAGGTTGCCGGCCAGCGGCCGACCGAGCCGACGCGCGAGCGACACCAGCACGAGGGCGAACGGCACCACGAGCGTCAGCACGGCGACGCGCGAGACCAGCTCCGACGCGCCGAGCACCGCGTGGAACGCGGCCAATAGCAGCGGCAGCGCGGGCGGCCACTCCGGCTCGTGGGGCGCCCCGGAGGCGAGCAGCCGCGCGGCCTCGTGGTAGTCGGCGGCGTCGTCGGCGAGCGGCGTGTGCGTGAGGAGGGCGAGCACGACGACCCGCACGAAGAGCCCTGCGGCGACGATGGCCACCGTCGCGCGCCGGCCGGCGAGCAGCGCGACGAGCCGTCCGCTCATGGCGCTTCGAGCTCGAAGTCGGCCACCACCGAGCGGTGGTCGGACGCGCCGCGCGCGCCGACGGCGACCGAGAGGAACCGCACCTTGCCGCCGAGGACGCGGTCGATGCGCATCCACGGGTACTTCGCGGGGAAGGTGTAGCCGAAGCCGAAGCCCACGTCGTCGAAGGCGTCGCGCATGCCGGAGAGGTGCTTCCGGTGCAGCGCGCTCAGCCCGGGCAGGTTGGAGTCGCCGGCGAGCACGAACGGCTCGCTGGTGCGCGCGGTCGCCGCGACCGCGGACGCGACCTGCCGGTCGCGGATGTCGACGCCGATGCGCGGATCCTCGCGATCGAAGATGCCCGCGCGCGGCGAGAACGGGTGGAAGCTCACCACCTGGAACGGGCCGCCCGGCCCCTCGAGGGCGTAGCGCGCCCACATCGCCGGCGTGCCGTCGGCGAGCGGCTCGGGCACCTCGACGTCGCGCACCCGCAGCCGCGTCACCATCACGAACTCGCCGTCGTAGCGCGCCTTGTAGCTTGTCGGGCCGGGCATGCGCTGCGCGAGGCGCTCCGCGAGCGAGGCCGGCGACGCCTGCAGGACGACGACGTCGGCGCCGCTCGCCGCGATCTCCTCGACCAGCTGCGGTCGCCCGAGCTTGCCGAAGAAGACGTTGTACGTGAGCACCCGCAGGCGGTGCCCGCGCTCGGAGCGTGACCAGCCGACCCGCATGCCCATCAGCGGGAAGAGGGTGACGAGCAGCGCCACCGCCTCGACCGCGACGAGCACCCAGCGCCGCTGCACGAGCGCGATCGGCGAGAGCAGCGCGGCGGCGATCAACCACGGGTGCCGCGGCACGTGGAGCAGCAGGAACGTGACGCGCGAAGACTCGCCGAACAGGGAGAGCACGACCAGGAACGACGCGACGCCGAGCGCGTGTGCCCAGATCGCCACCGCGAGCAGCGCCCGCGCGACCCGCCGCATCCGCTCCCTGTGCGCCGTCATGCTGCCTCGATCATCGGGCCGGTTCTCACGAATCGCGCCGGGCGCAAAGTCGCGATCGTCGCGCGCGGCGCCGCCGAGTGCTACCAACCGCACCGTGGAGCTCCGCGCGCTGATCGTCGCCTACGCGTTCCCGCCGGTCGGGGGCGCCGGCGTGCAGCGCATGGCCAAGCTCGTGAAGTACCTGCCCGACCACGGCGTCCGGCCCGCGGTGCTGACGGTCGCGAATCCCTCGGTCCCGCTGCGCGATCCGTCGCTGCTCCGCGACGTCTCGCCCGAGCTCGAGATCGTGCGCGCGCGGACCTTCGAGCCGGGCTACGCGACGAAGAGCGCGGCCTGGTCGGCGACCACGCGGCGCTCGCTGCGCGCGCGGGCGTTGCGCGCGGCGACGTCGGCGGCGCGATCGCTGCTGGTGCCCGACGCGCAGATCCTCTGGGCCCCGGCGGCGGCCCGCGCCTTGGCCGCGCGGCTGCTCGCCCGGCGCGACGACGCCGTGCTGATCAGCGGCCCGCCGTTCTCGCAGTACCTGCTCGCGCCGCTCGCCCGCACGTGCGCGGGCGTGGTCCTCGACTATCGCGACGAGTGGAGCACCTACCGCACGAGCTACGAGATGACCGCCGGCCGCGCGTCGCGCCTCGCCGGCGACGTCCTCGAGCCGGCGCTGCTGCGGGCCGCGCACCTCGTGACCACCGCGACCGACGACTTCCGTCGCGAGCTGCTCGAACGCTTCTCGTTCCTCGATCCGGCGCGGGTGATCACGGTCCCCAACGGCTGGGACCGCGACGATTTCCCGGTCCCCAGGCCGGCGCCGCCGACCGACCGGTTCGTGGTGACCTACGCCGGCACGATCTTCCGGCTGACCAGCGCGCGCGGGCTGCTCGCCGGCGTGCGCCTCCTGAACGAGCGCGATCCGGCGCTCGCGCGCCTGTTGTCGATGCGCTTCCTCGGCCGCATCGTCGAGACCGAGCGCGACGCCTTCGCCGGCTTCGAGGGGGTCGGCGTCGAGATCGGCGGGTACGTGCCGCACGATCGGGTCCTCGCGGAGCTGTCGGCGAGCCACCTCGCCCTGTGCCTGCTCGACGCGGTGCCGGGCGCCGAGCGCATCTACCCCGCGAAGATCTTCGAGCTGATGCACCTCGGAAGGCCGATCCTGACGCTCGCGCCCGAGGGGGCCCTCGCGCGCCTCGTCCGCGCGCACGCGCTCGGCGAGGTCCTCCCGCCGCGCGACGCGCCGGCGATCGCCGAGGCGCTTTCGCGTCGGCTGCGCGCCTTCCGCGATCAGGGCCCGAAGGAGCGGGCGGCACCCGTGCTCCGGGCGAAGGACGTCGAGCGCTACGATCGCCGCGCGCTCGCCGGCGAGTTCGCCGCCGTGCTCCGCGAGGCCGTCGCGAGCGCGCCCAGGCGAAGGCAGCCGCGGCGCGTGCCGCGGCGGGGCGTGGTATGAAGGACCGGTGACCGGACGACTGCTGCGCGCCGTGATCGTGACGCTGATCGCCGTCGTCGCGCTCGGTGCGCTCGGCGCCTGCGCGGGCGCGCAGACGTACCGCTGGCAGGACGAGAAGGCGACCGAGTACCGCATCGGCCCCGGCGACAAGCTCCGCGTGTCGGTGTGGAAGCACGACGAGGTCAGCCAGGAGGTCACCGTCCGACCCGACGGCAACGTCTCGCTGCCGCTCATCGGCGACGTGCCCGCCTCGGGGCGCTCCGGGCGAGAGATCGCCAAGGACGTCGAGACGCGGCTCGCCAAGTACTACAGCGAGCCGGTCCCGGTCACGGTCCTCGTGCTCGAGGTCAAGTCGTACAAGGTCTACGTCATCGGCGAGGTGCAGAAGCCCGGCGAGCTCGCGCCCACGCAGCCGATCACCGTGCTGATGGGCCTCGCGATGGCCGGCGGCTTCACGCCGTTCGCGCAGCAGGACGCGATCGTCGTCCTTCGCCGCGACGAGCGCGGCGAGCGCCGCATCCCCTTCAGCTACACCGCGGTCGTGAAGGGCGGCGACCTACGGCAGAACCTCCTCTTGCAGTCGGGCGACACGATCATCGTGCCCTGACTTGCCGCCTGTTTGGCGGCTCGCGAGCGGCCTTGCTACGGTGCTGGCTCTCGTGATCGTCCTCAAGGTGCCCGCGAGCTTGCAGTACAGAGACGTCGCGATGCGCGTCGTCGCCGCGGCCTGCAAGATCTACGCGTCCGACGCGCGCACCGAGGGGCCCGGCCTGTTCCACGAGCAGGTGGTCTCCGCCTTCGGCGAGGCGTTCAACAACGCGCTGTTCCACGCCTACCGCGACCTGCCCGAGGGACAGCTGATCGTCGAGGTCGGGCCGGCCGAGGGCGCGCTGGAGATCCGGATCATCGACGACGGGCGCCCGTTCGATCCGTCGACGGTCCCGGTCCCGGACCTCGACGCGCTCCCCGAGCGCGGCATGGGCCTGTTCATCATCCGCGCGTTCATGGACGAAGTCGTCTACCGGCCCGGCCCGCCCAACGCGCTCTCCTTGCGAAAGCGCTTTTGACGCGGCTCATGGGGTAGCCTACACAGTGGGAGAGGGAGCAGCCGCTCGGTTGTCGACATGAATTTCTCGATCGATCGCAACGCGCAGGCGACGGTCCTCCGCATCGAGGGCGAGCTCGACGCGCTCTCCGCTCCCGAGCTTCGTCCGAGCATCGAGGCGATCGTCAACGAGGCGCCGAAGCTCGTGGTCGTCGACCTGGGCGCGCTCCGCATGATCGACAGCTCCGGCGTCGGCGCCATCGTCTCGCTCTTCAAGCGCGTGCGCGCCTCCGGCGGCAAGGTCACGGTCAAGGGCCTCGCGGGCCAGCCGCTCGCCATCTTCCAGATCCTCCGGCTCGATCGCGTCTTCGAGACGACCGCCGGCTGACCCGTGCTGGGCGGCCTTCGGAGGAAGAACCTCCACACGTGGCTCGGCGGGTGGCTGCGATCGCTCGCCGATCGCCGAAGCGCGGCGCCCGGCCCGCGTCACCTCCTGTTCGCGCTCTGCGATCACTGGGAGCCGCTGTGGGGCTACGCCTCGCGCGAGGTCGCCGACGCGCGCGTGCGGTTCTGGCGCGAGGAGTACCCGCGCATGGCGGAGCGCCACCGCGACGCCGACGGACGACCGCCGCGTCACACATTCTTCTTCCCGGGCGAGCAGGTCGACGACCGCTGGCTGGCGACGCTCGCCGAGCTCGCCGCCGCCGGCTACGGCGAGGTCGAGCTGCACCTGCACCACGACGGCGACACCGCCGAAGGGCTGCGCGCCGACCTCGCGCGCTACGTCGAGCTGCTCGCGCGTCACGGTCACCTCTCGCGCGGCGTCGACGGCCGGCCGCGCTACGGCTTCATCCACGGCAACTGGTGCCTCGCCAACGCGCGGCGCGACGGTCGCTACTGCGGCGTCGACGCCGAGCTGCCGCTGCTCTTCGAGACCGGCTGCTACGCCGACTTCACCTTCCCGTCGGCGCCCGACGAGTGCCAGCCGAACGTCGTCAACCGCATCTGGTGGCCGGCCGGCGATCTCGCGCGCCGCCGCGCCTACGAGCGCGCCGAGCACGCGCGCGTCGGACGCCGCCACGACGACCGGCTGCTCATGATCTCCGGGCCGCTCGCGCTCGCGCGTCGCCCGGGCGCGCTCTCGGTGCGCATCGAGTCGAGCGCGATCACCGCGAACGATCCGGCGACCCCGGCGCGCGTGGCCACCTGGGTCTCGCAGGCGATCCACGTCGAGGGGCGCCCGGAGTGGGTGTTCGTCAAGGTGCACACGCACGGCGCGCCCGAGGCGCAGGCGCGCTCGCTGCTCGGCGAGGGGGGCCGCGCCCTGCACGACGCGCTCCGCGGCTTCGACGATCGCGCGCGCTGGTCGCTGCATTACGTGACCGCGCGAGAGATGTACAACGTGGCGATGGCCGCGATGGACGGGTGCCGGGGCGATCCGGCCGCGCACTTCGATCACGTCCTCCCCCCGCCGCCGGTGGTCGCGCATGGATCCGCTCGGTGAGCTGATCGATCGCGCGCTCTTCCCCGCGTGGGAGGGGCTCGTCCGCGGGCGCCCGACGCTGCGGCTGCTCCGGTACCTGCGGCAGACCGAGGTGCGCCCGCTCGACGAGCTCGAGGCGATCCAGCTCGGCGCGCTGCGCCGGCTGCTTCGGCACGCCTTCGAGCACGTGCCCTTCTACCGCGCGCGCATGGAGGAGGCAGGCCTCCTCCCCGAGGACGTGCGCGCGCTCTCCGATCTCGCGCGCCTTCCGCTCCTCGAGCGCGGCGACGCGCGCGCGGCCGGCGATACGCGCAAGTCGACGGCGCCGCCGTTTCCGACCATCCGCAAGGCGACCAGCGGCTCGTCGGGGGAGCCGCTCTCTTTCGCGTACGACGCCGGGTCCGAGCACTGGCGGCAGGCGACGAAGCTGCGCGGCTACGGCTGGGCGGGGCACCGCGTGGGCACGCGCACGCTGCACTACTGGGGCGCGGTGTCGCCCGGCGCTCAAGCGACCGCGCGCCGGTCGTCGAGCCGATCGCACGCGCTGAAGGTCGCGCTCGATCGCGGGCTCAAGCGCGAGCGGTACCTCGACTGCGGCGTCCGAGGAGACGAAGAGCTCGCGCGCGTCGTCGAGGAGCTGCGGCGCCGGCCGCCCGAGGTGTTGATCTGCTACGCGCAGGCCGGCGCCGATCTCGCGCGGTGGATCAACGCGCGCGGAGCGCGCAGCTGGCCCGACGTCACCGTGCTCACCGCCGCCGAGCGGCTGCTCCCGGCCGATCGCGCGGCGATCGTCGAGGCGTTCGGCCCGCGCGTCTTCGAGACCTACGGCTCGCGCGAGGTGATGCTCATCGCCTCGGAGTGCGGGGCGCACGACGGCCTGCACCTCTCGATGGAGAACCTGCTCGTCGAGCTGGTCGTGCGCGAGGGGGAGGGCACGCGGCCGACGCGCCCCGAAGAGATCGGCGAGGTCGTGATCACCGATCTGCACAACCTCGGCATGCCGTTCATCCGCTACGCGACCGGCGATCTCGCGCGCATGGCGAGCCGCGCGCGGTGCGCCTGCGGCCGCACGCTCCCCCGCCTCGGCGCGGTCGAGGGGCGGGTGACCGAGTCGCTCGTCGACGGCGAGGGGCGCCGCGTCTCCGGGCTGCTCTTCAACGTGATGATGGTGGCGCACGGCGCGTCGATCCGCGCGTTCCAGGCCGTGCAGCACCGCGATCGCGCCGTGACCCTCCGCGTGGTCGCCCCCGATCTCGCCGAAGGCGAGGAGCGCGCCCTGCGCGAGAGCCTCGAGCCGTACCTGCGCGGCGTGCCGCTGCGCATCGAGCGGGTCGCCGACATCCCCACCGAGCGCTCGGGCAAGCGCCGCATCGTCGTGGTGGAGCGCTGAGCATGCACCTCAAGTCCTTCGGACTTCACCAGGCCCCCGGCTGGCCTGGAGTTGTCGCCGCGAGACGGCGGTCGTGGATCGTCTGCGGAACGGACGCAGCGGTGACACTGCACTTCATCGGCACGAACCTTGTTGCGGAAGTCAGCCCGCTCGCTGCGCTCGCGGGCAATTTGCCCTCACCCCCGCCCCCTCTCCCAGAGGTAGAGGGGCCCAGAAGAGCAGGAATTCTCGAGCCCTCTCCCACCGGGAGAGGGTTGGGTGAGGGCAAAATTACCGGGGCCGCCGAAGGCGGACCCGGGCGAAATCGGATACTTCTGCAACAACCTCTCGCCAGCCCGAAGGGCTTCGCCCGGCCGTCGGTGCCCCGGACTTCAGTATTTCAGTCCTGGGGATGTCCTGACTACCTCGCGCGAGGCCGCGCGACCTCGCGGTAGAGGGCGAGGTACGCGTCGACCATCGCCTCGGCGTCGAAGGCACGCGCGCGGACGCGCGCGCGCTCGCCCAGCTCCCGCGCCGCCACGCCGTCCTCGAGCAGCGCCGCGATCGCGTCGCGCAGCGCCCGCTCGTCGCCGCGGTCGACCAGCCGACCCGCGCCGCCGAGCACCTCGGGGACGCCGCCCACCGCGGTCGCCACGATCGGAAGCGCGGTGGCCATCGCCTCGACCAGGCCGAGCGGCAGCCCCTCGGTGCGCGACGACAGCGCGAACAGGTCCATCGCCGCGAGGAGGCGCGGCACGTCGCGGCGCGCGCCGGTGAGGACCACGAACGGCGATCGGGCGGCGAGCGCGCGCACGTTCGGGAGCTCCGCGCCGTCGCCGACGATCACGAGGCGGACGCCCGGACCGAGGAGCGGGCCCATCGCCCGCACGAGCAGCGCGTGGTCCTTCTCGGGGGAGACGCGGCCGACGGTGCCGACCACCGTCGCCTCGGCGGGGACGCCGAGCTCGGCGCGCGCCGCGCGTCGCGCCGACGGATCGGGCCCGAACGCCGTCAGATCGATGCCGTTGGGGATCGTCCGGAGCCGCGCCTCGGGGCACTCGGCGTTCTCGCGGGCGACACGCGCCGTCGCATCGGAGACCGCGACGTACGCGTCGGCGAGGTGACCGCCGGCGCGCCGGAGCCACAGCCGGCGCCCGCGATCGGGGTTGGCGCCGTGCTTGGTGTGGACCAGCGCCGCGCGCGCGAGCCTCGCGGCGACCGCGCCGTACGCGAGGGGCTGCGGGTTGTGCGTGTGCAGCACGTCGACGCCTTCGCGCCGGAGCGCCCACGCGAGCCGCAAGACGACGGTCGGATCGAGGCGCGGCGCCTTCTCGACGAGCTGCGCCGCGGCCCCGACGGCGCGGAACTCCTCGAGCAGCGGGCCGGGCGCGAGCCCGATCGCGAGCACCCGATGGCCGCGCCGCGCCTGACCGCGCGCGAGATCGAGGGCGACGCGCTCCTGCCCACCGAGCCCGAACGACGAGAGGAGGTGCGCGATCGTCAACGCGCTCATCGCCCGCGACCGGTGAGCATCACCAGCGGAGTGCGCAGCAGGATCTCGAGCTCGGTGCGCACGAAGCTGCCGAAGTGCTCGAGCGTCGCGCCGTAGGCGAGGTCGACGAGGAGCTTCAGGCGCATGTCGTCGGCGAGCGCGCCCTCCACACCCTCGAGATCGAAGGGGTTCACCAGGTCGTCCTTCAGGTGGTGGAGCAGGCTGCCGGGCGGCGGGCGGCCGGTGTAGCCCAGCGTCACCTGCGCGAGCCCGGTGAGCCCGGGCTTCACGCCCCGCATGCGCTCCTCGAAGAACGGGATCGCGGCCGCCAGCGTCTCGAGCAGCTCCGGGCGCTCGGGGCGCGGGCCGACGAGCGACATCTCGCCGCGCAGCACGTTGAACAGCTGTGGCAGCTCGTCGATGCGCGTCCGCCGCAGGAAGCGGCCGAGGCGCGTGACGCGCGGATCGTTCTCGCCCGCGACCACGGCGCCGGTCTTCGCCTCGGCGTCGATGCGCATGGTGCGGAACTTGAACATCGAGAAGGTCTCGAAGTGGAGCCCGCGCGGCCCGGCGTCGAGCAGCCGGCCGGCGCGCCGCTGCGCGTAGAAGACCGGACCGGGATCGTCGAGGTAGATCGCGATCGCCACGGCCGGGTACAGCGGCAGGGTGACCGCGATCCCCACCGACGCTCCGGCGAGGTCGATCAGGCGTTTGACGAGCGAGACCCCCGCGGTCGGCACCGCCTCCACCCTAGGCCGGCTCGCCCGCTCCGGGAAGAGCGCATGTCGACGCGAAGACGGCGCTCGGCTAATCCGGCGCGGCGGTGCGCGTCCTCGTCGTCACGAAGATCTTCCCGAACGCGCGCGAGCCGTCGTCGGCACCGTTCAACCGCCAGCAGCTCGCCGCGCTCGCGCGACGCTGCGAGGTCGAGGTGCTCGCGACCATCCCCTGGCTGCCCGGCGCGCGGCTGCTTCCGGGCACCTCGCGCGCCGTCCAGCTCGTCGACGTCCCGGCGCGCGACACCATCGACGGCCTGCCGGTCGAGCACCCGCGGTACGCCTACGTGCCGAAGGTCGGCGACGCGGTGGCGAGCGCGTTGTACGCGGCGTCCGTGCTGCCGGCGCTGCGGCGCCGGCGCGGCCGCTTCGACGTGCTCCTGGCCTCGTGGGCGTACCCCGACGGCGCGGCGACGGTCGATCTCGGTCGGCTGTTCGACGTCCCCGTGGTGGTGAAGGCGCACGGGAGCGATCTCAACGTCCTCGCGGAGCGTCCCGTCGTGCGCGCGCACCTTCGGCGCACGTTGCCGCGCGCGGCGGCGTTCGTCGCGCCGAGCCGTGCGTTGATCGATCGCGCGCTCGCCCTCGGCGTCGCGCCGGACCGCGCCACGCACGTGCCGAACGGCGTCGACGCCTCGCGATTCCACCCGCTCGATCGGGCGCAGGCACGCGCGGCGCTCGGGTTGCGCGCGGGGCCGCTGGTCGTCTGCGTCGGCCGTCTCGAGGAGGGCAAGGGCTCGCTCGACCTGCTCGCCGCGCTCGACCTCCTGCTGCCTGCGCGAGGCGTGCGCGCGGCCTTCGTCGGAGACGGCTCGGCGCGCGCCGAGATCGAGCGTCGCGCCGCGTCGGGGCGGGTGATCGTCGCCGGCCAGCGTCCGCACGACGAGATCCCGCGCTGGCTGGCCGCCGCCGACGTGGTGGTGCTCCCGAGCTGGAACGAGGGCACGCCCAACGCGGTCCTCGAGGCGCTCGCCTGCGGTCGCCGCGTCGTCGCGACGCGCGTCGGGGGCGTGCCCGACGTGATCGACGACGAGGCCCTCGGCCTCCTCGTTCCGCCGCGCGATCCGGCGGCGCTCGCGCGCGCGATCGACCGCGCGCTCGCCGAGCCCGTCGGCGCCGGCGCGATCACCGAGCGGGCGCGCATCGGCAGCTGGGACGACAGCGCGGCGATCCTGCACCGCGTGCTGGCGCGCGCGCTCGAGGAGCATCCGCGATGATGCGGCGCCTGCTCAAAGCCGCCGCTTCGTTCGCGCCGCGGTCGGTCCTCGTCCGGCGCGGACCGGCCGATCGCCCCTCGATCGCGCTCACGTTCGACGACGGCCCGCTCGACGAGATCGACGCCTACCTCGACGCGCTCGACCGGCTCGCCGTGCGTGCGACCTTCTTCCTCGTCGGCGAGGAGTGCGCGCGCCGGCCCTCGAAGGTGACCGAGATCGTCGCGCGCGGTCACGAGGTCGCCGGGCACGGCTTCACGCATCGGCCGTTCCCCGAGCTCTCCTTCGGCGAGCTGCGCGACGAGCTCGCGCGCACGTCGGCGCTCCTGCCGCCGTCCGAGCGCGCGCGTTCGCTGGTGCGTCCTCCGCGCGGCGCGGTCAGCCCGCGATCGCTCTCCGCCTGCGCGCTGCTCGGGTACACCACGGTCCTCTTCAGCCTCGACTCCGACGACTGCCGAACCCGGTCGGTCGACGAGGTGGTGGCGAAGGTCGGGCGCGCCCGGGCGGGCGACATCGTGCTGCTCCACGAAGGGCAGGGGTGGACGCTCGAGGCGCTGCCCCGCGTCGTGGCCGACGCGCGCGCCGCCGGTCTCGCGCTCGTCACCGTGGGCGAGATGCTCGCGTGACCCACGGCAGAACTTCCGATACACCGGTGAGGCCGTCGTGAACCTCGACCTCGTCCGCCTCCGCACGCTCTCTCGCCTCGCGTCCGAGCTCGGCGAGCTCGACTCCGAATGGGAGATCGAGCGCGCGGTCGTCACCGCGCTCGGCGAGGTGTTCGCGCCGACGCGCGCGGTCGAGCTGTTCCTCGCGGTCGAGGGCGTCGACGAGCTCCTGTCGACCGCCGACGGGCGTGGCGCCACCGATCTGGTCACCCGCCTCGGCACCGGTGGGCCGGGCACGCCGCTGCGCGCCGCGGTGGCGCAGCTGCGCGCGCCCCACCTGCGCGGCGCCGATCCGCGCGCGGGGCGCGGCTCGATCATGTCCGCGCCGATGATCGTGCGCGGCAGCGTCGTCGGCGTGCTGGTGGTGCAGCGCCGCGTCGACGCGCCCGACCTGTGGTTGCGCGACCTCGAGACGCTCTGCGCCGTCGCCGGGCAGGTCGGGCTCGCGCTGTTCCACGTGCGCCGCAACCTCACGGCGCGCCGCATCCGTCTCGCCGAGGATCTCGAGCAGGCGCGCGTGGTGCAGCGCGGGTTCTTGCCCTCGCTGCCGCCCGCGATCGGCAACCTGCGCGTCGCCACCGCGTACCGCCCCGCGTTCACGGTCGGCGGAGACTTCTACGATCTCGTGTCCGTCGGCGAGGGCCGCACCATGGTCGTGGTGGGCGACGTCGCCGGCAGCGGCGTCGCGGCGGCGCTGCTCGCTTCGCGCATCTCGTCGGCGTTCCGCACCCTCGCGCGCGACGGCCACGCGCCGTCGCAGATCCTCGCGAAGCTCCACGTCGCCGTCGAGGAGTCGGCGCCCGACAGCGGGTTCGTGACCGCGGTCTGCCTCGCGATCGACAGCGCGACCGGCGTCGTCGCGGTGGCGAGCGCCGGGCACCTGCCGGTGCTGGTGCGCGACATGCGCGGCGAGGTCCGCCTGCACGGGCTCGACTCCGGCGTCCCGCTCGGCGTGCCGTGCGCCGACGAGTACGCCGAGGAGCGCTTCGATCTCGCCTGGGGCGACGTGCTGGTCCTGACGACCGACGGCGTCGTCGAGGCGCTCGAGGATCACGAGACGCCGCACGCGATGCGCGTGCTGTCCGAGATTGTCTCCTCGGCGCAGGCGCGGCCGCGCGCGGTGAACCGCGCGATCCTCGCCGCGCTCGACGCCGCCCCCGAGCGGCTGCGCGCCGACGACGTCACCGTCCTCACGCTGCAGCTCGCCGACGCGGACGAGGAGCCGCTGTCTCGGTGAGGGTGCCGCGGCTCCGGCTCCGCCGACGCATCGCCGATCTCCTCGAGCGCGCCGGGGTCGCCGGGCCGGTGCTCCGCGCCCGACCCGACACGCCGTGGCTCACCGTGCTCACGTACCACCGCGTGCGCGACGCGATCGACGACCGCTTCGACGACGGCGTGACCGACGCGACCGGCGCCGAGCTCGACGCGCACGTCGGCGCGCTCGCGCGCGACTTCACCTTCGTCGGGATCGACGACCTCCTGCGTTGGATCGCCGGCGCGCCCCTGCCGAAGAGCCCGCTCTTGATCACGTTCGACGACGGCTACCGCGAGTGCGTCGACGTCGCGCTGCCGATCCTGCAGCGTCACGGCGCGCGCGCCGTGTTCTTCCTCGCGACCCACTACGTCGAGCAGCGGCGCGTGTTCTGGTGGGATCGCGCGGCCTTCCTCGTGAAGAACGCGGCCGTCTCGCGCGCGCGGCTGCGGGAGCCGGCCGCGCTCGACCTCGATCTGGCCGACGGTCGCGAGGCGAGCCTCCGCGCCGTGCTGCGCGTCATCAAGGATCGCCCCGGCCTCGACCTCGAGCGCTTCCTCGAGGCGCTCGCCGACGCCTGCCGCGTCTCGTGGTCGAGCGCGCGCGAGCGTTCCTTCGCCGACGAGCTGGTGATGACCTGGAGCGACGCGCGCGCGCTCGTCGCCGCCGGCATGGACGTGCAGTCGCACACCCGCACCCACCGCGTGCTGCAGACGGTCCCCGACGCCGAGCTCGCCAGCGAGCTCGAAGGCTCACGCCTCGACCTGGAGCGCGCGCTCGGCGTTCCCATCCGCGCGCTCGCCTACCCGACCGGTCGGCCGATCCGCGACCGCCCGGCGATCGAAGCGGCCGTTCGCGCGGCCGGCTACCGGCTCGCCTTCGTCAACGACGGCGGCGTCACCCTGCGGTGGCCGCGCGCGAACCCGCTCGGCCTGCGGCGCATTCCCATGCGGCAGGGCCTCTCCTCCGCGCGCTTGCAGGCGCTCGTCGCGCTGCCCTTCCTCGCCTGACTCGCCTGACTCGCCTGACTCGCCTGATCGGTGGAACGATGCCCTCGATGCGCGCCGAGATCCTCGCCACCGAACGCGCGCTCGACGCGCTCGCGCCCGAGTGGGAGGACCTCCTCGCGCGCAGCGCGACGCCCGAGCCCGTCCTCTCGCCGACGTGGCTCTGCGCGTGGTGGCGCGTGTTCGGCGGCGGGCGCGCGCTCCGCGTCGTCGCCTTCCGCGAGCAAGGCCGGCTGATCGGCCTCGCCCCGCTCGCCGCGCGCCTCTTTCTGCACCGCCGCGTCCTGCCGTTCCGCCGCGTCGAGCTCCTCGGCTCCGGTGAGGACGAGGCCGACGAGATCTGCTCGGAGTACCTCGGCGTCGTCGCCGAGCGCGGGCGCGAGGACGACGTGGCCGCGGCGCTCGCCGACCTCGTCGTCGACGGGCGGCTGGGCGCCGTCGACGAGCTGCTGTTCCCCGCGATGAGCGGCGACACGCGCGGTCCGCGGGCGCTCGCCGACGCGTTCGCCGCGCGCGGCTTCGACGTCGATCTCGCGGAGACCTCCCGCGCGCCGCACGTCCCGCTGCCGAAGACGTTCGACGCGTGGCTCTCGGCGCTCCCCTCGGAGCATCGCTATCTCGTGCGGCGCTCGCTGCGCGACTTCGAGGCGTGGAGCGCGGGGACCACGCGCGTGAACGTCGCGTCGACGAGCGCGGAGCTCGCCGAGGGCCTGCGAGTGCTGCGCGCGCTGCACGGCGAGCGCTGGTCGGAGGAGCGTGCCGACGGCGCCTTCGCCTCGACGCGGTTCCGCGCGTTCCACGAGGAGGTCATGCCCGCGCTGCTCTCGCGCGGCGCCCTCGAGCTCTCCTGGATCACCGTGCGCGACGCGCCGATCGCCGCCCTCTACAACATCGTCTGGAACGGCAAGGTCCATTTCTACCAGGGCGGTCGCGCCGTCGACGTGCCCGCCAAGATCCGCCCCGGGATCGTCGCGCACGCGTTCGCCATCCGGCGGGCCATCGAGCGCGGGCTCTCCGAGTACGACTTCCTCGCGGGCACCGCGCGCTACAAGCTGCAGCTCGCGACGGCGACGCGCCCGCTGGTCGCACTCCGGGTGACGCGTCGATCGCGTCGCGAGCGAGTGCGCCTCGGCGTCGAGGAGGCGATCGCCGTCCTCCGTCGCGCGCGCGACGCGTGGAACGCGGCTGGCCGAGCGCCTGTCGGGCCGACGCGACGGAGGGCGTGAGCGGCGGCGGTCACGCGCTCCGGGCGCGCGCCGCGGCGGCCGTCACTTCGTCGTGGGCAGCGCGTTCACCCCG
Source organism: Deltaproteobacteria bacterium (assembly GCA_016182965.1). Taxonomy (GTDB): domain Bacteria; phylum Myxococcota_A; class Polyangia; order Polyangiales; family JADJMO01; genus JALHOE01. The sequence continues at coordinate 43,443 of JACPFM010000100.1, read as the reverse complement.
TCGCAGATCTTGCCGAGCAGGATCCACCAGAGGATGACGTTGAGCCCGGGGACGAACATCGCCGCGAGGATGAGCCCCTGCGAGAGCTTCGGCGCGTTGATCCGGTGGCGATCGACGAACTTGTTGAAGTCGGTCGCGTACCCCGGCAGCACCTGGAAGATCCAGTAGTAGTTGAACAGCGGAATGAACAGGAAGCCGATCGCCTTGCCGGGCGTGGTGCGCGCCTGCCCGTCCTGGATCGCCGCCCACATCTTGAAGAGGAACACGTACATGAACGGGATCCCGATCACGATCGGGATCGGCGCGACGTAGAGGAGCTCCGTCACCTTGGAGTCCTCCGCGCCCCACGCGGCGAGCGCGCCGCCGATCATCGGGCCGAGCAGCATGAACAGGCGATAGATCCACTTGTTCATGCGGCCGGTGCCGGGGCCCATCGACGTCGCGGCGCCGGGCTGCGCGCCCTGCTGGGCGAACTGCGGCTGCCCGTACTGGGGCTGCGCGTACTGCGGCTGTCCGTACTGCGGCTGCCCCTGCGGCTGTCCGTACTGGGGCTGCGCGTACTGCGGCTGCCCGTACTGCGGCGGTTGCTGCGCGTAGCCGGGCGGCGCCGCCGGCGGTTGGCCGTGCGACGGCGGCGCGCCGTACGGAGGAGGTGCACCGGGAGGACCAGGAGGCGTGGGCGGCGTCATGGAGCGAAACGTCGCCGACCTGATTTTCCAGCGCAAGGGCGCCGGGGCCCTGCACCGCGAACACCTGACGAATCGCGCGCGGGTTGGCGAGCCGACACGTCCGCGTGCGCACGATGTCGCAGGAAAACCTCGTTGCAGACCCATCGCGCGCCTTCCAAAGCAAACGTGCGCTCCGCGTAGTCGGCGGCGCGCACGAGGAAAGCGAGTCGATGTCGTTTCCTGCTGCGAGCCCTCTGGCTCCCCGGTCTTGGTTCGTGACGATGCGGGGCGTGACGATCTTGGGCGTGGCGATGCTGCTCGCGGGCTGTGTCCGCGGCGCCATCGGCGAGGCGGGCGAGGAGCCGGGCGGGTTCGGCCCGGCCGCCGGCGAGCTCGATGCGAGCTCCCCCGTCGTCGAGCCCACGCGCACCGCCGACGACAGTGGCGTCTCTCGAGATGCCGCCGAGGAAGCGAACGTCGTCGAGGCGTCGTCGGGCGAGCCGGAGGATGCGTCGGTCGCGGTGGACGGCGCGGCGACGGACAGCGCGGCGCGCGACACCGCGCTCGACGCCGCTCCCGCCGTCGACGCGCCGACGCTCGTCTGGCGGAAGGCGAACCTCACCTGGTACACGTCCTACCCCGATCCGGGCAGCGAGGAGTGCATCGAGTACAGCGGCTGCACCTGGGCCGGTCAGTTCGCGGCGCTCCCCGGCGTGCAGCCGGAGAGCTGGGTCAAGGCGAACAACATCGCCGCGGTGCACGGCAAGGACTTCGAGACCTACAAGCTCAAGACGCTCCGCCTGCGGCAGGGCGAAAAGCAGATCGACGTGAAGGTCTACGACATGTGCGCCGACTCCGACTGCACCGGGTGCTGCACGAAGAACAGCTCCACGACCGGGTTCCTGATCGACATCGAGAAGTACACGGCCGAGCGCTTCGGGACCAGCAGCGGGATCGTCGACTGGGCGTGCCTCGACTGTTGATACGCTGAGCGGATGCACGCTCCGAGAGCCTTGACGGCGCTCCTTTCGGTCTCGGTCCTCTTCTCGACCGCCTGCGCGGACGGCGGCGAAGCGGATGGATCGTCGCCGCCCACCGATTCCGCGCCCGTCGCGATCGACGCGTCCGACGGCTCCGCGGCGGTCGACTCGACGACCACGCCGGACGCGGAGGCCGGCGTCGCCGCCGACGCCGCGTCGGACGCGACGACCGACGCCGCGTCGGATGCGACGACCGACGCCGCGTCGGATGCGGCAGTCGACGGCGCGACGTGCGCGCCGGTCACGGCCGCCCCGGACGTCGACGCGTGGTCGATGCGCCCCAAGTCCCCGGGCTTCGGAGCGATCACCGAGGCGACGGTGGGCACCCACCAGGACGTCTTCCTCGACTCTCCGACGAAGTACATCCGCATCGGCGCGCGGCTCGACTGGGGCGGCACGGTGGTCTTCTTCGGCCTCACCGCGAACCCGGCGAGCAACGTCATCGACGCGAACGACACCGGCCGCGAGCTGCAGCTGGCCCTCTACGCTCCGACCCGCATCAAGCAGCCGTGCGCCGCGACCGCATCGTGCGTGGGCTCGACGGCGACCTGCGGCGACTCGATCACCTTCCTCGGGTGGAACCCGGTGCAGGGCGGCGACGAGTGCAACCACGGCGCGCCGGTCCTCTCGCACGGAAAGGTCGGCGACGCGCTCGAGCTCGTCGTGCAGCCGCTGCAGTGGAACCCCGACTGGGACGCGCCCGACTGCCGCAAGAGCGCGTGCACCGCCACCGGGCGCAAGGTCGACGTGACCTACCGCATGCGCCTGCGCTTCGTCCGCGAGCACGTCGTCGAGGTGGACACCGAGGTCAAGAGCAGCGAGACCTTCGGCCACCCGAGCACCGAGCAGGAGTGGCCGACGCTCTACGTCGGAAACGGCGCGGGCGGCGCGCCCGATCTGCCGCTGCTCCTCGACGCGGCGGGCGTCGCGCCGGCGATCGCCACCCCGGCGAACGACGGCTTCTACGTCGGCAACTTCACCTCGCCCGCGCCGTGGGTCACCTGGCAGAACGCGACGAAGGACTACGGCGTCGGCCTCGAGATGGATCAGGGCGTCACCGCGTTTCAGGGCTGGCGCGGCGACGGCAGCAAGGCGCCGTACTTCCACAACGTGCGCGCGCGCGTCGCCTTCGGCATCGGCGCGGGCGCCACCGTCCGCGGCATGTCGCACCTGGCGCTCGGCAGCTTCGCGACGGTGAAGACCGAGCTCGAAGCGGCGGAGAAGGCGCGTGGTCCGTTTGGCCACGTCGATCAGCCGGCTGCGGCGATCACCTTCGTGAAGGGCACGCCGTTGCGCGTCGCCGGCTGGGCGCTCGACAACCGCGCCGGCACCACGATCGACGTGCTCGTCGACGGCGTGAAGGCGGCGGGCGCGACGATCACGGTCGCGCGCGCCGACGTCTGCGCGGTGTACCCCGGGTACGTCGGCTGTCCGAAGGCGGGCTTCGACGTCTCCATTCCGACCGACGGCTGGTCCGCGTGTCCCCACCTCGTGCGCGTGGTGGCGCGGGACGCCGACGGCAACGAGCAGGTGCTCGGGGAGCGTGTCGCGAGCCCTTGAGATCGCGACGGCGCGTGTCGGTGCGTGTCATCGCGCGCGATGTCGCCGCACGCGCGCGATCGCCACGGCCAGAAGCGCGAGCGCCGAGGCCCAGCCGCTGCTGCCGCGCGCGGTGGCGCAGCCGGCGCCGCCCGCCGCCTGGTCGGCCTGGTTCTGCGGGCCGACGCCGCCGTCGTCGCCGGCGTCGCTGTCGGGCACGCCGCCGTCGCTGCAGTCGACGTAGGTGACGTCGTACACCGTCTCGCGGAAGTCGCTCGGCGCCTTGCGGGCGAAGGCAACGTCCTCGGTGACCGTCTTGTCGAACCACAGGGTCAGCTTGGTCATCCGATCGCCCGCGGCGGCGAGGCCCGCGAGCTTGCTCGCGTCGCCTTCGGTCAGCGCGCCGGCGAACCCGAGCTTGCGGGTGGACGACTCCGCGTCGGCGAAGCCGATCTGCCCCGACGCGTCGGTGATCGCGAACACGCGCCAGGAGAAGCCGTACGCGTAGCCGCCGCTCGGCAGCGTCTGCCCCGCCGTCGCGATGCGCGACGGCACGACCGGCGTCGTCGTCGGGAACGCGAGCTTCACCGGTCCGAGCGCGCGGCAGTTGTTGCTGCCGGTCGGCGCGCCCTGGTTGATCTTGAAGGCCAGGAAGTACCAGCCCTTGGTGACGTACGAGGCGAACGCCGACTTCGCGGCCGGATCGTAGGCGTACCCGTTGGCGTCGAGCCAGCTCGTGAACGACGCCTCGGAGTCGGCCTTCAGCTGCGTCCAGTCGAGGAACCCGACGCGCCCGCTGGCCACCACCGTCGTGCCGTCGGTGCCGCCGAAGCCCGCGTCCATTCCGCCGCCGACGCCGCCGCGGCTCATGCACTCGGTCTTCTTCACCACCGTCGGCTTCGACAGCTGGTCGGCCGCCGCGAACGCCTTCTCGTCCGACAGCTCGGGCGCGCTGCTCAGGACCGAGGGCACCGGGAGGATCAGGCCGAAGTCCTTCGCCTCGCCGCAGAACGTCGGCTGGAACACGTACGTCTCGGTCCCGGCCTTGTGGACGACGATGATGTCCTGCTTCGGATCGACGTTGACGCCGGCGCCGAAGGGCGCGCCGCACGGCCACGCCGAGGACGCCCACAGCGACGCCGCCGTCATGGCCGAGAGGGCGGCGAGGGCGACCGGCTTCACCGGTGCGCGGCTCACGACGCACCTCCGTACACGCAGCGGAAGCCGACGTTCGGCGCCCACGATTTCGGGAGCTCCGCCTTTCGACAGGTGGTGCGAAGCGAGTCCGCGCCCGACACCCAGCAGCCGCCGCGCATCACCTTGAGCGTGCCGGTCTCTGGGCCCTTTGGATCGACCGACGGCGAGTGCGCGTAGTACTTCGAGTCGTACCAGTCGGCCGTCCACTCCCAGACGTTGCCCGCCATGTCCATCGCGCCGTAGGGGCTCGCGCCCGCCTCGCGCATGCCGACCCGGTCGGTGTCGCCGACGCAGCCGGCGAAGTTCGCCTTCTTGCAGTCGGGCGCGCTCTCGCCCCACGGGAAGGTGCGCGGCGCGTCGGTGCCGCGCGCGGCGCGCTCCCACTCGGCCTCGCTCGGCAGGCGACCGCCGGCGAACTTGCAGTACGACGAGGCCTGCTCCCACGAGACGAAGATCACCGGGTAGTCGGCGAACTTCGGATCGTCGTGGTAGTGCGCGCGCAGCTTGGAGCTCGAGAGGCTCGGCGGCGCGCAGCTCCCCGCCTTCACGCACGCGGCGAAGCGCGCGTTGGTCACCTCGTAGCGATCCATCTCGAACGCGGCGCCCTTGACGGTGTGGACCGGCGCCTCGTCCTTCGCGCCGCCGGTCGACCCCATGGAGAAGGCGCCCGCCGGCACCTTCACCCGCGCGGGGTTCAGCGGCGGGACCGCGCACGTCGGGCCGTAGCCGGTGACGGCGTCGCAAATGGGCGCGGGCTTGGTCGTCGGCGGCGCCGCGGTGGCCTGGCGGTGACGAACCATCGCGGTGCCGAAGACGACCGACACGGCGGCGATCGCGAGGAGCGGGAGGGTGGAGCGCATGGTCCGCCGACGAGAGCACGCCATGTGCCACATGGAAATCCGCGGAGAACGCGCGTTCTCGGCTGGGCCACTGGCACAAGGTGGCCGCGTCGATCAGGGCCGACGTGCCGCGCGGATCCAGTCGCGCATCGTCTCGCGCGGCACACCCGCCGCCCGCGCCGCCGCCGCGATCGATCCGTGCGCCTCGAAGAGCGAGACCGCCGTCCGCCGATCGCAGGTGGCGCGCGGAGGCGGCTGGGAGCTCCGCGAGACCAGCGCGCGCGCGATCTCGGACGCATCGATCACCGTCCCGTGCGTCAGCGCCGCGGCGCGATAGAGGACGTTGCGCAGCTCCCGGACGTTGCCGGGCCAGGGCTCCGCCGCCAGCCGCGAGGCCGCCGCGGGCGACAGCGACTTGTGCGCGAAGTCGCCCGAGCGCGCGAGGAGCTCCTCGGCGATCGCGGGCACGTCGCTCCGACGCTCTCGCAGCGGCGGCACGTCGATCATCAGCACCGCGACGCGGTGGAAGAGGTCTTCTCGGAACGTCCCGTCGGCGATTCGCTGCTCGAGCGGGGCCCACGTCGCCGCGATCACCCGCACGTCGACCCGCCGCGCAGAACGCGCGCCGAGCCTGCGCACCTCGCCGGTCTCCAACACGCGCAGGAGCTTGGCCTGCATGTCGAGCGGCAGCTCGCCGAGCTCGTCGAGCAGGAGGGTGCCGCCGTCGGACAGCTCGAAGACCCCCGCGCGCGCGGTCGCGGCGCCGGTGAACGCGCCGCGCTCGTGCCCGAACAGCTCCGCCTCGGCGAGCTCGCGCGGCAGCGCGCCGAGGTTGATGGCGTGGAACGGCCCCGCGCTCCGCGGCGACAGCAGATGCAGCGCGCGCGCGACGACCTCCTTGCCGCTGCCGCTCTCGCCACGCACCAGCACCGAGGCGCTCAGGCCGGCGTAGGCGTGCACCGCCGCGGCGAGCCGTCGCATCGCCGGCGAGCGCCCGATCGCCCCGGGGATCGGCTCGTCGCCGAGGACCTCCTCGAAGTCGTCGATCTCCGGGCTCGTCTCCTCGAGCGCGACGGCGCTCCGGCCGACGATGGCGCACGTCCCGATCGAGAGCGCCGCGGCCTCGACCCGTGCGCCGCCGACCCAGGTCCCGTTGCGGCTCCCGAGATCGACGATGCGCGCGCGCCCGCCGCGCACCTCGATCCGTGCGTGCCGCGCGCTCACCGCCGGATCGGGGATCCCGATGCGACCGTCGCCCTGCGGCGCCGCCCACAGCCCACCGAGCAAGAGCTCGCCCTCTCTCGGAAGCGCCACGCGCGTCGGCGGACCGCCGAACGGCTCGATGACCAGCGAGAGGCCGCGGGCCGGCCGATCGTGCGCGATCTCGGCGGTCCGCGGCGCGCCGGGGGGAGGCAGCAGGGTGGAGGGGCGATGGGGGGTCATGCGCGTCCATCGAACGACCCCGGCGCGCGGTTGCGTGCGCGTGCGGCTGCCTTCGTCGGGTCACACCAGGGACGTTCGTGCTCCGTCGCGACCGCGACTACCATCGGGGCCGGTGACCGCGCGCACGATCCTCCACCTCGACATGGACGCCTTCTACGCGTCGGTCGAGGTGCGCGATCAGCCCGATCTCCGCGGCAAGCCGGTGATCGTCGGCGGCCACCCCACGCGGGGCGTCGTGCTCACGTGCACCTACGAGGCCCGCAAGTTCGGCGTTCGCAGCGCGATGTCGATGGTCGAGGCGCGTCAGCGCTGCCCGCAGGCGATCGTGGTCCCGCCGCGCGGCGAGGCCTACGCCGAGGCCTCCCGGGTGGTCTTCGCGACGATGCGGGCGGTCACCCCCCTGGTCGAGGGCCTCTCGCTCGACGAGGCGTTCCTCGACGTCACCGCCTCGCGAGCGATGTTCGGCGACCCGGAGACCATCGCCCGCCGCCTCAAGGCGCAGATCCGCGAGGCGACCTCCGGCCTCACGGCCAGCGTCGGCATCGCGTCCTGCAAGTTCGTGGCGAAGGTCGCGAGCGATCTGAACAAGCCGGACGGGCTCGTGGTCTGCCCGGTCGGTCTCGAGGCGGCGTTCCTCTCGCCGCTCGGGATCGAGCGGCTGTGGGGCGTCGGGCCGAAGACCGCCGAGGTGCTCCACCGCGCGGGCCTCGAGACGATCGGGGACCTGCAGCGCGCGGACTTCGACGCGCTCGCAAGGGCGCTCGGGGCCCGCGGCGCCCACCACCTCTCGCGCCTCGCGGTCGGCGACGACGACCGCGCGGTCGATCCGTCGCACGAGGCGAAGTCCGTCGGCAGCGAGTCGACCTTCGATCGCGACCTGGTCGGCCCCGATCCGCTGCGCGAGCCCATCCTGCGGCACTGCGAAGAGGTCGCCCGTCGTCTGCGCGGAGACCACCTCCGCGCGCGCGCCCTGGTGCTCAAGGTCAAACGCTCCGATCACTCCCTCATCACGCGCCGGTCGACCTCGCCGACGCCGCTCACCGAAGCGGGCGAGCTGTACGCCCTCGCGATCGAGCTCCTCGGCCGGATCCCGCTCGAGCGGGTCCGCACCCGCCTCGTCGGCGTGTCCGCGACCGCCCTCGAGCCCGATCACGAGAGCGAGGGGGCGCAGCAGGAGCTCTTCGCGGAGCGCAACGAACGGCCGCGCGCGCTCGGCGCCGTCCTCGACGCGATCGAGGAGCGGTTCGGCCGCGACGTCATTCGTCGCGCCGGTGGGTGACGTCATACGTCGCGCGGGTGGGTGATCACCCGGGCACGAGCAACGTCAGCTCGCCGTCGCGCTCGTCGACCGCGAGCGGGAACAGCGACGCGCCGTCGCACGGCCCGTAGAGGCACTTGCCGTCTTCGATCCGGTAGCGCGCGCCGTGGTGGTGGCAGAGGAGAACCTGCCGGTCGGCCGACGACACGTCGCCGTCGCCGAGGTCCAGAGTCAGCGGGATGTGCCGGCAGACGTTCGCGTAGGCGTAGATCCGGCCGCCCTGGCGGGCGACCACCGCGCTCCGCGCCTGGACGCGGCCGAGCTCCTCGTCTTCGATCCAGAAGCCGGGGATGATAGGCACTCGGACCATCGCCCCTTCCGAGAGCATCCACGCCGGTCCGCACGGGACCCGGCGCAGGGCCTCCCGCTCACTCCCCGAGGCCCCCGTCGACATCGAGAAGGGGGGTCACCCGCGACCGCGACCGCTCGCGGAACGTCGTGCCGGGGACGCGGCGACGACCACCTCGCGCTCGCGGATCGAGCGGCGCCGCGCGGCGTGCGGCCCCGGACCGTGGCCGAAGCGGAGCGGCTCGCCGATCATCGCGCGGCCTCCGACGCCGACGCCGCCGTCGAAGTAGCGGCGCCGCGCCGGCACCGAGACGAGCACGCGCATGCGCTCGGCGATCGGCGGCGGCTCCTCGCGCTCGTGCAGGACCATCGCGGTGAGGTAACCGCCGTAGACGCACCCGGTGTCGATGCCGGTGGCGAACGGGTGGGTCTGTGCGTCGAGCGACGCCGCGTGCCCGAACACCACGTGCGGCGGACCGACGTAGCGGGCGCCCCACGGGGTCGCGCCGCCGTGGTCGCGGGCCTCGCCCCGATCGCTGACCGACCGGATGCGCATCATCATCGCCGGGTCCTGCTGCTCGAGCGGCACTCCCGGCACGAGCCCTGCGTGCACGACGAGCGTCTTGTTCGATTCGAGCAGCCAGGTCACCGGCGTCGAATCGAGGAGCGCCCAGTCTTCATCGCGCAAAGCGTGCGCGATCTCGTTGTGCAGGCGGCCGAGATCGGGCGCCAACGCGAACTCGCCCCGTGCCCGCGCAAGCATCGCGCGGCGCCATGCGAGCAGCCGGTCTTCGTGGTTGCCGCGGACGACGATGCCGCCCGTCTCCCGCACGATGTCGAGGACTCCGAGCGAATCCGGGCCCCGGGCGATGAGATCGCCGACGAACACCAGCGTGTCGGTGCCGCGCACGTACCCGACGCGATCGAGCAGCGCGCGGAGCTCGACCGAGCACCCGTGCACGTCGCCGACGATGATCGCGCGGCCGCCGCTCATGACAAGGCGACCTTAGGCCCGGCCGGACCCCAACGCCACGCACCAAATCACGTGCCGTCTCGGGCGTTTGGGCCCCCGCAGAATCTTCGGGGAACATTGAAGGCACGACTATTGCTATAGGGCCGCCGCGGACGGAACTCGCCGGAACCGTTTGCACAGCATGTCCCCAGCCCGCGGGCGTCCGGTCACCGCGGTCGACGCATCGTCCGCCCTCGCATGCGCTTGGCGCGGATGACGGAACGAGCGCGATCCCGACATGTCGTTGGCTGGACGCGCCGTGCGTCGCGCCCGTAGCATCGCGCCGCATAACGCTGAAGGACACCGGAAAACGACACCGGAAGGACCTCACACGATGAGCGACGAGGGAGATTTCAAGAGCGGTCGTTTCAAGCCTGCGTACGTGATCGGCGGGATCGCTGTGCTCGGCCTGATCGGAGCGTTCATCTACCTGGGGAAGAAGACCTCCGAGACGACCCTCCGCCCCGAGGAGGTCCAAGCGGAGGTCCGCAAGGTGCTCGTCCGCCCGACGACCGAGCAGGTCAAGGAGTGGCGGCGGGTCCTCGACGACCCGAAGTCCGACATGCGCATGAAGCAGGAGGCGATCTTCCAGCTCGCCCGGCTGCGCGACAAAGAGAGCCTGCCGAAGTTCATCAAGATGCTCGGCGAGGTCGACAACCACGCCACCGTGCGCGTGCTGTCGATGGCGCTGCTCGAGTTCCCCCGCCAGGATTCGGCGCCCGCGGCGCCCGCCTTGCGCAAGAGGCTCGACGCGGCGAACAACGAGGACCAGCCGCAGATCGCGTCCGCCCTCGTCTACATCCGCGACAAGGACTCCTTCAAGAAGGTCTTCGAGATCTACAAGAAGGACGTCATGGGCAGCGCGAAGTCGGTCGACGGCTCCGCGTCGTTCGATCCCGAGGACCTCATCCTGCTCACCGACCGGGCCACGTTCCGCGGGTTCGCCAAGGACGAGAAGGCGGGCGTGCGCCAGCTCGTGGCGACCGTCCTGTCGAGCACCCCGGCGAAGGAGGACCTCTCCACGCTGGTCGACCTCCTCAAGGACAAGGACATCGAGGTCGCCTCCGCCGCCGCGGTCGGGATCGCCAAGCTGAACGACCCGAGCGCCTCCGAGCTCCTCGTGCAGAAGCTCGGCGAGGCCGAGAAGACCGACAACGAGACGGCGCGCAAGCGGTTCATCGAGGCGCTGAAGAACGGCATCGGCGGCGCCGGCCTGGTCTACGCGCTCAAGGTCGTCCCGCACGACGTCCCCGACCTCGAGTCGCGCGGCCGGTTCATCCTCGAGGAGCTGCGCGACCTGGCGGACCCGGCCGCGGCCCAGGCGTACAAGGACTACCTCAAGGACACCAAGAACCCGCCCCACTACCGCGCGCAGCTCGCGCTCGCGCTCGCCGACGTCGGCGATCCCGAGGCGGTGCCCTACCTCGCCGAGCGCATGGACAAGCAGGGCATCGGCTACAGGTCCACCGGCGAGTCGAAGGAGTGCGAGAAGGACCCGTCGCCGAAGTGTCTGTCGACGAACCTCGGCTGGAAGCGTCAGCCGCCGGTCGACGCCGATCCGGTGACCTTCCGCGAGCAGCAGTTCTCGGCGCAGGACATCGGCGATCTCGCCATCCTCTTCCCGGACAAGAAGGGCGAGTTCCTCTCGGTCTCGGCGCCGCACATCAAGAAGTTCAACTCGTGGTTCCCCGCGCCGTGGCTCGTCGCCTCGCGCGCGCTCGCCTACATGGGCGATCCCGAGACGCTCGACTGGTGCAAGAAGCAGGTCAAGGAGCTCAAGGCGCCCGACGACAAGCTGGTCAACCTCGGCGATCCGGATCCGTCGTGCGGCGACAAGAAGTCCGAGAAGGGCTGCCTCATCTTCAAGATGAACGAGTTCGCCACCGCGACCCGCTACGTCGGCTACGCCGGCGACGCCTCCGCGGTCGACACCCTCGCCAAGTGGCTCGAGCGCCCGAAGACGAAGAAGGGCGACGAGATCCGCCTCTCGCAGAGCGAGATGGAGCTGGCGCAGAACCCCGGGTTCCGCGAGTTCCTCCTCAACACGTCGCAGGCGGCGGTCGACGGCCTCGCCGAGTGGGGTCCCGGCGCCAACAAGGCGTTCGACAAGGTCCTCAAGCTCATCAAGGACAAGGACCACGGCATGTTCCCGCGCCTGATGGCCGGCCGTGCCTTGGGCATGATCGGCAGCGAGAAGGATCTGCTCGGGGCCCTCAAGGAGGCCAAGGGCTGGACCGATCCCGAGGCGAAGGTCGCCGTGTTGATGGCGGCGCAGCACCGCCCGACCGCCGAGGTCGTGGCGTCCTCCCTCGACATGCTGGCTCCGACGTCTGACCCGGCGATGCTCTCGGTGAACGCCTGGGCGGCGCGCGTCGTGGGCTACGGCGGCACCGCCGGCGTCGAGGAGCGCCTCCTCAAGCTGCTCGACGACGGCAACACCCGCCCCTACGCGGCGCTGGCCATCGCGCTCGGCGGCGACGACGACCTCGTGCGCCGCGGCATGGTGCTCTTCGAGCAGAAGTCGCGCGCCGACCAGAAGTGGGAGAGCGAGATCAACAACGTCCGCTCCCTTTACCTCGACACCTTCGACTCGCGCGGCCTCACGCCCGACGACGTCGACAGCGGTCGGCTCTATCGGTTCGTGCGCAACGCCGAGACCATGAAGCGCGCCGGCGCCAGCGGCGACGTCAACGAGGCGGGCAAGACCCAGCACGAGTGGGCCTCGATTTACCTCGCCGCCGGCCTCAAGCGCCTCGACATGAACGCGACGGTCCCCGGCGGCATGGACCGCCTGGTGCTCCGCTACAAGTTGAACAAGGCCGCGAAGACCGGCGACGACGGCACCAAGATGCTCGCGATCAACACCCTCAAGTTCTTCAAGGAGCAGGGGTCGATCATGGCGCTGCGCGACGAGGCCGGCACCACCGGCGAGCTCGCGCGCAAGGCGTTCTTCGAGCTCCGTCACCCGGAGGCCGCCCTCGGCGCCCCGGGCGACAAGGAGAAAGAGAAGGCCGACCCGTACTTCTCGAAGCCGAAGAAGTAGCCCCCGGAGCGGTCAATCGATGGCGCAACTCTGTGTTCCGACGACCTCGGACGCGGTGAAGCGCCATCGGTTCATTTGCACGCCGCACATGTAGAGCGCGGCGCCAATCTGGCCGGGCATCGGCTCGGAGCGGCACGCGCTGCCCGCCGCATCGACCCCGTAGAAGCGCCCGTCGTCCGTGCTGCCGTACAGGTAACGGAGCCCCGGTCCCATCCGGAACGACACCGTGCGCGCGCCGAGCGCGGGGCCGGTGCACGCGGCGAAGCCGGAGCGAGTCCCGAGGTAGAGAGCGCCGCGCTCGCCGGTCGCGGCGATCGCAAAGTCGCGGAGATCGACGGCGCCGAGCGTCTCGCCGGTGCCGATCGTGATGGCGGTCCACTCGTCGTGCGCGCGCACCGCGATGAGACCACCCTCACCGACAGCCGCCACGGTGGGGCCGTCGCTGGTGACGTCGGCGGCGATCGCGTGGAACCGACCGTCGGCGCGCTCGACCGACCAGGCTCCGCCGTCGAGCCGACGCACGCCGTCGCCCGCGGCCCAGATCTTCCCTTCGAGCGCCGCGATCGCGCGGGTGGCCTTCGGCAGCTCGGGGCCGGTTCGCACGAGGCCGGCGCCCGGATCGCTGCGCACCACCTCGAAGACGCGGCACGCCGTCGCGTCGCACCCGAGCACGTAGACCGCCTGCCTGGGGTAGGTCTCGTGGGCGATCGACACCGCGCGGAGCGTCGCGTCCTCGGGCACGCGCGCCTCGAGGGTGACGGCAGGCGCGCTCGGGTAGAGGGCGGTGACCTTCAGCGGATCGAGCAGGATCCACGGCGGGTCGACCGCCACGACTCGCGAGCCGGAGGGCGCCGTGAAGAGCGTCGACTCGCCCGGGAAGGCGGGGCAGTCCTCGATCTTCTCGACGGTGCAGCGGCCGGCGTCGAGCACGTCGAGATCGGGCGCGTCGACCACCCACGGATCGAAGCCGGCGTCGCGGGTGACGGTCGTGCGCTCGGAGGAGCACCCGGCGAGCACGCCGGCCACGAGGAGGGGCGCGAGCAGGCGCGCGTTCACCGACAGACCCCGCGCACGTGCTGCACCTTCCGGCCCTCGAGGTGGGCGAGGAAATGGACGGTGCGACCGTCGCCCTCGGGGGCGAAGCGGGCCACGTAGTGGAGCTCGCCCGGCTTCCAGAGCTCGACCTCGCGCGGGCCGGTGAGCCCGTCGAGCACCGTCAGGCGACCCGCGTGGTAGTGGCTCGGAGCGAGGAGCGCCACGCCCGGTCGCGGGCTCCATACGTCGGCGAACCACTCGCGATCGACGTGCACGAGCTTCCCGCGGCCGCCCACGGTGTCGAGCCAGTGCACCGTCGGCTGCCCGTACCCCCCGAGCCCGCCGAGCACGAGGAGATCGTGCAGGCCGGAGCCGGAGATCACGCCGATCGGCGGGAGCTCGATCGACGTGGTGAGCGGCACGAGCCGATCGCCGTCGACGCGCGCGAGCAGGCCGCGCGACGCGTCTTTCGGCAGGCCGCTGGTCGGGCGCACGGTGAACCCGACGACGACCTCGGTGCCGACCAGGGCGACGGGGCCGGGCCAGGACTCCGGCCACTCCGACGGCGCCGCGAGTCGCTTCCATCCCGTGGCGTCTCGTCGCGCGAAGAACGGCGTGTACACCGGCTCGTTCTCCTCGACCCCGATCGCGAACAGCGTGCGACCGACGGCGAGCAGCCGATGGACCGCGTGGGTGCCGGCGGGCCGGTCGATCTCCGTCCACGCGCCGCCGTTGCGCTGCACGATCGCCGGCGTCGTCGGGTAGCGCCCGACTTCGCCTGCCATCCAGGCCTCTTCGTCGGACGCGGCGACGTCCCAGATGTTCTGCCATTCGCCGGCCAGCGGCTCGACCGTCCACGTGCCATCGAACCGCGCGATGCCCGTCAGCCAGGGCGCGAACTCGCGCTTCTGCACCGGCGCGTACAGCGCCCCGCGCGGCGTCGAGGTCATCTCCCAGTGCTGCGTGATCGGCTGCCCGCCCGGTAACGTGAGCGCCGCGAACGCCTCGTCGACCTCGAACGCGCAGTCGAGCGGCCGGTGCGCGGGCGGATCGTCGACGACCGTCTCCTCGGACCCGCAGCCGAGCGCCGCGATCGCGAACAGCCCGAGCGAGAGGGCGCGCATGGCTCCGAGTCTACCGAAGGGGCGGGTCGTCGTGCCGCATGATCGACCTCGCGGCGGCGGCGCGTGCGACACATCGTGGCGCAGGCTCGCAGGTGCTCACGTTCGCGACGGATGCGCCCCCGAGCGGCTGAACGGCGGCCTCGTGGCCAGGGTCGCGGTGAGACTTCGCGTCCGCAGTGAGCGCCGCATTTACACGGCGCGACCGCGCGGCTTGAATCGCGCCTCGGCTCGTCCGTCCAACCGCCGCTCCTCATTCCTTCCGGAGACGCCATGAAAACTGCCGCGATCGCTCTCGCCTGCCTCGTCCTCGCCGGTTGCACGATCGAGATGAAGAGGGCCCCGGCCGCGCCTCCGCCCCCCGCTCCTGCTCCCGCTCCCGCTCCCGCGCCGGCTCCCGCGGCTGCCGCACCTGCACCGGTCGCTGCTCCGGCCGCGACCCCGACGGGCGGCAGCGGCGTCTCCGCGTCGGCGGGCGGCTCGGTCGTCACGCCCGTCGGCGGCGCGAGCGCCTCGGGCGGCGTGAGCGTCTCGTGGGGCACGTGGTCCGCGTCCGGCGGCGAGAAGCCGAACACCACGTGCAAGAAGGAGTCGAACAAGGAGCTCTGCTACGACGCCGTCGACAACAACTGCGACGGGCAGATCGACGAGGGCTGCCCCGGCTACCGCACCGTCGGCAACAGGATGCAGTTCACCATCGCATGGAAGATCGCGGTGGATCTCGACCTCCACGTCGTCGGCCCCGACGGCAAGGAGGTCAGCTTCAAGGCGCGCGATCAGGGCTCGCTCGTGCTCGACAAGGACTGCGCCGGCCTGAAGAAGGGCGTCGACAACTGCCCCGACGGCAAGGTCGGGTCGAGCTCGCCGACGGCAACGGCATGAAGGAGGCGCCGATCCCCTTCTTCTTCGGCGGCAAGTTCGGCGCGCAGACGTGCTTCGTGCCTTTCTTCATCGCCAACAAGAAGGGCGAGAAGAAGGCCTTCGAGTTCGACGTCATCTGAGCCTCCGCCGACGGGGCTCGGGGCCGTCAAGCCCCGGGTGACGCAGCGAGGCGCGCGAACTCGTTCGGATCGTGCGCGCTGAACACCGTGACGTCGTCGCGGTGCTGGCGCGCGAGCTCGCGGAGGCGCTCGTGGTTGCGCTGCACCCGCGACCAGTCCCACGCGACGGCGCGCTCGAAGGCGATGGTGCCGAAGCGCGGGCGCTCTCGCGTGTCGTCGACGACGCCCTCGTGGAAGTACGCGTCGCCCGCGTGCAGCAGCCAGCCGTCGCCCTTGTCCACCGCGATCGCGGCGTGACCGCGCGTGTGACCGGACAGCGGGATCGCCACGATCTCCGCCGGCAGGCCGGCGAGCGGGCGCGCGCGCTCGAAGCCGAACCAACGCTCGCCCGCCAGCTCGTCGTAGATGCGGAACTTGGGCGCGTGCGCCCAATGACAGGGGCGGTAGCGCGGTCGGTCGGCGAGCGCGCGCACGACGACGGCGGCGCGGTGCTCGCTGGTGTGGACGTGCACGACCGCGTCGGGGAAGTCGGGCAGCCCGCCGGCGTGATCGAGATCGAGGTGCGTCACCACGATGTGCCGCACGTCCTCGCGGCGGTGGCCGAGCGCCTCGACCTGCGCCGCCGCGGTCGTGCGCGGATCGCGCACGAGCCCGGTGACGGCCACGAAGCCGCGACCGAGTCGCTCGCCGGGGCGCGCGTGATCGTCGAGGCCGATGCCGGTGTCGACCAGCACGAGGCCGTCGCGCGGCGTCTCGATCAACAGGCAGTGCGCGACCATCCGGCCCTGGTCGTTGAGCAGCGGGCCGGCCGCCGGGCACATGGAGCAGCAGTCGAGGTGGTGCACGCGCATCTCGGACGCGAGCGTAGCATCCGTGCCGCACCGCTCCGAATGCCCGACGCATGCAAGGCGGCCGGTCATATCCATTTTTGTCCCGCGTATGCTGCCCGTTCCGCACCGCCGCCGCGCGCTCGACGCGCGGCTCCCGGCCCGGAAAGGGGGTACTCGGATGTCGCTCATCCAGAAGATCATCGACTTCTTCCTCGGCCTCTTCGGCATGAAGAAGAGCGCGCCGCCGCAGCTCGCGGCGCCGCCGGCCGTGGCCGCGTCCTCGTCGTCCTCGTCGTCCTCGGCGTCGGACACGGATGACGACGACGACGACAAGCCGATCGATCGTCAGAAGTACGCGCAGGAGCAGTGGGCCGAGACGCAGCAGGGCATCGCGCGCTTCGAGGCGGGAAGCCAGCTGCCCGCGGGGCTGACGTGGAACGATCCCGTCGCCTTCTGGATGAAGGCGTTCGGCGTCGAAGAGGCCCAGATGAAGGGCAAGGACAACGACGCCGCCGCGCGCGAGAACGGCTTCCGCGGCTACGAGCACTTCGTGGAGTGCCGCGACTACGTCACGTGGAAGTGGTCGGTGCTCGGCACGAACTCCGACGGTCAGCCCGACGTCGTCGTCAAGGACGAGTACACCAACGCGATGATGAAGGCGCGCATGGGCCAGCACCAGGCGGCGCAGGCCGCGGCGGCGAACGCCGATCCGACGCTGCTGCAGCCGGAGGACGGCGTCACCGTCGAGGCGTGGGCCGGCGCGTCCGCGAACCTCGCGCAGCTGCCCCAGAACGCCACGATGGCGCAGGTCGCCGAGGTGCTCGCGCGGTTCGGGCTCGACAAGGCGCGCTACGACAAGGCCAACCTCGCCTGGCAGGCGAAGATGCAGCGCGACACCACCGCGGTGATCGCGACCAAATTCGGCGAGGCGTTCGCCGCCGCGCAGGGGCAGGGCGCCGGCGCCGGCGAGCCGTGCACGTTCGAGAAGTTCTGCGAGGTGATGGCCGCGCAGGCGATGTGGGCCGAGCAGGGGCTCGACGTGAACGCGCAGCTGCGCGCCGTGTTCGGCATCAACGCCGCCGAGTACAGCAAGTACTCGTCGTACTGGTCGCCGAAGATGGCGACCGACATCGCCATGGTCAACCGACAGCAGGAGCTCGATCGCAAGTACCGCGCGAAGTACCAGGGCGCGGCGAGCACCGCCGACGACGATCTGAGCCTCTGATGGGCCAGCTCACCGATCGGCTGCAGCAGCTGCGCGGCTGGTTCGCGCTCAGCGTGGGCGAGGCGTTCCGCGAGGCGTCGGCGATCGCCGAGCCGGCGGGCACCTCGCCCGCGTGGGCGGCCATCTGCGCGCGGGCCGGCGTCCCGCTCTGCTCGGACGACGACCGCGCGCAGATCCGCGCCGGCCAGCGCCCGACGCGCGGCGCGCCGCTCATGGAGTTCCAGGCGGTCATCGCCGCGATCGTCCGGCGCACCCGCCAGGAGCTCGCCGGGCTGCGCAACGTGATGAACGACGAGGCCGACAAGCTGCACGATCAGATCCGGCGCGCGGTCGACGGCGCCGAGGACGAGACGCTGCGCGCCTACCGCAACCTCGTGCTCCCCAAGCGCGCCGGCGGCATGTTCGCCAACGCCACCGCACACGTCGCGACGAGCGCGTTCCAGACCGCGCCCGCGGCCACCTCGCTGACCTGCAAGAGCTGCGGCGCGCCGCACCTCGAGGCGGGCGCCTTCGACTGCAAGTACTGCGGCAACCGGATGGTGTGAAGATGATCGAGCTGCTCTCCCCCGCGCTCAAGGCGCGCGCCCAGGCCGTGAAGACGAAGTGGGACGGCTTCGTCCCGAAGATCGACGCGCGCGTGCAGGAGGTCCTCGCCGAGGCCGACGCCGGGCTCGACGAGCTCATCGCGCTGCACGGCAACGATCCCGGGCCGATGGGCGCGGCGTTCTCCGCCCTGCAAGTGCGCTTCCGCGGCCTCGGTCAGAAGCTCGACGAGGCGTGGGAGAAGATCGACGGCGAGCTCGATCAGGTGCGCGACGACGCCGACTCCGCGCGCGACCACGAGGCCCTCGGGCACCTGTGGGCGGAGCTGCGCGCGTCGTACGCGCAGGCGAAGGAGCGGATCGACCTCGCGTACGAGGGCATCTACACGCGCAAGAACGCGGCGTGGGGCCGCGCCCTCTGGAGCCAGGCGCAGCGCGACTCGCAGCAGCCGGTCGCTTGCGTGAAGTGCGGCGCCGCCATCCAACAGACGGTGTTCCACCAGTCGTCGAACCTCACCTGCGCGCACTGCGGCGCCGTCAACCAGCTGCACCCGGGCATGGCCGCGGGCCTCCTCTTCCAGGGGCAGGGGCTGCACGCGCTCGCGCACGAGCAAGCTTGGAACGAGTGGCTCGCGATGCACCGCGCCGAGCAGGCCTACAACGGCCATCGCGTGCCGATCACGCGCGATCGCGACGCGCTCCTCGCGGCGGCGCGCGCTTACTGGACCCGGTACTACGTCGCCTTCCAGCAGATGCACCCCGGCTTCGCCGAGGCGTTCGGCTCGGTGCAGCAGGCGGTCGACGCGCGGCTCGCCCAGCACTCCGCGTGGGACGCGCCGGTCGAGGTGCAACGCCGCGCGCAGTACCAGGCCGTCGTCGACGCGGCGGCCACCGGCGATCGCGGCGCGATCCAGCGCGCCGTCGCCGGCGCCGACCTCGACGACGCGGTCCGTTGCGTGTTCGAGCACGGCGACGCCCGCGGGACGATGATCCTCCTCGAGCTGCAGCACCGCGCCGAGCAGGAGGACGAGCCGCTGGTGCGGTGGTCGGGCGAGCAGATCGCGCGGATGTCGCGCGACTTGCGCGCGCGTGCGTGACCGCGCGACTTGCGCGCGCGTGCGTGACCGCGCGACTTGCGCGCGCGTGCGTGACCGCGCGACTTGCGCGCGCGTGCGTGATCAGTGGAGGAGCGAGCGCTTCACCAGGACGAGCAGCTTGTCCGCCTCGATCGGCTTCGGCAGGAAGTGGCGCGCGCCGGCGGTGATCGCGAGCGCGACGTGCGGCGCGTCGGACACCGCGGTGAGGAAGATCACCGGCACGCCGTGCAGCCAGGGATCGCCCTTCAGCGCCGCGATCATCTCGATGCCGTCCATCACCGGCATCCACACGTCGGCGATCACCAGGTCGGGCCTCGTGGCGATGGCGCGCTCGAGGCCCTGCAGCCCATCGAACGCGAGCGTCACGTCGTAGTCCCGCTGGAGGAACCGCGAGAGCATCTTCGCGGAGGACTCGTCGTCGTCCACCACCAGCACCCGCTTACGGTTCATGACCGCCTCCGTGCGCCGATCGCCGAATGGCCGGCCGTGCCCAGCACGATGCAGCGGGCGCTCACGCGGCACCTCTGGCGCACCCGCTGCGCGCCCAGCGCGCCCGCCGCGGAGGGCGGCTCGGCCTGCCCCCCCACCCAACACGCCGCGAGCGGCACCTCGCAGGGCATCGAGAGCGCCGGATCGACGCGCATTGCGCAGGAACGCGACCGGCCTTGCGCCGGCTCACGAAGCGCGCGTGCGACGAAGACGGAACGATGGCGCATGTCGGTGTCGTGCGAGCACGAGTCGTACCTGAACGCGAACGCGCACCCTTTGCTGCAAGAGCTGCCGCGCACGCGCAGAAGGCGCGCACCCCCTTCGTCCAACTGTCGAGATTGCAAGGACTCCACGAACGGCCCGATTCCTGAATTGCCGTCGCGCATGGCCAACAAAGTCCTTCCGCCCGCTCGCAGGATCGTGGTCGGCATCGACTACGAGCAGCTCGGGGACGATGCGCTCCGCGCTGCCCTCGCCCTCGCCGTCTCGGCGGGAGGGACCGAGGTCCACGCCCTCCACGTCAATCCGCTGCTCGACGTCATCCCTTCGTCGCAGCGCAGGGTTCAGCGCATGGACAACGACGTCGAACGGGTGCGCGCGCGCGTCGACGGCGTGCTCGCGCAGTGGCGTCAGCAGCACGGCGATCCCGAGATCCCGGCGATCTCGGTGCACATCTCCAACGGGCGCCCGTCGACCGAGATCCTCCGCTTCGCCGCCGCCTTGAGCGCGGGCCTCATCGTCGTCGGCACGCACGGTCGCCGCGGCCTCACCCGCGCCCTGCTCGGCTCCGTCGCCGGCGAGGTCGTGGAGAAGGCAGGTTGCCCCGTGCTCGTCGTGCGTCCGATCGAGCACGAGCAGACCGAGTCGGTCGCCGACGTCGAGCCGGTCTGCGACGACTGCCAGGCGCGCCGCGAGGCGAGCAACGGTCAGGACCTCTGGTGCGAACGCCACGCCGAGCGCCACCCGCGCGCGCACGTGTACGGCTACAGCGGCGGCGGCCCGGTGTTCCACCGGCCGTGGGGCTTCCACTGAGCTGAGTCGTCAGTCGTCAGTCGTCAGTCGTCAGTTGGCCGGCCGTGGACGGGCAGGGCGGCCTTCGGGCTCGATCCGCAAGAAGAAGCCGAGCGCAGCGCGCCGAGCTCGTCGGCGGCTGCGCTCGTGGTTTCAGGCGTCGTCGTTCTCGTGCTGACGACTGACGACTGACGACTGACGACTCATCTCAGCGGCACCGCGCTCACGCCGTACTGACCCAGCGACACGTACGCCGTGTCCGGCGTCATCGCGACGTGGCTTGCGTAGTAGCTCCCGAGCTCCGTCGTGCGCACGACGCGCGCCGTCTTCGCGCTCGACAGGTCGAGCACCGAGAGCCGCCGCGAGCCGGTCAAGGCCACGGCGCGATCGCCGCTCGCCCACATCTGCCCGCCCCAGCCGGCGTCGAGCGTGATCGGCGCCGACGTCTCGACCAGGCCTTCGCGCATGCCGGTCAGCACCCACGCGCGATCGGTCGGGGCCGTGCTGCCGCCGCCCGGATACGAGTCGTAGTAGCCGCCGTACGTGGAGCGGAGCACGACGCGCGCGTCGCCGAGCGCGACGCCGCCGATGCGCGCGCTGGGGAGCTCGAACGCCTGCTCGAGCCTCGCGAACGGTCCCTCGACCTTCACCAGGCGTAGCGAGCGGTGCACCGCGGTGCAGACCTTGCTCGACCAGTCGAACATGAGCACGTCGCCTTCGGCGACCTTCTTCGAGCAGTCGTAGTAGTCCGTGCCCTCGATGAAGGTGCGCTTGTAGTCGACGGTGATCGCGCGGCTCGACACCGGGTCGAACGTGAGCAGCGATCCGGGCACGTTCACCGAGCGCACGACCTTCGGCGCGTCGGGGTTGGAGACGTCGATCTCGTCGAGGTAGAAGCGCACCCGACCGTCACCGGTCGGCTGGTAGTGCGAGGTCATTACCTTGCCGCTCACCAGCTGCAGCGGCGTGTAGCTCCACGCTCCGAGGTCGAGCTTCCCGGCCGCGCGCGGCTTGGTCGGATCGCGCAGGTCGATGATCGCGAGGCTGTTGGCGGTGACCCTGTAGGTGCCGCCGTCCCAGCTGCTCGTGGTGCGCAGGGTCGCGAGCGAGCTGCCCGCGAGCACCGTGGCGTCGCCGACGGTGAGCATCGCGTTGTAGCCGGAGCCGTACCCGTAGTAGCCGTAGTCGTACGAGGGCGCCCAGCCCGACGCGCCGTCGAGGCGCATCTTGCCGAGGAGCTTCGGCGCCGTGGGGGTGCGCGCGTCGACCACGCCGATCAGCCAGCCGCTGCCGATCTTGTCGTAGGTCGGCACCGCGATGGTGATGAGGCCGCCGCTCTCGAAGAGCCGCGCGCTCCACCAGCTGCTCCAGCCGTAGTAGCCGCAGGTCTCGTCGATCATCGGCGAGAGGTCGACCGAGGCGATGGGCAGCGCCTGCTCGATGGTCGCGCGCGGCGTGATGGTGATGCGCGCCTGCTGCGACCACCAGTCGTTCGACAGCTGCGCGAGGTGATCGCCGACGACCACCGCGCGGTGCGAGGGGTTCGCCAGAGGCAGATCCGCCTTGGCGATCGGCTTGTCGCGATCGGCGATGTCGTAGGTCGCCACCTGGCCGTCGGAGACGGCGAACAGGCGCTGATCGTGGAGGAACGCGCGGCGCGGCGAGCCCCAGACTGGCGCGATGCCGCGCAGGGCGAGGGTGTCGTCCTTCCAGTCGATGAGCTGGATGCCGCTCTCGGAGCGGTGGCAGATGCCGTCCTTGCTGCGCCAGTCGTAGCTGGCGAACGGCACCATGATCAGCTTCTCGTCGTCGAGCACGCGGAACGCCTTGTGGATGCGATCCTGATCCTCCGGCGCGCTCGCCCACCCCTTGCCGAAGTTGACGCGCTTGATCATCGTCGGCGTCGCGAGGTTCGAGACGTCGAACAGCGAGACGGTCATGCCGCCGTCGGGGTTGTCTCGATCGAACCCGAGGCCGAGCAGCCGGTTTCCGCGCGGCTCCATGTAGTAGATCCAACCGGGCATCTCGAGCTCGCCCATCTGCACGGGCTTCGCCGGGTTGCTCATGTCGATCGTGAAGAGCGGGTCCTTGCGCTCGGTCGTGATCGCGTAGGCGCGCGGCCCGTCGAAGCGGACGCTCATGAGCGTCTCGGGCTTCGGCAGCACGAGCTTCATTTTGCCGAGCGGGGCGACCTCGGTCGACGAGGCGACGGTGAACGTCTGGACGCTCGGCGACTCGCCCGACCAGCCGGGCTGGCTGACGACGCGGAGCACGCCGCCGACTTCGTCCATCTGCCAGCGGGTCTGGATCATGCCGTCGACCGTCACGGTCGCGCCGACGGCCAGCTTGCCGCCGGGATCGGAGACGTCGAGCGCCTGGATCGTCGAGCGGGACTTGCTCGAGCCGTCCCAGGTCCACTCGGGGCCGCCGATCCAGAAGCGCTGGTTGGTCGCGGAGACGCTGCGCTTCCACCACGAGTAGCTGGAGGTCGGCGACGTGAACGACACCTGGTCGACCTTCGCGATGGTGCGCGGATCCTTGATCCCGAGCGACATCACCACCGTCGAGGGCTTCGACGCGCACCCCCAGCAGTAGCCGTTCTGGAAGGACACGACGTACATGACGTCGCCGACGATGCGCGAATCGCTGACCTCGCCGGGGATGGCGAAGTCGCCGACCGAGGTGATCTTCGCCGGATCGCGCACGTCGAGCGCGACCACGCGGCTGGTCTGCTTCATGGTGGTGGAGCTGCCCTCGTAGCTCCAGTCCTGGAAGCCGTTGACCATCGCGAGCACGACGTCGTCGCGCACGTACATCTCGAAGGGCTGCCCGTTGGGGCGCCAGCGACCGAGGAACTTCAGCGTGTCGCGCTTCGACACGTCGATGATCGACAGGCCGCCGATCCGCGACAGCGCGAACAGCCGGCCGCCGTCGACCTTGATGATGTCGGCCTCCTCGATCGCGCGCGCCGGGTCCTCGCTGTTGCCGGCGTCGTCGTCCTTCGACGTGCCGGTGTCGGCGGCGGCGCCGGCGTCGGCGGAGGCGCCGGGCGCGCCGTAATCGGCGCCCTGCTGCATGCTCGGATCGTCGGAGACGAAGTCGCCGCCACCCCCGCCGTTCTCTTCACCGGTCGACCCTCCGCACGCGACGAACGACGCGGCGACGGCCCCCACGATCACCGGCACGACCAGCATCGACGCGAACGTGTTTCGGCACAACATGGCACGACCCTCGGGTTGGTGGCTGCCAGTGTGCGAGGAGTGTGCCGGCGGGCCAGAGTTCCGGGTCCAGAGCGAGAAGACCGTCGCCGGCGGTGTGCCGACCGGAGAGCACCTGCTCTTGCACTGCGACGAGTGTGTTTCTCTTTGTGCCGCAGGGGTCGTGCCTTCGGGCCGATTGCACCCCGCTCGAGCGAGAGGCTTTCACGTCATGCGTCGGCGCGTCGACGTCGCGCCGACGACGCCGTTCTCGATCGCGTCGGTGATCGACGATCCGGTGCCGTCGTTCACCACGGATGCTCGCCGTCGTTCGAGCGCCGTCATCGTGCCGATCGAGCTTGCCGATCAGCGCCGTGACGATCAGCCGCAGAAGCACGCAACGTCTCAGCCGTACGCGTGGGAGAGCGCTGCTGATGCGCGCGCGTTGACGCCCTTTGGAAGCGACCCCTAGATCCGACGCGGCGCGTCGCCACCTTGGCCTGGCCCCTACGGCCGCGGTTGCTCGCTTCCCTACCAAGGAGCCCCCCGTGAACCCCCTCGCGATGCTCTCGCTCATCATCGCCGCGCTGGCCGCATTCGGCTGGTCGGCCGATCACCGCTGGCAGCTGCTGAAGGTGGGCGGCCCGGTGAACCGGTTCGACCGCATCGGCGATCGCGTCGGTCGCGTCCTGCGCTACGGGATCAAGCAGGAGAAGATGCACAAGTACCGGGGGGCCGGGCTTGCGCACCACATGGTGTTCACCGGCTTCGTGATCCTGCTGCTGCGCACGGTCATGCTCTGGGGGCGCGGGTTCGAGCCGGATTTCGGGCTCTTCGTGATGCACCCGGGCAAGCCGCTCGGCGACGCGTACAACCTCCTCAAAGACGTCTTCGCGATTGTCGTCGTCCTCGGCGCGAGCTACTTCCTCTACCAGCGCATCGTCGTGAAGCCGGCGCGCATGACCCTGAGCGGCGAGGGCATCCTCATCCTCGGGATCATCGTGACGATGATGCTCTCCGACATCCTCTACGACGGCGCCGCCACCGTCCTCCACCAGAAGGCGTGGACGTACCAGGTCTCGAGCGACGTCCGCGACGGCCTCGACCGAGTGGTCGCGCACCGGCGCTTCCAGCCGCGCACCGGCCATGTGCACTTCGACTGGACCGAGCCGGCCGGCTCCGGGACCGCGATGTTGCTCGCCGGCCTGCCGCCGATGGCGCTCATCGTGCTCGCGCACGCCGGCTTCTGGGTCCACGCGGCGCTGGTCCTCATCTTCCTCAACCTGCTGCCGCACTCCAAGCACTTCCACATCATCACCGCGCTCCCCAACATCTTCCTCACGAGCCTCGAGCCGCGCGGCGCGCTGCGCCCGCTGGCCGTCGCCGGCAAGAACGAGGACGGCAGCGAGAAGCCGGCGAGCGAGGTGTTGATGGAGCGGATCGGCGACGCGGCCGATCCCGACAAGTACGCCGACTCGATCGCCGCGCCCGGCGTCGGCGTCGGCAAGATCGAGCACTTCACCTGGAAATCGGTGCTCGACTTCTACACCTGCACCGAGTGCGGCCGCTGCAGCGACAACTGCCCGGCGCACCTCACCGGCAAGCTCCTCTCGCCCAAGCACCTCACGCTCGATCTGCGCAACTACCTCTACGAGAACGAGCGCAATTTCATCCAGCGGCCCGAGGGTCCGCACGGCGATCGCGCCGTCGAAGGCCGCGGCGCCGCGCAGGCCGAAGACGGCGCCGCCACCACCGACGAGGCGGCGAGCGGCGAGACCGAGAAGACCGAGGGCAAGGCCGACGGGCACGCGCCGTTCAAGCCGAAGGACGTCGTCGTCCCGGGCGATCCGGCGATGGGGATCATCCACCCCGACGTCATCTGGTCCTGCACCTCGTGCCGTGCCTGCGAGGAGCAGTGCCCGGTGCTCATCTCGTACGTCGACAAGATCACCGACATGCGCCGCAACGTGGTGATGGTCCGCGGCGAGTTCCCGCACGAGCTCCAGCGGCCGTTCCAGGGCATGGAGACCAACGGCAACCCGTGGAACCTCTCCCGCCTCGATCGCGCGGCGTGGAGCGAGGGCCTCGACGTCCCGACGCTCGCCGAGAAGGGCGACGCGAAGGTCCTCTACTGGGTCGGCTGCTCGGCCTCGTACGATGATCGTGCGAAGAAGATCGCCCGCGCGACGGCCAAGCTGCTCAAGGCGGCCGGCGTCGACTTCGCGATCCTCGGTCAGGAGGAGTCGTGCACCGGCGACCCGGCGCGGCGCGCGGGCAACGAGTTCCTCTTCACGATGCTCGCCGAGGCGAACGTCGCCACGCTGCAGGGCTACAAGTGCGAGGAGAAGACGGTCGTCACCGCCTGCCCGCACTGCTTCAACACGCTGCTCAACGAGTACCCGCAGTTCGGCATCACGCTGAAGGTCGTGCACCACACCGAGTACCTCCTCGGGCTGCTCAACGAGAAGAAGCTGACGGTGAAGAAGAAGCTCGCCGAGAAGCTCGTCTTCCACGACAGCTGCTACCTCGGTCGCTACAACGACGTGTACGACGCTCCGCGCGAGATCCTCACCGCGATCGGCGCGTCGCTCGTCGAGGCCGAGTGGTCGCGCAGCAAGGGGCTCTGCTGCGGCGCGGGCGGCGCGCAGATGTTCATGGAGGAGAAGGGCAGCGAGCGCGTCAACAAGAAGCGCACCCTGCAGCTCCTCGACACCGGCGCGAAGTCCATCGCCAGCGCGTGTCCGTTCTGCATGACCATGCTCACCGACGGCCTGAAGGCCGAGAACCTCGAGGAGTCGGTCAAGCAGCTCGATGTCGCCGAGCTCCTCGCGCAGGCGTGCGCGCTGGAGTCGCCGACCTCCTCCGAATCCGAGGGCGAATCCGAGGGCGAGTCCAAGGGCGAATCCAAGGGCGAGGGAGCGAGCGAGCAGAGCGAGCCGTCGGCCGCGACGGCGTGATTCACCGTCGATCCGCGTAGGCCGCCGTAACGGGTGGCCGTCGGCCAGGACTCCTGCGACACTGCTCGCACGCGCGAGCGGCGTCGGAGGAGGAGTCCATGAATTACGGCGGCGGCGGTCATGGTGGCTACGGCGGTCCTCCGGGCGCACCGCCCGGTGGTGGGCACGGCGGTCCTCCTCCCGGGTACGGCGCTCCGCCTCCCGGCTACGCGCCGGCAGGCCAGGCTCCGCAGGCGGGTCCCTACGGCGCTCCGCAGGCGGGACCGTACGGCGCTCCGCAGCAGCAGCCGTACGGCGCTCCGCAGCAGCCGTACGGTGCTCCGCAGCAGCCGTACGGCGCTCCGCAGCAGCCGTTCGGCGGCGCGATGCCCGGACAGCAGGTGCGCCAGCAGCACCCCAAGGCCATGACCGCGCTGGTCCTCGGCGGCGTGTCGTGGTTCCTCGGGCTGTGGCTGATCTGCTCGGTGCCCGCGTGGATCATCGGCGCCAACGCGCTCAAGGAGATCCGCGCCAACCCGCATCTCTACACGGGCGAGAGCGAGGCGAAGATCGGCATGTGGCTCGGCATCGTGCACACGGTGCTCGGCGCGGTGGCGATCATCTTCGCCATCCTGTTCCTCGTGCTGTTCGCGGCCGCAGCCTCGGTCGGCTGATCGCCCTGGACACACGAGAAGACACGAGAAGACGAAGACGCCGCGGACCCTGACGGGCTCCGCGGCGTTCTTGCGCCCGGAAGGCGCGGGGGCTGGTCGCCGACGCTGGGCGCCGGCGAACCGGATCACTTCTTCTTGTTCTTCTTCTCGGCTTCTTCCTTGGACACGTGCTCGTTGTCCCACTTGATGCCGAGCTCCACCTCTTCGATCGCGTCCTTGATCAGCTTCATCGCCTTGACGCGGTGGCCGCCCTTGTCCGGCGTCGCCTTCTCGAGCTTCTCGTGGGCCTTGTCGAGGAAGTCCTTGGCCGACTCCATCTTCGGCTGCGGCGCCTCCTTCTTGTCGTCCTTCTTCTTGTCGTCGGCGCCGGCGGTGTTCACCGCGGCGCCGCCGATGACCAGGACGAGGGCGGGGGCGAGGATCAGGGTCGATAGCTTCCAGGGGTTCATGAGCTCTCCTTCGAGACCGCGGTCGCGGCGGGGTGGTGGACGGACGATGTCGTTCGACGGACGAGGGCCGCGGGACTTCAATCGGGCCGACGGGTGGTGACCTCGTACTCCTCGTAGTCGCCGACGAGCGCGAACCCGAGTCGCTGATAGAGACGGATCGCTGCCTCGTTGTCCGCGTGCACGTTCAGGCCGATGGTGTCGCACTCCGAAAGTAGCCTCCGGCACAGCGCCGCGGTGACCACCGCGCCGAGGCCTCTCCCGCGGAAGGCGGGCATCGTGGCGACGTTGCCGAGCGCGGCGACGCGCATCGCGCGCGAGTAGACGTGCACGCCGGCGACGCTCGCGAGTGCGCCGTCGACGCGCACGCCCACGTAGCGCTCCGTCTCGAGCATGCGCGGGTCGAACCAGTTCTCGGGGTAGGCGTCCGCGTAGAAGGCTTCGACCTCCTCGCGATCCGCGGGCATCAGCGCGACGGCGGTCGAGGGCTGGACGTTCGCGAGCCTCCCCGGCTCGACGTTCGCGAGCCTCCCCGGCTCGACGTTCGCGAGCCTCCCCGGCTCGACGTTCGCGAGCCTCCCCGGCTCGACCAGCGCCATCTTTCGGTGCCGTCCGTGCGACGTCAGCCGGTAGTCGTTCTCGAGCGCGGCGGCGGCGCCGGGCGTGACGTGCAGGTAGAAGCTGCGTGGCAGCACCGGCAGCATCGACCGGAGCAGCGCCGTCAGCTCGTCGACCCGGTCTCCGGCGATCGCGAGGACCACGGGCAGCGTGCCGCCGGTGTAGAGCAGGACGATCTGGCGGACCTCACCGGCCTCCTCGCGCGCGAACCACGAGGTGTACGGGAAGAAGAAGTCGTCGAGGTCACCGATCGCGTAGACGTGGAGCGCGCGGTGGCCGGAGAGCGCGGCGAGGATGGTGGCACGGTCGTGGAGCAGGACGGTGCGCGGCATCGATCGGCAGGGTAGCCGACTCGGCTTTCGCGAGACCACATCGGCAGTGATCAGAAGCGGCCGGCTTGGTAGTCGCGGACGGCCTGCTCGATCTGCGCTCGCGTGTTCATGACGAAGGGGCCGTACTGCACGACCGGTTCGCGGAGCGGCCTGCCCGCGACGACCAGCGCCCGCGCCGCGCCGGAGACCGCCTTCAAGGCGAGCGCGTCGCCGGCGCCGAGCACCGCGAGCTCGCCGCGCGCGATCGGCCGCTCGCCGGCCGCGGTGACGATCGCGAGCCCCTCGCCGTCGAACGGGTACACGAAGCCCTCGTGACCGCGCGGCAGATCGAGGGTCGCCGAGGCGCTCGCGGGGAGCGACACGTCGGCGTACACCGGCTCGGTCGCGCGGCCGCGGATCGGACCCACCGCGCCCGCGACCTCTCCCGCGAGCACGCGCAGCTCGACGCCGCCTGAAAGCCGCACGACCGGGATGTCCCACGGTTGCAGGTCGCGGTACTCGGGCGCGCGCATCTTCTCGGACGCCGGCAGGTTCAGCCACAGCTGGAAGCCCCAGATGAGGCCCTCCTGCTGCTCGGGCATCTCGGAGTGCACGATGCCGCGGCCGGCGGTCATCCACTGCGCGCCGCCCGCTTCGAGCAGGCCCTCGTGACCCTTGTTGTCGCGGTGGCGGAAGCGGCCGGCGATCATGTAGGTGATCGTCTCGAACCCGCGATGCGGGTGGTCCGGGAAGCCGGCGCGGTAGTCGCCGGGCTCGTCGCTGCCGAACTCGTCGAGCATGAGGAACGGATCGACCGAGCGCAGCATCGGCGTGCCGATCACGCGGGTGAGCTTCACGCCGGCGCCATCGCTGGTCGGCATGCCGCGTACGCTGCGGACGACGGATCGGAACTCGGCAGTGGGAAGGGCGGTCATCGTCATCACCTCCCGCGGAACCTAGTACGGCGCACTGGAAGTTCGTACCTGGTTCACCTCCCAACGCTGGAGCGGCGTACTAGTACCGCCGGCCGGAAATTTGGCCAGGGACGTTCGATGACGGAAGCGGTCACGGAAGCGGACGCGGTGACGGCAGCGGTAGACCACGGATCGCGAGCCCATCCCGCTGACCGCTGCCGCCGCCGCTCACGCTTCCGCTCCCGCGCCCGCGACCGCTGCCGCTGCCGCGTACCGCGGCCCATCGCTCGATGTATGCGGACACTTCCGGCCGGCGGTACTAGCCATCCTCCAGGGGCCTCGAAGGTGTCCCCGCGAGAACGCGCTGTTCCACGGCTGCAACAATCGATGCAAGGCCAAGGGCGGCGAGCTGCAGGCGCAGGTGTGCGATCCGCTCGCCGGCGCTTGCCCGCCGTGCATGCCTGTCTACCCGACGAACGTGATCGCCACGTGCGACCCGGTCGCCAGGCGCTGCCGGGTCACCGTGAAATAGCGGAAGGTGCGGCGCGCGTCAGCTCGCGAGCTTCGACTGGTACCGCTTCAGCTGCCACGCGGTGATGCGCGGCAACAGCGCATGGAACAGCTCGGGCGCGACGCGCTTCACGCGCCACATCCAGCGCCCGTCGGCGTGCGGCGAGACGTAGAGCTCCTCGCGCTCGCAGCCCTCGATGGCGAGCCGCGCGACGTCGTCGGCGGAGAGCTTGCCGGAGCGCAGGAGCGCCTCGACCACCGGCCGCAGGTGCGTGGCGCCGCGGCTCGACGCGGCGATGTTCGTCATGAAGAACGTCGGGCAGAGGACGCTCACGCCGACGCCGTGCTCGGCGAGATCGGCGCGCAGCGTCTCGGAGAGGGCGACCACGCCGGCCTTCGTCACGTTGTAGGGCGCCATCATCGGCCCGGCGAGCAGCCCCGCCGCCGACGCGACGTTGAGGATGTGCCCGCTGCGCTGCGCCCGCATGCGCGGCACGAAGAAGTGACAGCCGTGGATCACGCCCCACAGGTTGACCCCGACCACCCACTCCCAATCGGCGAGCGGTACCTCGCCCACCTCGCCGGCGACCGCGACCCCGGCGTTGTTGACCAGCAGATCGACGCCGCCGAGGCGACGGAAGCTCTCGTCGGCGAGGTGCTCGACCTGCTCGGCGCGCGCGACGTCGCACGGGACCACGATGGCCTCGCCGCCGCGCATCAGGGCGGCTGTCTCCTCGGCGGCGCGGACGTTGATGTCGCAGACGACGACGCGTGCGTCGCGGGTGGCGAGGTGCAGGCAGAGGGCGCGACCGAGCCCGCTGCCGGCGCCGGTGACCACGACTCGGGGACGATCGGGGAGGACCATGCCGACGAGCAGAGGGCGCGCGCGACTCGTCGTCAACGTTCAGAGATACGGCGCGAGCGCACGGAGCGCGGTGAAGCTCGCCTCCACGAGCACGAAGGCACACACGGCGTGGATCGCCGGCGCGAGCGGGCGCGCGCGCGGCTCGTCGGGGGGAGCGCGGTACGGTCCGAGCGCGCTCGCGACGCGCGGACGCGCTCGCGTCGCCCACAACGCCGACGCGACGGCGATCACGCACGCGCCGAGCAGCGCGACCGGCCACCACGGCGCGCGCAGCAGCGGCGCGACCTCCGAGAACCGCGCGGGCTGCCCGACGCGTATCGCGAACCACCGGCCGTTCGATCGACGATCCAGAAGCACGGTCGCCGGGCGACCGTCGGGCGTGGTGCCGTGCTCGATCGCGGGGATGCTCGCGAAGTGCAGCGCCGGGAGCGGACGCTCCGCGCGGCGCGCGTCGTCCGGCTCGGCGACGACCCGCGGGCCGCGCGGTCGCAGCGAGTACGGCTCGCCGCCGATGGTCACGGCGATCTCGGCGCGCATCCACGGCGGCGGGCGCAGCCGCGGCAGCTCGCGGAAGCGGATCAGCTCCTGACGCGCGCCGACGTTCACCCGATCGAGCAGCGCGCGCACCGCGCGGCCGTCGGCGCCCTCCTCCGGCGTGAGCGCGCCGCAGGTCCGGACCTCGGCCGGATCCGCGCCCCCCTTGGCGAGACGATGCACGCCCAACGAGAGGACGGTCAGGGCGACGGCCGCCGAGGCCCCGAGGAGGAACCGCGCGCGGGGGAGCGTCCGCGCCCGGAGCCCGAGGGCGATCGCCGCCGGGAGCAGCACGCGGACGAGCGCGAACGGCGCCCACGCGTGCGCGCGAGTCGCCGGGTGCGGCGGCGCGAGGCAGGGCCGCAGCAGATCCCAAGAGGGGACCGGCGCGACGTGGGAGAGCGAAGGCTCGGCGAGCATCACCCCGAGCGGCAGCAGCGCCGCCAGCATCGCGGCCGCGATCGCGTAGGCCGGCAGGAACGAGGCGCGCGCGCCCGCGACGCGCGCGTCGCGGGAGGCGATCGCGAGATCGGCGGCGGCGGCCGCGAGCACCAGCGCGATCGCGAGCGGCATCGCTCGCCGGAACGCCGCCGGCGCGGATGCGCTTCCCCGAGGCCCGCCGCCGCGCCCGGCCGCCTGTTCCTGCGGGCCGCTGGGCGAGCCCATCCTGTCGAGCCGCAGGGCGAGCAATCTGTCAAAACGTTGCCCCCGCGCGGGCGCTCGGGTACCGCCCCGGGACGGGACACCGCCGCCGCGGCGTTCCCGCTCGTCGAATGGCAGTCGCGACCGCGCCCCCGCCCACCGAGCGCCGCATCGATGCGGCGCGTATCCGCAAGGCGGTCGTGTCGCTCGCCAGGACCTCGGGGCGGGTCGCCGGCGTCGTCGCGGTGCTCGCGTTCGCTCGCGCCTGCTTCGCCGGACCTCCGCCGCCCAAGACGCTCGACGGGCTCGTCCAGGCCATCGGCTCCGCCGCGCGGGTAACCGTGCGCACCAACGACTTCGTGTGGGAGGCGAGCGACGGCATCGTCTCCGACTTCGCGCGCGGTCGCCGCATCCTCTTCCTCGGCGCCGAGAAGACGGGCGCGCCCCGCGATCTGTACCGCGCGCGCGTGCGCCTCTCGCCGGAGGGCCGTCCCCTCGAGGTACGCGACGTCGTCAACCTCACGCAGACGCCCTACGGAGACGAGCAGGGCCTGGTGCGCGACGCTGCGGCCGAGCGCGCAGCGTTCGCGACGTTCGCCTACGGGCAGCTGCAGGGCCTCACCGTCCTCGATCTCCGCGGCGAGGGCCGCGCCTCGAAGGCCGCCACCGCGGTCGAGCGCGGGATGCTGTGGGTGACCAACCTCCAGGAGACCGGCGACGGCGCGGGCATCGCCCGCATCCAGGTCACCATCGAGAAGGAGGTCGGGAGCGCGACGCTCTCGTTCGACGGCCCGACGCTCGTCGCGCAGCTCGCGCACACCAACGGCGCGGTGCGCGTGGTGAAGGTCGACGTCGACAAGGCCGATCTGGTCGCGCCGGTCGAGGGCGTGCGCGCCGAGCTCCTCGCGCAGATCCCGAAGAAGCCGATCCACTGGGCCGTCGACACGGTGCGCGCCGTGCCCTGGATCGGCCCCGAGCCGATCGCGTGGCTCGAGGCGAAGGTCTGGGAGTGGAAGGACAAGCTCAAGCGCTTCAAGCACGACGTCGCCTCGGGCCACGACCCGAAGGACGAAGTGAAGAGCGAGGCCGAGCTCGTCGCGCCCCGCGTGCTCGATGCGAGCGCCGCCGGCGAAGACGGCGGCTACTGGCCGCCCCTGCAGGTGCCGACGATCTACAAGACGCCCGAGCCCGGCGAGGGCCAGTGGGTCGCCGTGCAGCCCGAGTGGATGCACCGCATCCCGGGCGCGCCCGCGCCGTTCTATCGCACGTTCGTCCGCCCCGATCCGCTGCGGCCGTACTCGAAGATCATCCTCGTCGCGATGGACACGCGGCAGCTCGACTTCGACATGGAGGCGGGCGTCGACGATCCGAAGCCGACGGTCGGCTCGTTCCACGGCACCGGTCGCATCCCGCGAGACGTCGCGGTCGCCAAGCGCACGGTCGCCGCCTTCAACGGCGGGTTCAAGACCGAGCACGGCCACTACGGCATGATGCTCAAGAAGCGCGTGCTGCTCCCGCCGGTCCCGAGCGGCGCGACCGCCGTGGTCACCGAGGACGGGCGCTTCGGCATGGGCGCGTGGCAGCCGTCGCGCGAGATCCCGGCCGAGATCCTCTCCTACCGCCAGAACCTCGATCCGCTCGTCGAGGACGGGCTGCTCAACCCGCGCGGTCGCACCTCGTGGGGCGCGGTGTTGCCCGGGCAGCCCAAGCTCGTCGGCCAGCAGACCGAGCGCTCCGGCCTGTGCATCACCAAGGCGCACCACACGCTCTACGTCTGGGGCGACGACGTCGGCCCCGACGCGCTCGGCAAGGCGATGCAGCTCGCGGGGTGCGATTTCGGCATGCACCTCGACATGAACCCGTACCACACGGGCTTCGTGTTCATGTCGTTCCACGACGCGAAGTTCCAGACCGGCAAGAGCGAGACGCTCACGCCGCTGATGGCGATCGGGAACCGTCGCTACATCGACTACAACCCGAAGGACTTCTTCTTCGTGATGCTGCGCGACCCGAAGCCGCCGAGCAGCGCGGCGATCGCGTGGCAGGCCGACGAAGGGGTGCAGCCGCCCCCGAAGTGGATGTCCGGCGTGTGGCGCGCGCAGGCCACCATCAAGGGCGAGACCGTCTCGCTCACGAGCTTCGAGCCGCGCCGCGTGCGCTGGGCGCTCCGCGCCGGCACGCAGGAGAAGGCCGACAAGGGCATCGCGCGCGAGGTCGACGGCGACGACGCCAAGCGCGTCATCGCGGCGATCGGCTTCGGCGTCGGCGACAAGCGCGGGCAGGGGCTGATGATCGGCGGCAAGCTCGCGCAGCCGATGGTCGCGGGCGAGGGCGCGCTGGCGGTCGGCCCCGACGGCCTGCTCTCGATCACCGGCGCCGGCGAGTCGCCCATCGAGGGCACGGTCGACGTCGCGCAGGGCACGCTGCTGCTCGACGGCGGCCACCTCGTCGAGGGCCACGCGCGCGCGCACGGCGATCTCGTTCGCGTCGGCGTCGGCGTCACCAAAGACGGCCGCGTCATGGTCGCCCGCGCGAAGTCGTCGAGCGACGACGCGATCGCCCAGGCGCTCCTCGACGCCGGGTGCGTGCGCGCCATCGCCGCCCGCGGCCACGCCGATGGCTTCGTCCACCGCGCCGGCACCGCCGACGCGCCGATGAGCGGCTACCCGCAGACGACCCTGTTCGCGATCGCGCAGCCCATGCTCCCGCGCGCCTTCCGCTTCGACCGCGCCGCCGACGGCAAGCCGCGGTGGCCGGTCGTCACGAAGTCGATTCCGTAGGGATTTCTCGGCGCTCTCGCGCATTCGTGCCCGAGCACGCAACCGGGAGGACCGCCCGGTCGACCTCCATCAGCGCCCGTCACGCGGCGCGGAAGGAGAGAGAGATGTTCCCGTCCCCGGAAGCGCGCGCGGAGATCCGCCGCGACCTCGAGCAGCTCGAGCTGGAGCTCGCGCGACAGGACCGCGCGTTCGACGCGGTGCTCGCGTCGGTGCCGCGCGAGCTGCTCGAGTCCCAGGTCCAGCTCGGCGAGTCGTTCGACGAGCGCCTCGCCGAAGTCCTCCGCGATCTCGATCGCGCTCGTCCCCGCCCCGCGCCGGTGTTCGGCGTTCGCATGTGAAAGGACCCCGTCATGACCACCGTCGCCCCCTCGACCGCCACGAAGACCTCCACCGCGCTCGGCCACATCGAGACCTTGAAGTACGCGGTTTTCAACAAGATCGACCTCCCGGCCGACATCAACCTCGCCGGCCTCATGGATTGGCTCGGCAACCGCATGAACGACTCCGACACCAACATCCGGTCCATGATGACCGACATCAACAAGGGGAAGGTCCAGAAGGAGGCGCTCAACGAGCTGATCGCCGCGCTCCGCGAGACCAAGAAGAACACCGACGTCGGCGGCGGGTACGTGAAGGTCGAGCCGCCGTTCGACGACCCGAAGGCCATCAAGGGGTCCGACTTCTTCGAGTCGCTCAACGCCACCGATAAGGCGAAGCTGTCGGCGATCCTCGATCGGATCTACCCGGCCGAGGTCAAGGTCATGGTCATGACCGTGGCCGGCAAGGTCGACAGCGGCAAACGAATTCCCGCCGACGATCCCGCCGCCGCGGGGATCAAGCCAGGGGACCCGGAGTACCTGCCGCCGCGCATCAAGCAGGAGCACCTCGACGACGACATCCGCACGCTCGGCGACATGGTCAGCACGATCGGCTCGCACGACGAGATCGAGATGATCAAGATGCAGAGCGCCATCTCGGCGCGCGGCCAGCTGCTCCAGATGGTGTCCAACATGATGGCGTCGTTCAACCAGACGAACGACAAGGTCATCGGGAACATGAGGTGAGCGATGGACGCGACCACCGACGCGGCGCGCGAGCTCGCCGCCCACCTCCCCGACCAGCTCGTCGCGTACCTCCGCGGTGAGAGCCGGGTGCTGTCCGACCTCGAGGTCGAGCTGCTCGTCGCCGTCGGCGCCGACGCCTACCGCGACGAGCGCTGGAACGACGCCGCGGCGATGTTCCGCGCCTGCGTGCTCGCGCGCCCCAACAGCGCGCGGGCCTGGTGCTGCCTCGCGATGTGCCACGACGCCATCGACGACCTCGAGCGCGCCGAGGCCCTCTACGCGCTCTCGGCGGCCGCGCCCGAACAGGGCGACGTCTCCCACCGGATCGCCGTCTACCGCGCGCGGGCGCTCCACGCGCTCGGGCGCCTCGACGAGGCCGGCGAGGTGCTCGAGTCGATCGAGGGCGACCTCGATCCGTCGCTCGAGCAGCTTCACTCCGACCTGCAGCGAACCCTCGCCGGGGAGACCCGACGATGACCGCCGCCGTCTCCACCCTGCGCTCCGTCGCGCACCTCCCGCGTCCCGCGCCGGCGAGCGGATGGCAGCCGACGCTCCACGGCCCGCCGCTGCTCCCGCAAGGGGGCGATCTGCGCACGCTCCTCGCCGAGCTGAAGGTCCGCGATCGCGAGCAGTCGACACGCGACGCGGAGTCCGGCGTGGCGATCCAGGAGGTCGTGCGCGAAGCCGCCGCCGACCGCGCCCGCCTCGCCCTCGAACAGGCCAAGGCCGCGCAGAAGGAGGGCGGCTTCTGGTCGAGCCTCGGCAAGACGATGTCGACGATCGCGACCGTCGCCGCCGTCGTCGCCGCGGCGGCGTCGGTCGTGTGCAGCGGCGGCGCGTCGGCGCCCGCGATCCTCGCGCTCGCCGGCACGCTGTTGTCCGCGGGCTCGCCGCTGATCGCCAAGGCCGCCGGCGACGACGCGGGGAAGGTCGCTCTGTACGGGGGGATCGCGCTTTCGCTGGCGGGAGCGGGCGCGTCCGTCCTCGGCAAGACGGCCGCGACGCAGGCGGCGAAGGCCGCGGCGACGCAGACGGCGAAGACCGCGGCGGCTCATGCGGCGCATGCGGCGAAGACCGCGGCGGCGCAGGCGGCGAACCCCACGCTGCGCGCGATCGGCACCGCCACCGTCGTCGCCGCGCGCACGACCGAAGGCGGCGCTCGCATCACCGAGGGCTTCGCGAAGGTCCGCGAGAAGCACTACGAGGCGGCCGCAGAGCGTTCGAACGCTGACGCGATCGCGCACCGCGCCGAGGTCCGGCGCTCGCAGGCGCAGGTAGAGGAGCTCGTGGAGAGCCTTCGTGAGCTCGACGCCTCGGTGAGCCGGGCGATGCAGACGCTGGCGAAGGTCGGCGAAGACGAGCACCTGACGAGGCAGCAGATCGTCTCGAACTTCCGGAGGGCATGAAGATGACCGTGAACGCACTCTCGGCGGCGTCCGTTCGCACGCTGCACCGATCACAGACCACCGAGCCCGTCCGCCTGCCGCGAACGGCTCCCCCGATGACCATGGTGCCCGAGGGCATGGGGCTCGAGCTCCTCGCCGCGCTGCTCGTCACCCAGACCAGCAAGCAGTCGAAGCAGGCCATGCGCGAGCTGCAGCGTGACGCGAAGCAGACGCAGATCGACAAGCTGCGCGAGCAGGTGAAGCAGCTGCACGAGAAGGCCGAGCACGTCGAGGCCGAGGGGTGGGTCGCCGGCGGCATCACCGCGGCGGCGGGCGCGCTGACCATCGCGTCGGCAGCTGTGGGGCCGAGCACCCGCGACGCGGCCTCGGCGGCCCAGTGGGAGCAGGCGGCCGCGAAACACGGTGGCGCGTTCACCACCGCCGCGAAGCTCTGCGAGCGCACCCTCGACGCGCAGAAGTCGACGGCACAGGCGCTGTCGCAGCTCGGGCAGAGCGGCAACGGGCTCGCGTCTCCGCTCTCGAAGGCGACGTTCGGCGCCCGCCAGATCGAGGACGACGCCGACGCGACCCGCGCGGCCGCCGAGGCGAAGTTCGCCGAGGCCGCGAAGGACGAGTACGCGGCGCTCGCCCGCGACTTCGACGCGGGCTCCACCAAGGCGCTGCAGGTGCTGCAGGCGATCGCGGCCGACCGCCAGACCGTGCGGCGCTCGCTGCTCCAGCGGATGTGAGGGCGGCTATTCGGCCACCGCGACCGACGTCGGATCGGCCGCGCGCAGCTCGGCGACGACCTTGCGGGCCGCGTCGAGCGTGATGTCGCCGAGCTCGATGATGCGCGAGGCGACCTTCTCGACCTGGTCGCCGTTGGCGCCGGCGGCGACCGCGACGCTGCGCGCGTGCAGGCCCATGTGGCCGCGCTGGATGCCGTCGCTCGCGAGCGCGCGCAGCGCGGCGAGGTTCGAGGCGAGGCCGACCGTCGCGGCGACCACCGCGAGGTCGGTCGCGCGGCGACAGCCGGTCATCTCGAGCGCGAGGCGCGCGGTCGGGTGCACGCGGAGCGTGCCGCCGACGATGCCGAGCGCGAGGGGCATCTCGAGCGTGCCGACCAGCTCCTCGCCCTCGCGGCGCCAGGTGGCGAGCGGCTCGTAGCGGCCGTTGCGGGCGGCGTACGCGTGGGCGCCCGCCTCGACGGCGCGCCAGTCGTTGCCGGTGGCGATGACCACCGCGTCGACGCCGTTCATGATCCCCTTGTTGTGCGTGCACGCGCGGTAGGGATCGAGCTCGGCGAACCGCGAGCCCTCCTCCATGCCGCGCGCCACGTCGGCGCCGCCCATCTCGTCGGTCTTCAGCGCGTGGAAGGGGACGCGGCAGGTCACCTTCACCTTGCGGCGATCGCACAGGTTGCTGAGGATGCGGAAGCCGACCCGGCCGCGCGCGATCACCGCGAGCTCGTCGCCGATGGCCTCGGCCACGCTGTTGACCAGGTTGGCGCCCATCGCGTCGCGGCAGTCGACGAAGGTGTCGACGACGATCATCCGATCGGCCGGCGTGCCGAGCCTTCGGATCTCGATGGAGCGCGCGCCGCCGCCGCGGGCCACGAGCCCGGGGATCGCCGCGTCGGCCATCGCCAGGAGCTCCTTCTCGCGCGCGCGGATGCGCTCGATCGCCGAGCCGGCGTCTTCGACGTCGAGCAGCTGCACCTGGGCGGCGACCAGCGGCGGATCGGCCTCGGCAGTGAAGCCGCCGCCCTCGCGGGCGATGCGCGCCGCGTTCGACGCCGCGGCGACCACCGAGGGCTCCTCGATCACCATCGGGGCGATCACGTCCTCGCCGTTGACGCGCACGTTGAGCGTGGCGGCGAAGGGGAGCCCGTACACGCCGAGGACGTTCTCGACCGTCTTGTCGCTGGTGCCGACGTCGAGCCCGCGACCCTCGCAGGCTTCGAACGCTCGCACGTCGAGGTGCGTCGCCTCGGCGACCAGCCGACGGCGCTCCCCGACGGAGAGCTTGAAGAACCCGGGGATGCGAGAGGTACGTGCCATTGCTTCCGTTCCGTGAGGGCCGCGCTTCATGCGAGCTGGTGGACACCGTGTCGATCGAGTTCGAGGTCGAGTGGATGCAGGCCGAGGCCGTCGAGGAGCGCGGCTTCGTGGTCCGTCGGTGCGCGGGCGGAAAGCCACAACACCGTGTCACCGCCGCCCGCGCCGGACGGCAGAAGCACGGGTCGTTCGACCGATTCTGCCACGGGCGCGCCGAAGAGCAGGTCCCGTGCCCGGGTGACCTCGTCCGGAACGAGAGGGAGATCGAGCGCAGCACCGAGGCGGGCGAGCGCCTCGACGTGCGCCGCGCAGGCTTTGACGAAGCTTCTCGCGTCCGACGCCGCGGTCGCGGCGGCCCCCGCCTCGGCCGCGGCCACGAGGCTCGCCATCGCCGGACCGGCCTCGGCCCTGCGGGCGTCGAGACGGTCGAGCGCGTCCGACGTGCGCGCCGATCGATCGAGCGCAAAGGCCCGGAGGACGACGCCTTCCGGCAGCGCCGTGGGCGTGACGTCGAGCTCGTCTCCGTTGCGCTGCACCTGCACGACGCCTCCGTAGGTCGAGGCCGCGAGATCTCCGCCGGAGCCGCGCGGCTGCACGGCGCGATGCGCGCGCCATGCTTCGACAAATATGCGACGACGCGTAGATGTTTCCCGGGGATCGCCGCCGATCATCACCGCCGCGCTGGCGACCGCCGCGGCCGCGCTCGAACCAAGCCCGAGCTTGCGGCCGCTCGACTCGAGCGCAGAAGCATCGACGAACGGAGGCGGACCGCCGAGGCGACGGGCGACCTCGGCGACCTCGGGGCGCACCGGCCCCAGGGGCGCGCGCGCGCCGTCGGCGAGCACGTACCGGTTCACCGCGAGCACGATCGCCGGCGCCCCGTCGAGGATCGCCCACGCGCCGGTGGTGAACAACTTGCCGGGGGCCGCGGCGATCACGACGCCTCCTCCGGGAGCACGCGCGCCGCTCCGCCGACGTGGGCGACGATCGTGCGCACCGCGGCCGGCGCGAGGCGATCGACGACGCGCGCGGCGTCGGCCGGCGCGCAGACGACCTTCACGTGCGGGCCGGCGTCGATCGTCGCCCACGCGGAGACGCCCTCGGCGCGCAGCGCGCGGACGCGATGCAGGAGGTCGATGGTCGCCGGCGCCCAGTAGAGCAGCGCGGGATCGCTCGCCAGCATGCACGCGTGCATCCGGAGCGCGCTCGCCTCGGCCGCCCGCCCGAGCCGAGGAAGATCGCGCGCGACGATCGCGGCGCGCACCTCCGCGGCGACCTTCGGCGCGTCGTCGACCCACGCGCCGTAGTAGGGGCTGGTCGCCCGGCAGTGCGCCATCCCGGCGGTCGACGAGGTGTCCTTGGCTGCGAGCGTGACCGCGGCCACCACGATGGCGATCGGGAAGTCGACCTCGAGCGGCTCGGCCGCCGCGTCGTCCTCGGTGCCGAGCGCGACGAACCCGCCGAACACGCTGCGCGCCGCGCTGGCCGACGCGCGCCGCGCGACGCGGCTGAGCGCGCGATCGTCGAGGTGCACCGCGGCGGCGGCCGTCGCCGCGCGCGCGAGCGCCGCGAACCCCGAGGCGCTCGACGCGAGGCCCGAGGCGGTGGGGAAGTCGTTCCGCGTCACCACGCGCGCGAACCGCCGGTGACCGGCGAGCGCGCGCACTTCGTCGAGCAGCTTCGACACGCGCGCGAGCGGCTCGCCGCTCGCGATCGAGCCGTTCAGCTCGAGCTCGTCGCCCCCGAGCGCCTCATCGAACGCCACGGTGGTGCGCGTCTCGAGCCCGCCGAGCGACACCGAGACGCTCGGCGTCGCCGGCACGTTGCCAGGCACGTCGCGCTTGCCCCAGTACTTGGCGAGGGCGACGTTCGGGTGGGCGACGGCGGTCGCCTTCATCGCACGCCTCCGGGCGGCGCGCCGAGGCGCGTGACGAACCCGTCGATGCCGGCCGCCTTCCACGCGGCGAGGACCTCGTCGACCTTGCCCGGAGCGAGCGCCACCGCGCACCCGCCGCCGCCGCCGCCGGTCAGCTTCGCGCCGAGCGCGCCGGCGCCGCGCGCGAGGTGGCACGCGCGCTCGAGCGCCTCGGTCGACACCATCAGCGAGGCGAGCAGCGCGTGGTTCAGATCCATCAGCTGCCCGACCTCGTACCAGCGGCCCGCCTCGATGGCGGCGATGCTCTTGGCGGCGAGCGCGTCGATGCCGTCGAACGTGCGCTCGACGACCTCGGGTCGCCGCGCGAGCTGGCGCGCCACAGCCTCGACCATCGCCTTGGTCGACGACGGCTCGCCGGTGTACCCGACGCACAGCTCCATCACGCCGCCGGGGACGATCGGGCGCACGGGCTCGCCGCGCTTGAACGCGATGACCCCGCCGCGCGCGGCGCCGCCCGCGCCGCAGCCAGCGGCGACGGCCGCGTCGATCCCGCTCGGGTTTCCGTGGAAGACGCGCTCCCACGCGTTGGCGCACGCGGCGGCGCGCTCGTCGTCGAGGTCGACCCCGCGCGCCTCGGCGACCGCGCGCGCGAGCGACACCGCGATCGCCGCCGAGCACCCGAGGCCCGCCCCGCCGGGCACCTGCACGTCGACGGAGACGTCGACCGCGCCCTCGCCGCCGACCTCGTGCAGCACGGCGGCGAACGCGCGCGAAACGTCGTCGTCGCGATCGTCGTCCTGCACGACCTTGCCCCACGCCTTCAGCTCGAGCCGCGAGCGACCGGAGGTGCGACGCGCCTCGGCCGCGGCGCCGCGATCGAGCGCGGCGGCGACGGCCGTGCGCCCGTGCACCACGGCGTGCTCGCCGAAGAGGATGACCTTGGCGAAGGCGCGCGCCACTACGCCCTCCGCTC
This sequence comes from Deltaproteobacteria bacterium, assembly GCA_016182965.1. Lineage (GTDB taxonomy): Bacteria > Myxococcota_A > Polyangia > Polyangiales > JADJMO01 > JALHOE01. The sequence goes on along the minus strand of JACPFM010000100.1, from coordinate 923 downwards.
CGCCAGCGCGAGGGCGAGCGCGTCGAGGATGACGCGCCCCTCGTCGGCGATCGGCGCGGTCGAGAGCGCGGCGCGCCCCTCGGCGAGCAGCGCGGACGTGCGCGCCTCGATCGCGGCGCGCGCGCCGGAGCCCTCGATGACGTCGGCGGCGAAGGTCACGTCCTCGTCGGTCGGCGTGCCGCCTTCGAGCATGCGCTCGAGCCGGACCCGCTGCGGATCGGCGGCGCGCGCGATCGCCTCGGCGACGAGCGCGGTGCGCTTGCGCGCGCGGAGATCGGCGCCGACCGGCTTGCCCGTCTCGGCCTCGGTCCCGAACACGCCGAGCAGATCGTCGCGCAGCTGGAACGCGACGCCGACCGGCGCCGCGAAGCGGTCGAGCGCCTCGCGCGCCTCGCGCGACGCGCCGGCGAGGATCGCCCCGAGCTCGACCGGCCCGCGCGACGTGTAGCTCGCGGTCTTCAGCGCGTGCATGCGCTCGACGGCGGCGAGGTCGTGCGCGCCGAGCGTGAGGTCGAGCGCCTGTCCGAGCACGACCTCCTCGTGGACGCGCGCGAAGCTGACCATCGCCTCGGCGCGCGTCGACGCGTCGATGCCGATGAGCACGCGGTGGGCGAGGGCGCAGCCGAGATCGCCGGCGAGCACCGCGAGCGCGGCGCCGAGGTGCTCGTCGTGATGACGCGCGGCGAGGACGACGTGCACCGCGGGCCCGCCGCGCCGCGTCACGTCGCCGTCCATCCAGTCGTCGTGCACGAGGAAGTACGCCTGCAGCAGCTCGAGCGCGCAGCCCGCGTCGACGACCGCCGCGTCGAGGCCGCGCCCGCAGGCGCGCGCCGCGGCCGCGAGCAGGGCAGGGCGCAGCCGCTTGCCGCCGCGGCGGACCAGCTCGCCGAGCGCGGCCGCGATCGCGCGCGGCTCGTCGCCGG
>JACPFM010000095.1 GCA_016182965.1 Deltaproteobacteria bacterium | reverse complement strand
GGCGGCGGCGGCGGTGGTGGCGGCGGCTACGGCGGCGGCGGCGGCGGTGGCCGCGGCGGTCGTGGCGGTGGCGGCGGCGGCCGTCGCGAGCGCTACTGAGAGCACGACCGTACCCACGGTCCGACACTGACGCGCGGCGGGAGCGATCCCGCCGCGCGGCTTTTTGTCGGTCGATGCGTCAGTGCCCGGCGCGCGCGACCATGTCTGCCGCCCGATCGCCGTCGATCTCGAGCGCCTCTGCCGCCTCCATGATGAGGCTGCGCTCGGCGGTGCGCACGACGCCGTCGACCGCCATCAGCCGGATGGCCATCTGGAGCGCGACCTCGCGCATCTTCGGATCGGGCAGGCGCGCCTTGACGGCAGCGAGGCGCGCGTCGCGCCCCTCTGCCTGCAGCGCGACCGCGACTCGGGAGACCAGCCCGTCGAGGTCGTCGACCGCGTGATCGGTGAGGCTCTCGACGCTGGTGCGGAAATGGGCGCGCTCCTCGTCGCTGAACTCCTCGTCGGCGGCGGCGGCGAGGTACAAAAGCTCGATGACCGCCTCGAGGCGCGAAGTGTCGAATCCCTGCAGTGTGGACGCCGTGGACATGCAGGGCAGGGTACACGCGGAGCGACTGCTCGTCCTCGGCGGCGGCTTCACCGGGGCCGCCGTCGCCCGCCTCGCGCTGGAGCGGGCCGTCGCGACCGTGGCGACCACGCGCGACGCGGCGCGTGCGAGCGCGCTCGAGGCGCTCGGTGCGCGCGCGATCGATCCGGCGGCCGCGTCGGCCGACGCCGACACGATGGTGGTCGTCACGTTCCCGCCCGACCGCGACGCCGATCGCGCGCTCGCTGCCCGCGTCCGTCACGCGCGCGCGATCGTCTACGTGTCGTCGTCGGTCGTGTACGGCGACGCGCGCGGTCGCGTCTCCGAGGAGAGCGCGCCCCACGCGCTGACGCCGCGCGCGGAGGCGCGCCTCGAGGCCGAGCGGGTGTGGCGCGACGTCGGCGCGACGATCGTCCGCTCGCCTGCGATCTACGGGCCGGGGCGCGGGCTGCACCTGCGTCTCGCGCGCGGCGCGCTCCGCGTGGCCGGCGCCGGCGACAACGTCGTCTCGCGCGTGCACGTCGACGATCTCGCCGCCGCGCTCCTCGACCTCGCGCTGCTTGGTCCGGGCGAGGACGTGTTCGTCGCCGGCGATCGCCACCCCTGCCCGCACCTCGAGGTGATCGCCTGGCTGTGCGAGCAGCTCGGCGCGCCGCTGCCGCCGCACGGGCCGGCCGAGGAGGCCGACGAGACGCTGCGACACTCGCGCGCGCTCGACCCGACGCGCCTGTGGTCGACGCTCGCGCGCGAGCCGGCGTACCCGACGTACCGCGAGGGCTTCGCGCAGTGCATCGCCGTCGATCGGGGCTTGATCGCTGCGCAGCGGGGCGCGCGGTCGCCGGCCTAGGCTTCGTGGGTCGAAGGTCGAAGGGCAGAGCGATCGCTGCGCATCAGGGGGCGCGCACGCCGGCCTTCGCTTCGTGGGTCGAAGGTCGAGGGCGGAGTGAACGCTGCGGCGCGCGATCGCGGCTGCGACCTCGCAGGCCGACGATCGACTCCGGCTTCTTTCGACCTTCGACCTTCGACCTTCGACCCCGTCTGCCGCCCGCGGTCCCCCCCTGACCGAAGTCATGGGGCGGTGCGCCGTCGGAATGTACATAGTACGTAGTGGCACTAGCTACTATGCACAACAACCGCAACCGGAGGAACACGATGAGCACGCCCACCACCACGCACGAGAAGACCGACCGGAGCCGCCCCCGCACGCCGCTGTTTCGCGCCGTTCGTCGCGTCGTCGACGCGGTCGAAGAGGTCGTCGACGACGTGATCGAGCGCGGCGAAGGCGCCGAGCGCGACACCCGCAAGCTGCTGCACAACCTGGTGCGCGAGCGCGACGGCGAGGAGACCAAGAAGTAGTCGAGAGCCCGCGCGGGGCGGCTCCGTCGCCTGTTGGCGCCAACGGGCGACCCCGCTCCCGCGCCGCCTCCGCTCGCCCGATCAGCTCGCAATTGCGGGACGTCGGATTGTGGCTGGCCGCGCAGAATGGGTCATCAGTCGTCAACTGGGTCATCAGTCGTCCAGTCGTCAGGGCGAGACTGAGAATCCTCCAGTCCTCCGTGCGGCTGGGACTGATGACTCTGGGACTGATGACTGACGACTGACGACTGAAGACCAAGCCGACAGAGCGACAGCCTGGCGGTGTCCCCCGATTGCGAACGCCGATTCACAGGAACCCCGATGTCCGCCGCGACCGTGCCCGGCAGAATGCGCGAGATCGCGGCGGCCCTCGGGCCGTTCGCGAAGCGAGCCGTCCTCGCGCGCGGCGCGGTGTTCGGGCTCGGGCCCAAAGGCGGCGCCGGCGACGAGCTCGCGCGCGCCGAGCTGCTCCGCGGCGGCTTCGAGCGGCTCGGTCCGGTGTTCGTGAAGCTCGGGCAGCTCTTGTCGACGCGCCCCGACATCGTCTCGCCGACGATGATGACCTGCCTCCAGCAGCTGCAGAGCCGCGTCGCGCCGATGACCCGCGCCGACGTCGACGCCGCGCTCGCCGAGCACGCGCGCGAGGTCGGCGACGCCCTCGAGTGGGTCGATCCGAAGCCCCTGGCCTCGGCGTCGCTCGCGCAGGTGCACCAGGGCCGCCTGCGCGACGGGCGCGACGTGGCGCTGAAGATCCGCCGCCGCGACGTGACCTCCCAGGTCGATCTCGACCTGCAGGTGCTCGATCTGCTGGCGCGCGCCGCCGATCGGCTGATCGACGACGACGTCTACGACCTGCGCACGACGCTCGAGGAGCTCGCGCAGGCGCTCCGCGAAGAGCTCGATCTGCGGAGCGAGGCCGAGAACCTCGTGGTGTTCGCGCGCAACCTCGCGAAGTGGGGGCCCGGGCTGCGGGTGCCCGAGGTGCACGAGGAGCTCACGACCGCGTCGGTGCTGGTGATGGAGCTGGTGCGCGGCGTGCCGCTCGGCGACGGCGGCGCCGCCCGCATCGGCCGCGGTCGTCGCGCCGATCTCGCGCGCACGCTCTCGCACGCGTACTTCCAGATGTTCTTCGTCGACGGCCTGTTCCACGCCGATCCGCACCCCGGCAACCTGCTGGTCGAGGAGGACGGCTCGCTGGTGCTGCTCGACTTCGGAATGGTCGGGCGCATCGAGCGGCAGGTGTCCGACAACCTCGTGCGCGTGCTGCTCAACTTCCAACTGAAGGACAGCCACGGCGTCGCCCACGCCTTCCTCGACATCGGCAAGCCCACCGCGCGCGCCGACGAGATCGGCTGGATCATGGACGTGCGCCGCCTGCTCCCGCGCTACCACGGCATGCGCCTCGAGCGGCTCAACGTCGGTACGCTCCTCATCGATCTGCTCTCCAACGCGGCGCGCAACGGCATCCAGGCGCCGCCGATCGTCGCGCTGGTGTGCAAGAGCCTCGCGAACATGGACGGCTCGGCGCGCCTCATCGACCCCGGCATCGACGTGATCGGCACCTTCGGGAGCTTCCTCCCGGTCCTGCTCGAGGCCCACGCCCGGCGGGTGGCCTCGATCGAGGACGCCGCGAAGATGGCGCTCGACGTCTACATCGGCACGCAGCGCATCCCCTTCCAGATCGCGGCCATCCTCGAGAAGGCCGCGACCGGGCGCCTGCGCATCGTCGTGGACCCGCTGCAACGTCACCGTTGAGCCGCTGAAACAACACCGTTGACCGTCGATCGCCGCGGACGAACCATCGACGTCGTGACCGCGCCCGAGGATCTCCTCAAGATCAGCGAGCTCGCCCGCCGCACCGGCGTGTCCGTGGGGACCATCCGCTTCTACATCCGCGAGGGGCTGCTGCCGCGCCCCACCATGAAGACCTCGCGGAACATGGCCTACTACGACGAGTCGTTCGTCGCGCGCATCAAGCTGGTGCGGCGGCTCCAGGAGGAGCGCCGGCTGCCGCTGTCGATGATCCGCTCGATCGTCTCCGGCTCGGCCGACGACGAGGCCGACGCGGTCCCCAGCCTGGTGGAGCTCGAGGCCAAGGCGATCACCGCGCTCGCCGCCGAGAAGGAGGGCGAGGCGATCGGCGAGCGCGAGCTGCTCGAGCGCACCGGCATCGACCGGCAGGATCTCGACGACCTCCGCGCGCTCGAGATCATCACCGCCCAGGGCTCGGCCCGCGCGCCGAAGTACCTGCGGGTCGACGCGGCGATCGTCGAGGCGGTGGCGCGCGTGCGGGCGCTCGGGCTGTCGCGCGAGCTGTTCCCGGCGAGCGATCTCTCCATCTACCTGCACGCCCTCCGGGCGCTGGTCGCCGAGGAGGTCTCGCTGTTCGCCAAGCGCACGCGCGGTCGCGATCTCCCCCTGCCGCCCGATCGGCTGGTCGACGCGGCCGTGAACCTGATGGGCGATCTCATCCGGCACCTGCGCAAGAAGCTGATCGTGGAGCTGATGACGGGCATCGCGGAGCGACCGGCCAAGCGCGCGCGCCGCCGCTGATCGTCGTACGCTCGCCGGATGCTCCGGCGCGTCCCGCTCGTCACCTGTGTCGTCCTCGGCGCGGCCTGCGCGTCGGGGACCGTCGCGCAGAAGAAGCCAGGCCCGGCGCCGGCGCCCTCGCTCTCCGCGGCGCCCTCGGCGGCCGCTGGGAGCACCGCGACGATCGGCCGCGGGCGCACGCGGCTCCATCCGCTGATCTCGGGGAGCTGGGTCGCGCGCGACGCGCTCCCGCTGTCGAACGACGCGACGCTGTACGTCGGCGCGTCGGGGCAGCGCTGGACCGTGCGGATGAAGCCGGCGCCGACCGCCGATGATCCCGAGGCCAAGGAGCCGGTGCTGCAGGGCGCTTCGTCGATGGCGCCCGAGGCGCTGATCGCCGCGCGAAAGACGGCGCAGGGCTTGCTGCTCGTCGGCGAGAGCGGCGCCACCTACCCCGTCAAGGCCGCGCTCGACGATCTCTCCGAGCGGCGCCTGCCACCGGAGCCGCTCCGCGCGGTCGCCGCCGGCAAGAACGCGCTGCTCGGGATCACGCGCGACGACCGCATGCTTCGGTCGATCGACGGCGGCGCGTCCTGGACCAAGGTCGGGTTGCCTCCGTCGAGCGCCGTGCCGCTGCTCGTCGCGGCGAGCGCCGAGGCCGAGGCGATGGTGCTCGCGGCGCCGGGTCGGGTCCTCGCATCCTTCGACGACGGCGCCACCTTCGCCACGATTCGGCGCGCAGACGACTTCGTCCCGATCACCGCTTCGCCCGCGAGCGACGGGCACGTCTGGGCGCGGTCGGTGACGGTCGGAGGGAAGATCAACGACGGCCTCACCGGCGTCCTCTCGGCCTGGTCGCGCCTGTCGCGCGGGCCCGACGGCGCGCCGGTCGTGTCACGGGTCGTCGAGTCGCCGCCGGCGTTCGATCGACCGCTGCCGACCGGTGAGGACTCCCTCGGCCTGGGAGACGCCGTGCGCAACGGCACCGCGGCATGGTCCGGCCTCCGCTACCTCGAGCTCCACCCGGCCCACGACGACTCGGGCCTGTTCCACGCAGTTTCCATCGAGCAGGGCGTGGTCACGCACCTGCCGCCGATCGCCGCGACCAACGACTGCGACATGGTCGGGCTCGCGGCCGACGGCGCGTTCGTGGTGGCCGAGTGCGTGCGCGACGACACGGTGACGCTGCTGCGCAGCAGCGACGGCGCCAAGACCTTCGTCGCCGACGCGAAGCTCGGATGGGGCGACCGCATGCCGCGGCACCTCTGGGTGTCGGCCAAGGGCACCGTCATCCTCGACGGCGTGTGCGCGAAGCCGGGCGCGCCGAGCTGCGGCGACGGCCTCTTCGTGCGACCCGCCGGCGAGAAGTCCTTCGTCGCCTCCAAGCTCGGGCCGCTCGGCGCGCAGCGGCGCGTCAGCGCGTTGACGATCGGGAGCGACGGGCTGCGCGTGGTCGCCGCGACGAGCGACGAGGAGGCGGGGACGACCGAGCTGTCCGTCTCCAAGGACGGCGGCAAGACGTGGGCGCACAAGCGGCTGCCGACCGTCGAGGACTTCGGCTTCAACGACGTCACCGACGTCTCGCTCGACGAGAAGACGGGGAGCATCGTCCTGCTCGCGAACCTCGCGCCGCCCCACCGACTGCTCACCAAGGACGAGGGCGCGACCTGGGACGTCAAGGAGCTGCCGATCGTCGCCGAGTGGATCTCGCTCGCCGGCGCGCGCGGTCTGGCGACGGCTGCCGACGCGCCCGGGCGCGGATGGGAGACGCTCGATCAGGGCGCGACGTGGGGCGAGGTGACCCTGCCGATCGCCGCCGGCGGCGGCGGCACCCTGCCGGTTGCGTGCAGCGAGCTCGGGTGCATCCTCGGCGACGTGGCGATCCGCGAAGGGTGGGAGCTCGCCTCCGCCAGCGACGTGAAGCCGCCGCGGCCGAGCGCGCCCGCCAACCCGCTCGCGCATCGCCCGCTGCTCGAGTGCGTCGCGGCCGGCGACGAGATCCCGCTCGGCGACGCGACGCGCCCCGAGATCGCGCCCTCCGCGCGCTACGCGTGGGCGACGGTCACCGAGAGCGCCACCGGCGAAGTCGACGTCGTCGCGTGGCCGCACGGCGCCAAGGCACCGCAGCGCGTGTCGCTGCTCGACGCGCCGAAGGTCCCGTCGGCGATCCGCCGCCTCTCGAGCGGCGACGGCGCGTTGGTCGTGCGCGTCGCGCGCGAGGCGCCCGCGGGCAAGAAGAGCGTCGACGCCGAGATCGCGTGGTGGGTCCCCGCGACGGGCAAGACCCGGCGCGTCGTGCTGCCCGCGGCGGCGATGCCGGTGGGCAAGTGGGGCTCGGCGCCGGCCGGCATGGCCACCATCGTCCCGGGCTTCGGCGTCGTCGCGCGGCTGCCGCTGAAGGACGAGCTCGCGCCGCTGCGCGTGCTCCGCGATGACGGCAGCGTGACGCAGGTGCCGACCCCGATCGGGTTCCCGGGCGTGTCGCGCCTCTGGGCCCGACGCGCGGGCGCGCGCACGCTGTACTTCGGCCCCGCGCCCGACTCGTCGCTCGGGGAGCGCGACGTCGCGTTCGCGCTGCGCGGCGACGCCGGCGATCTCTCGACGTGGACGTGGGGCCTCTGGCCGCGGCTGACCGATCGCGTGCGCGTCGAGGTCGGGTGGGCGAGCCACGCGCTGGTGCTGTCGTGGCCGGGGACCGAAACAATCGCGCCGCGCGCGTGGGTGCTCCCCCTCGACGGCGCGAGCGCCACCATGCCCGAGCCGCCCGAGCCGATCGCGCTGCCGCCGGCGCCCGAGGTGGCCGTCGCGAAGGCGTGCGCCAAGGGCAAGGAGGTCCCCCGGCTCGAGCTGCCCTGGGTGCGCGGGGAGCGCACGCCGCTCCTGATCAAGCACGGCAAGCGGACGCAGTGGCATGCGACCGTGGGCACGGTCGTTCAAGGGACGACCTCCGCCGATCTCTGCCGCGTCGGCTTGCTGGCCGGCACGGCCTCCACCGCGAATCCGACCGAATGGACCGTGCTCCCCGCCGACGGCTCGACGCCGATGCTGTTCGCCCGCAGCGGCAAGACCCACGTGCTGCAGCCGCTCTCGTGCGCGCCGAGCACCACCCCGCTGCCCTCGTCGCTCTCGTACGCCCCGGGCTTCACCCGCTGATGAACCAATATCACCGCCCCTCGTCCGTCCAAACCCCGATGCGATCGCTCGTCCGCGCGCTGCCGCTCCTTTCGTTGCTCGTCGCGTGCACGCGGGCCGAGGCCGATCCGCCCAAGCCCGCGCCGGTCGCCTCGTCGGCCGCGACGGCGACCGCGACGGCGGCCGCCCCCTCGACGTCGGCGAGCGCCCCCGTGAAGGTGACCCACCCGTGGCTCGCCGACGCGAAGCCCGATCTGCCGAAGGCGCACGACACCCTCGAGCAGCGGTTCCCTGCGCCCGCCGGGTTCGTGCGGGTGCCGGTGTCGAGCGGCTCGTTCGGCGAGTTCCTGCGCGCGCTGCCGCTCGCGGCGCCCGGCTCGCCGGTGCTCACCTACCAGGGCAAGGTGCTGCACGACTCGTCGCACCCGAACGTCGCCGCGGTCGTCGCCATCGACGTCGGCAAGGCCGATCTGCAGCAGTGCGCCGACTCGGTCATCCGCATGCACGCCGAGTGGCAGTGGTCGCTCGGCCGGCGCGATCAGCGCTACGCCACCGCCGGCGGCCCGGCGATGTCGTTCGCGAAATACCTCGCCGGCGAGCGCACGTACTGGAAGGACGGCAAGCTCGCGATCAAGAACGTCGGCGCCACCCCGGCCAAGCACGAGGGCTTCCGCGCGTGGCTCGACCAGGTCTTCGGCTCCGCGAACACCGCGTCGCTCGCCAAGGAGGCGAAGCCGGTCGCCGTCGCCGATCTGCGGCCGGGCGACTTCGTCGTGATGCCGGGCGTGCCGTTCGGCCACGCGGTGCTGGTGCTCGATCTCGCGCGCGCTCCCGACGGTCGCCGCGTCGCGCTGCTCGGTCAGGGGTTCATGCCGGCCCAGAGCTTCCACGTGCTGCGCAGGTCGCCGAAGGAGACCTGGTTCGTGATCGACGAGGCGAGCGGCAAGCTCGAGACGCCGTTCTGGGAGCCGTTCCCGTGGAGCGCGCTGCGGCGGCTGCCGGAGTAGTCGTCAGTCGTCAGTCGTCAGTCGTCAGCTCCGAGACGAGAGACCTGCGTTTCTCGCTCAGCTCCCTGACGAACGACTGACGGCTGTCTAGAGGGGGCGGGTCGCGACTCTCGGCCGTTCGCCCGTGTCGCTGCTCGCGAAGGCTGGGTCATCAGTCGTCAGTCATCAGTCATCAGTCGTCAGTCGTCAGTCGAGAGAGACGAGAGGCGCGGCTCCGAGATCGCGGGCTTCGACAGCTCGATCCTCGACCCAGCAGCGCGAGCAGCGAGAGCGACAGCACCCACGGAACGGGCGCGCTTCGACCAACGACCGAGCATGCGCAGTGCACGCGCGGCGGCGGCGTGGACAGTGCACTCGTGGGCGGCGGAGTCGACGAAGCGGCCGGCGCGAACGCAGACGCAGACGCAGACGCGGACGCAGACGCAGACGCGGACGCAGACGCGGCGGCGACCGGAGGCTTCGGGCGCGGGTGCGCGAGCAGCCAGGCGATGACGTCGCCGGCGCGGCCGGAGAGCGCCTTCCACTCCTTGCCGTGATCGGCGCCCTTCTGCAGGTCCCAGGTGCTCTCGGCCTTGCACCGCGCGAGCGCGTCGCGAAGCGACACCGCGAGGTGATGCAGCGGGTTCTTGTCGCCGACGAGGAAGTACGTCGGCGGCACGCGCGCCGGGCAGGCGTCGCGCGACGGCGGGATCCCTCCGCCGGCGAAGACGACCGCCGCCCAGCGATCCGAAAGATCCGCAAACCGCCACCCGAGGTACGACGCGCCGCCGGACCAACCCGCGATCCAGGTGCGATCGCGATCGATCGCGCGGGCCTTCGCGACCGCCTCGACCTGTTCGTCGAGCCAGCGCGGATCACCGTCCCACTGCCAGAAGCTGCCCTTGCACGCGCGATCGGTCGGACACTGCAGCGCCAGCACGCCGATCCCGGCGGCCCTGGCCGGCGCGCGGAACGGCTCGAGGACGGCCTTGGCGCTCTGCCCGTCGCCGTGCAGCACGACGAGGAGCGGGACCGGCGCGTCGCCGTCGGGGACGTCGAGCACACACCCCGTGCAGGGGAAGCCGCTCATCGTCTTGGCGCGCGCGGCGCACGGCGCCATCACGAGGACTGCCGCAGCGGCGCTCACCGCGATGGCTCGCATCACGAGGAGGATCGCACCCCTTCACTCGCAGCGCACTCGCAGCGCGCGAGGAACCCGTCGACGCCGGGATCGTTCGCCTCGAGCTCCGCGCCGTCGAGCACCACGTGCGCGAGCGCCGCATAACGACGATCGCGGAACGCGAGGAGCTCGGCGTAGCACCGCGGCAGCGCCTGCTCCGGCGTCTCGTCGGGCTTCATCGCGAAGGACCGCCCCCACACCACCGGCTTCGGCTCCTCGAGGTAGCGCTGCAGCATCGCCTCGCGGCGCGCCTCCGGCGTGCGCAGGTACACGACGCGACACGACGCCCGCAGCCGATCGAGGACCGACGAAGGCAGGTAGACCACGCTCCCCGTGGTGTCGATCACGTGCGGCCCCGCGGTCGACAGCGACTGCTCCAGCGCCTGCCGCGTGACCTCCTCCTCGAGCGCGAGGTAGCGCGCCTCGCGCGCCGCATACCCTGCCGTCCACGGCATGCCCATCCAGCGCCCGAGCGCGTGCACCGGCTCCTCGCCGGGCGCCGGGGTGACCAGCTCGGAGAGGTGCTCGCCGATCGCGCCGTCGCAGTCGTGCCGGACGAAGCCGCGATCGGCGAGCCGCTTGGCCCAGAAGCTCTTGCCGATGCCCGACATGCCCACGAGGCAGAGCCGCTCCATCGGCCTCAGCGTGGTCGAGCGCCTCGCGGGCGAAAAGGCCCGCTCACCGAAGCGCCGGCAAGCGCCGCGCGATCGCGGAGAACCCCGAGACCTCGATCGCGTCGAACGCGGCGATCGCCTTCGGCACGAGCAGCGAGCCGCCCTCCTCGCCGTACGGGTGGAAGTACCCGGTGACCTTCGCGCGCGCGCCGTCCTTGCCCACGTACGCGACCTCGTGCGGCTCGCCGAACATCGGCTCGTCGAGCGTGATGTCGGAGCCCCACTCGAGCGAGCCGTCGGGCAGCACGTGCACGAAGGTGTAGGTCCGAGCCTCGGCGCCGACGACCATCGCGTTCTTCCGCACGTAGTCCATGCGGTGGATGATGCGATCGAAGGCGTAGTCGCTGATCCACTCCGGCCCGCAGTAGCTCATGAAGTCGTAGTGCTTGGTCGGGCTCATCAAGGTGTTGCTGCGCAGATCGATGCCCCAGGAGCCGATCTTGCCGCCCGAGTACGGGTAGCTGGTGTCGCTGCCCGACACGCCGCCGCACGGCGCGTGACGGATGCCGTGCGCGTGACCGAGCTCGTGCGCCATCGTCCCCGCGCTGGAGCTGCCGGTGAACCCGACGCCGACGCACGCGCGCAGGTACGTGTCGCTCGGTCCGGTCAGGTGACACAGGCCCGTGGTGCAGCCGCCGCTGCAGTAGGTCGAGAACGACGACGTCGGGGTGAACACGCCGTAGTAGTAGACGTCGCTCTCTGCGCCGTCGCTCTTCCGCAGCGAGGTGACCGCGTCGAGCAGCGCGTAGATCCCGCTGCCGCCGGCGCCGAGGGTGCCCGGGTACTCGTAGACGTCGCGCACCTTCAGGTCGATCGTCCGCACCGGGTACATCGCCTGCAGCTGGCCGCGGTAGCGCGCGAGCTGCTCGGCGGAGATGTCGGGCACGCGGGCGTTCGACTTCACCGGGACGAGCACCACCTTCAACGACGCGCCGGTGTCCCACACGTCGAGCGGCTCGAGCGCGTCGCCCTCGGGGAAGCTCGCGCGGGTGACCGCGCCGCTCTGCCCCGGCTTCGTCAGCAGGCGCACCTTGTAGCGCGCGCCCATCTCGATCGCGCCGCTCGGGATGGCCACGTTGATCGTCGAGTCGAGCGTCGCGTCGGTCGACGCGGCGGTCACCGTCTTGGTCGCCGTCAGCACCGCCTTCGGCCTGCCCTCGACCTGCAGCGTGATCTCCGCCACGACCTCGCGCGCGGACCACGCGGTCGTCGGCGCGACGTACACGCGGAGGATCCCCTCGCGACCGGCGACCACGTGGACCTTCTTGCCGGCGTCAGGGACCCCGTCCTTCTCGAGCGGCACCTTCACGCCCTGGAAGATGGCGAGCTCCCCGATCGCGAGCTCCTTCACGGGCACGAGCTCCGGCTCCTTCGGCGGCTCGGGCGCGGCCTCGACGGCGGCGTCGGGCTCCTCGGGTGCGAAGACCGGCGAGGTGGCAGCCCCGTCACCTTGGCCCGAGGGTCCCGCGTCGCTGGTCTCCGGCGCCGGCGGATCGCCGATGACGCCGAGGTTGCCGCCGCCGTCCGCGGCGGAGCAGGCGGCGAGGACGAACGGGAGGAGCGAGACCAGCGGGGCGAGCGACAGGTGCTTCATGCCTGCCTCCTCTTCAAGGTCGGCGCCAACCCGCGGGCGTCGCGCGTCGGCGGACTTTTCCGCGTGCGCACCACGGATCCGTCCCATCGACTGCGCGTCGTCACGCTGAGGGGACGTGACGTCCCACGGGACCGTGACGTCGCGCCGTGACATGTCACACCCATGGACCGCGCTGGGGACCGCGCTCCCCGGGCGCGGACGTTGTCGCGGGATCCGGCGTGCGGTACGCCTGAGACGACGATGCGGCCGCGCCTCGACGCCGACACCGCGACGCACGACCTCCGCACCGCGCCGCGCGCCGCGCCGGCCGGCGGCGCGGGGCTGGTGCTCTTGTGGGCTCCGGTCGCGCTGCCCGAGGTGATCCGCCTCGGCGACGCGCCGCTCTTGATCGGGCGCGAGCCGCCGCCGGGCGGGCTCACGATCCTCCACGCCGCCATCTCACGCGTGCACGCGCGCATCCATCACTCGGGGAGCACGTTCGTGCTCACCGATCTCGACAGCCGCAACGGCACGCTCGTCCAGGGCTGCCGCGTGCGGAGCATCGCCCTCGAGCACGGCGACGAGATCCGCATCGGCGACGCGATGTTCGCCTTCGTCGATCGCGACGTCGACGCGTTCGCCGGCCCGGCGAGCGGTCCCTTCCCCGCGCTGGTCGGCGGCGCGCGCACCCAGCGCGTCGCGCGCGAGATCGCCGCTCTCGCCCAGGCCGATCTGCCGCTGACGATCCTCGGCGAGACCGGCACCGGCAAGGAGGTGATCGCGCAGGCGATCCACGTCGCGAGCGGCCGCAGCGGGCGCGTGTCGGCGATCAACTGCGCGGCGATCCCGGCGAACCTCCTCGAGAGCGAGCTCTTCGGCTACAAACGCGGCGCGTTCTCCGGCGCCGATCGCGACAAGATCGGCCTGGTCACCGCCGCGAACAAAGGCACGTTGTTCCTCGACGAGATCGGCGATCTCGCGCCCGAGGCGCAGGCCAAGCTGCTCCGCCTCCTCGAGACGCGCGAGGTCCTGCCCGTCGGCGCGCTCGCCCCCGAGAAGGTCGACGTGCGCGTGGTGAGCGCAACGCACCGCGACCTCGAGGCGCTGGTGGCTGCCGGCCGCTTCCGCGGCGATCTCTACGCGCGGCTCGCCGGGCACGTCGTGCGGCTCCTGCCGCTCCGCGAGCGCAAGGAGGACCTGCGCCTGCTCGTGCCGCACCTGCTCGCCCGACACGGCGCGTCGCACCTCGCCGTGAGCGCCGCCGCGATGGGCGCGATCATCCACTACGACTGGCCCTACAACGTGCGCGAGCTCGAGGCGGCGCTCCGCCGCGCGGTCGCGCTGGTGTCCGCCGAGGGCACGCGCACGATCGACGTGCGCCACCTCTCCGACGCCGTTCAGCGCGCGATGGAGGGCTACGGCACAGAGGCGAGCACGCCGTCGCTGCCCCCTCCGGCCGCCGCGTCGGCCTCGCGCGATCGCGCGCCCGACGAGGCGACGATGCGCGCGCTCCTCGAGCGCCACCGCGGCAACGTCGCCGCGATCGCGCGCGAGCTGCGCAAGGACCGGGTGCAGGTGCACCGCTGGATGAAGCGCTGGGGGCTGCGCCCCGACGACTTCCGGGGATGAAGACGGGGTCGTCGCGAGCGACGAGGCGGCGGTCGACGGCATCCACGGCGAGCGCCCGTCACGGGCAGCTCGTGACCCCCTCGATGCACACCGACGACGACCACCCGAACGGCGCGCAGAACCGGAAGCCCGCGCCGCAGTCCGCGCTCGATCGCGCGGGCCTGTACCTGCGACACGTGCCCGCCGCGCAGAGCTGATCCTTGCCGGTGCACTTCTGGTTGCAGCCGCCGCAGTGGTTCGGATCGTGCAGCTCGTCGACGCACGAGCGGACGTTCGGATCGCTCGGCGTGGTGTTCACCGCGCACTCGCGGCGCCCCACGCCGGTGCACGCGCCAGTGCTGGTCGTGGAGTGGTAGCTGCACGCGGTCGCGACGCACACGCCGACCTGCGTGCTCGAGTAGCAGCGCGCGCGGGTGATGGTGCCGCTGCTGCTGCGCGTGCAGTGGTTGCCGTCGTTGGCGATGTCGATGCACACCGCGTCGCTCGGGCAGGTCACGTCGTACCACGAGCCGCCGTAGTCGAAGCCCCACGGCTTGCACTCGCGCAGCACGCCCGCGCACGCCACCGTGCCGCCGACGCAGGTCTGCGACGAGTCGGCGACGGCGGCGCCGCACGCCTTGCAGTGGAGCGGATCGGCGTCGAGGTACGTGCACGTCGCGCCGCACTTCGTCGCGCCGCTCGCGCACTCGCACTTGCCGGCGACGCAGCGGACGGCGCCGGAGAGCCCCTGCGCCTCGCACGAGGTGCAGCTCGATCCGCAGTGCTCGCGATCCTCGGGCACGCACGCGCCGCAGCGGATCTGCCCCGACGGGCAGGCCGCGTCGAACGGCGCGTCACCGACCGCGTCGGGCGCGCCCGAGTCCAGAACGCCGCTGTCGTCGCCGATCGACGCGTCTTCGCCGAAGCTCGCGGAGTAGCGGTCGAAGTCCTGAAAGAGCGAGCACCCGCACCCGAAGGCGACGCACGAGGCGATGCACGACGCGACGAGGCCCCCCCGCATGATCTCGCGATCAGCCGAGCCGGAAGCGGCTCGCCTCCGGCGGGAACCCGAACGTCACCGGGTCCCGCTTCGGGTCGTAGTCGCAGAACCGCGCGCGATCGCCGGGCGCGATGTCGCCCTCCTTGCCGTAGCAGTACGGACACTCGGCGTGCTCCTGCACGGTGCGCGCGCATCCGATTCGCGGGCAATGCACCGACGGCTCCAGCGGCATGGTCGAGACCTCCTGGTGCGCCCGATCGACGGGCGGCGAGCTCGTGAGCTGGAGACGAGGATCGACCGGAACGATCAGGCTGTCCAGGATCGTGGTCAGGTCCTCGACGAACGACCGCGTCCGGTCAGGGACGACGGATCTTCGTCTCGAAGCCCCAACGGTCGGAGATCGGGCGCTTCGCGCCCTCGGGCGTCGTCACCATGAAATCGGTGAAGCGGAGGTTGGTCTCCACGGCGTACGACGCATCGAGCTTCCACAGATACGTGTGGAACTGCCAGATGTTCAGATCGCCGTTGTACGGGTTGGCGGGTCCGCCGCCGCCGCCGCCCGCCGCGCACTCGGTGCAAATCGGGGTGAAGCCGGGCGGCACGGCGTGGACGAACGTCTTCTCCAGCAGATCGAGCACCGCGCCGTTCTGTTCGTCGATCTTGATCTTGCCGTCGGGCGACGTGTAGCCCTTCGAGACGGCCCACTCGCCGGTGATGATCGCGGGGCGATCGGCCGCCTTCTTCTTCACGTACTCGATCGACCGCTGCGCCTGCCACATCTGCTCCTGGAACCACGGGTCCTTCGTCGCGTCGGGCGCGTAGAAGCCGTGGTAGGGCACGAGCGTCCCGAACGCAGCGGTGAGCTCGCCGCAGAAGAAGTCGATCTTCTTGCCGGGCTCGTGCTCGGCCTTCGCGTAGTGGACCACGCGCTGATAGCTGGTCGACGGCAGGTAGTAGGTCTCGACGTCGCTCAGCGGGAACCGCGAGAGGACCATCGACGACGTCTGGCCCAGGAAGGCCTTGTAGTCGCGGAGATCGGTGGTGCAGATGTTCTTGGTCTGACCGTGGGTCTCGTCGCTCAGCGAGCTGATGACCAGGCAGTTGAAGCAGCGCTTCTGGTTGAGGTCGCCGGCGAGCAGCGGGATGAAAGAGCCGGCGCACGACGACGAGATGCACTCGGAGCCGCCCTTCAGGATCCCGTCCGGTGTGCCCGTCGTCGAGCACTTCGCCATGACGCACGCCATGGCCGCGTCGATCTCTTCTTGCTTGTTCGTTCCGCCGCACGCAGGGACGTCGTACGGCTTGGGCGTCGCGCCGCTCTGATTCGCCGGCTCGGTCGGCGGCGTGTCGAGCGTGCTTTCGGCGGTGATCGAGTAGGCGTAGATGCCGGCCGCCTTGGCCTTCTCGACCAGCGCGTCGCGATCGGACTTCCGCGAGATCGCCGTGATGCACATCAAGTCGGCATCGTGCTTGGCCAGCGTGTCGAGCACGAAGGGGCGGCGCACCGCCTCGTCGTCGGCGAACGAGCCGTAGAGGAACGCGTTGACCGAGACCACCGACAGCGTGCCGAGCGCCGACGGCGCGCATTTCGTGAGCAGCGGGCTCTCTTCGGACCTCTCGGCGTCGACGCAGGTCAGCGCGCGCACCGGGAAGTAGGGCTTCGCCGGATCGCCGATGAGGAACACCGTGCGCGCGGCCTCGGTGCCGGGCAGCGGCGTCACGACCGTCGCCTTGGTCTGGCCCTCCGGGGCTGCGCCGACGTTGAGGGCCGTCCCCGGGACCTCGATGTACCCTTCGGGGGTCATCGACCCGAACGCAGTCTTCGTCTGCGCCGTCGTGCCCTCGAGGTAGTCGAGCGGCGCCGCGAGGATCGGCGTCTTCATGTCGGCCGGCAGGCGCGGCTCGGTGGCGACGCCGATGGACATCTTCCCGCTGCCGGGCGACGCGTGAATGACGCGGAACCTCGCGCGACCGGAGGCGACGTCCGCGCCCGCGTCGACGTAGGCCCGCATCGTCTGACCGAGCTTCTCGTTGCCGACGCGCGCGATCGTCGTCGACGACCCGGGCGCGATGGGCACGCCGTCGATCTTCGCCAGCGTCTTGCCCCCGCAGGTGCTGCCGGCGGGGACGACCTTCAGGTCGACCTTCCCCGACTGCACGCCGAACGGCGCGCTCGCCTGCGTGTAGGAGAAGCCGCTCGGGCACGCGGAGCCGCCGCCGCGGAGGATCGGCCGCGCGAAGTCGCTGCCGCTCTGCCGCACGCAGACGTCGACCGGCGCGTCGTCGGGCACCAGGTTCACGAACCGGATCTTCGCGTTGCCGCCGGACGGCAGCGTGCAGCCGCCCTTGATCGGATCGACCACCCGATCTTCGACGCCGGCCACCACCTGACATCCCGACAACGCGAGCACCGCGATCGCGAGCCTCGAGAGCTTCTTCACGACGTTCCTCCGTAGGGGGGATGAGACAGAATCAAAACGCGCCGACCAACACACCCGCGACGCCGTCGCGCGTCGGACCGATCGACCACTTCAGCGAGCTCGCGACCGACTTCGGCGCGGTGTCGGTGGTCGTCGGCGTCGTGTTCCCCCCCCGGATGAACAGATACGTGCCGACCGCCGCCGAGGCGAGGCCGAGACCGATGCCGATGTTCGAGATCCAGGCGTCGCGGCGCGCGTCGTCCATCTTGCCGACGCCCGCGGTCGTGCAACGACGCTCGCCGTCGAAGACGGGACAGAGCTTGTCGCTGTCGGCCTTCTCCTGCGTGACGCGGTAGCCGAAGTAGCCGCCGACGCCGAGCCCGACGAGGCCGAGCCCCATCAGGCCGAAGCCGACCTTGCGCGTCACCGACCAACCCGGATCGGTGATGCGGACGACGGGCACCGGCGCCTTCTCGAGCGGCTCGATGGTCACCTCAAGGTGCTGCTTCTTCTCGATGGCGACCTTCTTGGTCTTCGGCTTGTAGCCGGGCGCGCGCGTGACGATTTCGACCGTGCCCGGATCGACCGGGAGCTCGGCGTCCCAGCCGCCCTGCGTGAGGACGCTGCCGTTGCGCACGACCTCGAGGCCGGGGACCTTGACGTTCGACGGGACCTTGATCGTCATGTACGGCAGATCGGGCTCGAGCGCGTCGATGTGCTCTTGCGCGAGCTTCATGCGATCTTCGCGGCCGGCCTTCTTCGCGTCGAAGTACGCTTGCTTGAACTCGCCCCACGCGCTGGCGATCTTGCCGACCTTCACGTGGCAGACGGCGAGGTTCAGCAACGTGCCGGCTGCCGGATCGAGGCGGTAGCTCTCGCCGAACTTCTCGCACGCCTGCTCGTAGCGCCCGGCCTCCATCAGGCCGCGGCCGGTGAAGAACAAGGTCTCGGCCATCGCGCGGTTCTCGGAGCTCACCGGCGCAGCCGCCGGCGCTGCCGGAGCCGGCGCTGGTGCCGCAGCTGCCGGGGCCGGCGCTGGTGCCGGAGCCGCCGAAGAGGCCGCGGGTGCCGGCGCGCCCTGCGCGAAGGCGGGCGAGGCGAACGAAGTGGCCAACACCGTGGACGCGAGATACGGGACCACTGCGAACGACCACGCGCGGTTCATTGACGGTCCTCCAATGGATTGACCTTGGGAGTCTCTTTCGGCGGCGGCGGCGGCGGCGCAGCGGTCACCGTGGGTGTGGGGGCGGGCTCCGCGGTCTTCGCGGCAGTCGGCTTGGGCCCCGTCTTGGCGACGTGCACGGCAGGTTTGCCGGCCGTCGCGGAGCTCGCCGCGGTCGGCGCGCCGGCCTCGCCGGTAGGCGCGCTCGACGCAGCGGGCTCGCTCGTCGTCGCGACGGCCGCGATCGTCGCCGCCGTCGCCGGTGTCGTCGCGGAAGGCGGCGCGGTCGCCGTCGGCGCGGCGCTCGCGGCGCCGGCCGCAGCGGCCGCGGCCGGCTCCTCCGACCCGCGTCGCAGCACGAAGAAGAGGATCGCCGCGGCCGCGATCGCGACGATCGCGAAGACCAGGCCCTTGCCCTTCTTGGGCGGCGCGGACTCGACCGCCACGCTCTGGACCGACGGCGCGCTCGCGACGCCGGAGTTCGAGCCGGTGCGCGCCAGCGAGAGGTTGGCGGCGACGTACTGCCCGGAGCGCATCAGCGGGAGCGCGCCGGTGGAGACCGACAGCGACCCGCCGTCGAGCACGACCTGCAGGCGCTCGCGGATCATCTCGGCGCGCGGGTCGCCGATCGCGGCGAGGATCTCGCCGGCGGCCGCCGCGACGCTCGGGAGCCGGTTCGCGATGTTCGGCTCGAGGCAGAGCATCACGGCCACGTCGAGCTCCTCGGGGATCGCCGGATTGCGCTCGCGAGGCCGCTCCGGCGGCCGCCCCGAAGAGATGCGGACGCAGAGGCGGGCGAAGGTCGGCTCCTCGAAGGGCGGCCTGCCGGTGAGCAGCTCGTAGAGGATCGCGCCGAGCGACCAGACGTCGGCGCGCGCGTCGACCGTGTGCGAGCCGAACAGCTGCTCGGGCGCCATGTACTTCGGCGAGCCGAGCACCGCGCCGGTCTTGGTCAGCTCCTCCTCCTCGGCGTCCATCTCGGAGGCCCACTTGGAGATGCCGAAGTCGAGGATCTTGAGGAGCGGCGAGCCGTCGGAGCGCAGCGTGACGAACAGGTTGGAGGGCTTCAGGTCGCGGTGGACGACGCCGCGCGCGTGCACCTCCGCGAGGCCCTCGCAGATCTGCACCGCGAAATCGGCGGCGGTCGCGACGTCGAGCGGCGGCTCCCGCTTGAGGTGGTTCCGCAGGTCGGTGCCCACGAGGAGCTCCATGACCATGTAATCGGCGTCCTTGAAGGTGCCGATGTCGATGACCCGCGTGATGTGCTCGTTCTTGATCTGCGCGCAGATCTGCGCCTCGCGGCGGAACCGCGAGCGGAACCCCTGCCCCTCGTCGCCCTCGACCCGCAGGAACTTGAGCGCGACGCGCTCCTTCAGCTGCACGTGCTCGCCGGAGATCACGAGCCCCATGCCGCCCTGGCCGAGCACCTGGCCGAGGCGGTACTTGTCGACGATCGTGCCGGGCGGAAGATCGGACGTCGACAGCGGTTTCGGCCCGGAAGAGGAGAGACTGGCCGACGCCTGCGTCTCGGCATCCTTCGGTTCGAGAGCGTCGTTCGGTCCGACGTCTCCCTCGGCGCGGTCGTTCGTCATGATCCTCTCTTCGGGACGTTCATTGATTGAGCTATCGGGTGCAACGCGTCAAGCTTGCGCGCAGTGAAAACGGGACGTCGCCACGCACCACGTCGCGGCACGTCGCACCATGCACCACGTCAACCGCCGCCGGCCGTAGAACGAGCGGTCGGCCCCGTCAGCTCTTCTGATTCTTCTTTTTCCGCGCACGCCATCGGATGAGCCACCAATCGTACCGCGCACGGTGCTCACGGACGAGCCAGTTCTTTGGAGAACCGGGTGGACGACGAGCCCGTCCGTGGGTGATCCCCGCCGGGTCGACCGTTCTGTCGATGCCGAACGGCGATGGGCGGGCGACGACGCCCGCGGATCACGCTGCTGCCCTCGTGCGCAACGACGCAAACGACTCTGCGGAGCGGGGTTGTTCTCCGACGGGCGACGCGCTCTCGCGGTCGCGAGGCCGACCCTAGCCCCAGCAGCGCGCGCGGGGGCGGGGCATCGAACGGCACGTGAACGCGACCCGAAAGGCCCTCGCCGCGATCGAGCGTCGCGGGGCGCTGCTCGTCTACCCCGTGGAGAACCGCGCCGAGCCTCCGTCGCTGTGGCGCGAGCTGTACCCGCGCAGCCCGATGCGGTGGGCGTGGGATCAGGACGCCGATCCGCGGGTGGTCGCGCTCTGGCACCTCCGCGAGCAGCTCGCGCGATCGCGCGAGGTCGTGTACTCGAAATGGTGGCGCGGCCGCGCGATGTTCTTCTCGCAGCCGGTGTTCGAGGCGCTGCTCGCCGACCTCCGCGCGCACGATCGGCTGATCGCCGATCTGTCGCCGGAGGCGCGCACGATCCTCGACCTGCTCGAGGAGGACTCGCCGATCTCGACGAAGGAGCTGCGCAAGCGCGCCGATCTGCAGGGCCGATGGCTCGAGCGGCCGTGGACCCGCGCGATGACCGAGCTGTTCGCGCGCGGGCTCATCGTCGGCACCGGCGAGGTCGACGACGCCACGAGCGGGGCGTTCCCCCCGCTCGCCGTGGGGGCGACGCGGTGGATCTTCGAGGACCTGTGGGTCGCCGCGGGCGAGGGCCCGACCGACGCCGGCCGGGCGCTCCTCGCGCGCGCGCTCCCTCCCTCGAGCGCGTTCGGCAAGCACTGGGCGAAGGTCCTCGAACGGCTCCGCTGAGGTCGTCGGCGGCGCGACCCACCGACGCGCCACGACGGATCCGCGATCACCACGCGTGCAGGCCGCCGATGTCGTGCACGTCGTACCCCGACGCGCGCACGAAAGCCGCCGCGCGTGCGCTGCGTGCGCCGCAAGCCATCGGAGCCGAGGGCGCGCGAGGTGGATTCGCTGCCTGTAGACATCGGCGCCAGCGGGCGCGCACGAGGTCGAGGCCGCCGCGATGGATCAGGACACGAGCGCGTCGGTCGTCGCGTCGCCTCGAGCGCACGTTACGCTGTTCGCGATGCCCGACGACTCCCGCATCGGCGCGGTCCTCGCGGGGAAGTACGAGCTGACGCGGCTGCACGGCCGCGGCGCGTTCGGCGCCGTCTACGAGGCGTCGAACGTCGAGATCGGCAAGCGCGTCGCCGTCAAGCTGATCGAGCCGCAGTACGTCCGCAACGAGGAGGTCGTCGCGCGCTTCCGCGTCGAGGCGCGCGCGGCCAGCCGCGTCGAGAGCGAGCACATCGTGCAGGTCTTCGACGTCGGTCACGACCCTGACCACGGCCTCTTCATGGTGATGGAGCTGCTGCAGGGCGAGGATCTCGCCGCGCGGCTCGATCGGGAGTTCAAGCTGTCGCCGGCCGTCGCCGTGCACATCGCGGTGCAGGCCGCGCGCGCGCTGGCCAAGGCGCACGCTGCTGGCGTCGTCCACCGCGATCTGAAGCCCGCCAACGTCTTCCTGATCACGCGCGAGGACGGCTCGCTCCTGGTGAAGCTCGTCGACTTCGGCATCTCGAAGATCCTGAGCGAAGACGCGCGCGCCGCCGGCTCCGGAGCTCGCGCCGGAGACCGCGCGCTGACGCGCATGGGCACGGTCGTCGGCACGCCGAATTACATGTCGCCCGAGCAGGCGCGCGGCCTGCCGGTCGACGGCAGGACCGACGTCTGGTCGCTCGGCGCGGTGCTCTACGAGATGCTCGCGGGCGCGCCCTGCTACCCGCACGAGTGGTCGTACGAGGAGACGATCATCGCGATCGCGACCGGCCCCGAGCCGCGCATCCTCGAGGTCGCGCCGTGGGTCCCGAAGGAGGTCGCCGCCGTCGTCGACGCGGCGCTCACCCGCGACCTCGAGCGGCGCATCCCGGACTGCGCGACGTTCGCCACGATGCTCGGCGACGCCATGCCGCAAGCGGCACGACCGCGCCGCGAAGAGAGCCTCTACATGGAGCCGTCCGACTTCTCGGACGAGCCGCCCCGCGAGCCCACGCGCGAACAGATCGAGCAGACCGTCGCCATCGCGTCGGACCACCCGCTGCCCGAGCGCGCCAACACGACGGTCGCGGTCGCCCGTCCGCGCGCGCTCGAGCCGGAGCACGCCCAGAAGCCCGTGTGGCCGTGGATCGTCGTGCTGCTGCTCGCGCTCTCCGCCGCGGCCGCGTTCGCCGCGTACCGCGCCGGCTGGATCCGCCCGCCGGACGCCGAGCCCGCGGCCGCCGCTCCCGCGCCGGGTCCTTCGGCGTCGGCTTCGCTCGCCGCCGCCGCGCCCAAGCCGACGGCGCCGCGGCCGATCGTGCAGAAGCCGAAGCCCTCGGCGACCGCGTCGGCGAGCGCCGCGAAGACGATCACCAAGACCTCGTCGACCGCCAAGCCCAAGAAGCCGTGACCCCCGACGCGCAGGAGTCCCGCGCGCGAGAGCGAATCGGCCGCGTGCTCGAGGGGAAGTGGAGGCTCGAGCGCCTGCTCGGCATGGGCGGCATGGCGGCGGTGTACGCCGCGCGCCATCGCAACGGCGCGCGCGCGGCGGTGAAGTTGCTGCACCCGGAGCTCGCCAGGCACGCGCAGCTGCGCGAGCGGTTCCTCCGCGAGGGCTACGCCGCCAACCGCGTGGAGCACCCGGGAGCGGTCGCGGTGCTCGACGACGACGTGGTCGAGGGCGGCCCCGACGACGGCGCGGCGTACATCGTGATGGAGCTGCTCGAGGGGGAGGTCCTCGAGGAGCGCGCCGCGCGCGCGCCGCTCTCGGAGCGTGAGCTGCTGCAGGTCGCCGACTCGGTCCTCGACGTGCTCGCGGCGGCGCACGGGCACGGCGTCATCCACCGCGATCTGAAGCCGGACAACCTGTTCCTCCCGAGGACGGCCGACGGGTCGTTGCGCGTGAAGGTGCTCGACTTCGGGCTCGCGCGCGTCGCCGAGGGCAGTCGGCTCCAGACGCGCGCCGGCATCACCCTCGGCACGCCCGCGTACATGTCGCCGGAGCAGGCGGCCGGGCGCGCCGACGAGATCGACGGGCGCGCCGACCTCTTCTCGCTCGGCGCGGTGATGTTCCGGCTGCGCACCGGCAAGCGGGTCCACGAGGCGGCGAGCCCGCTCGAGCTCGTGTCGAAGATGGCCAACGTGCCGGCGCCGCCGATCCGCGACGTCGATCCGTCGGTCTCGGAGGCGTTCGCGGCGATCGTCGATCGCGCGATCGCGTTCCGTCGCGAAGAGCGCTACGCGGACGCCGCCGCGATGCGCGCCGACGTGCGCGCCGCGCTCGACGCGCTCGAGCCTCCGACGTCGCCGTCAACGGCTGGAAGCCGTACGGCGCCGCCGCGGAGCGCGCCGAGCCGGTGGATCCCGCTGCTGAGCGCCTCGGTGCTGGTCGGGGTCGCCGCCGCGTGGCTCGCGAGCGCGCGGTTCTCGCCGGCGCCACCGCGCGCGCACGACGAGGCGACCTCGGCGTCGGCGCTCGCGGAGGCCTCGGCGGGCGGAGCCGACGCGGGCGACGCGGCCGTCGAGTCGTCCGACGCCGCGGCGCTCGCGATCGCGGCCGACGCGGCCCCCGACGCGCTCGGGGACGCGCTGTCGGACGCGCTCGAGGACGCCGA
Source organism: Deltaproteobacteria bacterium (assembly GCA_016182965.1). Taxonomy (GTDB): domain Bacteria; phylum Myxococcota_A; class Polyangia; order Polyangiales; family JADJMO01; genus JALHOE01. The sequence goes on along the minus strand of JACPFM010000095.1, from coordinate 9,165 downwards.
GGACGCCGAGGACGAGGAGGAGGAAGAGGAGGAGGACGAGGAGGATGCCGCCGTGTCCCCGGACGCCGAGGCAGGCGCGCCGCTGGAGCCGATCGGCGACGCCGCGCTCGACGCCGAAGACGCCGCGCACGACGTCGCCGTCGCCAAACCGAAGCCTCCGCCCGCCACGGCGCACCCGACGACGAAGAAGCCCCTCGTCAAACCGCAGCCCCCGCCCAAGAAGAAGGCGCCGACGACGACCAAGAAGGTCAAGCAGAAGAAACGCAAGAAGAAGCGGTGGTGACGCGTCAGGGCCGCTCCGCCCGCGGTACGCTGCTATCGATGCGCCACGTCCCTGTGGTCCTGCTCATGGTCCTGCTCGTGGTCCTGCTCTCCGGGTGCGCGAGCAGCGCGGAGCCCGCCACGACGGGCGACGCCGCTCGGGACATCGCTCCGGACGTCGCTCTCGACGTCGCTCTGGAGGCGCAGGACGACGCCCCGTCGGACGCGAGCGCCGACGCTGCGTCGTGCACGCTGAAGAAGCCCTACTCGTCGAAGGACGCCACGTGCAACGCCTGCGCGGAGGCGAAGTGTTGTGCGGAGGTGAACGGGTGCCTCGCCGATCCGCGCTGCGACGACCATTACGTCAACTGCATCCTCGCGTGCGCGTTGCTCCCGCCCGACGCGGGCGACGCCGGCGCGGCGGTCGACGCGTGCGTCGCCGACTGCGGCGCCGCGCACCCGCAGGGGAAGGCCGCGTACGACACGGCGATCGGGTGCGTCGACACGCGCTGCGGCGGCGACTGCGAGTAGCCGCTCACGCCTCCGGCAGGCGCGCGCGGGCGCGGCGAATCCACTCGTGCAGCCCCCATCCGAGGAGGAACCCGAGCGCGTTGGCCCCGCCGACCGCGGCGCCGAGGCCGAGCGCGTCGTCGTTCAGGCGCAGCTTGCGGATGGCCGCGATCGCGACGAAGGGGACGGCCGCGGCGAAGAAGCTCGCGAGCAGCGCGAGCGCGCGCGTGCTGCGCGGACGCCACACCGACGCGATGACGAGCGTCCACAGCGGCGCCGCGCCGCACCAGACCGCGATCGCGGCGTCGCGCGACCAGAAGGTGCCCGGTCGCTCGAGCAGCCAGCCGCCGGCCGAGATCAGCGCGCCGATCGAGAGCAGCGCCCCGAGCGCGGCGTGTCGCTCGACGCCGAACTCGCCGGCGTCGGGAGAGATCGACGGGCGCGCCTCGACTCGCGCCTCGACTCGCGCCTCGACTCCCGCCTCGACTCGCGCCTCGACTCCCGCCTCGGCGTCGGGCGACGGCGCGAACCAGGTCCCACAGTAGTTGCAGAGCTCGGCGCCGGGAGAGACCTTCGCGCCACACGACGGGCATGCGTTCGCCATCAGCGGAGCCACCGCCCCAGGATAGCCCGGGCAGCGCGCGGCATGCCGGACTTGTCGGTCCGATCCCGTAGAATGACGGCGCCGTGTCGTCGTCTGCTCCGAAAGCTCCGCGGCTCCTCGGGCGCTACGCGCTCCACGGCGAGATCGCGGCCGGCGGCATGGCCTCGGTGCACCTCGGGCGGCTGCTCGGCCCGGTCGGCTTCGCGCGCACGGTGGCGATCAAGCGGCTGCACCCGCAGTTCGCCAAGGACCCGGCCTTCGTCGCCATGTTCCTCGACGAGGCGCGGCTGTGCGCGCGCATCCGTCACCCGAACGTGGTGCCGACGCTCGACGTCGTCTCGCTCGAAGACGAGCTGTTCCTCGTCATGGAGTACGTCCACGGCGAGTCGCTCGCGCGCCTGCAGCGCTTCGCGCGCGCGCGCGACGAGCATGTTCCCGTCGAGATCGCCGTCGGCGTGATGAGCCACGTGCTGCACGGCCTGCACGCGGCGCACGAGGCGAAGAGCGAGCGCGGCACGCCGCTCGACATCGTGCACCGCGACGTCTCGCCGCAGAACGTGCTGGTCGGCACCGACGGCGTCGCGCGCGTGCTCGACTTCGGGATCGCCAAGGCGAGCTCGCGGCTGCAGGTCACGCTCGAGGGGCAGCTGAAGGGCAAGCTCGCCTACATGGCGCCCGAGCAGCTCGATCACAACGACGTCGACCGGCGCGTCGACGTCTGGGCCGCCTCGGTGGTCATGTGGGAGCTCCTGGTCGGTCGCCGGTTGTTCGTGGGCGATCACCCGGCCCGCCTGATGAAGGCGGTGATCGCCGACCGCATCCCGCCGCCGAGCGAGGTCGCCGACGGCGAGGGCCGCCGCGCGCGGCGCGACGAGGTACCGAAGGCGCTCGACGATCTCGTGATGCGCGGGCTGTCGCGCGATCCGGGAGGCCGATTCGAAAGCGCGCAGGAGATGGCCATCGCGCTCGACGCGACGGGGCTCGTGGCGACGCAGCACGCGATCGGCGCGTGGGTCGCCTCGGTCGCGACGGAGTCGCTCGCTACCCGGGGCGATCGGCTCGCGGACATCGAGGGCACCGCGCAGACCTCGCCCAACGTGCTCGGCACGACCTCCGAACCCTCGCCCGACGTGCGCGCCTCCTACGCGACGCTGCCGGGCGACGGCACCTTCGCGGCGACCGAGCGCGACGCCCGCGAGGCCAGGCCGCGGCGGCGCGTGATCGTGGCCGCTGTCGGCGGCGCGCTCGTCGTCGCGGCCGCGGCCCTCGCGGCGATCTCCCGGCGAGAGGCGCCGGCGGTCGCGGTGGAGGCTGCAACGAGCACACCCACCCTCGCGTCTCTGCCCCCCGCGCCTCCGATCGTCTCGAGCGCGCCCGCGCGTGCGCCGTCGCCGGGCCCCGCGTCCGCACCGACGCCATCGACGAGCGCGCCCGGCCCCGCGCTGCCCGTGACGGCCAAGCCGAAGGCGCCGAAGGCTCGTCCCCCCTCGTCCAAGTGCGATCCGCCATATAAAGTCGGAAAGGACGGCGTGAAGATCCCCAAGCTCGAGTGCCTATGAGCCCGCTCCTCCGCCGCGCCTTCGCCGGCGTGCTCGCGATCCTCCTCGCGCAGGTCGCGCCGGCCGCGCGCGGCGACGCGTCGACCGAGCTGAAGGTGCGCTGCGCGAACGCCTACGAGCAGGCGCAGCGCACGCGCAACGACGGGCTGCTCCGCGCCTCGCGCGATCACCTGCTGGTCTGCGCCAACGACGCGTGCCCGGCCGTGCTCCGCACCGAGTGCGTGAAGTGGCTCGGCGAGATCGAGCAGGCCCTGCCCACGGTGATCGTGATCGCCGACGCGGGCGGCGCCGAGGTGTTCGACGTGTCGGTGACGATCGACGGCACCCGGGTGCTCGAGCGGCTCGACGGCAAGGCGATCGCCGTCGATCCCGGCGTCCACACCTTCCGCTTCGCGCGCGACGGCGGCGACGCCGTCGAGCAGAAGCTCCTGGTGCGCGAGGGGGAGAAGCGCCGCCCGATCCGCGTCTCCTTCGCGGTCGCGCCGAAGCCCCTCGCGCCGTCCGACGAGCCGAAGCCGGCGGCGCGGGTGCCCGCGGCGACGTGGATCCTCGGCGGCGTCGGCCTCGTCTGCCTCGGCGCCTCGGTGCCGCTGTACCTCACGGCGGCGGACGCGAAGTCCGAGCTCGACGCCGATCCGTGCGCGGCGCGCGGCACCTGCGATCCCGACCGGGTGGCCACGGTGAAGCGCAAGTTCGTCTACGGCGACGTCGCGGCGATCTTCGGCACCGCCGCCCTCGTCGGTGCGGCGGTGGTCTGGTTCACCGCGCCCCCGCAGCCGGCGGTGCGCGCGGGCGTCGCGCCGTTGCCGGGAGGGGTCGCGGGGTCGTTCGTGTTGGCGTTCTGACGCGGTCGCGCTGGCGGATTCCGACCCTACGCGGGGCTGCGTAGCCGACGAAGCGGCACCGCCGAAACCAGTGTGGACTCAGTCCACCGCGCCCTGATCGACCCACGCGGCGAGCCGCGCGCGCTCGTCGTCGGTCATCTGGGTCTTGTTCGCGAGCGGCATCGTCCGCTGGTTGAAGGCGCGCTCCTTCAAGCGAGGCGCCAACGCCCGCAGCTGATCGAGCGTCTGCAGCTTCACGCCGCTCGGCGCGACACGGAACACGTCGTCGCTCGGCGCCTCGCTGTGGCAGGGCGTGCAGCGGCGCGCCACGATCGCCTGCACCTCGGCCGACGACACGCGCGGCGCGTCGGCGGCGCGCGCGTCGGCCTTCGGCTTCGTCAGCACGAACAGCGCGACCACTGCGGCGAGGATCGTCGCCGTCGCGCCGGTCATCCACGCACGGTAGACGAACCGGATGTTCATGAAGTGGCGCACCAGCGCCCCCGAGACCATCAGCACCCCGAGCACGATCCAGTTCAGCTGGTTGCCGTACGTGCTCGGGAAGTGGTTGCTGATCATGATGAACAGCAACGGGAACGTCATGTAGTTGTTGTGCACCGAGCGCTGCTTGGCGCGCTTGCCGAGCGCGGGATCCTGGGCGCGCCCCTCCTTGATCGCCCCCACGAGCTCGCGCTGCGACGGGACGATCACCGTCCACACGTTGCCGGTCATCACCGTGCCGAGCACCACGCCGACGTGCATGTAGGCCGCGCGACCGGACAAGAGCTGCGACAGACCGAAGGCGAGCCCGCCGAGCAGCGCGAACCCGAGGACCCCGAAGATCACCGAGCGCTGGATCAGCACCCGACACAGCACGTCGTACGTCACCCACGCGAGCACGATCGCAGAGACCCCGATGCCGATCGCCGGCACCGGATCGAGCGCGCGCACGCTCGGGTCGATCATCAGCGCCGCCCCGCCGAGGTAGTAGACGACGATCAGCAGGAAGATGCCGCTGGCCCAGGTGGTGAAGTTCTGCCACTTGAACCAATGCAGGTGCTCGGGGAGCTGCCCCGGCTCCAGCTGCTTCTTGACGACGTCGTAGAAGCCGCCGCTGTGCACCATCCAGATCCGGCCCTCGAACCCCTCCGGCGAGCCCTCGGGCCGCTCCAGGTTGCGATCGAGCCAGTTGAAGAGGAGCGAGTTGCCGATCCACATGATCCCGGCGATCAGGTGGACCCAGCGGATGATCAAATCGAGCAGCTCTCGGACGTGGGCGAACGACACCTGTTCCAAGATAGTACAGGCGACCCCCGACCGCGCACCCCCGTCACGCCGTCACTCGCCGGCGAGAGCGACCGGCTCCTCGTCGTCGAGGGCGGCGAAAGTGGCGGGCGCTTCGCGCAGCGACCAGCCGAATGGCTTGTGGGTCGCGTCGAGCTCCACCGGGAAGACGGTGCGGAGCTTCTGCAGGTCGCGCTCGACGGTGCGCAGCGTGATGTTGAACCCGGCGGCGACGAGGCGCACGGCGATCGCGCGCGCGGCCACGCGGCGCGGGCTGCGCGGCAGCATCGTGAGCACCATGCAGAGGCGCAGCGCGGCGTCGCCCGCGGCGCGACGGCGGCGGGCCGACTCCTTTTCCCCGCCGACGACGACCAACGCGGGCTTGGTGTCTGCTGCTACGTGCTCGAGGTCACTGGGACGGGCGGCGTGCAGTGCGGAGGTGTTGGAGCGCATCGGTGTTTCCTCGGAGGTCGATCGGGGACCCCGGTAGTGCAGCGCTCGTGCCATGCGCGGCCGTATCCTCCCTGGGGGAGGAGGTCGGGCAGAAAGCGCCGTCAATCGGGCAGCGCGCGTGCCCGGCGGGCGCGACCGTGACCCCGGACGCGCTGGCCGGATCGGGCCAACGAGGTGGCCCGAATCGACCAAACGCCCGTCATCTCGTCGCGGTCGGACGCGGTGGTAGTCTCCCGCGCCATCACCATGGCATTGGCAAAGCGATTCAAGGCAGCAGTCATCGGCGGCAGCGGATACGGCGGCGCGGAGCTGATTCGCCGGTTGATCCAGCATCCGGACGTCGAGCTCGTCCGGGTCGCTTCGATCGATTTCATCGGCGAGCCGGTCTCCAACGTCCACCCGAACCTCGAGGGCGTCACCGATCTGAAGTTCGAGGGGCTCTCCCCCGCCGAGGCCGCGCAGGGCATGGACGTCGTCCTGCTCGGCCTGCCGCACAAGGTCAGCGCGCAGAAGGTCCCCGAGATCATGTCGACCGGCGCGCGCATCGTCGACCTCTCCGGCGACTTCCGCCTGCGCGATCCGGCCGTGTACAGGCGCTACTACGGCGCCGATCACCCGGCGGTGAACCTGCTCGACGGCACCTTCGTCTACGGCCTGCCGGAGCTGAATCGCGAGCAGATCAAGAAGGCGAAGTACGTCGCCTCGCCGGGCTGCTTCGCGACGACCATCGAGCTCGGCGTGCTGCCGCTCGCGAAGGCCGGCATGCTCACCGGGATGATCGAGACGGTCGGCATCACCGGCTCGTCGGGCGCCGGCATCGTGCCGACCGCGACGACGCACCACCCGGTGCGCTCGAACAACCTCCGCACCTACAAGCCGCTCGACCACCAGCACATCCCCGAGATCCTCCAGACCCTGCACGCCGCCGGCGGCAAGGATCTGCAGCTGTCGTTCGTGCCGGTGAGCGCGCCGCTGGCCCGCGGCATCTTCGCGACGTCGTTCGTCCACGTCGACGAGAAGATCCCGGCCGACGAGATCAAGCGCGTCTTCGCCGAGTACTACGCGAAGGAGCCCTTCGTGCGCGTGCCCAAGAAGCGCCTGCCCGAGGTGGTCGCGGTCGCCGGCTCGAACTACGTCGAGGTCGCGTGTCAGCCCGGCGCCGTCGAGAACGGGCGCCGCGTCGTCGCGTGCTTCAGCGTCACCGACAACCTGATCAAGGGCGGCGCGGGTCAGGGCATCCAGTCGATGAACCTGATGCTCGGCCTCGACGAGCGCGCCACGCTCGAGGACCCGGGGAGCTGGCCGTGAAGATCGTCGTCCTCAAGCTGGGCGGCGAGGTCGTGCAGAGCGACGCGCTCGCGATCATCGCGGGCGACGTCGCGGCGCTGGCGAACGACTCCGCCGAGAAGGTGCGGCTCTGCGTCGTCCACGGCGGCGGCCCGCAGGCGACCGATCTCACCAAGCGCCTCGGCATGACGCCGAACGTCGTCGCCGGGCGCCGCATCACCGACGCCGAAACCCTCGAGGTCATGAAGATGACCGTCGCGGGCAAGGTGAACGTCGACCTCTGCGCGGGGCTGCTCGCCGCCGGCGCGAAGCCCGTCGGCCTCCACGGCGCGAGCTCGCTCACGGTGCGTGCCCACAAACGCCCGCCGCGGGTGGTGACCGGCGCCGGCCCCGATCCCATCGACTTCGGCCACGTGGGCGACGTCGACGGCGTCAACCGCGAGCTGATCGCGCTGCTCTCGGCCAACGGGTACGTGCCGGTCATCGCGTGCCTCGGCGCCGACGATCGAGGCAACGTCTTCAACATCAACGCCGACATCGTCGCCAACAAGGTGGCGATCGCCCTCGACGCCGACGCGCTGTTCCTCGTCACCGACGTGCCCGCCGTGCTGCGCGACGTGAACGATCCGTCCTCGCGCATCGCCCGTCTGACCATCGCCGAGGGCAAGCAGGCGATCGCCGACGGCGTGGTGACCAAGGGGATGATCCCCAAGCTCGAGGAGTCCTTCGCCGCCATCGGCGAGGGCGTCCGCGCGGTGCACATCGTCGGCAGGCTGCAGGCCGGCGAGCTGGCCCGCGCGGTGCGCGAGCCGGGCAGCGTCGGCACGATGCTCATCGCGTGAGTCGCGGCCCGTTCGTGGCGGGCAGCGCCTCGCCGCGCCCGCGCGCTGGGTCATCAGTCATCAGTCATCAGTCATCAGTCATCAGTCATCAGTCGTCAGCCGAGACGAGAAGCCGCGCGCTCTCGAGCTGACGACTGACGACTGACGACTCTATGATGCGCCGCTATGACCACCTCCGACGACGTCGCGCTCTGGCTGAGCGACAAGCTCCCGGCGATGGAGGCGGCGCTCGCGCCCCTCGTCGAGATCAACTCGTTCACCGACAACGTCGACGGTGGTCGCGCGGTCGGCGCGGCGCTGCGCTCGCTCTTCGCGCTCCCCGGCGTCGAGGCGAAGACGATCCCGAGCGCGCGCTACGCCGATCACGTCGTGCTCTCCACGCGCGGCGACGCGAAGCAGGCGCCGATCGCGCTGGTCGGCCACCTCGACACGGTGTTTCCACCGGGCACCTTCGAGGGCTATCGCCGCGACGGCGATCTGCGCCGCGGACCGGGCGCGCTCGACATGAAGGGCGGCCTGGTGGTCGTCGCCTTCGCCTTGCGCGCGATCGCCGAGACCGTCGGTCTCGACGCCATCGCGCCGCTGCGCATCGTGATCGTCGCCGACGAGGAGGTCGGCTCGCCGGAGGGTCAGGGCGTGATCCGCGACGCGATCGCCGGCGCGCACGCGTGCCTGGTGTTCGAGTCGGGTCGCGCCGGCGACGCGATCATCACGCGCCGCAAGGGCACCGGCATGGTGAAGGCGATCGCGCACGGCAAGGGCGCGCACGCCGGCAACCTGCACCACGAGGGCAAGAACGCGATCTGGGCCCTCGCCCGCTTCGTCGACGGCGTGCAGCGGCTGACCGACTATGACCGCGGCGTCACCGTCAACGTCGGCAAGGTCTCGGGCGGCACCTCGAAGAACACGGTCCCCGATCGGGCGGAGGCGCTGGTCGATCTGCGCTTCTGCACGCACGCCGACGCCGAGCGCCTGGTCGAAGACGTCCGCCGCGTCGCCGCCGAGGTGGGCGTCGAGATCGCCGGCACCTCCGTCGAGATCGAGGGGGGAATCGCGCGCGAGCCGCTCGAGCGCACCGACGCGAGCGTCGCGCTGATGAACGCCTACGCCGAGGCGGCGCGCGCCGCTGGGCTCGGCGCGTCGGAGGCCCCGCTCATCGGCGGTGGCTCCGACGCGAGCACCTCGGGCGCGATGGGCATCGCCTCGATCGACGGCCTCGGCCCGCGCGGCAAGGGCTTCCACACGACCGACGAGCAGATCGAGGCGATCACCCTCGTGCAGAAGGCCGACGCGCTGGCGCGGTTCCTGACGCGCTGATCTTCTGCTGTGTCCAGAAGATCTCCCCCGGGCCGAAGCCCGGGGCACCGACTGCACCTCTGTGATTGGCCCCCGGGCTGAAGCCCTGATCACTGGTTTGTACGCACCTTGTGGTTTTGTGTCGGATGAATTTTCGACCTCGCTCCGAGTCCGTCGTGCATGCGAATGCCTCGGACGAAAGCGGGACGTTGGGCGGCACGGCAGCTAAAGACGGCGGATTTCGG
>JACPFM010000087.1 GCA_016182965.1 Deltaproteobacteria bacterium | reverse complement strand
CAGCTTCGACAGCGGTGCGTCGCACGTGAACCGAGCGCGCCACTCGAACGCGGTGCGCTCGTGGATGCCGAGCAGGCGAGCGACGTCGCAGGTCGCCACGCCGTCCGCCATCATCAGCAGCGCCTGACCGCGCACGTAGACACGCCTCTCGAGCTTCTGACTGCGCAGCATCCCGAGCAGCGCCGCGCGGTCCGCATCCGACAACAGCAGCGGGACCGTCGGGCTTCCCGGATGCGACCGGTTCACCCACGGAGCGGTATCGATCATGGGCCGGCGGGTATCAGCAGCGCGGATCCCTGGCCAAATTTCCGGCCGGCGGTACTAGGTCGAAGGTCGAAAGGTCGAAGGTCGAACCGGGGGCTCCGCCCCCGGACCCCGAGAGCGCCTCGAGGCCATCGGGCTCGGATCTCGACTGACGACTGACGCGTCGTCTCTACCTCAGACCTTCGACCTTCGAAGCACGCGCACCCGACCGGCGTCGAGGAGCGGCGACGCGATCACTTCGCCTTCTCGAGCAGCGCGCGCACCTGCTCGAGGCCGAAGCTGCCCGTCAGCGCGCCGGCGAGCGTGCCGTCGGCGCGCAGGACGAGGACCGCGGGGATGATCTTCACCTGCGCGAGATCGCCCAGGCGCCCGCGCTTGGCGTCGCCCATCGCGCGGCGGCAAGGCGTCTTCTCGGCGTCCATGAACGCGCTTACAAGCTCGCGATCGCCGATCGGCTGCACGGCGACCTGGAGGCAGGCCGCGTCCTTCGGGAGATCGTTGAGCAGCGGCCCGAGCGTGCGCAGCGCCATCAGCGAGCCGACGTCCCAGCTCGCCAGGAGCAGCACGACCGCGCGCTTGCCGCGCAGCGCCTGGCTCTCGGGCTGGTGCTCGAAGTCGCGATCGACCGGGTCGAGGACGAACTCGAGCGGCGCGCCGTGATCGACGGGCGAGGCGGGACCCGCGGACGAGACGGGCGTGGCCGCAGCGGGCCCGTCGGGACGTGCCCCCGGGCAGGCAGTGAGGGCGATCGCGCAGCTGATCGGGAGCAGGAGGCGCACGGCGGCGGCGAGCCTACTCGCACGCGGTGCTGGCGTCAGCCGCGCGTGGGGCCCCGGTGTCAGCCGCGCGTCACTCGCCCTTCGCGCATTTCGCGCCGGCCTCGCGCGCGGACTTGTCGGCCGCGGCCTTCGACCTCGCGATCGCGGCGTTCAGCGACACGAGCGTGTTGGCGAGCACGTCCTGCTCCTTGCGCGCGCGGGCCAGCACGCACGAGCGCGTGAGGAACGGCAACGCCTCGCCCACCTTCCCCTCGTGGAGGAGGATCTCGCCCTGCACGCCGCTCAAGAACGCGTCGTTCGGCGCCTCGGAGAGCGCGGGCGCGAGCACCGTCTTGGCGCGCGGCACGTCCTTGAGGTCGACGTACTTCTGCAGCAGCCGGCGCGCGAGCAGCGGATCGTAGGCCGTCTGCGCGAGCGCTTCGGCCCACAACGCGTGCGACTTCTTGCCGGGGACGGCGCTCGCGACGTCGCCGGCGGCCCACAGCGCGGAGGCGACCAGCGTGCTCGACGGCGCGATCTTGGCGATGGTGCGGGCGAGGGCCTCGAGCGCGGCGGCGTCCTTGACCGCGGCCTCGCCCTCGATCGCCACCTCGACGTCGAGCGCCCCGAACGGCGTGACCGCGAGCCGCGCGTCGGCGATCTTCCGACCGCGCGCCGGGTCGAGCGCGATCTCGCAGCGCGCGCGGGTGCTCGTGGCGATGGGGCCGCGATCGGACCACGCGAACGCGCCGATCAGCTCGCAGGACTCCTCCGACCGCGCGAGCGCGGTGGCGACCACGCCGCGCCAGCGCGTGAACGCCGCGCGTTCGAGCTCCTTGCGCGCGGCGACGGCGGTCTTGTCCCAGCGGCGCGCCAGCCGCCAGGTCGACAGCTCGGTGGGGAACAGCGCGCTCATGCGCGAGAACATCGTCGGCGCGGCCGGATCGCCGAGCGTCGCGAGCTGCACGACCCGGGTGGCGAACGGCACCCGCGCGGTGGGCCTGGCCAGGCGTACGAGGTCGACGCCGGGCCCCGGCTCCGGGCGGCCGGAGCGCGGGCTCCGCACGAGGACGATCGCCGGATCGCTGCCCTCGCGGAGAGCCGCCGCCACGGTGAACGCGTCGTTGAACGCGGGCGAGCCGAGGACGTCGGCGTCCTTCGCCAGCGCGCCGAGCCGCGTGCGCGACACCGCGACCGGACCGGCGAGCGCCGCGCCGAGCCGACGCGCGATGGCGGCGTCGTCGTCGTCGGTCGACTTCACCATCTCGAGCGCCGCGTTGCACCGGACCAGATCGAGCGCGCAGACGATCTCGGTCTGCAGCGCGCGCCCGGCGGGCTCGGTCGGGTTGGCCTTCACGTAGAGCGAGATCCACCGATCGGCCGCGAGGACGTCGTCATCGAGCTGCGCGGCGACGGCCGCGTGATAGGCGGCCGCGGGCGCGTTCGGCGCGACCTTGTCGAGCAGCTTGCGCGCCTCGCCGAGCTCGCCGCGCAGGAGGGTGGCGACACCGAGGGCGTACTGCACGACGGGGGCGTCGAGGCGCTTTCCGTAGGAGCTCCGCACCCACGCGACCGCCTCCGGGAGCACGCGCTGGGCGTGGGCGCAGCGCATGGTCAGCTCCATCCCCTCGAGGTCCTCGGCGGCGATGCTCACCGCGGTGCGCGCGCGCTTGTAGCAGAGGAGGAAATCACCGTCCCACGCGGCTTCGAGCGCCGACTGCAGCGTGACGTCGCCGAGCTGGGGCTCCGGGACCGCCGCGAGCGTGGCCGCGGGCGTCGGCGGGTGCGGCGCGCCGGCGCCCCGAGCCGACGCACGCGTTGCACGCGACGCGTGACGCCGGAGCTCTCCATGCGCACGATGCTTACGGCACGCGGCGGCGCGCGTCGACGCCCGGCATCGACGGCGCGCCGTGCCGCGGGGGGGACGGGCGAGACGGGGTTCCGCTCCGCGTCGCCCTCGTCTACAGCGGCACCGCCGATGTTCAAGATGTTCAAGAAGGTCCTCATCGCGAACCGTGGCGAGATCGCCGTGCGCATCATCCGCGCGTGCCGCGAGATCGGCGTGCGGACCGTCGCCGTCCACAGCGAGGCCGACACCCACGCGCTCCACGTGCGCCTCGCCGACGAGGCGGTGTGCATCGGCCCGAGCGCGCCCGGCAAGAGCTACCTGCACATCCCGGCGATCATCGCCGCGGCGGAGATCGCCGGCGCCGACGCCATCCACCCCGGGTACGGGTTCCTCTCCGAGAACGCGGAGTTCGCCGAGGTCTGCCGCCGCTGCGGGATCGTCTTCATCGGCCCGACCCCCGAGGCGATGAAGCAGTGGGGCGACAAGGTCAGCGGGCGCTCCAACGCGGTGCGGTTCGGACTGCCCCTGCTGCCGGGGAGCGGCGTGCTCCGCGACGCGGCGCACGCGCGCGCGGAGGCGGGGCGCATCGGCTACCCGGTGATCCTCAAGGCCTCCGGCGGCGGCGGCGGGCGCGGCATGCGCATCGTCCGCTCCCCGGAGGAGATCGGGCAGGCCTTCGCGTCGGCGACCGCCGAGGCGGCGAGCGGCTTCAAGAACCCCGACGTGTACGTCGAGCGCTTCGTCGAGCGACCGCGCCACGTGGAGTTCCAGGTGCTCGTCGACAAGCACGGCACCGCGCGCTCGCTCGGCGAGCGCGAGTGCTCGCTGCAGCGGCGCCACCAGAAGATCATCGAGGAGTCGCCGAGCCCGTGGATGACCCCGGAGGTGCGGGCCGATCTCGGCGCGCGCATCGAGCGCGCCATGATCGAGACCGGCTACGACGGCGTCGGCACCCTGGAGTTCCTGCTCGACCCCGACGCGCAGGGAGGCGGGCAGCTGTACTTCATGGAGATGAACACCCGCCTCCAGGTGGAGCACCCGGTGACGGAGATGGTCACCGGGCTCGACCTGGTGGTCGAGCAGATCCTGGTCGCGGCCGGCGGCAAGATCGCCACGCCGCAGCGCGACTTCCGCTTCCGCGGCCACTCCATCGAGTGCCGCATCAACGCGGAGGATCCGGTCACCTTCGCGCCCTGGCCGGGCGTGATCACCGAGTACCACCCGCCCGGCGGCAACGGCGTGCGCGTCGACGGCGGCGTGTACGGCGGCTGGCGCGTGCCCTCGAACTACGACTCGCTCATCGCGAAGGTGATCACGCACGCCCCCACCCGCGAGCGCGCCCTCAAGCGCATGGAGCGCGCCCTCGACGAGTTCATCATCGGCGGCATCCGCACCAACATCCCGCTCCACAAGCGCCTGGTGCAGCACGAGGACGTGCGCGCGGGACGCATGACGACGCGCACCATCGAGGAGCTCGTCGCTCCCGACCGGCAGCGCTGATTCGGCGGTCGTCGGTCTTCCAGTCGTCAGTCGTCAGTCGTCAGTCGTCAGAGACCTTCGACCTTCGAACATGCGCGAGCTCAACTGCGGGTGGCCGTCGGGAACGCGATCGCGCGGACGTGGCCGGAAGGCACGTCCACCAGCAGGACCTCCCGCGCGTCGAAGACCAGCGCGTACTCGAGCAGCTGCCTCCGCGTCGGCGGGTGCGTCGGATCGGGCGCGCGGTCGCCGGTCTTCACCTCGGCGACGTAGCGGCGTCCGCGGCGCTGGACCAGGAGATCGACCCGGACGTCCACCGGCACCTCCTCGCCGTCGACGCTCATCGACCAGCGAGCGATCGCCTGCCGCTCGATCACCCGGTAGCCGGCGCGCGCGAGGATCGCCTCGGCGTCGCTCTCGCCTTGCTGCGCGACCCGGTTGCGTGTGCGGCTTGCGAGCCCGCGGAGCCAGCGCGCGACCCGGAGGCCGAGCAGCACACCGACGAGCACGCCGACTGCCACCACGACTGCCACCCCGACTGCCACCATGATGAGCAGCCAGGCGCGCACGTCGTCCCCCGGATGGAGCGGCACCGCCCGACCTTCGCGCGCGCGCGCGAAGCCGGGCAAGTTCGTGACGCTTGGATCACTTCTCGAGCGCGCGCATGGCGAGGCGCTGCACACGGATGCGGCGACGCAGGCCGTCGCGGCGCACGTCGACCTCGACGCTCGAACCGGCCGGCCCGCGCACCGCGCGCTGGAATTCGTCCTTGGACATCGTGGCGACCGCCACGCCGTCGATCGCGAGCACCTCGTCGCCGACCTCGAGGCCCGCGCGGGCGCCGGCGCCCCCGTCGGGCACCTCGACGATGATCACCCGACCGCTGCCCGCCTCGCGGCGCGCGACGACGCCGATCGATCCCGGCATCGCGGCCGCCGCGCCCCCGCACGCAGCCAGGGCGACCAGGAGGACGAGCCCGAGCTCACGGCGCATCGCCGCTGCCCCCCGCGTCGCCCGCGTCGGCGGAGGCGGGCGCCGGCCCGGCGAAATCGCGCGCGGCCTCCTCGATGCGCTTGCGATCGCGCGTCGCCTTCTCGGCACCGTCCGCGAGATCGGCGGTGAACGAGGTCAGGCCGTAGATCCCGACCGTGCGGCGGCGCATAGGGTAGCGGGTCCCCTTCGCGGTGACGAGCGTCACCCGGTCACCGTCTCGCTCGACGCGGGCGATGCCCGACAGGTCGCGACGCAGACGCGTGATCCACCCGCGACGTCGGGCGATGCGGGCGAAGACGTCGGCGCCGTCGGCGGCGCGGGCGTCTTCACCCACCTCGGCCTCGAGCCTGGCCAGATCGGCCGCCGGAAAGCTCGACCGGGCCTTGCGGAGCGCCAGGGCGCGCTCCTTCTGGATGGTGTGCGCCGCCCACTGCGCCTCGTCCTCGAGGTAGGGGAACACGTCGCGGACACGCCCCTCCGCCACCGCGAGCGCGATGCGCGCGTAGGCGCCCTCGGGGGTGTCCTCGGGCGGGAAGGGCTTGGGCGGAAGTCGGCACCCGAAAGGCACGGCTGCCGCGACGAGCGTCGCCGCCGCGGCGAGGAACGTGCGGCGGCGCTGGATTTCGCGCGCGGAGTGTGGCGAGGTGCGGTGGGACACGGTGCGTGGGCGACCCGGAAAATTCGGGCCGTGAGCGCAATCTTCTTGCACAATCGGGCCGGGCTCGGTAGTCCCGGTCACGAACGCGATGCGGAGAGTGGAATGGGTTACCTGAGCTCGCAATTCGCGGCGGATCTCGACCGCCTCGGCTTCAAGCCGACTCGCAAGATCGCGCCGTCGACCCTCGATGACCTCGAGGCGTCGCTGCGCGAGGTCGCCGAGGGCGAATCGGAGGTGGTGCTCGACCTGAGCGCGCGCCTCTACATCCGCATCATGCACGAGCGCGCGACCGGCCAGCCGCGCCGCGCGCCCGACTTCGAAGAGGTGGTCCAGGGGTCGACGTGGCTCGCCGATCCGACCAACCCCAGCGAGGCCGCCGAGTGCTTCGACACGGGCGGCGACGTCCCGCCCGCCGGCCTGCTCTGCCTCGGCGAGTGGAAGTCGGGCGAGCTCTGGCTGCTCGATGTCGCCGTCAAGCACGGGTACGTCTACCTGGTGACCGAGCGCCGCGAGGTGTTGCCGATGTTCCGCAGCATCGCCGAGTTCGCCCAGTGGGCGGTCGCCAACGAGCTGTGGAAGCGCCGCACCGCGCGCGACGGCGAGCTCGCCGAGCGCCTCTCGGCCATCCGCTTCTTCCGCTCGGTGAGCTTCCTCCGCGAGGCCGGGCTCGTGCCGCAGAACTTCCGCCCCAAGCGGTGGAAGCCGAAGTTCACCGTGCCGGTCGCGCTCGACCGTCCGGTGATCGGCGAACCCTGATTGGCGATCTTCGTCGACGCGCTCCGCGTCCACGACCCGCGACGCGCGTGCGGGGCGCCGACCTGCCATCTCGCGACCGACGCCGACCTCGACGAGCTGCACGCGTTCGCCGCGTCGATCGGCGTGCCGCGCATCGCGTTCCACGCGGGCGCGAAGTTCCCCCACTACGATCTGCGGGAGCGCCACCGCGCGCTGGCGGTCGCGGCCGGGGCGATCGAGGTGAGCTCGAAGGAGCTCGTCCGCCGGTGCTTCCATCGCCGATGAAGCCCGACGACGCGCGGGCGGCGGTAACGGAAGGCCCGCCCGTCCGACTGCCGAACATGGGCCCGTCGCGTGGCGCGGCGGTCTCGTGCGAGAGGCACGACGCATGAGCCAGCTGACCTCCCCGAGCATTCACGACGCGTATCGCGCCTCCCCGGCGCGCCGCACGCGTCGGCTCGGCGTCGTCGTGTGCAGCGTCGTTCGCTCGTTCACGCAGAAGCGCGTGAACGACGAGGCCGACCGCTAGTCCAGCCGTTCCCTCCCTTCGTGGAGCCCCGGACGGCCTGGCCGATCCGGAGAAGGGGCTCCACGTGGGCAGAGGCGGAGATGAGCGTGGACGAGCTTTCGCCCGGCGAAGGGCCGGATCGCTGGGAGAGATTGAAACGGTGGGTCGCCCCGGCCCTGCGTCGTCTCGCAGGTGGGCAGCGCCCCGAGGCCGGTGTGCGACCGCCGCATGCGAGGGCCGCGAATGACACGCGGCGCATCGCCGCGGGCAACTCGCGGCGCGAAGTAATCGAGCTCGCGTGGCCCACCGCGATCGCCATGCTCGGCGACACCGCGATGGGTCTCGTCGACACCAAGCTGGTCGCCGGTCTCGGCGCCAACGCGCTCGGCGGCGTCGGCGTCGCGATGACGATCATGTGGCTGCAGTACTCGATCGTCTTCGGGCTGATGCGCGGGGTGAAGGTCCGCACCGCGCACGCCGTCGGCGAGCAACGGCGCGATCACGCCTTCGCGTACGCGCAGGCCGGCATCCTGCTCGCGTTCTGGGCGGGATCGACGATCTGGCTGCTCTCGCGCGACGCGACCTGGTTGTTCGTCCGGCTGGGCATCGATCCGGCGACCGTCCCCTACGCGCGCGACTTCCTCGCCGCGCGCACCTGGGGCGCGCTGTCGATCTGCGTCATCTCCGCGATGGTGCAGTACCGGCAGGGCCTCGGCGACTCGCGTAACCCGATGATCGGTGGCCTCCTGGCCAACGCGATCAACGTCGTCCTCGCGTGGGCGCTGATCTACGGCCACTTCGGGCTGCCGGCGCTCGGCGTGAAGGGCGCCGGCTACGGCACCGCGATCGCCGAGACGGTCGAGGCGGCGTTCCTCCTCTGGATCGCCTTCCGCGATCGGCCCGACCGCAAGCCCCTGCTGCCGATGCGGCAGGCGCTGTCGGAGGTCTCGAGCCTCGGCGTGCCCACCGGCCTGCAGTTCGGGCTCGAGATGCTGGCCTTCTCCACCTTCACGGCGATCCTCGGCGGCCTCGGCGCCCACGAGATCGCCGCGCACCAGGTGGCGATGACCATCATCCGCACCTCGTTCCTCCCCGGGATCGCGGTGTCGGAGGCGGCCTCGGTGCTCGTCGGGCGGTCGCTCGGCGAGCGCGATCTGGCCAAGGCCGACGCGGTCACCCGCACCTCGCTCGGCCTGGCCGTCGGCTTCATGTCGATCTGCGGCGTGGTCTTCGCGGTGTTCGGCGGCCGCATCGCGGCGCAGTTCACGCACGAAGCGGACGTCGTGAACGTCGTGCGGCGCCTGCTCCTCGTCGCGGCGCTGTTCCAGACCTTCGACGCGATCACCATCGTCCTTCGTGGCGCCCTCCGCGGCGCGAAGGACGTGCGTCCGGTGATGCTCATCGGGGTCGGGGTCGCCTGGGTCTGCATCCCCGGCGCGGCGTTCGTGTTCGGAAAGGCGCTCGGCCTCGGCGCCGTCGGCGGCTGGTTCGGGTTCGTCGCCGAGACCACCCTCGCCTCGTCGCTGTTCTGGCTGCGATGGACGCGCGGTGCGTGGCGCGCGCGCTACGCACCCGACGACGCCCGTCCCGCTCCGCTCGTCGGAGCGGCGCCGGCCGTCGAGCCCGCGTAGTCGCGTCGGGTGCGGGGACGCGGATCACCAGGTGCTCCGCGTCCTCGCGCCGAGCCGCGTCACCACGAGAGGTTGCCGCGGCGCATCGAAGGCCGACGTGCGCCTCGACGAGCTGCCTCCGCGCGACGACGAGGGCCACGTGCTCTGCGTCGTCGAGGCGCCGCGCGGCTCGCGAGTGAAGACGCAGTGGGATCCGCAGCTCGGGGTGATCATCCTCGGTCGCGCGCTGCCGCTCGGGGCGCACTACCCCTACGACTGGGGGTTCGTGCCGAGCACGCAGGCGCCCGACGGCGATCCGATCGACGTCCTCGTGCTCCACGACGCGCCGACGCACCCGGGCGTGGTGATCCCGTCGTTCCTGCTCGGCGTGGTGAAGATCGAGGAGCGGAAGCAAGGTCGCGCCCGCCGCAACGATCGACTCCTCGCCGTCCCCGCGGACGCGCCTCGATTCGACGGGCTCCGCGAGGGGCGCGATCTGTCGACCCGCGCCCGGCGAGAGATCGAGCGCTTCTTCCTCACGGCCGCCGAGTACACGCCGAAGGACGTGCGGGTGATCGGTTGGGGGAGCGCACGCGTCGCGACACGTCTCCTCGAGCAGGCGATCCTCGCGCGAGAGCGCGGGGTTTGAGGGCGCGAGAGCGCGGGGTTTGAGGGCGCGAGAGCGCGGGGTTTGAGGGCGCGAGAGCGCGGGGTTTGAGGGCGCGAGAGCGCGGGGTTCGAGGGCGGCCGTCAGTCGTTGCCGCGGCGCAGCGCCTTCAGCGCGGTGCGCGCGAGCGATGGGATCGCCGACATCGTCTTCATCATCGACAGCGCCAGCGCCAGAGGCGTGCTGCCCTCGATGCGGATGGCGACCTTCTCGCCCGTCGCGCCGTCCTCCGCGGCGCCGCGCGCGATCGTGCGCGAGCCGTCGGAGCGGATCTCGACCACCATGCGGGCGACCACCGGCAGCTCATCGTCGGTGGCGAGCGCGTCCGGCGCGTCGCGCCCGGTCAGCGCGCTGGAACCGTGCGAACTTCTGTGCTCGGGGGGCGAACGGCCGGGGCCGGCCCTCGGGTCGTCAGGCATGACCCTTAGAGTGCGGCCCCTGCCCGAGCGTGGCCAGGGGCACCGTGCTCGAGGTGCGCCAAGTAAGAAGTGACACTTGACACCTTACGCGGCGGGTTCCATATACGAACAGACACCGCCATGTTCGCCATCTTCGCCGTTCCACTTCGCGACCGTTTCGAGGCCCTCGGCCGTGATCTGCGTACCGTGGCGGCCGATCTCGTCGGCCAGCGCGCCGCGCCGTTCAGCGCCCGCGCGCCCCTCGGGCGCCATTCGCGGGTGATCCCCTCCGCGCGTGACCTGCTCTCCGCGCGGTCCGTGCGCGTCACCGAGGTCGTCCGCCAGACCGCAGACGCGGTGACCCTCGAGCTCGCGTTCGAGCGCGACACGCCCGCCTGGCACGCCGGTCAGTTCCTCACGCTGGTGGTCGACATCGGCGGCCAGGCCTACCGCCGCGCCTACTCGATCCACACCGCGCCGGCCGACGGGCGCATCGCGGTGACGGTCAAACGCGTGCGCGACGGCAAGGTCTCCAACCACCTCGTCGATCACGTGAAGGAGGGCGACGTCCTGAGAGTGCTCGGCCCCTCGGGCACCTTCGGCCTCGCGCCCGATCGCGCGATGGGCGCGCACGCGGTCTTGATCGGAGGCGGCAGCGGGATCACGCCGCTCTACTCGATCGCGCGCACGCTGCTCGGCACGCGCGAAGACACCCGGATCACGCTCCTCTACGGCAACCGCCGGCTCGAAGACGTCATCTTCGCCGACGCGCTGGCCACGCTGGCGAGCGCGCACCCCGAGCGGCTGACCGTCCGCCACGTCCTCGAGGAGGCGCCCGCCGGGTGGACGGGCGGCGTCGGTCGCCTCGACGCGCCGACGTGCGAGGAGGAGCTCTCGCGCCTCGGTGGCCTCGGTGACCTCGCGTCGGCGACGTTCTTCCTCTGCGGCCCCGAGGGGATGATGAACGCCGCGCGCGCCACGCTGCTCGCGCGAGGCGTCGATCCGTCGCGCGTGCACGAGGAGCGGTTCTCGTCGCCCGCCCAGCGCGTTTCGCCCGCGCCGACGACCGCGCAGCCGATCACCCTCCGCAAGGGCGGTCGCTCGACCACGCTCGTCGCCGCACCCGGTCAGACGCTCCTCGAAGCCGGCCTCGCCGCCGGCGTCGAGATGCCCTTCTCGTGCGCGATGGGCGGCTGCGCGGCGTGCAAGGTGAAGCTGATCGACGGCGAGGTCGCGTCCGACGAGCCGAGCTGCCTCACCGATCGCGAGCGCGCCGAGGGCTGGGTGCTCACGTGCGTGTCGCGCGCGTCGGGGCCCGTGACGCTCGAGATCGAGGGGGAGTCGTGATGCTCGGCTCCGACGCGCCGTCTCGCCCCTCGGGGCAGCAGGAGGATCAGGGCGTCGATCGATCGCGCTGGCCCTACCGCATGCGCGACCTGTGCGAGCGCACCGGGCTGCCGCGGCAGGTCATCCACTTCTACATCCAGCAGGGCCTCGTGCCCGAGGGGCACAAGACCGGCCGCAACATGGCGTACTACGGCGACGAGCACGTCGAGCGCGTGCTCCTCGTCCGGCGCCTGCAGCACGAGCGCTTCCTGCCGCTCAAGGCCATCCGCGCGCTGCTCGACGATCGCGACGAGGCGTTCAGCCCCGCGCAGCGAAAGCAGCTCCGCGAGGTGCAGGCGCACCTCCCGCCGACGCTGCGCGCGCGCGACGAGCGACCGTCGATGGTCGACGCCACGGAGCTGCTCGGTCAGCTCGGCCTGCAGCGCGACGATCTCGACGGCATGGTGGAGATCGGCCTGCTCGCGACGGCGATCGGCGAGGACGGGCGCACGCGCATCGCGCGCGAAGACGCGTGGCTCCTCGAGCTGTGGGCCGACGTGCGGCGCGCCGGCCTGTCCCCGGAGCTCGGGTTCACCTCGCGCGATCTCGCGATCTACGAGGCGGTCGTCTCGCAGATGTTCCAGCGCGAGACCCAGCTGCCCTCGAGCCGGCTCGAGGGGCTGCCGCCCGAGCGCGCCGCCGAGCTCCTCGATCGCGCGCTGCCGCTCGTTCACGCCTTCATCGCCCGCTACCACATCGAGCGCGCGAAGGGCTTCTTCTCCACGTTGTGAGTTGTCTGAGTCCTCGGAAACCCGGTTCGACGGAGCACGACATGATCGACACCAGCCGGTTCACCACGTTCCTCCCCGCGAAGATGCGCAGCCAGGTCGACGCGTACTTCGAGGCGCTCGACGTGATCATGCACATGAAGGACCCGCGCGTGCTCTCGGCGCTCGGCCCCTCGGGCCTGCGCGGGCTCGTGCTCCACCGCGGCAAGCAGGGCGTCCCCACCGAGATCCCCGCGAGCCACCGGGCGCACTTCGACTGGACCTACCCGAGCGATCAGCCGGAGATGGCGGAGCTCTATCGCCGCGCCAAAGAGGGTCAGTGGGACGGCGACTCGCTGCCGTGGAAGACCGACGTCGATCCGCTGAACCCCGAGATGCCCATCCTCCCGGAGCACTTCATCGCCCTCGACAAGCTCGAGGAGTACGGCGTCCGCCTGAACGCCAAGGAGAGGCGCGGGCTGCTCGCGTCGATGGTGACGTGGATGCTCTCGCAGTTCCTCCACGGCGAGCAGGGCGCGCTCTTCGCCGCCGCGCAGGTCACCGAGGCGGTGCAGTTCTTCGACGGGAAGCTGTACGGCGCGACCCAGGTGATGGACGAGGGGCGCCACGTCGAGGTGTTCAACCGCTACCTCGATACGAAGCTGAACAAGATGTACCAGATCAACGACAACCTCTTCGTCATCATCGACTCGCTGATGAGCGACGGTCGCTGGGACATGAAGTTCCTCGGCATGCAGATCATGGTCGAGGGGCTCGCGCTCGGGGCGTTCGGCACGCTGCACCGTCAGACGAAGGAGCCGCTCCTCAAGAACCTGCTGAAGATGGTCATCCAGGACGAAGCTCGGCACGTGCACTACGGCGTGTGCGCCCTCCGCGAGCATTTCAAGCACCACATCACCGAGCGAGAGCGAAAGGAGCGCGAGGACTGGGCGTTCGAGGTCGCGCTCCTGATGCGCAACCGCTTCATGGCCTACGAGGTCTACGAGGAGTGGTTCGAGGGGCGGATCACCCGGCAGCAATGGCGCGACGGCGTGTACGCGTCGCCGGGCATGGCGGAGTTCCGCCAGGTGATGTTCAGCCGCCTCGTGCCGAACCTCCGCGAGATCGGGCTCCTGACGCCCCGCGTGATGAAGCGGTACGAGGAGGTGGGTCTGATGCAGTATTTCGGCGGCCTGTCGGCCGACAAGCTGACGGCCGAGCAGCTGCTGGCGGCCTGACACGACGACGGGAACGCGCGTCTGCCCGCAGAAAGTCCGCGCGCCGATGGTAGGCTACGCGGATGCGGTCGTACCGGCTCGAGTTGGTCCTCGCCTCCATCCTCGCTCTCGGCGGCATCGTCGGAGCGTGCAGCACGAGCGGTGACTCGTCGCCGAACCCGGCCGGCGACGACGCCGGCAACGACGGTCTGCCCGGCGACGCCGACGAGGAGACGCCGTTCACGATCGACTCGCAGCCGGTCGATCCCGACGCGGCCTCGCTGGCGATCGAGCCGGCCGATCAGGTGCTCGACGTGAACGTCGGCGGCGCCATTCCCACGATCACCTTCGTCGCCAAGGCGTCGGGCACGCCGGTGCCCGTCGCCTGGAG
This sequence comes from Deltaproteobacteria bacterium, assembly GCA_016182965.1. Classification (GTDB taxonomy): domain Bacteria; phylum Myxococcota_A; class Polyangia; order Polyangiales; family JADJMO01; genus JALHOE01. Next base: position 2,861 of record JACPFM010000087.1, on the reverse strand, counting down.
CATCGATCGGGGCGAGCTCGGGGCGATCGGCCTGTCGACCGGCGTCTTCACGCCGACGGCGAACGCGGGCGGCAAGGCGACGATCACCGCGACGTACGGCGCCAAGAAGGCGACGACCACCGTCACGGTGAAGCTGAAGATGACGCAGAACGGCGACCCGAGCGCGGGTGACGCCGGCGTCGGCACCGGCGGCGCAGGCGGCGTCGGCGGCGAGGGACCGGGCGGCCCCATCGACTTCACCGTCAAGGCCACGCTCGACGAGCCGCCGGTCGCCGATCCCGCGGTGAAGTGGCTGTACCCGTACGACGGCACCGTGTGGCCGCGCGGCATCCTCGCGCCGCTGCTGCAGTGGGATCGCGCCAGCTACGCCTTCGACGCGGTGAAGATCACCATCAAGGAGACCGCCTTCGAGTACGTCGGCACCTTCGCGAAGACCGCGACGCCGTTCCTCCACCACCCGATCCCGCAGGACGTCTGGAAGAAGCTCACCTACTCCAACGGCGGCGAGCCGGTCACCGTGGAGCTCGTGTTCGCCGCAGGCGGCAAGGCGATCGGGCCGATCAAGGAGTCGTGGACCATCGCCAAGGGCCCGCTCAAGGGCACCGTCTACTACCAGTCGTACGGCACCAAGCTCGCCGAGAACTACGGCCCGACGTTCACCGGCGGCCGGTTCGGCGGCGCGACGCTCGCGATCAAGGGCGGCTCGATGGATCCGACGCTCGTCGCCGGCGGCAACGGCGGCAGCGACAAGTGCCGCGTCTGCCACTCGGTCGCCTCCAGCGGGTCGACGCTCATCACGCAGTGGGGCGACGCCTACAGCCGCACCGGCGCGTTCGATCTGAAGGACGCGTACAAGGAGACCGCGATGGCGCCGGCGGACGGCCGCTTCGCGTGGGGCGGGCTCTATCCCGACGGCTCGATGTTGTTCGCGAACTCGAGCCCCGCGATGGGCGGCACCTCGGCCGTCCCGAGCGCGCTCTACAGCGTCCCCTCCGGCGCGCCGGTGGCGACGACCGGCCTGCCCGGCGACCTCGGCGCCGCGTACCCGTCCTTCTCGCCCGACGGCAAGCACGTCGCCTTCGGCTACTGGGGCGGCGCCGGCTCCGACAAGAAGTCGCTGGCCGCGATCGACTTCGACGCGGCGAGCAAGACCTTCTCCGCTCTCGCCACGCTGCACACTCCGCTCGTCGGCGCGGCGGTGTGGAGCTCCTGGCTGCCCACCAGCGACGGCGTGATCTTCGAGGTCGAGACGGTGAACAACGGCCGCGACTTCGGCGGCACCCGATCGCAGTGCGACTCGACGGCCGCGTGCAGCAGCGTCGGCGCCCACGGCGAGATCTGGTGGGTCGACGCGAAGACCAAGACCGCCGTCCGCCTCGACAAGCTGAACGGCAAGGGCTACGTGCCGACCGGCCCCGCAGGGCATGACGACGACACCACGCTCAACTTCGAGCCCTCGGTGAACCCGGTCGTCTCCGGCGGCTACGCGTGGGTCGTGTTCGTGAGCCGTCGCCTGTACGGCAACGTCGCGACGATCAACCCGTACTGGAGCGATCCGCGCTTCCACGACATCTCGAAGACGCCGACCACCAAGAAGCTGTGGGTCGCCGCGATCGATCTCGGCGCCGCGCCGGGCACCGATCCGAGCCACCCGGCGTTCTACCTCCCGGGCCAGGAGCTGCTCGCCGGCAACTCGCGCGGCTTCTGGGTCGTCGATCCCTGCAAGTCCGAGGGCAACACGTGCGAGACCGGCGACGAGTGCTGCGGCGGCTTCTGCCAGCCGGGCACCGACGGGAAGCTCACCTGCACGAACAAGCCGCCCGTGTGCGCGGCCGAGTACGAGAAGTGCGAGAAGGACTCGGACTGCTGCGGCGTGGGGATCGGGGTGAAGTGCATCGGCGGGAGGTGCGCGGAGTCCGGGCCGAAGTAGAGGCGAACGCGAACGCGGAAGCGAACGCGAACGCGAACGCGAACGCGAACGCGAACGCGGACGCGGAAGCGAACGCGAACGCGAACGCGGAAGCGAACGCGAACGCGGAGGCGGACGGCATGGTTCTGGCTCGAGCGGGGGACGGCCCGAGGAGCCGTGCCATGGTGAGCCGCCTGTTCGTTCGCGTGATGGCCGTCGTCGTGTCGGTCGGGTTGGTCGGGTGCAGCAGCGACGAGCCGGAGCAGACCGTCGGCGACGCCGGCGCACCTCCGTGCAGGCACGTCGCGGGCTCGGCGTGCAGCGAGACGTACGTCGGCACCTGCGCGTGCGCCCCTTCGCAGCTCGCGATTCCGAGCGACGTGGTCGTCGCCTGCTGCCGCGGCGGCAGGATCGAGCTGTCACACTGCGTCGACGGGATCTACGCAAGCACGATGTGCAACCCGCCGGATGCGGGAGCGCCGGGCGATGCCGACGCCGCGTCCGAGGGCGGCGACACGGGAGCGGCTGGCGCGAGCGACGCGAGCGACGCGAGCGACGCGGCGTCGGATTGATCCGATCGAGGGCGCGACCGCAGCGGCGCCGTCCGTGTGATCCGCTCGAGGGCAGGGACCGCGGCGGCGTCGTCCGACTGATCCGCTCGGGGCTCGGGCCGCAGCGACGCACGGGGCCGCGCGAACGAGGCAGCGCGCAAGGCGGCAGCCGCGCGGGCGCGGCACACGAGGCGGCAGCGCGCTGCCGACAGAGCGCGAGGCGGCAGCGCGTGAGGCGGCAGGAGCGCGGAGCACGGGCGGGCGCCAAGCGAGCCGACCGGCGCGGGGCCAGACAGGGCGTGCGAGACCGCCATCGCGGAGGCCCCGGACGCTCGCAGAGGCCCCGGACGCGCACGGCGCCCACGCGCGGGCGCCGGCGCCGGGGCGGGCGCGGGCGCGGG
>JACPFM010000023.1:53132-57897 GCA_016182965.1 Deltaproteobacteria bacterium | reverse complement strand
GCCCGGCGCCGGCGTGGCGCCTGCCGGCGACTTGCGTGCGCCGCGGGTGCGCGGGCGCGGCGAGGCCGCCTCGGCCGGACGGCTGGGAGCCGGGGTGACCGGGGCGACTGCGGGAGGGGGCAGCGTGCGCGGGGGCATGCTTCGCGTGGTGCGTTACCGACGCGCGCCACCGACGGCCAACAACGTGGAACCTACATCTGGGCTCCACCAGGTGGGCTCCGCGGCCCTCGCGCCGGGCTGACATCGATCGCCAACCTGGGTTGACGCGAAACGTCAGGGCGCCTAGCGCTGTCTGCTGAATCGCGATTCAGTCGGCGCCCGCGCGCTGGCCTGGGGCGCGTCATTTTCCGCTTCTCTCGAAGGAGGCCCTCTCGTGAAGATCCTCGTTCCCTTCAAGCGGGTCGCAGACCCGGAAAACGCGAACAAGGTCAAGGTGACCGGCGCCAAGATCGAGACCGCCGGTCTCGAGTGGAAGCCCAATCCCTTCGACGAGTACGCCGTCGAGGCGGCGCTGCGGCTCACCGAGAACGGCACGGCCCCCAAGGCGCGCCTCGGCGAGGTGATCGTCGTCACCTTCGGCCCCGCCGAGTGCGACCAGACGCTGCGCGGCGCGCTCGCGACCGGCGCCGACAAGGCGATCCGCGTCGAGTGCACCGACGACCAGCTCGACGGCCCCATCGTCGCGCGCGCGCTGGCGAAGATCGTCGAGCAGGTGAAGCCCGACCTGGTCATGATGGGCAAGCAGACGGTCGACAGCGACTCGAACCAGGTCGGCCAGTACCTCGCCGAGCTCCTCGGCTGGCCGCAGATCACCTTCGCCGCGACCATCAAGAACGAGGGCAACGTCGCCCTCGAGATCGCCCGCGTCGGCGACGGCGGCATGCAGCGCGTGAAGGTCAAGCTCCCGGCGGTCGTCACCGTCGAGGACCGCGTCGTCTACTCGGGCGGCGTGCAGAGCGCGCCCACGCCGGCCTCGCACAAGTACGCCGACGGCGTGCGCTTCGCGCCGCTGCCCGCGATCATGCAGGCCAAGAAGAAGCCCCTCGAGGTCAAGAAGCTCGGAGACCTCGGCATCGACACCACCCCGTCCGCGAAATACGTCGGCTACGAGCCGCCGCCCGCGCGCAAGGCTGGCGTGAAGGTGAAGACGGTCGCGGAGCTCGTCGAGAAGCTCAAGGGCGAGGCGAAGGTCCTCTGACGCAGAAGAGGGGTCGAAGGTCGAGAGGTCGAAGGTCGAAGGTCGACCGGGCCGGGCCCCTCTTGGTGGACAAGTCGAGGAATGCCGAATGGATGCGCGCTGATCATGCAAGCCGCTCCTTCGACCTTCGACCCTCGACCTTCGACCCAAAGACTTTGCAGGAAATGGAGCGATTCAGATGGCTGACATCCTGGTAGTTGCAGAGATCGTCGAGGGGCAGGTCAAGAAGGCCACCTACAGCGCGGTCGCGTTCGCGCGCGACGCCGCCAAGGCTCTCGGCGGGAGTTACGACATCCTGGCGATCGGGCAGGGCGCTGATAAGGCGGCCGCCGAGCTCGGCGGGTACGGTGCGCGCAAGGTGCTGGTCGCCGACGACGCGTCGCTCAAGGGCTACGTCACCGAGCGCTTCGCGCCGATCGTCGCCGCTGCCGGCAAGTCGCACGCGGTGGTGGGCGCCACGGCGACGACCAACGGCAAGGACCTCATGCCGCGCGTCGCCGCGAAGCTCGGCGCCGGGTACGCGCCCGACATCACCGGCTTCAAGGCCGAGGGCGGCAAGCTCCAGTACAAGCGCCCGATGTACGCGGGCAACGCGTACGGCTGGCTCACCATCGAGACGCCCATCCAGCTGGTCACCGTCCGTCAGACGGACTTCACGCCGGCGGAGCCGAGCGGCGGCGCGAGCGCGGTCGAGAAGGTCGCGGTCGTCGCCGACAAGGCCGCCGACCAGGTCGAGTTCGTCGCGTTCGAGACCATCAAGAGCGAGCGCCCCGACCTCACCGAGGCGAAGGTCATCATCGCCGGTGGCCGCGCGATCAAGGAGAAGTTCATGGACGTCCTCGGGCCGCTCGCCGACACGCTCGGCGCGGCCATCGGCGCGACCCGCGCGGCGTGCGACGCCGGCTTCGCCCCGACCGAGCTGCAGATCGGCCAGACCGGCAAGGTCGTCGCGCCGCAGCTCTACGTCGCGGTCGGCATCAGCGGCGCCATCCAGCACCTCGCCGGCATGAAGGGCAGCAAGACGATCGTCGCCATCAACAAGGATCCGGAGGCGCCGATCTTCCAGGTCGCCGACTACGGCCTGGTCGCCGATCTCTTCCAGGTGATGCCCGAGCTCACGACGGCCGTGAAGGCCGCCAAGAGCTGAGCGACGCCTCGCGGCGCTTCGTCCCTCTTCCCGGCCGCGGTCGGGGAGGGGGACGCGCCGTTTTGTTGGTCCAAGGTCGAAGGTCGAAGGTCGATCGAGGTCCGCGACACTCCATCGCCTACGGGGCCCTGCGCGTGAGGCCCCGCCGCCCGGGGCCCGGGGCGGAGCCCCGGTTCGACCTCTCGACCTTCGACCTTCGACCGCGCCTCAGAGCGCCGTGTCGATCGGCCGCGGAGAGCCCGACTTGGTCGTGGTCGCCGGCGGCGGCGGCGGCGGCGGCACGATGACGATGGGCGGAGGCGTGGTCGTCGCGGCGGCCGGGGCCTTCTTCCCGCCCTTGGTCGGCTTCGCGGCGCCGCTCGGCGCGGCGCTCGTCGTCGGCGGCGCGACGGGCGCGACCGTCGCCTGCACGATGGGCGCGACCGATGCCTTGGCGGCAGGCTCGGCCGACGCCGCCGGATCATCGTCGTCGGTGCCCGACGCGGACGGCGGCGCGGACGCCGACGCCTCGTTCGCCGAGGAGGTCGTGCCCGAGCGCGTGCCGGAGACGTACGCGAGCGCGCCGCCGAGCCCGAGCACCGACACCAGGCCGATCGCGGCGAGGCGCAGGCCGCGGCGCGCCGGGGGCGGCTCCGACAGGTGCAGCGGTCCGGTGGCGGAGAGGCCCTGCAGGCCGCTCGGCGTCAGCGCGCTCGGGCGCGGCGCCGCGATCGCCGCGCGAATGGCGTCGGAGTCGACCGGCGCGGTGCGATCGACGCCGCTCACCGGCTGCGCGGGCTCTCCCGAGCGCGGCGGCGGGTTCGAGAACACCACGACCGTGCCGCCCGACACCCGCCCGACGAACGGCGCGAGCGCCGCGCGGAACTCTTCGGCCGTCTGGAAGCGCGCCGGCGCCTCGCGCGCCATCGCTTGCAGCACCACGCGCTCGAACGCCGGCTCCAGCTCCGGCGCGAGCTCGCGCGGCGGAACGAGCGGCTCGAGCACGATCTTGAACAGCAGCTCGTTGACGCTCTCGGCGTCGAACGGCACGCGCCCGGTCACGCACTCGTAGAGGATCGCGCCGGCGGCGTAGAGATCGCAGCGGTGATCGATGTCCTTGGCGCCGCGCGCCTGCTCGGGCGCCATGTAATACGGCGTGCCCATCACCACGCCGGTGCGGGTCATGCGCATCTCGGGCGCCTCGGGCGAGGTCGGGGCCACCTTGGAGATGCCGAAATCGAGCAGCTTGAGGTGATCGCGCCCGTTCTTCTGCGTGATGAAGCAGTTGTCGGGCTTGATGTCGCGGTGGATCACGCCGGCGTTGTGCGCGGCCGACAGGCCGGCCAGCAGGTGATCGACGAGCTGCGCGGCCTCGCCCTGCGAAAGGCGGGTGACGCGCCGGATGCGCGAAGACAGCGCCTCGCCCTCGAGCAGCTCCATGATGAGGAACGGCGTGCCGTCGTCGAAGCGGCCGACGTCGAGGACGTCGACGATGTGATCGGACCGCAGCCGCGCCGCCGTCTGCGCCTCGCGGAGGAACCGCTGCACCGCCGACGCGTCACGGGAGCTCGCCGACTTGTCGAGGACCTTCACGGCGACCGGACGGTGGAGGAGCGTGTGCTCGGCGATCCACACCGAGCCCATCCCGCCCGCGCCGAGGAGCCGCTCGACGCGGTACTTTCCCTCCAGGATCGTCCCGGCCGCGATCAACATCGGTGCCTCGAAGCGTGCACGCGCAACGGTCCGAACGCTACCCGAACGCGGCACGGGGTGGGCAATTGGCTGCCTCCCGATCCCGATTCCATCGCGGCTGAGGCGCCAAAGCCCCGGCGCGGCGGCCGGAGCCCGTCTGCCAGGAGCTGCAAGGCCCGGGCGCGGATCCGGCGAGCTACGGCCGGCGCGCCGGCGCCCACGGGCTCCGCCGGGACGTTGCGGCCCGCGCGTCGCGGATGGAACGAGGAGGTGTGACCCGCCCCGAGGAGTCGCAGCCCGACGAATCGAAGCCCGCCGACGCCGCCGAAGCGGCGAGCGAACGGGCGCTTGCGCCCGAATACGCCGACCGTCCGCCGTTCGCCCGCTCGTACCCGCGAGATGCCGAGCTCGACCGTCTGGTCGCCTACTTCCAGCGCGGCAACCACCGCGCCGTGCGCGACAGAGCGGAGGCGCTCGCGCAGAAGACGAGCGATCCGAAGGTCGCGGCCGCGGCCCGCGATCTGCGCGCGCGCATCGAGCCCGATCCGCTCGCGCGCGTGCTGCTCGGCGCGACGCTCGCGTTGCTGCTGGTGCTCACCGCGTGGGCGGTCCACCGCTCGACCGAGCTGCGCGCGGCGCCCGCGCCGACGGTCCCGAAGACCGTCCAAACCATCGCGAAGTGATCGCGAGGAGATCGCGAGGTGATCAGGCGCCGCTCGGAGCGGGCAGGTCCGCGAGGGCGGGCGCGG
>JACPFM010000023.1:0-53114 GCA_016182965.1 Deltaproteobacteria bacterium | reverse complement strand
GGCCGGCTTCTCGACGGTGCCCGCCGGCGCCGGCGCCGGCGTCTCGATGTTGACCTGACCGGAGGAGCGCGCGCGCACCAGCTTCTTGGTCGGAGGCTTCGTCGGCTTCGGCGAGGCCTTCGCGAGCGACGTCGTCGACTTCTTCGCCTTCTTCGCCTGGGCGCCGGTGGCCATCGGCCACTCCACGCACTGCGCGGAGCTCGGCGGGCAGGCGACCCGCACGTGGAAGTGATCGTCGTGCGGCAGCGCGTGGTGCGGCTGCATGACCACCTCGGCGACGCGCGCCCGCAGCGCCGCCGGCGCGCCGACCCGCGCCGCGTACGCGAGCAGGCGGGTGCGCAGGTAGGTGGCCGCGAAGATGTGCGTCACGCGCGCGTTCGGATCGGACACCAGCGCGCTGACCAGCGCCCAGTTGCGGCCGTCGTCGAAGCGCACGTGCGCGTCGGCCGCGGCCACGCCGTTGGGCAGGATGGCGAGGAACCGATCGCGGACGAGCGGCCGCCCGGCCACGTCGACGAGATAGAAGGCCAGATCGGCGTCGCGTCCGCTCTCGTGCGAGTGGTGGCGATCGATCTCGCCGCCGCCCTTGCGCGAGAGGTGCCCGACGCCGAGCACCGCGTCCGGGTAGCGCTTGCGGACCTCGCGCGCCGCGCGATCGATCGCGTCGACCAGCTGGCGCACGCCCCAGCGCGCGTCGCCGGGCGCGTAGGCCCCGACGATGCGCAGGTGCGGACCCAGCTCGAGGTGCGCGCCGTCCTGCAGCGTGCCTTGATTGGGCGCGCCGATCGACTTCGACGGCTTCTTGGACGGCTTGGTGCCGGCAGGGGCCGCGTGCGCGACGGCCACGGTGAACGCGGCGATCGCGACGATGAGCGAGCCCAGACTGCGGCGCATGAGGCGACCGCTACCGTCGGCCACGCCGAGGGGCCAAGAAAACGATCGCCGCGGGCCCTCGGTTTCGCCCTCTACCCGAGCCGGAGCGCCGCCTGGAAGTCGCGGGCCACGTCGGGGCTCAGGCCGCGCGCGATGCGCTCCCGCGCCGCCTGCATCAGCCGGCCGTTGCGATCGGGCGGGCGCTTGTTCAGCGCCTCGATCACCGCGCCGCGCTCCTCGCGCGAGCCCGCTTCGAGCGCCTCGAGCACCGCCGACGCAGCCTCCGGGTTGTCGATCGCCGCGAGGGCCCGCAGCGCGGCCGCGCGCACGTCGAGCGCGGGTGCGTCGCGGGCGAGCCTCCGCAGCGGATCGACGAAGACCGGCGACTGCTTGCGCTGAACGGCGCGCGCGACGGCGGCGATCACCTTCGCGTCGTCGTCGTGCGCGGCGCGCCGCAGGAGCTGCGCGCTGCGCTTGAAGGGCATCTGCCCCGCGGCCTCGGCGGTCCGCGCGCGGACGTCGGCCGACGGGTGCGAGTAGAGCACCTCGAGCGAGGCGAGGACGCGGTAGTCGATGATCTCGGCGAGCTTGCGCGCGAGCTCGACGGCGACGTTCACCGTCGCCTGAGGAGGCCCGCTCGCGAGCTCCGCGAGGTGCAGCGCCCACAGGCGCGCGACCAGCGCCCGGCGCCGCAGGGGCAGCGAGGCCCCGTCGCGCCGACCCTTGGCCGCGCCGAGGGAGTCGAAGAGGATCTCGGCGCACGCCTCCTCCGCGCGCCCCGCCTGCTCCCACTCGAGCACGTCGACCACCCAGACCTCGAGCGGGGGCCCCGGCGGGCGCGCGGTGGGTCGCGCGTCGTGCCGGGTCGAGGCGTCCTGCTGGCCTTCGAGGCGATCGAACGCTCGCTGGTGGCGGGCGCGGCGCGCGTCGTCGAGGCCGGGGACGTCGATCGCCTCGCGGTAGAGCGCCCGCGCCTTGCCGAGCATGCCGAGATCGGCGGCGAGCGCGATGGCGGCGAGCAGGGCGTTCTCGGCCAGCTCCGCGGGGCCGCTCGAGCGGATGAGCGCGCGCGCGGTGCCCACGTGCAGGTCGATGGCGCGGCGCGCGTAGCTGTGGGCGTCGGCCTCGAGGCCGAGCGAGCGGGCGTAGGCGAGCGCCTCGCGCGCGAACGTGGCCGCCGCAGCGTACTCGCCGGACTCCTCGGCGGCGGCGATGGACTCGTCGAACTGCTGCAGCGCGTACTGCTGCAGGTGATCCTCGCGGAGGATGCGGATGGCGTTGACGCGCCCTTCGAGGACGTGCTCGAACGCGTTGGCGGTCTGGCCGATCGCCGACAGCGCGTTGTAGCAGTCGAACGCCCGCTCGCGCATGCCGATGACCTCGAAGCGCTCGGCGGCGTCTTCGAGCGCGGCGACGGCGGTGACGATCGCGTCGCGACGCGCGCGGTCGGAGCGCGTCGCCGGCGAGTTGCGCGCGATGTTGTAGCGGATGAGGCCGAGCACGTAGCCCTGCTCGGCCGCCGCGACGGCGCCCGCGCCCGACGCGAGCCCGCTGGCCAGCCGGTGCGAGAGCCGCGACCACAGCGCGCGCGCGCCGGCGAAATCGGTGGCGCGCTCGCGGGCGACGGCGGCGTGCGCGAGCAGGCCGGCCTCCTCGAACAGCCGGGCGGCCATCGCCTCGTCGCCCATCGCGCGATGGGTGCGCGCGAGATCGATGGCCGGCGCCCGCCGCAGCGCCGCGAGGTCGGCCGTGGCGGTGCCCTGGTACCAGGAGAGGGAGGCCAGCGCCCGCGGGCGGTCGAGCGCCCCGTACGCGCGGCGGAGCGCGGCGAGCACCGCGTCGTAGTCGCGCCCGTCGGCGTCGACCTCCCACGCGGCGGAGAGGAGCAACCCGAGGCCCTCCTCGGGCGCGCCGCGCGCGACGAGATCGACGCCGCGGGAGAGCGAGTCGTGCAGCGAGTCGCTCATCGCCGCTCCTCTCTCTCGGGCTCGGCGAGCCGGCGGCTCGACGGCGGGCCGATCGTGGCCGCACGGATCGAGGCCGGCGGCGCCTCGGCCGGCGCCTGCTTGGGGATCGCGCGGACGATCTCGCGGCCGCGCGCGGCCCGATCGTCCTTGCGCCCGAGGGTCGCCTGGTCGACCGTGAAGTGGCCGTCGAGCACGTCGAGCCAGTCGAGCCAGTCCCGATGCTGCGCCTCGCGCTCCGGGGCGCCGCCCTCGACGTCGACGCGCGGCGTGATGAAGACGCCGAACATCGCGGCGCGCGCGCGGACCTCCTGCACCAGCGAGCGCGGCGCATAGAACGACGCGTGGGTGATCAGGTGCACCACCGGCGAGCGGCGATCGCGCGTGCGCAGCACGTCGAGCTCCGCGACCAGCTGACGGAGCACGCGCTCGGGGCTGCGCCCGTGCTCGCCGCGGAACGCGAGGATGTGCGGCAGCGACGCCGAGAGGCCGCCGCGCTTGCCGCCCGCGCGCCCGCTCGACGCGGCGACGCCCCCGAACGGCTCGTACAGGCGCGAGTCGAAGAACCGGATGCGCGCCTCCTCCCCCTCGAGCTCCAGCCGCTTGACGAGGGCGATGGCGACGCCGCGCGCGAAGGTCGTGCGATCGCCGCGCATCGACGCCGACGCGTCGACCAGCACGAGGTGCACGCGCGGCGCCTCGTCCTCGCTGCGCTCGCGCGCGTGGAACAGCACCTCGTCGTCGAGCAGTCGCCGCGCGAGCTCGTCGTCGTCCCACGCGAGCTCGGTCAGCACCATCGAGTCGAGCGAGCCGCGACGGGTGAGCCCCTGGTAGCCGCCCACGGCGTAGGTGCCCGGGGCGGCGCGCCGCGTCGTCTCGAGCACCGAGGGGAGCAGCTCGAGCGAGAAGTTCACGACGTCGTTCGCCTGCAGCGACGACAGCGCGGCGAACAGCTCGACCTGCGCGAGGCCCGAGAGCGCGCCGGCGCCGTGCGCCGCGGCGTCCATCGCGCCCTGACCGAACACCGAGAGCAGCTCCAGCGTGTCGAGGTCGATGGTGTCGAGGACGACGCGCAGCCGCAGCAGGTCCTCGACGAAGCGATCGAGGGCCGCGAGCTCTCCGTCGCGCGGGGCCTCGGCGAACCAGGCGGGCAGGAGGCGCTCGAGCTCGGCGAGCTCGGAGGCGGCGACCCCCTCGAGCGCCCCGTCACGGGAAATCGCCCGCGAGGTGGCGCGCCCGTCGCGACCCGCGCCGAGCAGGCGGCCGAGGAGCACGACGACCAGATCGTCGGACGGACGGAGCGCGCGGATCTGCTCGATCGTCGGCTCGGCGGCGAGCGTGCGGATCGCCTCGACGTACCGCGCGTGGGCGGCGATCGCGTGCGCGCGCCCGGAGAGCGCGGCGGTGAGGCTGCGGCGCGGGCCGATCGCCCACTGGGTCGACTGCGCCGCGAGGAGGATCCCGAGGTCGTGCACGACGGGCAGGGGCACGTCGATGCCGAGGCGATCGAGATCGCGCGCCCAGCCCACGGCGCGGCGCACCAGCGGGTCGGCGCCCGGCCGGATCGCCGAGAGCAGGAGCGAGCCGAGCACCGCGCCTCGCGCCGACGCCATGCTCATCCAGTAGCACGGGCCGTCGCGCGCCGGGCGCGCACCAGCACGTTGCCCGGGTGCAGGCGCCCCGCCATCGGCACCACCTCGCAGGCGAACCCGAGCCCCTCGAGCGACGCGACGATGGCCGCGATCGGGCGGAAGCGCGGGCGCGCGTCGCTCCGGTTCCAACCGACGGCGACCGCGAGCCGCTCGACGGCGCGGGTCCACGCGCTGCCCCGGCCGCCGGCCTCGCCCTCGCGGACGAACAGGGTGCCGCCCGGGCGCACGGCCGACGCGGCCCGCGAGAGGATCGCGGCCTGCGTGTCGTCGTCGAAGTAGTGCAGCACGTCGATGATCGCGAGCGCGTCGCACGGCGGCGGCTCCCACGTGCGCATGTCGGCCCGCTCGATGGTGATCGGGAGACCTTCCGCCGCCCGCCGCGCGTCTGCCACCTTGGCCTCGTCCCAGTCGACGCCGACCGCGCTGCGGCGCGTCCCGAGCGCGACGCAGAGCAGCGGCAGGATGCCGAGCCCGCACCCGAGCTCGACCAGCTCGACGCGATCGGGCAGCTCGGCGCAGATCGCGCGATAGACCGGGTCGAGCCGGATCTTGAAGCGGACGTAGTGCCGGTGCCCCGGCTTCGCGAACGCGAAGCGGGCCACCGTCTCGCGCACGGCCTGCTCGAACGGATCGGCGGCGACCGCCTTTCGCGCGTCGCGCGCGCGCGCGGCCTGGGCGACCACGACGCCGAGCACCACCCCGACGGCGCCGCCGACGAGCGGCGCGCCGACGATCCACGAGAGGAACACGTCGCCGGCGAGCCTCCACGGCGAGACGTGGCGCAGGCTCTCGACCGCGAGCGTGGTGCCGCGCCCGTGCAGCACGAAGCTGCCGACCTCGATGCACGCGAACGCGAGGAACGGCGCCACCGGCGGGATCGAGACGTTCGCCGCGCCGTACACCGCGACGCGGTTCAGCCGCAGGAGCATGGCGACGCCGATGCACAGAGGCAGGTGGAAGCCGAAGAACGGCGTGCTCCCGACGATCGCCCCGACCACGCACGCGGCGAAGAGGCGGGCCGGCGAGGCGTGCTCGTGCGCGAGCGACGAGATCCACGCCCGCGCCCGGTCGATCGGTCCTCTTCGTTCGGTCCCAGCGGCCACGACGCAGCCGATGCGATACTCCATCCCCGGCCGGGCGGCCGGGGCGCCGTCGCTGCCGGCCCGCCGGCCCTTTCGTCCACGGTCGTGCCGCTGCCTTTCTCCACGGCCAAAACGACAGTACGAACGGCCGGATGTCCGGGAAGGCGTCGAGCCGGAAGGAGGCGGCCGAGAAGGAGCAGGAACAGCCGTTCCGCGACCTCGGCGAGGCCACCTACCGCGTCACCCTCCCGGTCTTCGAGGGGCCGCTCGACCTGCTGCTGCACCTCGTGCAGAAGCACGAGCTGTCGATCACCGAGCTCCCGGTGTCGTTCGTCACCGAGAAGTACCTCGAGTACCTCGCGCTGATGAAGGAGCTGCAGATCGACATCGCCAGCGAGTACCTGGTGATGGCGGCGACGCTCGCTCACCTCAAGTCCAAGACGCTGCTGCCGCCCGACCCGAGGCAGGACGGCGACGACGGCGACTCCCTCGAGGAGCTCGATCCGCGCGAGGAGCTGATCCGGCGCCTCCTGCAGTACCAGAAGTACAAAGACGCCGCCGAGAAGCTCGGCGCGCGCGAGGTCGCCGGGCGCGACGTGTTCGTGCGCCCGCCGGTGCCGGTGCAGGCGTCGGGCGACGGACCGCTCGCCGAGTTCAGCGTGTTCAAGCTGATCGAGGCGTTCCAGTCGGTGCTGAGCAACGCGAAGGTCAAGATCCAGCACGAGGTCACCGCCGACCGGATCACCATCACCGAGCGTATCCACGAGCTGGTCGAGGTGATGCGCCTGCGCCCGAGGATGCTGTTCGAGGAGATCTTCGACGGCGCGACGACCCGCTTCGACTACGTGATCACCTTCCTCGCGATGCTCGAGATGACCCGCCTGCGCATGACACGCGTGTATCAAAGCGAGCCGTACGCGCCGATCCACATCGAGCTGGCGGTCACCGATGAAGAGGGGCTCGCCGCGGCGCGGGCGCGCCTGCCCCAGTCCTGACGGCGGCTCGTCGGCTCCGAGAGGTCTCGCGCGGACCACCGAGGCTGATAGGCTGCCGGTTCGGAGGTGTGTGTCGATGCGTTCCTCGGGATCCCTGCTCGTCGCTTCCATGCTCCTGGCCTTCGCGGCCGTCGGCTGCGGCGGCTCCGACTCGAGCTCCGCGCCGCCCGGCGGCGATCAGGACGGGGCGCCGCTCGAAGACACGAGCGCCGCCGACGGCGCGGGCGACGTGTCGATCGACGACACGGGCGGCTCGCCCGCCGACGGAACGACGGGTGACGCCGAGAGCGACACCGGCTCGCCGGCGGACTCCGGCGCCGCCGACGGCTCGCTCGCGTGCGACGAGGCGGGCGCGTGCCCGTTCGAGCTCTCGTGCTGCGGCGGAGCGTGCGTCGACACCTCGTCGTCGGCCGCGCACTGCGGGGCCTGCGGCACCGTGTGCACCGGCGGCGGCGAGATCTGCGCCGAGGGCAAGTGCGCCTGCCCCGGTCCGTTCTCCGGCGTGTGCAGCGGCACCTGCACCGACCTGACCAAGGCGCCGAACTGCGGCGCGTGCGGCACCTCGTGCGCCACCGGCACGTCGTGCGTCGCGCCCGTCGCGCCCGCGGCGCCGGGGTGCGCGCCCGGGTGCTTCGCCGATCTGCCGCAGATCGTGGTGCCCGGCGCGCCGGTGCGCGTCGGCTACGCGATCTCGTGGGGCGCGGCGCGCTCCATCGCGCCGGCGAGCGGCGATCGCGGCGCCATCCACTTCGACGACGCGACCGGGAAGATCGCGAGCATGCTCGCGAACGTGCCCGCGGTCGCCGCCGACGCCGCCGGCGAGGTCACGCGCATCCAGGGGCTGGTGAAGCCGGCGCTCGGCACGGGCACGACCGACGTCGCGGTCGGCGTCGCGACGACCTCGCACGAGGGGCACACCGGCGCGCACACGACCTACGCGGTCGCGCGCGCCACCACCGCGAGCGACCTGCGCGACGCGGTCGCGGCCGCGGTGCTCGGCGGAGCCGTCGCGCCGCCGACGACGAAGGTCGGCACGTCGACCACCTTCCTCGTGACGCTCACGACCATCTACCGCGCCGACGTCAAGCGCACCGACGTGATGGTCGCCATCGCGCCGCGGGTCGACGCCGACAGCCGCACCTCGGCGACCATCCTGCGCATCGGCGATCTCACCAACACGACGGCGATGGCGGCGACCACCATGGCCGACGGCTTCGGGTGCCAGCTGCTCGCCGGCGCCAACCCGCCGAAGGCCGACATCCTGTGGACGGTCGACACGTCCGGCTCGATGAGCGACGACCAGAACCGTATCGGCAACGCGGGCAAGGGCATCTTCGATCGCCTGCGCCTCGCCGGCGTCGACTTCCGCATGGCGGTCATCACCGCCGGCTCGCAGGCGCCGAACCTCGACACGCCGGGCTTCACCTGGATTCAAGGCACCGACGCCGACGGCCCGAACGAGCTCTGTCGCCGCGTCACCTACGCCCAGTGCCCGCTGACCGCCGCCGAGACCAAGACGCCGTACCCGATGGCCGGCGGCCTCGAGGAGCCGACGGCGGCGGCGGTGCTCACGCACTTCGCGCTGTGGGATCGCGGCAAGAAGGGCGAGACCAACCCCGACAAGAAGCTGCGCGACGGCGCGCGGTTCGTGACGTTCCACGTCACCGACGAGCCGGGCAGCAACGACTTCACGCGGTACTTCGCGACCAAGACCGATCCGCAGACCGCGAAGGCGTGGGGCACGACGTACAACGCGACCACCCTCGCGAACATCGTCGACTACTTCGTCCGCAACCAGATCATCACGTTCGGGATCCTGCCGGCGCCGGCGGCGCCGTGCACGTCGTACAACGTCTACGATCTGCCGCGCTCGCCGATCTGATCGGCGCGACGGTCAGCCCGTACAAGCTCGCCAAGTGGCCGATCTCGACGACGATGGTCGTGCGCGTGAACGGCACCGTCGCGCCTCGCTCGCGCAACGACGGGTGGGACTTCGATCCGCAGACGCGGACCCTCTACTGGTACGGGATCACCTACCGCCCGAAGAAGGGCGACGCGATCGTCGTGCAGGCCCGCACCTGGCAGTGACGACCCGACACGACGGGGCCGCGGCTATTTCGCGGGCCCCGGCGTCTTCGGCGGCACCAGGAACAGCACCGAGCGGCGGTCGAGCTTGATCGAGCCGGGCAGGCCGATCACGTCGATGAAGGCGTTGAAGAACTGCGCCGTCTCTTTGGGGGCGACGAAGTCGTTCATCTTCGGGAGGATCTCGAAGCACACCGGGGTCCCGACCACGAGGCCGATGAAGGTCTCGGGGACGCCGTCTCCGCTCCGGTCCTTCACCTTGCCGGTCATCGGCGGACAGCCCGCGGCGGGGTTGCCTTCTTCCATCGCGCGCAGCGACTCGATGAACTTGGTCGCGTCGACGCCGTCGGGGTTCGAAGGATCGTTGGAGGCGAGCGCGGTGACGTCGAACTGCGTGCCGACGCTGATCGCCCGGATGGCGGCGACGATGCCGTCGCTCACGCCCTTGCCGCCGAGGTGACGGAAGTTGAGGCGGCAGGTCCCTCCCGGGCCGGTCGGCAGCTCGGCGGCGCCGTCTTCGCCGGTGCAGCACTTGCCCGCGCCGCACTTGCCGCCGAACGCGCTCGGCGCCACGTAGCTCCCGCTGTCGTCGGCGAGCTCGTCGGCCTGATCCTGCGGGCCGCTGGTGACGTTGACGAAGCGCGCGCTCGCCTTCTTGAACTCGCCGGCGAGCTTCGCGTAGCTCGGCGGCTCGAGGACGTTGGACTTGTACTTGCGCGCGGCGCTCGTCGACGTGGGATCGTGCCAGTCGGCGTCGGTGATCAGCACGACGACCGGCACCGAGCCCGGTCGGAAGTCGACGCCGCCGAAGGTGCCCGCGGCGGGCGTGTGCGGCGTGACGGTGCCGCCCGTCCACTTCAGCTCCGCGCCGGTCAGGATGTGCAGCATCGAGGGGATCTGCGACTCGGGGACGTCGCCGCCGCAGTGCAGCTCGAGCTTGTTCGCGGCGGCCTGGGCGGTGAGCAGATCGGTGGTGATGGTCTGGAGGGTCGCGTGGGGGACGTCGCCTGGAAGGACCTTCGCCTGGGGGCACGCCTTGATGCCGTGCAGGTCGACCGGGTAATCGTCGAAGTGCGACACCGACATGCCGACCGACGGGATCGCCTTGACCAGCTCGGGGAAGATCAGGGTCGAGACGTTGGCCTTGAGGTTGGCGACGGCGCCGGCCATCGATGCGGTCGTGTCCATCGTGACCGCGACGTCGACCTGCTTGATGCTGGTCCCGAACTTGAGCACGTCGCGGTCGGGTGAGGGGGGCGCGAGGTACGGCTCGACGAAGTAGAAGTCACGCGAGGCGCCGCTCTTGCGCAGCGCGACGATCGTGAGCGCCGCCGCGGTCTCCTTGCCGAAGGCGACCGCGCGGACCGTGGTCGTGACGCCAAGCTTGCCGGCCGGGAGGGTGGTCGTGCTGGTGAAGGTCGATCCCGCGAAGGAGCCGAGCGCCGCGTCGTCGATCGAGAGGGTGGCGTCTGCCGTGACGTCGGCGAACGTGCCGTCGCTCCCGACGCGACGGACCTTGTAGGCGAGGGTGGCTGCGGTCGGCGGCGTCGCGCCCGTGTCGATGAACAGGGTGGCGTTGGGCGGGTCGATCTCGAGGGTGGTGATGTCGAAGCCGCCCTCCTTGTCGTCGCCGTCGAGCGGCAGGACCTCTTCGGCGGGGACGTCGGCGGGCGCCGAGTCTTCGACGGGCTCGCCGGGAGGGCTCGAGCTCGACGAACCGCACCCGGACAAGACGAGCAGCGAGCAGAACCCGACGACCGCGCGACGACGCATGGCCCGATGATTCCACGAACCGGCCGCTAGATCGACCTACGTCGTGCGGTCGATCGAGACGACCTCGTCCCGATCGGCGACCTCGCGGAAGTGCAGGAACAGCGACTGCGCGATCGACAGGCAGGGCACCGCGAGCAGCGCGCCCGCGGCGTGGTACCAGTGCTCGCCGGCGAGCAGGACGAAGACGACCAGCACCGGGTGCAGGTGCGCGGCGGTCCCGATTATCTTCGGGTTGAGGAAATTGGCCTCGATCTGGTGGATGAGCACGATCCACCCGAGCACGAGGAACGCCGTCGCCGGCGATTGCGTCAGACCGATGGCGACCGCCGGCACGCTCGAGAGGATCGATCCGAAGATCGGGATTAGCGAGCCGACCGCGGCCACCAGCGCCATCACCGGCCAGTACTTCAGGCCGATGAGCGCGAAGCCGATCGCGCTGAGCACGCCGTTCACCAGGCAGATCATCAGCTGCCCGCGGACCACGCCCGACAGGCCGCGATCGACCCGGACGAGCAGCCGATCGAAGTCGGCGCGCGCCGGCGGGCGCACCAGGCCGCGGAAGAACCCGATGACGTCCTCGTGCGTGAGCATGAGGTACGCGGCGAGCATCAGCGTCATGAAGAACAGGAAGATGCCGCGCGCGACGTTGCTCACCAGCGCCACGCCGCCGCGCAGCAGCTCGATGTAGTTGCGCTCGACGTAGTGCAGCGCCCGCTGCATGCCGCCCTTCTTGCGCGCCTCCGCGGCCTCGACGCGGTAGCCGCCGCCGTCGCTCGGGACGACCTCGAACCCGCTGCCGATCTCGATCTCGAAGGAGCCGTCGGCCTTCGGCGAGACGGACAGGGCGGGCTTGGACTCGTCGGGCACCGGCGACGAGGGGAGCGCCGAGCCGCTCGTCGGGGGCGCGGTCGACGACGCAGGCTCGGTCGCCGCGCCCTCGGAGAGCCCGCGGATGCGCTCCTCCCACGCCGGGATCACGTCCTCCTGGAGGTGCTTCAGGAGACGCGGGACCTCGCGCGCGAGCGCCTTGGTCTCGGCGACGATGCGCGGCGCGGCCAGCGCGCCGAAGCCGTACATCGTCCCGAGCGTGATCGCGTAGATGCCGACGATGGCGACCCAGCGCGGCACGCCGCGGCGCTCGATGGAGAGCACGCTCGGGGTGAAGACGTAGGCGATCACCAGCGCGAGGATGAAGGGCAGCAGCACCTCGCGCGCGGCGACGAAGATCGCGAGGACGAAGACCGCGCTGACGGCGAGCAGCCACCCCTTGCGCGACACGCGCCGCGGACGCGCGGGCAGGCTCAGCGCGCCGGTCCGCTCGATGTCGGGCAGGGGCTCGCTCGGTTCGTGGTCGTCGTCGGACGCGGTCACGGCGAAGGGGGCGGGGCCGCGCCGGGGAGATCGGCGAACGCCCGGTGGAGGCGGCGGTAGGTGTCGTCGAGGTGTTCGGGCATCACGCGCACGTCGGCGAGCACCGGCATGAAGTTGGTGTCGCCGCTCCAACGAGGCACGACGTGCACGTGGAGGTGCTCGGCGATGCCGGCGCCGGCGGCGTGGCCCTCGTTGATGCCGTAGTTGAGGCCGTGCGGCCTCATCAGCTCGCGCATGCGCACGCCGATGTCGCGCACGGCGCGGAACAGGGCGTCGCCCTCGGCCGCCGACAGGTCGCCGAGCTGCGGGACGTGCTTGCGCGGGATGACCATCACGTGCCCGGCCGCGAACGGGTAGCGGTTGAGCATCACCGAGTAGTCGTCGTTGGCGACGAGCACGAGGTTCTCGCGGAAGTGGTTCGGCGCAGCCGGGAAGTTGCAGAAGATGCACGACCCCGGACGCGCGCCCGCGTCCTTGTCCTTCGGGGCGAGGATGTACTCCATGCGCCAAGGCGCCCAGAGCGGCGGGTGATCGCTCGACACGATCGCTGGAGATACCGCGCTGGCGGCCTCGCCGCTAGAGTCGTCAGTCGTCAGTCGTCAGTCGTCAGTCCAGACAGGGCCCTCCGCGCGGGCTTGACGCCCTGACGGGCTGGGACGCCCTCCGAGGGAGCGGCGGCTCGCGTCGAGTCCTCATCCCGGGTCATTCACCGCCCGCGCGAGCGGTGAGCGCGCGCTGGCCGCTCAGGCCCGGGCGTTCGAGCGCGGCGGGCTGACGACTGACGACTGACGACTCCGGAAAGACGAAGCCCCGCGACCGTCGCCGGTGCGCGGGGCCTCATCACAGCGTCGCGCGAGCGACGCGGGCGACTACTTCTTGACCTCGAGCTGGTCGCCGAGCTTCTGCTTGATCAGCTCGCCGAGGGTGCTGCCGGTCTTCGAGGCGGCGGGGGCGATCGACTCCTTCGCCTTCGGCGCCTTGGGCTTGGCGGCGGCCTTCGGAGCGGCCGGCGTGCCCTCGGCAGCCTCGGTGGTCTCGACCTTCGAGCCGACCTCGGCCGACGCGTCGGCCTTGGTCACGGTCACGCGGCGATCGACCGGATCGACGCTGTCGATCGCGACCTTGATCATCTCGCCGCGCTTGACGCTCTCGGCCTCGGCGGCCGAGCTGATGTTGATCTGGGCGTCGACGCCCTGGCGGAGCTCGACGAAGATCGCGTACTCGCACGCCGACAGGACCTTGGCCTCGAGGACCTGACCCGCCGGGTAGTCGTACACGAGCCGCGCCCACGGATCGTCCCAGAGCTGCTTGATGCCGAGGGAGACCTTCTTCTCGTCGTGGTTGATCGAGAGGATGATCGCCTCGACGTCATCGCCCTTGTGCACGACGTCGCCGGGGACGTTGACCTTGATGGTCCACGAGAGATCGCTCTTGTGCACCATGCCGTCGACGCCCTCTTCGATGCCGACGAACGCGCCGTAGTCGGTGAGGCTGCGGACCTTGCCCGAGACCTTGTCACCCGGCTTGTACTTGTCGGTGAAGAGCGTCCAGGGATCGGGCTCGAGCTGCTTGAGACCGAGCGAGATGCGCTTGGCCTTGGCGTCGACCTCGAGCACCTGGCACTCGATCTCCTGGCCGACCTCGAGGATCTGCTGGGGCTTCTTGACCTTGCGGGTCCAGGACATCTCGCTGACGTGCACGAGGCCCTCGACGCCGGGCTCCAGCTCGATGAACGCGCCGTAGTCCGCGATCGACATGACCTTGCCGCGCACGCGCTTGCCG
The DNA here is from genome assembly GCA_016182965.1 of Deltaproteobacteria bacterium. Classification (GTDB taxonomy): domain Bacteria; phylum Myxococcota_A; class Polyangia; order Polyangiales; family JADJMO01; genus JALHOE01. The sequence goes on along the minus strand of JACPFM010000023.1, from coordinate 39,537 downwards.
GGCGGATAGGCCTCCTCGGCGTGGTGCCACGGATCGTCCTGGGTCTGCTTGAGGCCGAGGCTGACGCGCTCGGTCTCCGGGTTGTACTTGAGGACCTTGACGGTGACCTCGTCGCCCACCTGGAACAGCTCCGACGGGTGGTTGACGCGACCCCACGACATGTCGGTGATGTGCAGCAGGCCGTCGATGCCGCCGAGATCGACGAAGGCGCCGTACTCGGTGATGTTCTTGATGACGCCCTTGACGATCTTCCCCTCTTCGAGGTTCGCCAGGGTCGACGCCTTCATCTCGTCGCGCTCCTTCTCGAGGAGCACGCGGCGCGACAGGACGATGTTGCCGCGCTTCTTGTTGAACTTGATGACCTTGAATTGGTAGGTCTGGCCGATCAGCTTGTCGAGGTTGCGGATCGGGCGGAGGTCGACCTGCGACCCCGGGAGGAACGCCTTCACGCCGCCGCGGATGGTGACCGAGAGGCCGCCCTTCACGCGCTGCGAGATGGTGCCCTCGATCAGCTCGTCGCGCTCGCACGCGCTGCTGATCTCGTCCCACACCTTCATCTTGTCGGCCTTCTCCTTCGAGAGGGTGACAAGACCGTCGTCGTTCTCGCGGGCCTCGATGTAGACATCGACCTTGTCGCCCGGCTTGACCTCGACCTGACCGGTCGCGTCGGCGAACTCGTTCAGGGCGATGACGCCCTCGCTCTTGCCGCCGATGTCGACGACAACCTGGTCGCGCTGGACCTTGACGACGGTGCCCTGGACGATCTCGCCCTCGCGGCCGAGATCGCCGCCGGCCATCTGGGCCTCGAAGAGGGCAGCGAAGGAGTCGGCCCCGCCTGCGGAGCCCTGGTGGAACGTTTCAGTCTGCGACATTCGTGGTTCTTTCGACCTGGTAGAGGCACGGTCGCCGCCGCGGCGTCGAGCTCGACTCCACGACCATCGTGGGGGCGAGGCGAGCGCTCGGGTCGGATCGGCGGCTTCTACGGGGGCGCGCGGTGTAGCGCGGCAGCGACATGTGGTCAACCGGAGCGGGTCCGGAGCTTGCTCGGATGACCTCACGGACTGCGGTAGGTCGCGGCGGGCGAGGGCGGCGGCTCGGGCGGCTCGCGGTGCAGCAGCCGGCGATACCACGGGAGCAGGTGCGCCGACGGGCGTGGCCGATACACGCGCGACATCGTCACACCGGCGACGATCAGGGCGCCGAACGCGACCTCGAACGAGAGGCCGAGCCACAAGCACGCGACCAGCCAGGGGATCGACAGCACGCCGAGCGCGACCACCAGCACGAACGGCAGCGGGTGGACGGTCTTCGGGCGGGCGGCGGGGTCGATGCGCTCGACGCGTCGGGGCAGCCACGGGCGCGCGGCGATGCCGCACCCGCCGAGCGCGCCGGCGAGCGCCTCCCACGGTTTGCCCAGCCACAGCGAGACGGCGACGAATCCCGCCGCGAAGATCGCGCCGGCGAGGACGAACAGCACCTTGGCCGCGCGGGTCATGACTTGATCGGCACCGACTTCGCGTCGAGCGCCGCCTTCTCGGCCTGGTACTTCGCGAGATCCTTCGCGTAGAGCTCCTGCGCCTTGGGATCGTTCTTCAGCGTGATCTCGTCGACCATCGCCTCGACGCCGTAGCGGAACCCGAGGTTGTTCTTGTCGATCCACATCGAGCGGAAGGCGACCGCCTTCGGATCCTGGTTCTTGGGATCGAGGACCTTGTCGAGATCGGCGCGGCTCTTGATGCCGAGATCGATGACCGCGACCTTGCCGTTCCAGAAGCGCTGGTCGATCGCCTTGGCGACCGCCGGATCGGCCTTCAGCGCCCCCTCGTACACGGCGCATGTCTTCTCGAACGTCCCGGTCTTGCGGTAGGTCTGGCCGAACGTCGACATGCCCGCGTCGAGATGCCGATGGGTCACCTCGGGCATCTGCGCCTTGAAGTGCTCGCCGACGACCAGGCGGACGCCCTCGTCGTGCATGAGCTGTTCGTCCTGCTTCTGCTCCTCGAGCATGATCGGCACGGCCATCATCACGGCCTTGGCCATCACCATGGCGAGGCCCGCGTGCGAGATCGCGCCATGGAGGCCGGTCTCGACGGCGAATCGCCCGACCTCGACGGACGCGATCGCGGTCGCCTCGCCGAGGGACTTCTTCCCCGCCGCCACGTCCTGCCCGAGTCGCAGCATGGTGCCGGCGAGCAGCGCGCCGCCCTTCATCTGTTCGAGATCGTGGCCGAGCGGCACCGCCTCGAGCAGCAGCTCCGTGAACTCGCCGAGGTGCGAGTGCAGCCGCTCCTCTTCGACGCCCGCCTTCGTCGACCCGAGGTAGTCGTACTTGTCGCCCCCGACCTTGTCCTCCGCCTTGTCGGCGAGCTTGATGCTCGGGTCCTTGGCGCCCGAATACCACTCGTAGTTCTTCTTGGTCCCGATCGCGTCGCCGATGGTCGTGCTCATGCCTCACCTCCGTGCTGTTGCAGGAGGTCGGCAGGGGGCTTCGCCCGGTTGCGCGAAATCGTCAGATCAGGGCAGCCCGAACCCCTCGTACAGCGCGAGCGGCTGGTCGGGCCCGTAGACCATGAACGGCGCGAGCGCGTCGGCGTAGGGGGCGAGCGCCTTGGGCAGCGCGGCGACCGACGGGACGTTCTCGGCGACGCCGAACATGTCGAGCACGAGGTCGAGCAGGCCGCCCTTCTCGCTCGGCAGCTCGCTGATCGCCGAGTCGGGCGGCAGGCCGGCCTTGAGGCGGACCGCGGCGAGGGCCTCGTCGAAGCCGCCGACGAAGTCGACCAGGCCGACCTCCTTCGCCTTGGTGCCCGTCCACACCTTGCCGCGGCCGACCGAGTCGACCTTCTCGATCGTCCACCCGCGGCCGCGGGCGACGCGATCGAGGAAGACCGCGTAGAACTGCGCGATCTTCTTCCCGAGCTCGACGCGCTCCTCGTCGGTGAAGGGCCGATAGAGCGACTCGGCGTCGGCGTGCGGCGCGGTCTTCTTGGTGACGACCTTGATGCCGAGCTTTCCGAGCAGCGGGCTGACGTCGGCCTTGCCGTAGAAGATGCCGATGCTGCCGGTCACCGTCGACGCGTTCGCGTAGATCGGCGCGCCGAACGCGGCCGAGTAGTAGCCGCCGCTGGCCGCGACGCTGCCCATCGACACGACGACCGGCTTCACCTTCGAGAGCAGCTCGGCCTCGCGCCAGATCACGTCGGACGCGAGCGACGAGCCGCCGGGGCTCTCGATGCGGAAGACGACGCCCTTCACCGAGTCGTCGTTCTTCACCTGCTCGAGCGTGTCGCGCAGCGTGTAGGAGCCGGCGAGCCTGGTGCCGAGCAGGGGGATCTTCTGGCTGCGGCCGTCGACGATGTCGCCGTCGAGGTAGACGACGGCGATGCGCGGCTGGCGCCCGAAGGACTCCGGCGCCTTCGGATCGGGATCGTCGTCCTCGACGCGCACGACCTTGCCGATCTTCGTCGTCGGACAGCTTGCCGTCGATGAACCCGGCGGCCACGGCCTCGTCGGCGACGAACGGCCCCTTGGCGAGGTTGGCCTTCACCACGTCGCGCGGGAGCCTTCGGCCCTTGGAGATGCGATCGAGGTAGACGGCCTCGATCGCGGCGAGGAACTCGTCCTGGTTCTTGCTGCTGACCGGGGTGGGCCCGTCGCGCACGAACGCCTCGGGCGCGCTCTTGTGCTCCTTGATGCGGAGGAAGTCCGGCTCGATGCCGATCTTGTTCAGCGCCTCGCCGTAGTACATGGTCTGCGTGCGCAGGCCGGCGAAGCGGAGGCCTCCGGCCGGGTGCACGTAGATCTTGTCGGCCGCAGAGCACGCGAGCAGCCCGCGACCGCCGCCGTCCTCGAGGTGGCAGATGACCTTGATGCCCTTGGCGCGGAGCGCGGCGAACGCGTCGGCGAGCTCCTCGGCGTGCGCGGTCGAGGAGGCGGGCTCGGACTTCAGGATCAGCGCGATGCCCTTGACCGTCGAGTCGCGGCCGAGCCGCGCGAGCCTTCGCAGGAGCCGCACGTGGCCGCGCGCGCCGGGGGTGTCCTCGATGCGGATGGTGACGCCGCGATCGGTCTCGGGGACGCCCGGCTGCGTGAAGCCGGAGAGCGAGGCGGTCGCGTACCAGCCGGGGCGGCCGCCGGCCTGCAGGCCGTTGCCGACGATCGCGCCGCCGCCGAGCCGGGCCTTCGACAGGCCGACCTCGAGGCCGGCGGTCACCGACCAAGTCTTCTCGAACGCGCCGCTGCCGATCGGATCGAGGACCTGGAGCGCGACCGACGCGCGGCCCACGTACGGGACGTCGGCGGCGAGCGTGGCGCGCGGCGCCCAGACGGCGCCCTTGGGCGCGTTGGGCCACACCGACGTCTCGAGCCCGAGCTCGAACGCGCGCGTGGTGAACGGGCGGATCGCCAGGCCGAAGTCGAACGAGCGCTGCACGCCGACGCCGGGCAGTCCGCCGGCGCCGGCGTAGAGCACGTCGCCGCGCGCGCCGGTCAGATCGCGCGCGACGATCGCCACGCCCACGCGGCGCGACAGCCGCACCGCGGTCGAGAGGCCGAGGGTGGTGGCGCCGCTCCGCTCGTCGTCGGGGCGCCACTTGCGGACGTCGAACGCGTAGCTGATCGCGTCGCCGAGCTTCACCGCGAGCGTCCAGCCGTACGTCTGCACGGCGCCCATCGGCGCGGCCAGCGGCGGACGGATCGACTCGAAGCGGAAGCCGGTGGCGAAGCCGAAGAACAGCGGGAACGCGAGGCCGAATGCGTCGCCGCGCGCCGGCGAGATGACCGGCGAGCGGTCGGGGAGCTCGACGTGGGTGTAGCGCATCTCCCACGACGGCATGAACGCGATCTGCGACGGGTTGAGCGCGAGCGCGTCGCTGTCGTCGGTGCCCGCGAGCGAGCGCCCCGGCGGCAGGATGCGCGGCGGTCGCTCGAGGATGCTCTGCGCGCGCGCGACGTGCGGCGCGGCGAGCGTCGCGAGCAACCCCATCAAGGGAAGGGCCCCAAGGACGCGTCGCGCCCCGCGGGGCGCGGCAGGTTCGACGGCGACGGCGACGGCCGACGATGCGCGGGTAGGGGACCCCATCAGCGCTTCCACACGCCGCCGGCGACGTCGCCCGAGCCCTTCTTCACCGAGATCACGAAGTTGAGGAACTGCACCGCCTCGGCGCAGAACTCCTTGTTCGGGTGGATCATCGGGAACACGTCGTCGGGTGTCATGTCGGCGGCGACGATCTTGCCGCTCTGATCCTTCAGCGCGAGGTCGACGTCCTTCACGCCCTTGCCGCCGACGGCGATCACGCGGTAGCAGCCGGGCACGATCGGCACGGGGATCGACTTCGACTCGCCGGCCTTGAAGGTGTGCTTCACCGGCGGGATGAGCGGCGCCATGCCCTGCGCGCAGCGATGACCGAGCTCGGCGACGTCGGCCTCGGCGTTGCCCGTCGGCGTGAAGCCCTTCCAGCACGGCGCCGCGGCGGCGTCGGCCGCGCTCGTCGCGGGCGCGGCGTCACCCGCCGCGAGGACCGGACCCCAGATGCCCACGTCGGCGTTCGTCGACGCGCCGGCCTCGGCCGCGGGCGCGTCGGAGGGGCCGCCGTCGGGCGGCGCGGTCACCGTGGGCGGCGGCTTCACCGACACGCTCGGGCTCGCCGCCGGTCCGGCGGCGCCTTTGCCCCCACCGCCGCAGCCGCTCGCCGCCAGGAGCACGACGGTCAGCGGACCGGACATCACTGCGAGCACGAGGCCGAGAGCCTTGAGTGCCTTCTCGAGAGCCGTGGGGCGCGCCAGGGGCATGGCGGCGGATTCTACGGCAGATCGAATTTCGGCTTCCGACTTTCGAGCGCACCGGACATACTGCCGGCCGAGTTGTCGAGCGACGATCGTCCCGGTTCGAACCCGCCTCTACCCGACACGACGCGGCTGGTCTTCGGCTTCGCGCCGTCGGTCGAGGGCGACCGCACGCGGCAGGCCCTCGTCGACGTGTGCCGCGTCCTCGGCAGCGCCGTCGGGCTCGACATCGCGCCCATGCGCGTCGCGTCCTACGGCGCGCTCGAGCGCGCCATCCTCGAGGGCCGCGCGAGCTTCGGATGGTTCCCGCCGGTGATCCTCGCGCGCCTCGAGCTCTCGGGCCGGGTCATCCCGATTGCCCAGTGCGTGCGCGGCGGCGCCGCGTCGTACCACGCGTGCCTGTTCGTGCACGGCAGCTCGAGCATCACCACGATCGAAGAGCTGAAGGGCAAGCGCGCGGTGTGGGTCGACCGCAGCTCGGCCGCCGGGTACGTGTTCCCGCGCCTCCTGCTCGCCGCGCACGGTCTCGATCCGGCGACGGCGTTCACGCAGGAGACCTTCGCGCAGAGCCACGCCGAGGTGGTGCGCGCCGTGGTCGAGGGCTCGGCCGACGTCGGCGCGACCTTCGCGACCATCCAGAAAGACGGCAAGATCAGCCGCGGCGGGTGGACCGATCCCGACGGGAGCAACGCGCGACCGATCAAGGTGCTCGCCACCTTCGGTCCCATTCCGAACGACGCGATGGCCGCGAGCACCGCGCTCGCGCCCGAGGTCCGCGACGCCCTCGCGCGCGCCGCGATCAGCTCCTCCTCGTCCCCCTCGCTGCGGGCAGCGCTGCGCCACCTGTTCGGCGCCGAGGCGCTCGCGCCGGTGGCCGAAGACACCTTCAGCGAGCTGCGCGGCCTCGTCGCGCGGGCGCTGAAGAGCGGCGTCGTCCTCGACGCCTGATCAAGCGCGGTCGACCTCGACCCGATTGCGCCCGCTCTGCTTGGCCACGTACAGGGCTGCGTCGGCCGCCTTGTACAGCTGCTCGCCTGTCGTGTACGGCGGCCGCAGCTGCGCGATGCCGAGCGAGAGCGTGACCGAGATGTGCACGTCCTCGAAGTGGAACGTCTGCGCCTCGACCAGCTTGCGGATCTTCTCGGCGAACTGCGCCGCGCCGTTGGCGTCGATCTCGGGCAGGAGCACGGCGAACTCCTCGCCGCCGACGCGGGCGAAGAGGTCCTCGCGGCGGATGCGGCCCCGCACCAGCGAGGCGAGCTGGCGGAGGAGGGCGTCGCCCGCGAGGTGGCCGTGGGTGTCGTTGACCTTCTTGAAGTGATCGATGTCGAACACCACGAGGGTCATCGGGCGCTCGTAGCGCGAGCTGCGCGACACCTCGCGGTCGAGCGTCTCGTGGAAGTGCCGCTTGTTGTGCACCTGGGTGAGACCGTCGAAGGTCATCAGCCGGTAGATCTCTTCGTGATACGCCGTCTCGATGTTGTCGCCGGTCATGAACTTGAGGATGGTGCGGCCGATCTTCAGCTGGTCGCCGTCCTTCAAGAACCGCTCGGTGCACAGCTCGTCGTTGACGTACGAGCCGTTGGTCGATCCGAGATCGGCGAGCTTGTAGCGCGCGCCTTCCCACGTGATCCGCGCGTGCTTGCGCGAGACGGACTCCTGGTCGATGGCGAGGTCGCATTTGACCGATCGCCCGATCTCGAGCGGGTTGCCGTCGAGGACCACGCGGCGCCCGAGATCGGCCCCGTAGATGATCACGAGGCACGCCGCGGCCGAGTTCGAGGACGGCGCCGCCGTCGGCGGCTGGATCACCGTGACGACGGTCTTCGTCTTGGTCGGCCGGTCCGACTCGAAGTGCGTAGCGCCGGCGGGGCGGTCCGCGTTCGGATGATCGCTACGGTTCGGCACGGGCGAAGACGGTTAGCCTAACACCCGGCCAGGTGAAACGCGGATGACCGGCAGACGGCTCCTGGGTCGAAGGTTTGTTTGAGCGGGATCATCGGACGCGCTCGGCGCTGCCCGCGCCAGCCTCTTCACGGGACCTGTGACGTCCCGTTCACGCCCCGACCGCGGCGGATCGTCCCGCGGTGGGCCCCGACCGGTGACCTCGGGCAGTGGAACACGCGCGAATCACCGGCGAAAAGTGTCGGCCTGGCCCGAGCGTCGGCGAATTGCCGGGCCGGCATGAGACGTGAATACTCGAGCCGCGAGCCCAACCCTCTCGGAGGTTCCCCCGCATGTCGACCCGGCCGTCCGTTTCACGCGCGATCCCTCCGCACCGCTCGCCCTGGCGGTTCGGCGCGGCCCTGGCGATGGTGGCGCTCGGCGGTCTCGCGTTGGCCGCGCCCGGCTGCGGAGGCGGCGACACCCGGTACCGGTGCGACTCGACCGGGTGCTTCGACTGCGACAGCTACGGCTGCAAGGCGGTCCCCACGCCGACCCTCGTCCCCTGCGCCTGGGCCGGCGACAGCGCTTGCACCGGCGGCACGGTGTGCACCGATCTCGGCTGTCTCGCTCCGTGCAAGGCCGACGGCGAGTGCGCGAAGGGCCTCGTCTGCAAGAAGAGCCTCTGCACGCCGCCCACGGTCACCGAGGCGAAGCCCCTCGTCTGCGCCAGCGGCGACGACTGCACCAAGCTCGGTGCGGGCGCGTTGTGCGTCGACGGCAAGTGCGTCGCGGCGCCGCCCTGCGAGGGCGCGTCGTGCAGCTGCAAGTACTCGAGCGACTGCGGCACCGGCCGCCTCTGCGTCGACAGCAAGTGCGAGACGGCCTGCGGCCCCGGCGCGCCGGCGTGCCCGACCGGCTTCGACTGCGGCGACAAGGGCTACTGCGTCGAGGGCAAGCCGACGTGCGGCCCGCTCGCGGGCGGCGCCGCGTGCCCTTCGGGGCAGAAGTGCGTCGACGGCCGCTGCTCCACCGGGTGCGCGAGCGACGATCAGTGCCTCGGCGCCGACGGCAAGCCCGATCCGAAGCAGCGCTGCATCGGCGGCGCCTGCGTGCCCGATCCGCGCACCGATCCGACCTGCTCGGGCGACACGCAGTGCACGAGCGGCACCCAGAAGTGCGTCGACGGCTTCTGCAAATACACCTGCGCGAGCGACGACGCCTGCAAGGCGATCGACAGCCGCCTCGGCTCCTGCTCCGAGACCGAGAAGATCTGCCGCGCCCCCGAAGAGATCGCCGCCAAGTGCACGAGCAAGGCCGACTGCGGCGACAAGAGCTGCGTCGACGGCCAGTGCAAGTGATCCGAGTCGTCAGTCGTCAGTCTTCAGTCGTCAGTCCGTCGCCCTCGCGGGCCATGCCGGCGGTCGCGGCCGCGAACCCGGTGCGGCCGTGCTGGACGGGGCTCGGCGCTCATCGCGCCGTGCGCTACGCTGTCGGTGCATGGAGCGGGATTCGCTGACCGGTGAGGTCTTTGCGCGGGTCATCGGCCGGCGCCGCAGCGCCGAGCCTGGCTCGTCGCCGAGCCCGGAGACGCGGCGCGCGCTTGCCGAGATGGCGCAGTACCGTACGCGGGCGCCGAAGGGCGTCTTCCGCTACCGCAGCCATGAGGAAGCCAACGCCGACCGTGAACGATGGACGGTCGAGGCGATCGTCGCAGCACACCGCTGATGGAGACGACGCGGCCAGCAACGTGGGTCGACGTCCTCGATCTCGCAGCTCGCCTCGACGCGCACGGAGTCGCGTGGGCTCTCGTGGGCGGCTACGCGATCGCAGCGCATGGATTCGTCCGATTCTCCGAGGACGTCGACATCCTCGTCGACCCGTCGCCGGAGAACGCACGGAAATGGATCGCCGCGCTGTCGGAGCTCCCCGATGGCGCCGCGCGCGAGCTCGTCGGCGAGGAAGACATCTTCCGCCAGTCCGGGCCGTACGCAGTTCGCATCAACGACGAGTTCACCGTCGACGTGCTGCCCGCCGCGTGCGGGCACTCGTGGGAGGAGCTGCGACCGTTCATCGAGCGACGCGAGATCGACGGCCGTCCGATCCGCGTCCTGAGCCTCGAGGGGCTCCTGCTCACCAAAGAGGGCATGCGGGATAGGGATCGCGCGGACGCCGTGGTGCTCCGGGCGGCGATCGCGAAGCTTCGGTGATCGCGCACGAGCTGCTGTTGCTCGGGGTCCCCGGGTTCCGTGTTCACCTTCGAGCTTCGATCTCGGTCTCGTGCTGACGACTGACGACCGACGAATGACGACTCATCTCAGCGACGGCGCGGGCGCTCGGTCAGCGACAGCAGCAGGAAGAGGAACGCGAACAGCCCGGCGGGCCACAGCAGCGCCTTGGCCAGATCGGTGCGGCCGTGCTGCACGTCGAGCCACAGGGCGGCGCCGCCGAACGTCATCGCCGCGGCGAGGTACATCGCCTGCCGCCCGAGCGCGTAGATGCCGTCGAGGCCCTCGCGGACGCCGCGCACCTTGATCTCGAGCTCGCCGCGCAGCGCGCGCTTGATGTAGTTGTCGATCGCCTCGGGCAGGCCGACCGCCTTGAGCGCGGTGTCGCGCACGGCCTCGATGGCGATCTGCGTCCAGTCCCGGTTTCCGAGCACGAAGCGCTCGAGGTAGGGGCGGACGATCTGCATCGGGTTCATGTCCGGGTCGAGCAGGGTGCAGGTCCCGGTCAGGAGCAGCAGCGTGCGCTCGAGGAGCACCCAGTCGCGCGGGACGTGGATCGACGAGCTCAGCTCCTTGAGCCCGACGTTCATGCTCCGCAGGTCCATCAGGTTCTCGAACCCCTTCTGCGGGTCGATCTTGATGTCCTTCAGGTTCAACGACTCGATGCGCACCTCGTCCTGGAACTTGCGGTGGAAGTGATCGATGACCTTCTCGACGACCGCCTGATCGCTCCCGTACGAGAGGAAGCCCATCTTGCGCATCGCCTTGATCAGGCGGTCGGTGTCGCGGCGGAGGACGCCCTCGAGGAACTCCGGGATGCCCTCGCGCATCGGCTGCGACAGCTCGGCCATCGCGCCGAAGTCGATGAGGATCAGGCGCGCGGTGCCGTCGGCCTGCTTCTGGACGAGCAGGTTCCCGGGGTGCGGATCGGCGTGGTAGACGCCGTCGACGAAGATCATCTGGCAGAACGCGTGCACGATCTGCTTCGCGAGCAGCTTGCGATCGATCTTCAGGCGATCGAGCTCGTCGACCGCGCCGACCTTCACGCCCTCGACGAACGTGAGCGTCAGCACGCGCGAGGTCGACAGCTCCGCGATCACCTCCGGCGTCTCGACGTGCGACTCGACGTCGCCGTGCCGCGGCACGCCGGGGCTGAAGTTCGCGCGGATGCGCGCGATGTTCTGCGCCTCGCGCGCGAAGTCGAGCTCCTCGAGCAAGAGCTGGCGGATCTCGCGGTAGTAGTTGTCGAGCCCCTGCACCGGCACGAACCACTGCACGATCCGCATGATCTGGCGGATGGTGTGCAGGTCGAGGCGCACGACCTCCTCGATGCCGTGGTGCTGCACCTTCACGGCCACGCGGCGGCCCTCGTGCGTCAGCGCCTCGTGCACCTGCCCGAGCGACGCGGAGGCGAGGGGCGTGCGGTTGAACGAGGCGAAGACCTCGTCGGGCCGCTTGCCGAGCTCCTTGACGATGCGCGCCTCGATCTCCTCGAAGGGGCGCGGCGGCACCTGATCCTGCATGCCCTCGAGCTCGTCGCGGAACTCCGCCGGGAGGAAGCCGGCGAGGATCGAGAGCATCTGCCCGACCTTGATGAACAGGCCCTGCAGCTCGAGGAGCGCGCGCTCGATGCGCTTGGCGTTGCGCTGGTGGACCTCGGCGATCTCGCGATCGCCATAGGTGGTGCCGAGCAGCTTGGCCTTCGCCTTGAGCCAGAGGTAGCTCGCGATGACGACGAAGGTGACGTAGTACGCCTTGAGGAACCGGCGCCGCTTGAGGGCGTCGGGCCGATAGCTCTTGTGGCGCTGACCGGCCGCCGAGAAGCGCGGCGACGGCTCGGACGGCGAGCCGCCGAGCCCCGCGAGCGTGCGCACGCGCGGGGCGCGCTCCGACGCCGGCGACGAGCGGGTCTCGTCGTTGCCCGGGGTCTGATCCGCAGCGGCCATCGAAGGAGCCTACCATTGGCTCGTCGGCGCCACCGCCTCGCGAACGGTCGTCGTGCTCGCGTCAGGTCGGGAACGCGACCGCGGCGTTCACGCGACGCGTGCCGCGGGCGCGCGCGCCGTGAGCCAGCGCATCGCACAGCTCGTCGAAGGGCGTGCCGGCGACGCCTGCGGCCTCGGGGAAGAGGCTGGTCGGCGTCATGCCGGGGATGGTGTTGACCTCGAGGAGGATCACCTCCGCGTCGGCTCCGCCCGGACCGACGACGAAATCGCAGCGCGAGAGATCGCGCACGCCGAGCGCGCGGTGCGCCGCGACCGCGACCTCCTGCACGCGCGCCGCGGTCGCCGGATCGAGCGGCGCGGGGCACAGGTGCTCCGAGCCCCCGGTGCCGTAGCGAGACTGGAAGTCGTACCACTCGGCGGCCTTCGAGCGGATCTCCGTCGGCGGCAGCGCCCGCGGCGCGAAGCCGTGGACGTGCAGCACGCCGCAGGTGATCTCGCGGCCGCGATGGAACCGCTCGACGAGGACCGCGTCGTCGAGGGCGAACGCCTGATCGAGCGCGGCGACGAGCTTCGGGTCGTCTGCGCCGGCGAGCTCCGGCAGCAAGGTGACGCCGAGCCCGGAGCCCTGGGTGGCCGGCTTGATCACCACCGATCGCCCGAGCTGCTCGATCACGCGCGCGGCCAGCCTCGGGCGCGGCGCTTCGTCGCGCAGCACGATCTCGGCGGCGACCGGCAGCCCGGCCGCGCGGAACGCGACCTTCGCTTGCACCTTGTCGTTGGCGAGCGCCGAGGCGAGCACGCCCGCGCCGACGTACGGCAGACGCAGCAGCTCGAGGAGGCCCTGCAGGCACCCGTCTTCGCCGACCGCCCCGTGGACCACCGGGAACACGACGTCCCACTGCGCGGCGAGGAGGTTCGCCGGCAGCTTGTCGTCGAGCTCGAGGCGCGTGACGTCGTGGCCCTTGCGAGCGAGAGCGGCGGCGACGCCCGCGGCCGACACCCGGCTGACCTCGGCCTCCGACGACGGGCCGCCCTGGACGACGGCGATGCGGAGCGCGTTGGGGAAGGGAGGGGGGAGCGACGAGGCCGAGGTGCGCATCATGCCGGGTTGGGACCGGTTGTTAGCACCGAACGCGCGCGCGGAGTATCAAGCTGCAGGCGAGGGGGCGGAAGGGCGGGGTCCCGCCCGCCCGCCGAACGGACGCCCGGGAACGGTCGAGAACGGAAAGATGCGCGACAAGGAGGCCGAGAAGAGCGTCGAGAGCTTCGTGCGCCCCGAGGTGGTCGATCCGGCCGCCACCCTGACCGTGGTGCGCGTGCCCAGGGAGTGGGCGCGGTGGCGCCTCGATCGCGTGGTGGTCCAGACCTTCCAGCGGATGAGCCGCACCCGCGCCCAGGTCGTCGTCACCGCCGGCGCGTTCACGCCCGAGGGGCGCAAGCTGCGCTCGAACGATCGGGTGCGCGAGGGCGACGTCATCCTGCTGTGGCGCCCGCCGTTCGAGGAGCCGGAGGTCCCGCTCGAGTGCCCGGTCATCCACGAGGACGATCGCCTGCTCGCGATCGACAAGCCGCCCGGCCTGCCGGTCCACCCGACCGCGCGCTACCACCACAAGACGGTGACCGCGCTGCTCGCGCGCGCGCGCCCGGGCGAGCTCCTCGCGCTCTGCCACCGCATCGATCGCGAGACCTCCGGCGCGCTGCTCCTCGCCAAGGACCGCGAGGCCGAGCGCTACGTGAAGCGCATGCTCGAGGAGCGCACCGAAGAGCGCGAGGGGGTGCGCGCGAAGGTCGACAAGACCTATCTGGCGATCACCTGGGGCGTGCCGCCCGAGCAGGAATTCCGGGTGACCCACGCGCTCAAGCTCGACGATCGGCACCGCTTCCGCGTGAAGATGCGCGTGGCCGACGGCGAGCGCGACGCGCTGTGGGCGGCCACGCGCTTCGAGATCCTCGGCGCGCGCGCGCGCCCGGGCGACCCGACGCGACGCTACGCGCTCGTTCGGTGCGAGCTCGAGACCGGGCGTCAGCACCAGATCCGCGCTCACCTCGCCGCGATCGGCACGCCGATCGTCGGCGACAAACTGTACGGCCCCGACGACGAGCTGTTCGCGCGCGGCGCCGACGGGACGCTCACCGAGGAGGATCAGGCGCTCCTCGAGCTGCCGCGCCACGCGCTGCACGCGCACGAGCTGGTGCTGCCGCACCCGTCGAACCCGCGCGAGCGCGTGACGATCCGCGCGCCGCTGCCCGCCGATCTCGCGGCGTTCTGGGACGCCCTGAGGGAGTGATCAGAAGGGCGCGAGATCGATGCGCACGGCGGCCTCGGGGACGACCTCGCCGGGCGTGAAGACCACCTTGGCGTTCTGGTTTCTGCGCCAGAGCTGCGCCTCGTCGTCGAAGTTCTTCTCGCCCGGACGCCACACGTTGCCGCCCGGGAGCGCGTTGCGGATCTCGAGCGCGCCCTTGGCGAGCTGCGCCACGAAGCGCTGCGCCGGGCCGCTCGAGTAGGTGAACTTGAAGCGGCCGCCCGGGTTGCCCAGGCCGTAGTCGGCGCGATCGAGGACGCCCTCGTCGCCGTGCCGCGGGAACCCGGCGTCCGGGAAGCCGTCGGCGGGGCCGGGGATGGAGAGCTGACGCTCGGTGCCGGTGAGCAGCGTCTTGAAGGTGATCGCGTGCGCGAGGCCCCAACGCCACTTGTCGGGATCGGCGCCGTAGGTCTTCACCAGCCAGTCGAGCGCCTCGAGGAGCGACAGCAGCATCTGCTGATCGCGCGTCTCGACCACGTCCTTGGTCGCGAGATCGTCCCACAGGGCCGACTCGCCGCTGCCGTCGTCGGTCGCGAGCTTCTCCGGCTTCTCGAGCATGCGGAGCAGCGTCTTTGTGCGGAAGTCGCGGCCCCACGGCGGCTTGCCCATCGCGGTCCACTCGTCGTCGAGCGCGCGGTTGTGCAAGGCGATCATCGCGGCGTTGAAGACCAGCGTCGCCTGGCTGGCGGTCACGTCGTCGCCGGTCGGCGGCGTGTCTCCGGCCACCACCACCGCGGCCGGCGTGTCGAAGTCCGCCTTGTCCCTCCACGACTTCAGGATGGACAGCACGTACTGGACGCGCGCGACGTCGTAGCGCGGATCCTTCACCAGCGCCTCGAGCTCCGCGACCGGCTTGACGCCGAGGCGGGTGGACTCGGCCCGCTCGAGGACGTCGATGAAGAAGCGGCCCACGCGCGCGCCGAGCGGGCTCCTCGCGTCGCCCTGGATGCGCGCCATGTCGGCGAGATCGTGCTTGTCCTTCGCGTCGAGCAGGTCGCGCGCGCGCTTCTGGCGGAGGCCGTAGTCCCAGTTGCACGCGAGGAAGAACGGATCGTTCGACGGGTCGTTGTCGAAGGTGAAGCCGTACTGGTCGCTGTTCGCGGTGGCGACGTAGCCCGCCGCCGGATCCTTCGCGTGCGGCAGCTGCGCGTCGGTCAGGCGGCCGTTCCATTCGAGGCCGGCGTCGCCGGGCATCACCAGGCAGGGCAGCTGCCCGCTCCATGCCTTGGCGTCCCACGCGAGCGCGGCCTTGGGACGCGTCGGCACCCAGCTGTGGGTGGTGTAGCCGATGTGCCCCTCGTCGTCGGCGAAGACGAAGTTCTGCGCGCCGACCTGGAACGGCAGCATCGCCGTTAACGCCTCGTCGACGCTCTTGGCCCGGTTGAGCGCCATGAACGCCTCGAACTCGCCGGACGGCTCCATGCCCGTCCAGCGCATGGCGAGCGCCTCGTCGCCCTTGCGCGCGACCCAGCGATCGCCCTCGATGGTCGGCAGCACCACACCGTGACCGGGGATGGTCTCGAGGGTGATCTCGACGTCGGGGCCGTTGCCGTAGTTGATCCGCTCCTTGATCGGCTCGACGGCCACGGTGCGCGGGCTGCCGTCTTCGCCCTTCAGCGTGACCTTGCCGTCCTTGATCACGTCGCGGTAGGCGTCCTGCACGTCGAACGCCGCGACCGTCGCGCCCCAGGCGATGTGCTGGTTGAACCCGAGCACCACGCCAGGGATGCCGGCGAAGGCCATCCCTCCGACGTCGAAGCGCTTCGACGGATCGTCGGAGAGCACGTGCAGGGCGCTCATGTAGAAGATCGACGACGCCAGCCGCCCGAGGTGCGGATCGCTGGCGACCATCGCCGCGCCGCTCTGGCTCTTCTGCGGCGAGACCGCCCAGTTGTTCGACGACCAGCCGCCCTTGCCCATGAAGTCGCGCGTCGCCTTCATCGCCGCGAGCGTCGGGCGGACGCTCGCCCACAGGGCCGGCGAGACGCGCGGCGCGGCGACGCCGCCCGGCCGCAGGTCGCGGAAGGCCGGCGCGGTGGGTGCGGGGCCGTCGATGACCGTCCGCTTCTCGAGCGGCTCGAAGCGCAGCGCGTCGACGGCGAAGCCCGCGCGCTTGGCGAGCGCGGCGTCGGCGGCGCCGGACTTGAACGTGTCTTGCGCCTTCTGCAGCGTCTCGGTGTACTCGAGCTCGTCGTCTCCCCAGTAGGAGAGCGACCAGGTCTGCAGCCGCGCGATCGCCAGCGTCGATTGCGGCTCCCAGTCGGTGTACTTCTCGCGCGGGATGACCAGCCAGCCGTTGGGGATCTGCGCCTTCTTGCTGCGAAGGTCGCGGTAGAACGCGGTCACGCCCTGCGCGAAGCCGTCGACGATCACCTTCGCGTCGGAGCCGTCCTTCAGCGACGCGTAGTACTTGTCGGCGGTGCGCCGAAGGCCCATCGCGCGCATGGTGATGTCGCGCGCGGCGAGGGAGGTGTCGAGCTGCCCGAGCGCCGCGGCGAGGCGCCCCTCGGCGACCCGGCGCAAGAGCTCCATCTGCGGCGCGCGATCGCGCGCCATCAGGAAACCCTGGGCGAGGGCGGCGTCGTGGAGGTTGCGCGCGTAGACGTGGATCATCCCGCGCTTGTCGCGGATGACGCGCACCGGCTCTTGCAGCGCGGGGAGCACGACGCGCTCGGTCGTCGGCACCGCGTCGATGTCGTCGTGCGCGTAGGCCGGGCGGGTGGGCGTCGGCGTGTCGGGGTCCTTGCCGCAGCCGTGCGCCGCGAAGAGCGCGAGGATGGAGACCGACACCCCGCCGAGCACCCACGTGTTCCGTCGCATGTTCCGCTCCCCGTGCCGCGACCCTGGGGCGTGCCGTCGACCGGCGCCCTGCCGCCGCTGTGTCTTCGTAGGTCGAACGTCGAAAGTCAAACGTCGCAGGAGAGAGCGAGCGCTTCGGCGTTCGACGTACGACGTAGGACGTTCGACCCCTTCGACCTTGGACCCAGTCATGGGCGGCGACGCCGGCGGCGCAGCGCGGCGAGCGCGCCCATCAGGGTGAGCGCCGGCAGGCTCGGCGCGCCCGCGGTCGTGCGGCAGCCGCACGCCCCGGCCATGTCGCCGCCGCCACCGTCGGGCGCGGCCGCCGGCGTGGTCGGCGCGGGGATGCCGCCCCCGTCGGTCATCCGGATCTCGTCGAACGCGACCGTGCCGGCGCCGGCAGGCGGATCGATGCGCAGGCGCGTGATGGTGCCCTGCCACGCCGGGTGATCGGCGAGGCGGACGACGACCTCGCGGGTCTCGCTGCCGGGGAGCGTCACGTCGAGCGAGCGCGCGGCGTCGAAGCCCGGCGCGTCGGCGGTCGTGAACCAGATCTTCGCCGGTCCGGAGAGCGTGCTCGACGCCTTCAGCGCGATCGCCGGCCAGTCGGCCGCCGCGAAGGAGGTCTCGGGCCCGATCGCCTGCGGCGCGTCGCCCGTCGTGGTGACCACCAGACCCTTGCTCTCGTCCTCGGCGTTCACCTCGGCGGCGCCGCCCTCGTTCCAGCCCTCGAGCATCCCTCCATCGAAGCTCCAGCGGACGCGCGAGTAGATGTCCACCGGCGCCCAGGCCTTGAGATCGCCGGCGTTGTACGTCTGCCGGCCGTCGACGTTGGTCGCCTTCGCGCCGAAGTCCTCCTTCGTGTACACGCCGGGCACGTCCTTCACCCAGACGCGGACGTCGGGCGCGTCGGCGAGCCCGATCGAGTAGCGCGCCGCCTTGGCCTTGACCCGCACCCGCTTGGTCTCTTTCGGCGAGAGCCCGTTGATCTTGAGCGCGAACGCGCTGCCCGGCCCGTCGTGCTGCGGGTTGTCGGCGCGTGCGTTCGCGTCGTTGATCTCGAACGTCCCCTCGTGGCCCCAGTCCGACTCGATGTCGTAGCGGACGGCGACGACGAACGGCTCCTCGATCCACACCCCGAGCGTGACGTCCTTGGCGACCTCGTTGCCCACGTTCCGGACGACGAGGTTCACCAGGTACTCGTCGCCCTCCATGACGTCGACGATCGCGGTCGACGCGCCGTCGGAGAACCGATCGGCGCCCTCGGCCGCAGCCTCGATCTCGAGCGCCGGCCACGGCTTCACCGGCGGGGGCGGGGGCGGCCCGCAGTCGGCGCCGGTCGCGAAGCCGCCGGCCGGGGACTTGCGCAGACGCGACTCGGTCTGCGGACCCCAGTCGCCGTCCTCGGCGATCTTGTCGCCCGGGTTGTTGCGGTTCCACAGCCGCTGGAACGCGAGCACGTCCTGGCCGCGCAGGTTCACGGCGCCCGCGCCCACGTAGTCGAAGTGGAAGCGATCGAACGAGCCGAGCCACTTGAACCCGTTGGCCCCGAGCACCGAGCGGAAGGTCGAGTTGTCGGGGTCGGACACGTCGATCGCGATGCCGGTCTCGTGGTTGCTCGACCCCGGCGTTGCGACGGCCGGGTAGCAAGACGATCGCCGCCACAGGAAGTACTGCTGCACGACCGTCCGGAACATCGAGCTGACGTGGATGACGTCGGCGCGGCTCGCGGCGGCCTTCTTCAGCGCGTCGTACGCGGGCTTGAGGAGGTAGGGGTGCACCGAGTCGTTGTCGATCTTCGAGTCGCTCGGCACCTTCACGAGCACGCCGGGCTTCAGGCACAGGGCGATCTCGTCGAGGATCTGCTGCGAGAGGCCCTGCACCACCGCGCTCGAGGTCGAGCAGCTGGCCTTGGCGATCTCCTGATCGACCGTCAGCGCAGAGCGCGCGACGCCGAGCGCCTCGTCGTGGTCGTGTGACGGATGGTCGGACGCCTGGTCGACGACGCACCCCGTGAGCAGCACCGCAAGCGCGACGAGCCAGCTCCGCTTCATCGTGCGGGGGAGCATACCCGAGCGCGCCGTCGCGGGCGCGTCGCGTCCCTCGGCGCGGCAGCGTCACACGGGCGTGACGGTCACTCGCCTTCGCCGTCGATCACCAGGCGCGAGTTGAACGACATGCCGAGGACCTTGGCGTACACGCCGTTGCCGTTGGTGTCGGCATAGGCGGCCACCACGAACCACGGCTTGGCGATCGGGCCGCCCGCCTCTTTCGTCCAGACGATCGCGCCGCCTTTCGTTGCGCCGCCCCCGCCCGTCGTACCCGTGGTGAACGACAGCCCGCGGCAACTCGGATCGCACGCGTCGCCGTCGGCGACGGTCGCGTAGCCGAAGTACATCGGCTTGTCGGCCTTGATGCCGAGGCGCTTCCAGTCGTTCTTGCACCAATCGCACTTGTCGCCCCACGCGACCTTCGTCGGCCCCGGGGTCTTCGCGGGGTAGAGGTAGCCGGGGGCGATGGAGTTGGAGACGTCGAGGTACGTGCCGGCCTGGCTGTAGTAGTTCTCCTGCGCGTCCTTGATGCCGGCGACCATGTTCGTCGCTTCGGCCATCTTCGATGACGCCACCCACCGGCCGTAACCGACCGAGGCGAGCACGGCGAGGACGCCGATGATCGCCGACACCACCAGGACCTCGACGAGCGTGACGCCGCGCGAAGCGGCGCTGCGCGAAGCGGTGCAACAGAGCGGGTGACGGTGCGAATGGCCCATTCCCGAGTGCCTCCCGAGCCCGAGCCTAGCACGCAAAGGCGGACGCGGCGGGTCCGGTCCGCTAGACTGACAGGCACCGCTGGATGGTCCGTTCGTCCGCTCCGCCGCAGAAGCTCGGTCGCTATGACGTGATCCGCAGGCTGGGCGCCGGAGGAATGGCCGAGGTCTACCTCGCGCGCTCGCGCGGGGCAGAGGGCGTCCAGAAGCTGGTCGTCGTCAAACGAATCCTCCCGGCGCACAACCAATCGCCGCGCATGCGGCAGATGTTCATCGACGAGGCGCGCCTGTCGATGCGCCTCAATCACCCCAACATCGTCCAGGTCTTCGACTTCCAGGAGACCGACGGCGGGTTCCTCCTCTGCATGGAGTTCGTCGAGGGGCTCGACCTCGGCCGCCTCATCGCCTCGGCGAAGCAGAAGGGGCAGCGGCTGCCGCCGTGGGTCGGCGCCTACATCGTGATGGAGGCGGCCCGCGGGCTGCACTGCGCCCACGAGCGCAAGGGCGAGGACCACACGCCGCTCGACATCGTGCACCGCGACGTGTCGCCGCAGAACATCCTGCTCTCGTACGACGGCGGCGTGAAGGTCGCCGACTTCGGCATCGCGTCGGCGAAGATCCTCACCGAGGAGTCGGGGGTCATCAAAGGCAAGTTCGCGTACATGTCGCCCGAGCAGGCGCGCGGCGAGCCGGTCGATCGCCGCACCGACATCTACGCGCTCGGCATCGTCCTGCACGAGATCCTCACCGGTCGCGCGCTCTACGCCGGTCTGCACGGCGACGAGCTGCTCGAGGTCGTGCGCAGGGGCGACGTCGAGGCGCCGAGCATGTGGGCGAGCGAGGTCCCGCCGGAGCTCGACGCCATCTGCGTGCGCGCCCTGTCGAAGGACAGGGAGGCGCGCTTCGCCACCGCGCGCGACATGGCCGGCGCCATCGCGCGCGCCCTCCAGAAGCAAGACGACCTCGTCGACGCCGCCGCGGTCGAGGCGACGGTCTCGCAGTTCGCCGCGCGCGAGATCACCTCGCCGGGAGACGACGGAGCGCCGCCGCCGCCGCCCTCCGTCGGTCTCTCCGAGGGCATGCCCGCCGCGGCGCCTTCGCCGGTCTCCGACACGATCGATCCCGACCACCTCCTGCCGTCGCGCGCGGCGCCGCCGCTCTCGTCGAACGACGTGGGGCCGCTGACCGCGGTCGCGGTGCCCGCCGCCTCCAAGAGGGACGCGAAGGACGTGCGCCGCACGGTCCCGCCGGAGCCGGCGCGCGGCGCGGGCCAGGTCCAGAAGGAGCTCCGTCACGTCGCGCTCGTGCACTTGCGCATGCAGGGCTTCGACGAGCTTGCCATGGACCTCGGCGCGGGCGCCCTCGCCACGGCGCGCGAGAGCGCGCGCAAGGTGCTCGACGGCATTGCCTTCAAGCGCGGCGCGCGGTGGACCTGGGACGAGGAGGAGCGCATCGCGCGCGCGGTGGTCGGCCTGACCGCCAACCCGTCCGGCGCGCCCTTCGAGGCGGCCGCGCTCGCGCTCGACGCGCACGACGCGCTCGCCGACCTCTCGACCGACCTGCCGGTGGTGCTGGCCGCGTGCATCGGCATCGTGCGCGCCGTGGCCTCCGGCGATCGCGACGAGCAGGGCCACCTCCTCCATCACGCCATCCAGGGGAGCGCCGACGCGCTGGCCGACGCGCTCGCCGAGGCCGCGCCCGCCGGTCGCACGTGGGTCGCCGGCGGCCTCTATCGCCTGATCCGGCGCGACTTCCAGTGGGGCGACGCGCCCACGCTCGACCTCGACGCCGGCCGCGCGGAGGGCGAGCCGCCCCTCCCGAAGAACGTCCGCGCCTACGCGCTGGTGCGCGCGCTCACCCGCGACGAGCGCCACGCCGAGCTGGCCATCGCCGCCGGCGAGCTCGTCGGTCGCGACGTGGAGCGCGCCGACCTGCAGGCGGCCTACCACCGCGCGGTCGCCGGTCCCGAGGTGGTCTCGCGCCTGATCGTCGGCGAGATGGGCATCGGCAAGACCGCGCTCGTCGCGTCGTTCCTGCGCGAGATGCCGCCCGACGCGCGCGCGCTCCGCCTCGAGTGCCCGCCGTCGCACGCGGAGGTCCCCTACGCGGCGATCGGCGAGCTGGTGCGCGACGGCTGCGGGCTCGACGGCTCGGAGTCGCTCGGCCAGGCCACCCAGGCGATCGCCGGCGTCCTCGGCGATCTCGCCGAGGGGCCGGCGGCGCAGGGCGCGATCGAGCGCCTCTCCGAGGTCGCCACCGGTCGACAGGCCGAGGGCGGCGGCGAGGAGGACGCGAGCTTCCGCAAGAAGATGCTCGTCAGCGGCGTGCGGCGGCTGCTGGCGGCGCTGGCCGTGCGCGGTCCGCTCGTGATCGTCGTCGAGGGCGTGCAGTGGGGCGATCGCCAGAGCCTCGAGCTGATGGGCGATCTGCTGCGCGGCTCGTACCCGATCCCCGCGCTCGTGATCCTCATCGCGCGCACCGACGAGCGCATCGCGCCTACCCTCTCCGGGATCGTGCGCGTCGAGCTGCGCGGCCTGACGCCCGACGAGCAGCTGCGGCTGCTCGAGACGCGCCTCGCCGCACGCGGCGAGGGCGTCGCCCAGGTCTGCAGCGAGCTGTCGGCGCGCGTCGGCGGCAATCCCTTCTTCCTCCTCGAGATCGTCGACGCGCTGATCGAGCGCGGCGCGTTGGAGGTCCGCGAGACCGAGACGGGCAGCGAGCTCGTGCGCACGAACCGCGCGGGCGAGATGCCGCTGCCGTCGACGCTCGAGCAGCTGCTCGCCGAGCGTCTGCACGAGCTGCCGTCCGACGAGAAGGAGGTCGCCCAGTGGATCGCCGTCATGGGTGGCCCGCTCGACATCGGCGTGCTCCGCGACGCGTCGACCTCGTCGGGGCAGATCGCCGAGGACGCGATCGAGGAGGCGGTCGTGCGCCTGTGCGCGCGCGGCATCTGCGATCGCAAGGGCGAGGCGATCGATCTCCGTCACCCGGTGGCGCGCGACGTGGCGTACATGACCATCGAGGGCCCGGCGAAGATCCGCATGCACCGCGTGCTCGGCGAGCGCCTGCGCACCACGTCGGTGGCGCGCGGGCTGTCGGCGGCGATCGTCGCGCGCCACCTCGCGCGCGGCGAGGCGTTCGGCGCCGCGGGCGAGATGTACGTCGAGGCGGCGCACGCCGCGCGGGCCACCTATCAGACGCAGCTTTCGACCCGCTACTACCACCGCGCGCTGTCGCTCTATCCGCCCCACGATCCGCGGCGGTTCGTCGTGCACGAGGCGCTCGAGTCCACCTACCGGATGATCGGCCGCCGCCGCGAGCGCAAGCGCCAGCTCGAGGAGATGCGCGCGCTCGCCAAGACGCTCAAGACGCCGAAGACGATCACCATCGCGCTCCTGCGCACCGCGCGCGTCGATCTCGACGAGGCGCACCTCGCGCGCGGGCTGCCGGTCGCGCAGCGGGCCATCGCGATGGCCGAGACCACCAAGAACCCCAACATGGTGCTCGAGGCGCACGCGCTGGTCATCGAGTTCCTGCGCGAGCTCGGCGACGTCGAGGGCGCGCTCCGCGCCGCCAACGAGGCCCTGCGCATCTCGCAGCAGCAGGGCGTGTCGCTGCGCCTGCGCGCCGACGTCCTCCGCGCCAAGGGCATCCTCCTGCGGCGCCTCGGCCGCACGCACGAGGCGGTCGGCGTGTACGCCGACTCCATCGCCCTGCTGCGGGCGGTCGGGGCCAAGCGCAGCGAGGCGCGTACCAAGAACGCGCTCGCCTACGCGATGTTCGTGCTCGCGCGCTACGAGGACGCCATCGCGCTGGCGATGTCGTCGGTGTCGCTCGACCTCTCGATCGGCGGCCGGTTCCAGATCGCCAAGACCTTGACCAACATCGGCCAGTGCTACGCGCGCCTCGGCGATCTGCCGCGCGCGCTCGCCTACCTCAAGCGCGCGCGCGACGCGCACGAGCGCTACGGCGATCAGGACGGGCGCACCGATACGCTGCTCGTCTCGGCCGAGATCCTCACCTGGTCGGGCGATCTCGACGGCGCGGCGACCTTCCTCGGCGACGCGCGCGCGCTCAACGCGGTCACCGGCAACGCCTACGACGGCACGCACGAGCTGGTGGCCCGCGCGATGTGGCTCCGCACCAAGGGTGACGTGCGCGGCGCCGCCGATCTGGCGGCCCAGGCGCGGCCGCTCGCGCAGGCGCGCGGCCTGCACAGCTTCCACCTGTTCGCGACCGCGATCGAGGCCGAGGCCCGCGCCGACGTCGGCGAGGAGGCGCAGGCATCGCTGCTGGCGCAGACGGCGATCCACCTGGTCGAGGCGACCGAGGGCTCCGAGTTCGCGCTCGAGGTCCGCACGCTCTGCGCCCGCGCGCTCGAGAAGGCCAGCGATCTGCTGGCGCCCGAGGCCTACGCGCGCGCACGCGCCTACGCCCGCCGCGTGCTGCAGAACATCCGCGATCCGCGCCTGCGCGCGCTGTTCCTGCGGCGGCCCGAGGTCGAGCGGCTGCTCGGCGCCTCCGAGGCCGTCTCGACCGGCACCGGCGGCGCTCCGAGCGAGACCCGCACGCCCGGGGTGGCGTCGTGAGCTCCTCGGAACGGCCCGAGCCGCCGCGGTCGTCGGAGCCGTTCGACCTCGACGAGAACGATTTGCCCGGCGACGGCGTGCAGGCGACGCGCGTCACCCGCACGGCGATCCCGCCGTCGCCTCCGCCGCAGCAGCACTCGCTGTCGTTGCAGAGCGCGCGCCTGCGCGGCCCGCGCCGCACCGCGTTCGTCCTCTCGGGCGGCGGCGCTCGCGGCGCCTACGAGGTCGGCGTCCTCTCGTACCTGTTCCAGGAGCTGCCGCGCATGCGCGGCGGGCGGGTGCCCCGCATCGACATCCTCTGCGGCACCAGCGTCGGCGCGCTCAACGCCTGCTACCTGGCGGCCCACGCGTCCGATCCGACCCACGGCATCGGGCGCCTCGTCGAGCTGTGGGAGACGCTGGAGATCGGGCGCGTCCTCGGCTTCACCGTCCGGCAGGCGGTGGGGCTGCCGCGCCTGTTGCTCGGCGGCGGCGGCGAGCCCACCGGCCTGTTCGACGTGCGGCCGATGACCGACCTCATCGAGCGCGAGGTCGGCTGGCGCGGCGTCAGCCGGCAGCTGCGCCGCGGCTCGCTCCGCGCGCTGTCCATCTCCACGACCGAGGTCAACACCGGCCGCACCGTGATCTGGATGCAGACCGCGCCGCACGTGGCGCTGCCCACGACCGCGCCGCCGCGCACCCTGATCCGCTCCGACATGATCACGACGCGGCACGCGCTCGCGTCGGCGGCCATCCCGCTGCTCTTCCCGCCGGTGCGCATCGGCAACGAGTACTACTGCGACGGCGGCCTCCGCCTGAACACGCCCATCGCCCCGGCGCTGCGCCTCGGCGCGACGCACGTGTTCGCGGTCGCGCTCTCCAAGGAGGTCCGAGGGCTCGCCTCGCCGGAGACCGGGCCGAGCAACCCGCGGCCGCTCGGCGCGTCGGCGCTGCTCGGCAAGGTCCTCAACGCGTTCCTCCTCGACCACGTCATCAACGACCTCGACGTCCTCGCGCGGATCAACGCGATGATCGACGACGGCGTGCGCGCCTTCGGCGACGGGTTCCTCGAGCGCCTCTCCGAGGCCTCGCGGGCGCGCGGCGGCGAGACGCACCGGCCGGTGAGCTGCCTCGCGATCAAGCCGACCGAGGACATCGGGCGCATCGCCGCCGATCACGTCTCGCGCGGCCGGTTCCGCGGCAGCGCGGCGCTCGCGCGGCAGCTGTTCAAGCTGTTGTACCTCGGCGGCGACGTCGAGGCCGATCTCGCGAGCTACGTCCTCTTCGACGGCACCTTCGCCAAGCGGCTGATCGATCTCGGCCGCGCCGACGCCGCTGCGCGCCGAACCGGGCTCCTCGAGTTCTTCGACGGCGACGAGGGCATCGACGCGCTCGACCCTCGCGCCTCGCCCGGCCGGCAAAGCGGATCGGGGTGGAGCATCGCGCCCGGCAAGATCGTCGACTGAGTCGTCAGTCGTCAGCCATCAGTCACGAGACGGGCCCGCACACTCTCGTCCTCGAGCTGACGACTGACGACTGATGACTGATGACTCGGTCGCGTCAGCGGCCGAGCACCCGCAGGTCGACGGGGCCGTCGAGCCGCGGCGTCTGCATGCGCCCGAGCGCCGCCATCCGCACGCCGGGCAACGGCAGCGAGAGCGACGTGCCCACCGCGGCCAGGTCGGGGCCGAGCGCGGAGAGCGCGGCGATCGCCTCCACGACGCTCGACACGCCCACCACCGCGAGGGCTCGACCGACCGGCAGGAGCGTCGGGGCCTGGAGCTCGACCACGAGGTGCTCGCTCCCTTCGTGCGCGCGCCCCGCGAAGATCGCCGCGTCGCGCGCGCGCGCGAGCGCCGCGGACTCGCCCGGGTCGAGGGTGCGCCGGGGAATGGACTGCCCGGCGCGTGACAGCGCGGCGTGCAGCGCCTCGGCGGCGCGGTGGGCGTCGCCGCCTGCTGCGGCGCGCGATTCGATGACGATGACGATGCGCGGCGACAGGCACCCGGCCTGATCGAAGGCGACCACGTCGGCGGCGATCGCAGGGGCGTGAGCGACGATCGCCTCCGCGGAGTCGACGATCGCGCCGAAGCCGGGGCCGTGCAGCTCGGTCGCGATCTCGCGCGGCTGGGCGGCCGCCGCGGCGGCGATCGCGTCGATCGTCGCGCGCCCGCCGTAGGCGTGCACGGCCGCGCCGTCGGGGAGCGCGGCGATGGCGCGCGCGACGTCGGAGCCTGGATCGTCGGACAGCTCGAGGACGTCGAGGCCGAGCGCGGGCACCGCCGACGCGAGCGCGCGCGTGAAGAGCCTCGCGCGGCGCGACGGACGGACGAACACGCGATCGCTCTGGGCCAGCGCCCAGGCGATCGCGCGGAGCGGCGCGACCAGGACGTTGGCCGCGAGGACCACGAGGACCGCCGTGCGGTGCGGCGCCCGACGGACGAACGTCTCGAGCTCCTCCTCGGTCGGCGACAGCTCGAGGGCGTGATCGAGCGCCCACGTGACGTTCGCCTCGTGCAGCCCGCTCTCGGCGGCGAGCGCGCGCACGAGCGAGGGATCGCGGCGGGGACCGAAGGTCCTGCGCGCGGCGATGATCAAGGCCTCGACCCGCAGCCGCGGGGTCACGGCCGTTCTCCTGAGACCAGCTCCTCGACCTCAGGCGAGGAGACGAGCTCCTCGACTGCGAGCGAGCACCCGCGCGGCGTCGCGCCCGGCAGCCGACCGAGGAGCTCGACGGCGCCGCCCTCGTGCACGATCACCTCGTCGGCGGTCTGGATCGCCCACGCCGACTCGACGTTCCCGAGATCCTCGATGCGGGCGATGCCGCGGCTCGCCAGGGGCAGAGGCTGGAGCGTCGCCGGATCGCACGCGGTCACCCGCACCCACGGCGGCGCGCGATACAGCCAGCGATCGGCCGTGCTGCCGACCTCGGGCGTCGCCCACAGCTGCGAGGTCAGCTCGGTCATCCCGTACTCGCCGACGACCTCCTCGCGCGGGAGCTCGAACGTGCTCGCGATCAGGCCGCGCAGCTCCTCGGCCGAGAGCTCGCGCGAGCGCCCCTTGAAGCCGCCGGTCTGCATCGCGCGTGACCCGCGGGGCAGGGGGACGCACCGCCCGTCGAGCCTGTCGATGAGGTGCACCCAGGCGAAGGCCGTCGCCAGCACCAGCAGCGGACCGTCGAGCGCGGCGCGCTCGAGCGTGTCGATCGCCTCGTCGACGTCGTCGGGGCGGACGAAGGCGGATCGCGCGTCGCCGCGCTCCTCGACGAACCATCCGAGCATGCGCGAGAGCGACGACTCCGGCGTCTGGGCGGGGGACGGCGCGACGGCGACGATGCGCGCCCGCGCGCCGAAGGGCGCGAACAGGGTCGACGCCGCGCCGACCATGGCCGCGTCGTGGTAGGTCGAGAGCGTCCGCATCGCGTGGGCGCCGCGCGCGCCGGCCGTGGTGCCCGAGGTGCGGAAGACCGCGGCGTCGAGCGCCTCGGGGAACGTCGCCACCCGTGCGAGCTTGAACGCGTCGGTCGGCACCGCGGGCAAAGCCGACGGCGGGTCGCGCTCCGGATCGACGCCCCGCGCCGCGCACAGCCGCGCGTAGCCCGCGGAGTACCGCGCCTGGTGGCGCGCGATCGACGCCGCGAGCGCGTCGAACGGCTCGCCTCCTCCGGCGATCTTCGCGAGGACGCGCGCGTGGAGCGCGTCGGCTTCGGCGAGGCTCGCGGGGGTCGCGGTCGCGGTCGCGGTCGCGGTCGCGGTCACAAGGCGCGCATCGCCGCGAGCTGCGCGAAGCGCTCGGTGAACGCCTCCATCAGCTTGCGCGGCATGTTGAGCGGCGGCGTCAGCGTGATCACGTCGCCGGCGCCGCCGGTGAGGACGAGCCAACCGGTCATCATCAGATCGCGGACGAGGCCGAGGCCGCGCGCGGGGCCGCCTTCGACCTCGATGCCGAGCATCAGGCCCTTGCCGCGGATCTCGCGCACCTTCGTCTCGGGGCCGCACGCCTCGCGCAGCATGCCGAGGAACACTTCGCCCTCGTCCTTGGCGCGGACGTGCAGCTTCTGGCCGAAGATCGAGTCGAGCACCGCGATCGCGCAGGCGCAGGCCAGCGGGTTGCCGAAGTGCGTCGCGGTGTGGATCGCCTCGCCGTGCAGGCCCGCCTCGGCGAGCTCGGGCGAGACGCCCTTCGGGTTGCGCCACGCCTCCATCACCTCGCCCTTGCCGACGCAGGCGCTGATCGGCATGCCGCCGCCGAGCCCCTTGCCGAGGCAGACCAGGTCGGGGATCACGCCGTCCTCGACGCTCCGCAGGATCGCGCCCGAGCGGCCGAGGCCCGTCCAGATCTCGTCGGCGACGAGCAGCGCGCCGGTGCGCGTGGCGATCTCGCGCAGGCCGCCGAGGAAGCCGGCCGGCGGGATGTGCACGCCCCCGCGGCCGAGGATCGGCTCGACGACGATCGCGCCGATCTCGCCGCTCTTGGCGAGGGCGTCGACCGCCGAGAGGGCCGCGTCGAGCTCGCTCTCTCGCCGAGCGAACGGGGCGAAGCGGACGTGCGGCGACAGGTGCGGCGCGAACGGGGCGCGGTACTCGGCGCGCAGGCCGTTCATCGCGAGCGGCCCGGTCGCCAGGCCGTGGTAGCCGCCCTCGAACGCGACGATCCCCGGCCGACCGGTGGCCAGGAGCGACGTCTTCATCGCCGCGTCCATCGCGTCGGACCCGGACAGGCCGAGCATCACGCGCGCGCCCGCCTCGGGGAAGAGCCGGGCGAGGCGCTCGGTGAGGGCGATCTTCGAGTCGGACGGGTAGACGTCGCCGAGGCCGAAGACGAGTCGCTCCGACTGCATCTCGAGGGTGCGCGCGACGCGCGTGGCGCCGTGCCCGAGCAGGGCGGCGCCGAAGGCGGCGACGAAGTCGACGTAGCGGTTGCCGTCGAGGTCCGCGATGTTGCTTCCCTTCGCGCTCACGAGCACGATCGGCGACTCGTCGAGCCCGGAGATGGCCGCGCGGCGCTCGCGACGCGCGGCCGTCCACGGCGCGTCGACGCCCTGCAGCCGCGCGAGCCAGGCCTTCGACATCGAGCCCGGAGGCGGCACGCGCACCAGCGGGGGCTCGGCGCCGGCGTCGCCGGTGTCGTCGATGGGCGGGGGAAGCTCGGAAAGGGCCATGAATCCTCGTCAGGTCTCGGGAACGATCTCGAGGCGGAGCTTGCTGCGCACCGCCTGGTGATACGCCTGCGCCCCCTCGCGGAAGCGTAGCGTACGGAGGTAGGCGCGGAGCGCTGCGGCGACCTCCTCGAACGATTTGCCGGCGACCGCGGGGATCTTCCCGTGCGCGGCGTGCAGCTCCCCCTCGTTGGGCTCGAACGTGAGGCCGACGGCGCTCTCGAGGTACAGCTCGGTGCGCGCGCGGCGCCGCAGGACCGCCTCGATCTCGGCGGCGCCGCCTGCGGCCGAGCCGGTCGCGCGCGTGAGGAGCTCACGGAAGCGCTCCTCGCCGCCGACTGCGAGGACCTCGGCGTTGCGCGCGTCGGTCGCGGCCTTGTCGACCCTCGCCTCGTACACGAGCGGCAGCGTGCGTGACCCGAGCACCGCCTCGATGACGTGCCGATCGAGCGCGATGCGGAGGGTCTTGTCGTCGATCGCCGGCGTGCCCGCCGGCGCGCGCTCGTAGGCGACCAGCCACGCCTCGAGGACGAGCTCGCGCATCATCACGAAGCGCAGCGCGCCCTTGGCGTCGGACGCCTC
Organism: Deltaproteobacteria bacterium; assembly: GCA_016182965.1. Lineage (GTDB taxonomy): Bacteria > Myxococcota_A > Polyangia > Polyangiales > JADJMO01 > JALHOE01. Next base: position 9,515 of record JACPFM010000023.1, on the reverse strand, counting down.
GGGATCGTTGAAGCGCGCGACGGCGCGATCGGCCACCACCGGCGCGGCCGACGCGCTCCCGACCGCGAGGGCGATCGCGAACGCGAAGGGCAGCCTCACTTCTCCTCCGCCACGGGCGCGGCGCGGAGCTCCGACGACGACGGGAAATCGTCGCCGTCGCTCTCGACGCCGTCGGCCGACCGTGCGGCGCGGACCACGCGGCGCGCGCGCAGGAAGTCGCCGAACGCACAGAGGAGGTCGAGGTCGCGCGGACCGAGCGAGTCGGCGACCTCCCGCAGATGGCGGCGCAGCGCGTCGGCGCTCTTGCGCTTCTGCTCGCGGGGCGCGGCGGGCGCGGCGGCGCCCTCGGCGGGCGGCGCCGGCGCGTCGGCCGGGTTCCACGCCGGACGCGGGATCGCTCGCAGGCTGTGCGCCTGGAGCCACGCGTCCATGAAGGTCTTCAGGCGCTCGCTGCGGTAGGTGAACCAGCGCTCGCGCTCCTCGGCGTGCGCCATCAGCACGTCTTTGAAGCGGCGGAACGCGCCCTTGCCGTCGATCGCCTGGTGCAGGCGTCCGCGGAGGTCGGCGCTCTCGACCATCGGGATGAAACGCTCCATCCAGCGGTACTGCTCGCGCGAGCTCACCGGATCGACGCGCAGGTACCCCGGATCGGCGGCGATCCGCGCGTGCATCTGCGGATCGGCGACGCCGTCGACGACGCGGATCACCTCGCCGGTGGCGAGCTGCAGATAGCTGTGGACCTCGGGCGCGTTGTTCTCGAAGGCGTCTTCGAGCGCCTCCCAGTCGATGGGGACGTCGCGCAGCGGCGCGTCGGGATCGGGGGCGGGTGCGTGGTCTTCGGGCGCGTCCTCGGCGGGCGCGCCCTCGGCGGAAGGAGGCTGGGGTCGGGCAGGCATGTTCAAGCTCCGGCGTCGGACCCGCGTGGCCGCGCGGGATCCGAACTCGACTTCTATCACTCTTGAGATGCGGCCGCGCCGGTGGCCTCGCGAGGCGACCGGTCAACCGCCGGCGATCGACGAGCGGGCGCGCGCCACCGCGAGCCGCCAGGCTGCTCGCGCAGCCTCGACCCGAGCAGCGTCGAGCCCGGGCTGAACGGCGACGTCGGGCTTCGACCAACCGCGGAGCGCCTCGACGTCGGAGGCGAAGCCCGCGCCGAGCGCGGCGAGCATCGCCGCCCCGCGCGCGGTCGTCTCGATGTCCTTGGGGCGCTCGACGAGGACGCCGGCGTAGCTCGCCTGCAGCTCGAGCAAGAGGCCGTTCGCGCTCGCGCCCCCGTCGACGCGCATGCGCTTCATCGACCGGGCGCCGCCGCGTGCCTGGTCAGCGGCCGGCGATCCGGCGTCGGCGTTCATCGCCTCGACGAGATCGGCGGTCTGCTGTGCGATCGCGTCGATCGTCGCGCGGGCGAGGTGGGCGCGCGTGGTCCCCCGGGTGATGCCGCAGATGAGACCGCGTGCGTCGGCGTCCCAGTACGGTGCGCCGAGCCCGACCAGCGCCGGCACGAACGCGACGCCGCCCGTGTCGGGGACCGAGCGGGCCAGCGCCTCGACCTCCGAGGCCGACCCGATGATGCCGAGCCCGTCGCGCAGCCACTGCACGGCCGCGCCCGCGATGAACGCCGAGCCCTCCAGCGCGTAGACCGGCGCGTCGCCCTCTCGGAGCTTCCACGCCGCGGTCGTCAGCAGTCCGTGCCGCGAGGCGACCGGCGTCGAGCCGACGTTCATGAGGACGAACGCCCCGGTGCCGTACGTGCACTTGACGTCGCCGATCCCAAAGCACGTCTGGCCGAAGAGGGCGGCCTGCTGATCGCCGGCCATGCCGGCGATCACGATCCCGTCGGGGAGCCCCGGGACGCCCCTGGTCCGCCCGACCTCCTCGGCGCACCCCACCACGCGCGGCAGCATGACGCGGGGCACGCCGAGCAGCTCGAGCATCTCGTCGTCCCACGACAGCGTGGCGAGATCGAGCAGCAGCGTGCGCGACGCGTTGGTCACGTCGGTGACGTGCGCGGCGCCGCCGGTCAGCCGGTGGACGAGGTACGTCTCGACCGTGCCGAAGGCGAGATCGCCCGCGACCGCGCGTGCGCGCGCGCCCGGCACGCCGTCGAGCAGCCACGCGATCTTGGTGCCCGAGAAGTACGGGTCGAGCACCAGCCCCGTCTTCGCCCGCACCATCGGCTCGGCGCCGCGCGCGCGGAGGGCGGCGCACTGCTCGGCGGTGCGGCGATCCTGCCAGACGATGGCGCGGTGGATCGGCTCGCCGGTCTTGCGGTCCCAGACCAGCGTGGTCTCGCGCTGGTTGGTGATGCCGATCGCGACCACGTCGCTGCCCTTTGCGCCGGCGCGCTCGAGCGCCAGCCCGATGGCGTGCAGCACGCTGCCCCAGATGTCCTGCGGCTCGTGCTCGACCCACCCGGGCTGCGGGAAATGCTGCGGGAACTCGACGTTGGCTCGTCCTCGCGGGTTGCCCTCCGCGTCGACGACGACGGCGGTCGAGCCGGTGGTCCCCTGATCGATGGCGAGGATGAGGTCGGTCTTGCGCGTCATGATGCGCGGTCATGATGCGTGGTCGGGCCGCGCCGAGGCAATGACCTCGTGCGACCTGGGCGCGCGGAATCGGGGCGCGGGGATTCAGCGCGCGGGGATCAGCGCGCGCGCGACCGCGCCGCGATCGGCGAGCGCGTGCAGGGCGCGGATGGCCAGCTCGCGCCTGACCGCGCCATGGATCGTCTGCAACGCCGCGAGCAGTCCGTCGCCGCAGACCCGCCACGCGCCCGGCTCGACCTCCTCGATCGGCGCGCGGCGTGGCGCGATCGCGACGAGCGTCTGCAGCGCGAGCGTCGAGCGCTCGACCGCCCCGTGCGCGTCGCCCTGGGCGACCGCCGGATCGGACACGAGGCGCGTGAGCGCCTCGACGGCGGGCGTCGGATCGTCGACGAACATCAGCGCGCGGATGGCGGTCGCGCGATCGTCGGGGCTCGCCTGGTCGTTGGTCGCGACCTCGGCCAGGCCGAGGGCGCCCTCGAGGTCCGCCAGCCTCGCGAGCTCGAGCGGATCGCCGGGGCGGGCGTCGATCCAGGCGCGCTCCGGCGACGAGCTGCCGCCGGTGCTCGGCGACGCGCTCGCGGCCGGGCTCGGCACGTCGACCGCGGCGTCCGTCGTGCTCGTGGCCGTCCGGCGGCACCCGGCGAACAACCAGAACGCGAGCGCGAGGAGCGCGGCCGCGTCGGCCCGTCTGGTCCGGATGACGGTCCGCATGACGGTCCGCATGAGGAAGACCGGTTAGCGTGGTGGGGCTCCGCCGCCAACCAGAGCCCCGAGCCGCGTCCGGCAGCCTTCGCGCCGCCCCGCTTGAATTCCGGGGCTGGCTGGGTAACATGGCGCCGCCCTCGGTAGGGGTGTGGACCGTCGTCCGCGCCATCTGCCGGGATGGGAGACCCGAGCGGGCCCCCTGTGGGTTCCGCTCTTTTTTTCCGCCAAAAGCGACGATCGATAACCAGTCTATGCAGCACGATCCCTCCGACAAGCGCTCGGCCGAGCCCGCCACGGCGGCGGACCAGGGCGCTCGCGTGCCGGTCGAACCCGGTCGCGTTCGGGAGCAGATCGTGAGCATCGTGGAGCCGGTCGTCGCCGCGCACAAATGCGAGCTGGTCGAGGTCGACTGGCGGCGCGAGCCCGTCGGTTGGGTCCTGCGGCTGTACGTCGAGCGCCTCGGCCACGATCCCCGCTCGGCCATCGGCGGCGTCGGCATCGACGAGTGCGGCTGGATCAGCCGCGACGTCTCCACCGCGCTCGACGTCGCCGAGCTCATCGATCACGCCTATCACCTCGAGGTCTCGAGCCCCGGGCTGGAGCGACCGCTCGCCAAGGAAGAGCACTGGCGCCGCTTCACCGGGCTCCGCGCCAAGGTGCGGCTCGAGCAGCCGATCGAGGGGCACCCCGGGCGCAAGGCGTTCCGCGGCGAGATCCTCGGCGAGCGCGACGGCCTGGCGCGCCTGCGCGACGACGACGTCGGCGAGGTCTCGTTCCCGCTCTCGCGCATCGCGCGCGCCAGCCTGGTCTACGAGCCGGCGCCCAAGATCAAGCCCGGAAAATCGAAAAAGAAGGTCGCGGCAGAGGGCTCGGCCTCGACCGGTGAAGACAAGCCTCGGCGGGTACGAGGCGACTCGGAGCAGAAACGATGATGAACACTTCGCAAGGGGCGGCGAGCGGCGACATCACGCTCTCCACGATGATCGACGCGGTCGCCAAGGAGAAAGGCATCGACCGCAAGGTCCTCGTCGAGACCGTCGAGCAGGCGATCCTCAAGGCCGCGCAGAACGCGTTCGGCGAGGACCGCGAGCTCGAGGCGAAGTTCTCCGAGGAGACCGGGCAGGTCGATCTCTTCATGTACATGACGGTGGTCGAGGGCGAGGTCACCCGCCCCGGCAGCGAGATCACGCTCACCGAGGCGACCAAGGCGGGCCTCGAGGCGGAGGTCGGCGAGGAGCTCGGCTTCCAGATCTTCTACCTCCCCAAGGACCTCGAGAAGGCGCGCCAGCAGGACCGCGACTTCGGCAAGATCCTCAAGATCGAGATGCAGCGCGCGCAGTTCGGGCGCATCGCCGCGCAGGCCGCCAAGCAGGTGCTCATCCAGCGTCTGCGCGATGCCGAGCGCGATCTCGTCTACAACGAGTACAAGGACCGCAAGGGCGAGCTGATCCGCGGCATCGTCCGCCGCTTCGAGCGCGGCAACAACATCATCGTCGACCTCGGGCGCACCGAGGCGGTGCTGCCCTATCGCGAGCAGACCCCGCGCGAGACCTATCGCGCCGGCGACCGCATCGTCGCCTTCGTCAAGGAGATCGATCGCAAGGGGCCGGGCCCGCAGATCATCCTCTCGCGCGGCGACGCGCGCCTCGTCGAGAAGCTCTTCGAGGCCGAGGTGCCCGAGATCTACGAGGGCATCGTGCAGGTGAAGGCCGTCGCCCGCGAGCCGGGCGCGCGCACCAAGATCGCCGTGGCCTCGCGCGACAACGACGTCGATCCGGTCGGCGCGTGCGTCGGCATGAAGGGCTCGCGCGTCCAGGCGGTCGTGCAGGAGCTCCGGGGCGAGAAGATCGACATCGTCCCGTGGGACAAGGACCCGGCCCGCTTCGTCTGCGCGGCGATCCAGCCCGCCGAGGTGCACAAGGTCATCCTCGACGAGGCCGACGGCCGCATGGAGCTGGTCGTCCCCGACGAGAAGCTCTCGCTGGCCATCGGCCGCAAGGGCCAGAACGTGCGCCTCGCCGCGCAGCTCACCGGGTGGAAGCTCGACATCATCAGCGAGTCGAAGTTCCGCACGATGGAGGACGAGGCGGTCAGCGCGCTCCAGCAGATCGGCGGCGTCGGCGAGCCGGTCGCCAAGTCGATGTACCGACTGGGCTTCCGCTCGGTCGAGGAGGTCGCCGAGGCGAGCCCCGAGGAGCTCACCGGCATTCCGGGGCTCGGGGGCGTCGAGGCCGCGGAGCGCGTCAAGCGCGCCGCCGAGGCGGCGCTCGAGACGCAGCGCGATCAGAAGCTGCGCGACGCGATGGCCGCCGGTGGCTTCGGTCCGCGCGACCGCCTGATGTTCGTGCGCGGCGTCAACGACAAGGCCGCCGAGGTGCTCGAGCAGCACGGCTACAAGACGCCCGAGGCGATCGTCGCCGAGGCGGAGGACAAGCTCGCCCTGAAGACCAGCCTCGGGATCAAGCGCGCGCGCGCCATCCGACAGGGCGCCGAGGCGCTGATCGAGGCCGAGAAGCGCATCGGACAGGAGAAGCGTGGCGAGGGCGCCTGAACGGCGACGCGACACTCAGCAGACGCGAAAGACGAGGAAGGAACCGGAAGTGCAGACCGTGATCGAACGAACGCCCGAGCGCACCTGCGTGGGCTGCGGCAAGCGCAGCCCCGATGGCGTGCTCGTGCGCGTGGTGCTCGACGAGGCCAACGCCGCCGTCGTGCCCGACGCCAAGGGCGGGAGCTTCGGTCGCGGCGCGCACGTGCACGCGTCTCCCGACTGTCTGGAGCAGGCGTGCAAGAAGGGGCTGCCCCGCGCGTTCAAGCGCGAGATGCGGGTGCAGCCGTCCGCGCTGGCCGCCGCGATCGCCGAAGCCTTCGGGCGGAGGCTCGACGGGCTGCTCGCCGGCGGCACGCGCGCAGGTCTGGTCGCCGTCGGGACCGACGCGGTCATCGATGCGCTGCGCGCGGGCGCCGCGAAGGTGGTGCTGGTCGCCGCCGACGCCGCCGCCGCGGCCGCGCGCGTCGAGGTGCGACGCGCGCTCGAGGACGGGCGCGCGCTGGTGTTCGGAGATCGGCTCCGCCTCGCGGCGGCCGTCGGTCGACGTGGCGAGGCTGCGCGCGAAGGCGTCGTGGTGCTCGCGGTGACGGGCGAGTCGCTCGCCGCAGAGGTTCGAAGGGCGTGGATGTGTGCCGGCGGATCCGGGGGCACCGGGACCGTTCCGGGGGCGATGCGTACGTCGCGGGAGAACGCTGAATGAGCAAGGTTCGGGTCTACGAGGTCGCGAAGCAGCTCGGCATCGACGAGCAGGCTGCGCTCACGCTGCTCCAACAGCAGGGAGCGCAGGTGCGCAACCGCCTGAGCGCCGTCGAGCAGGACGTCGCCGAGCGTGCGCGTCGCGCGCTCGAGCGTGCGAAGGCCCCCGCGGTCGTCGAGGAGCGGATCCGTCCGACCGTCGTTCGCCGCAAGGCGACGAAGGTCGAGGCGCCCGCCGAGGCGGCGCCCGTCGCGGCCCGGCCGACCAACGGACACGAGGCCGCAGCGCCCGTGCCGGAGCCGGCGCGCGTCTCCGCCGTCTCGCCGGCCGAGGCGCGTGCGCCTCGCACTTCTGCCGAGGCGCGTGCGCCTCGAGCTGCTGTCGAAGCGCGCGCGCCGCGCGAGGAGCGTCCCGCCCCCGTCGCTCCTCCCGAGCCCGCGCCCGCGCCGGTCGCCACCGCGCTCACGCCGCCTCCGACGCCGGCCCCCGAGCCCGTCGCCGTCGCCGAGGCGCCCGCGCCTCCGGTCGAGGCGAAGGCCGAGCCCGCGCCTGCGCCGGAGCCGAAAGAGATCAAGGAAGCGAAGGTCGAGGCGCCGCCCACGCCTCCGCCTCCGCCTTCGCCCGTCGTCGAAGCCGCGCCCGAGCCGGTCGCGGCTCCGGTCGAGCCCGCGCCCGAGCCCCCGCCGCCGGTCACTCCGACCCCGCCGCCGCTCGCCGCGCGTGTGCCGTCGCCGCCGCCGCCTTCTCCGGCGCCGCCTGCGCCCGTGCGCTCGGCGGCCCCGAAGACGGGCATAGAGACGTGGGCCGGTCGACCCGGCGTGCCGATGCCGCAGCCGGTCCAGAGCCGGAGCATGGGCGCGCGCGGTCCCGCTGGCGGCGCTGCGCCGCCGATGCAGCGTCGCGGAGTCCAGTACGATCCTCGCCGTGACGCGAGCCCGCCCGGTCGTCCGGGCATGGGCGGCGTGGCTGCGCGCGGTGGCGCTGCCGGCGCGGGCCGTCCCGGCGGTGGTCGCCCGGGCATGGTCGGTGGCGCCGGTGGCATGCGCGGTCGCATGGGCGCAGGCCCTTCGACGATGCGGCGTCCCAACGCGGCGCCGAGCACCGTCGAGATGTCGGCGCACAAGAAGGTCATCAAGATCGAGGAGAAGATCACGCTCGCCCAGCTGGCTCAGCGCATGAGCCTGAAGGCGACCGATGTCCTCATGAAGCTCATGCAGATGGGCATGAGCGGCGTGAACATCAACACCACGCTCGACTCCGACACCGCGAAGATCCTCGCGAGCGAGTTCGGCTGGGAGGTCTCCGACGTCGCCGTCTCCGACGAGCAGGCGATCAAGGAGCTCCGTGGCGAGGCCGAGGCCGCGCTCGAAGAGGGAATGACGTCGCGTCCGCCGGTGGTGACCGTCATGGGTCACGTCGACCACGGCAAGACCTCGCTCCTCGACTACATCCGCAAGGCGCAGGTCGCCGCCGGCGAGGCGGGCGGCATCACGCAGCACATCGGCGCCTACCGCGTGAAGACCAACAAGGGCGAGATCGCCTTCCTCGACACGCCGGGCCACGAGGCGTTCACCGCGATGCGCGCCCGCGGCGCGCAGGTGACCGACATCGTCATCCTGGTGGTCGCCGCCGACGACGGCGTCATGCCGCAGACGCGCGAGGCCGTGAACCACGCCAAGGCGGCGAAGGTCCCGATCGTCGTCGCGGTGAACAAGATCGACAAGCCGGACGCGGATCCGGCGCGTCCGCGCCGCGAGCTGATGGAGCTCGGGCTCGTGCCCGAGGAGCTCGGCGGCGAAACGATGTTCTTCGACGTCTCCGCGAAGACCGGCGAGGGCATCGACGATCTCCTCGACGGCCTCTCGCTGCAGGCCGAGGTCCTCGAGCTCAGGGCGAACCCGACCAAGCCGGCGAGCGGCACCGTCATCGAGGCCATGCTCGATCGCGGCAAGGGCCCGGTCGCCCGCATCCTGGTGCGCGACGGCACGCTCTCGGTCGGCGACATCGTCCTGGCCGGTCCGGCGTTCGGCAAGGTGCGCGCGATGACCGACGAGCACGGGCGCGTCGTGCACAAGGCCGGTCCGGCCACGCCGGTCGAGATCCTCGGCCTCTCCGACGTCCCCAACGCCGGCGACACCGTCGACGTCGTGAAGGACGCCCGCAAGGCGCAGGAGTTCGCCGACGCCCGCAAGGCGAAGGAGAAGCGCTCGATCATGCCGTCGACCGCGAAGGTGTCCCTCGAGGACATCGCCAAGCGCGTCGCGGAGTCCGGGCAGCTCGAGCTCCGGCTGATCGTGAAGGCCGACGTGCAGGGCTCGGTCGAGGCGGTCGGCGAGGCGCTCGCCAAGCTGTCCGGCGAGAAGGTGAAGGTCTCGATCGTCCACAGCGCGGTCGGCGCGATCACCGAGGGCGACGTCAACCTGGCGGTCGCCTCCAAGGCGCTGATCTGCGGCTTCAACGTGCGTCCGGCCGGAAAGGCCTCGCAGCTGGCCGACACCGAGGGCGTCGAGATCCGCCTCTACAACATCATCTACAACGCCGTCGACGACGTGAAGAAGGCCATGGAAGGCCTGCCGGCTGCCTCGTGGTCGACGGCACCATCAAGCGCGCCGCCGGCAAGGTCCGCCTCATCCGCGACTCGGTGCAGGTGTGGGAGGGCAAGATCAGCGGCCTCAAGCACATCAAGGAAGACAAGCGCGAGGTCGAGAAGGGCTTCGAGTGCGGCATCAGCCTCGAGGGCTTCAACGACGTCAAGCCGGGTGATCTCATCGAGTGCTTCGAGGTCGAAGAGGTCGCCGGGAAGCTGTGATCGGTTGCCCGCGCTGCACCGACCTGCATCCGGTCGGGTTCTGCGTGCCGTTGCTTCGTTGGTCCAGAGTCTAGAGTCCAGAGTCTAGAGTGCAGCCTGGGCTCCCCGCCGCTGCACAGCTCTCGTTCTTCTGACTCTCTAGACTCTAGACTGGCTTTGCACCAGAACTCGCGAGGTGCCTCTCGCCGTGGAACACCTCTAGCGGGA